>NZ_JACSLH010000011.1:0-58800 GCF_018618035.1 Exiguobacterium sp. s64
TTCCAAAAAAATGAGCGACCACCTTCGGGCGATTGCTCATCATCATTCACCAACATTGCGTAAGAACCACATTTGTATTGCAAAATACACATCCAGGCGTCGCTCGGCGTGCCGATGTATTTCGCCGACCCGTATTCATCGTGGCAACGGGGGAGCAACGAGAACGCCAACGGGATCCTCCGCGAGTTCTTCCCGAAAGGAACGGACTTCGCGCAGGTCGGTGACGGTGAACTCGCGGATGCGCTGGCCAAGATCAACGGGCGACCGAGAAAGTGCCTGGACTGGAAAACCGCACACGAGGCCTTCACCGAGGAAGTGTTGCGCTTAATTTGACAAACCGTCGGTCATTAAAATTATTATTATATCAGGTATGTAGTGAATTTAAATTAGATGGGGATAGAAATATAGTTAATACTGAGTGAACATGATGCATAGGAACTAGCACGCCATCGTATAATTTAACAGAACAATTCTAGAAAGAGCCTAAATCTTAATCAAAATGGGTTAGGCTCTTCATTTACGAATCAGCACTACTTAGAAAGTACTACCCAATATTCAAATTCCATTAAAGAATCTTAAAGTGAGTTTATGTGTACATGCTATTGTAAGTGAAATAGAAATAATCAATTATAATGATAATGAACAATACATGCTAGAAATAGTTAACGATAATAATCATGAAATTTAAATGAATATGTCAGTACATTACATCTTAAAAAGAGAACAGGGATACTCCTCGTATGGAGTTCTCCGAACCAAAAAAGTAAGCTTATTCTTTCTTTAAAAGTACTTAATAGTAATACATTACCGCATTCAGATGATATAGCGAAGATTGAAGATATTAGAGCATACGAAATGCGGTTTTAAAAATACTCCTATAGTTTTTACATAAGTTTATCTAATCCAAACAGTAAAGTTCATAATAGGTTTAATTTCCACTTAATTCCGTTAAAGTATACCATATAAAGATTAAGATAGAGATTTGGAAAAGCTCAGATCCATAAACTCTATGCTTTTTCAAGCGAGATATTATGGGATATATTTGTGAATTCCAATATAATTTAGTCTGTTATGTTAGATTTTCTCCACAATATCGAGATACTTACAGATGTTTAATTTCATTCTGATAAAACAATGATATGGAATCTCTGCCAATTTGTTTTGAACGATAAAGAGCTTCGTCAGCCTTACTGATTAGTTGCTCTTTTTCTACTAGATTTGCAGAAGTAGAATGGGCAATTCCGATACTAATTGTTATTGTATCTGCAACCGTTGAAGTTTTATGTTGGATTTTTAATTTATGAATGACATCATTCATATCTTTAGCTATATCAACGGCTTCTTCAACGGATTTCCCATCTAATAAAGCAAAGAATTCTTCTCCGCCATACCTTGCAAAGAATCCTCCAACCATATCCAATCTATTTTTCAATGATTGAGCGACTAATTTTAGTACCTCATCACCTTTTTGATGACCATATGTATCATTAAAAAGCTTAAAACAATCTATATCGATCATAAATACCGTAATTGGTTTCAATAAATCCTTGTTCATCTCCCAAACCTCTTCATAATTTTGGTTGAGTGACCGTCTATTCGGAACATTTGTTAGAGTATCAATGTTTGAAAGAATTTCGAGCTTCTGATTCAGTTGTTTTAGTTCATTTTGTGATCGCTCCAGTTGAGAAGTTCTTATTTGCACTTTTTCCTCAAGGGTGTTATTTAGTTCTCCTAAACGAATAGACAAGGTTTCAACTTTTTGAAAGGTAGATGCATATTTAATAGCAAGAACGATAGACTGAGCAAAGACAAAGATATATAATCCAACACTTGTAAAATCACCTGTATGAATCCATTCATTATAATAAAGGATATCATTTAAGGCTGTACCAGTAAAAATGACGGTTGAGATCAATAAAACCTTTACACCTGGAACATTTCGCTTCCACGCTTTGGTCAATTCAAAAAGTACATACAACATCATCGCTGTCATGATCAGTTGATAAAAGTTAATCGTATACGAAAAAACTTTAGCAGGTGTAAATAAGACAAATAAAGAATAAAGTAAACTTATAAAAAAGGACATTTGTAAAATGGATTTTTTTATATAGTTAAGAAACATTGCATTAAGAAACAATAAAAATACTGGAAACGCGATTGAAATCGTCCAATATTCGATTTTTCTGTGCCATTCCCAAGAGAAATTAGGGAGTAGATCGGTTAAAACTACCTCGCCGACTATCAGCGAGCGAAGAGCAATTAGTAAACAAAGAATCCCAAAATAGAGAGCAGCTCGATCTGTTCTACGTAGAATATAAATAACAAAATGGTAAAATCCGAAAATAGTTAAACCACCAATAATAAACATTTCTTTAAGCATTCGTTTCTCAGCCATACTTATTAATTCTTCTGCATTTCCGAATAAAAACTCTCCCCAAATTCCACCGTTTCGTGCAGAGTAATTGGAAACCTGTAAAACTAGATCAAATTCTGGCTTATCTAAATCAAGAGTGATGACTTGTGGATTATAGGTTGGACGTTCATCTTTTGAGCTCATACCAATTTCACCAATTTGACTCACTAATTTCCCATTGATCCATAGTTTCGATGCATTCGAAATAAGCGGTACATAAAGGCCCTTATGAGTTGATAAGCTCTCTTCATTTACTTTTATTTTAAGTGTATATGTGGCATGTCCCTCACCTGGTAATGTCTCATTGTTCATTTCAGAACCCATCCACCTATGAGGAAATGAAACAAAAGTTGAGGGATTATCCGGTACTTTTTCTGGTTTGAGGAATTTGTTCCAATATAAACCCCACTCCCCACTCATCTCTATATAATTGTGCTCTTCAAAATTTATATCACGTAAATCAAGTACCCCATTTTTTGCTGTTATCTCATTACCATGAACTGCAAAATTAACAGTTGGAGCAACTGTCAAACAAGTAAACACCATCAGAAACAATAATAAAAGGAATTTTTTAATTCTTTCCATACTTATCTCTCCACTCGTCTTTTGGTGCGATTATTCTTTAGACGTCAAAAACAAAGTATAAATATACAGTAAGTACATATATTTTAAACAAAACAAACGAAATGGACTTCATATAACAAAGAAATAAAGAAAACATGGCAAAAATAGATAGTTTTCAATTGATGAATAAATTGAAGTGTTAAGAATTCTTTTTGAACAATCTCTTTAATTATACTTATTCTACAACTATATTGAAACCTAAGTGTTTATTAATTCAAATCGGCTCATCACCATAAGGTGTGGTTGACGCATAAAATCCATCAGATTTTGAATTGAACATAGAAAAAAAGCGACGAGTAATATCGTCGCTTTTTAGTCTGTCTGTTTCCGGTTATACATCACAATACTTCCAACGAACACGACAAGTGCCCAAGCCGACAGAACCGCAAGCTCCACCCATGTAGAGCCAAGTCCTGCTCCCGCCTCGATTTGATGCGCGAGGTCGATCAAGACGATGTTCGGCAAGTACTCGAGGAGACCGATGATGGAGAAGCGGTCCTCGTATACCAACAGCATCGGTGAGAACGAGAAGAAGAAAAACGCCGGCATGACGATGAGCGAGGCTTCCATGACCGTCTTCGTCATCAATCCGAGAATCGTCCCAATCCCGATATAGAAGAATGTCGAGACGATGAGTGCGAGTGAGATGACGAGAAGGTTCGCCGGGCTGTATCCCATGATAAAGACACACGCCGCGATGAGGATGAGTGTCGTCACGAACGTGAGCGCGCTCTTTCCGAGTAAGATGTCGAGCGTGCTCGCTGGCGACAACATCAGCCCGCGGAGCGTGTTCTTCTCTTTCTCTTCGGCAATCAAGGCGCACTGGACGAACGTCGCGACGAGGCTGAACGTGATGTTGATAACGAAGTACGTCACGTCGATGCCTTCTCCGCCGAGCTGTGAATAGAAGACGGCGAAGAACAGCGGCATAATCAACGTCGACGAGACGAATAAGTTCCGCGACAAGTCTTTATAGTCTTTCTGGAAAATGGCGAGTGCCCGTTTCATTGAAAATGTCATGATAATTTCCTCCCTGTCACTTCGATAAAGATATCCCCGAGCGTCGGCTCGTTTGAATGAATGGCCGCGATATTTTGGTCGCGCATTTGTGGATGGAGCCAGTCGGCCCCGTCTTTTCCTTGTTTCAAGTCCACCGTTTCCCCGTCATGCAGTTCGACGCGCATCGAGCCGTTCGCATATTTCCGGCGCAATTGTTTTGGGGCGTCGAGCAATTGAATCTCCCCTTGATGCAAGAACGCGACGCGGTCGCACAGTTCCTCGGCCTCGTTCATGTCGTGCGTCGTCAAAAAGATGGTCGTCCCTTTTGCCTTCAACCGTTCGATGCCTTTATAGATGTGGCGCGAGTTGACCGGGTCGAGTGCGGACGTCGGTTCATCTAAAAACAACAGTTCCGGTTCATGTAACAACGCCCGGGCCAGTGTCACTCGTTGCAGCATCCCGCGTGATAAGGCGGAGATGCGTTTTTTGCGTTCCCCGGCCAAGTTCACTGTCTGGAGCACATCGTCGATTCGTGTGCGTGGCTCGTCGTATAGGTCGCAGTAGAGCTGTAGATTCTCTTCGATCGAAAGGCGCGTGTATAGGCCGCTGTTATCGGTCAACACACCGATCCGCTTCCGATACTGTTCTTGTTTCAATTCCGAGACCGGGACGCCGAACACGGTGGCGTCACCTGACGTCTGCGCGAGTTGGGACGTCAAGATTTTGATGGTCGTCGTCTTCCCGGATCCGCTCGGTCCGAGGAACCCGAACACCTCTCCTTTTTTAACAGAAAACGTCACGTCGCGTAACGCTTCTTCGTTCCCGAACAGCTTTTTCAATTGATTCACGGTGATAATATCCTGCATCGCTCGTTCCTCCTTGGTGATGTCGTATTTCCTGCTTACATCGTATCGAGAGGAAGAGTGGGGCGCATTAGAATGGCCATAAATGGCGCTTCTTGAGGACTGAGTGGAGCAAATCGGACAGTGAATGGAGCCTATTTCAGCCCGATCATTGTCTTCAATTCGGCCATTTTTGTCTTCGAGAGCGGGATGGTCGTCTTCGCCGAATCATCGAGCACGAGACTGAAACTGTTCTTCGTGTACGTGATGACTTCTCGCACGCGTTGAAGGTTGACGATGTACGACCGATGGCAGCGGAAGAAGCCGTATGGGGTCAGACGCGTCTCGAGCTCGTTCATCGTGAAGACGCTCGGGAACTGCTCGGACTGACTGTGCAATACGGATTGTCCGTCCTGGCTCTCGATGTAGTCGATTTCCGGAGGGTCGAGTAACACGATTTTCTCGTTCACTTTCGTCGGAATCTTCTCGAAGCGGACGTGCATCACCTCTGGCGTGACGTCTTCGTTCGCATCCGGTTCATCCGGTTCTACGTCGAGCAGGCGCAAGTGCCGGTGGTCGATCCGATAGACGGTCGACGTGACGAACAGGGCACTCTCCATGTTGCTCGTCAGGAGCAGGATGGCTTTTTGTTGCTGCTTCAGTTGCATCAAGACGGTCGCGAACAAGTGCCGTGTCTCTTGGTCGACGTTTTGATCCGGTTCTTCAAGCACATAGATGTCCCGATTATGTAAGAGCAGCGCCGCATATTGGACGCGCCGGACGAGCGACAGACTGAGCCGATTTAATCGTTTGTTCCGATATGGGGTGAGTTGAACGGTTTGCAGGACTGTATCCAGCGATTCCGTCGATTCGTAGAGCGTATGCGTGAAACGCAAATACTCCTCGACCGTCAACCGGTCATATAAGCCGTCACGGATGGAGAAGACCGAAAGCGTGTAATTTTGTGTATCGATGGTCCCGGAGTAGTTCGCGTGCGAGTCCGTCAATAATGCGAACAATATTTCCCGGGAAGTGACGCCGCAGTGGATGGCTGCGACTTCACCCGGATTGATGGTGAACGAGATATGTTCAAGGATGAGCGTGTCTTGTTGGCGAACAGAGACGTTGTTGAACGTAAGCACCGAATCCCTCCCTTTTTAGTGGGATTATACCATTGATTCATAGAAGACTTGAGTAACGAATTGGAATAAGGCTATGCTAAACTGGAGATAATTTGAAAATGATAAAAACGCATTCAAGGGGAGTGAACGTGGAGATGAACGAAGTACAACGACTGATGGATAAAGTGATTGAATTCCGAGACGAGCGCGATTGGGCGTTCCACCATAACCCGAAAGACTTGGCGTTATCGTTATCGCTCGAGGCGAGCGAACTATTAGAGTTGTTCCAATGGGTGTCGAGCGAAGAAGCGCTCGAGACGAAACGCGTCGAGATGAAAGAAGAACTCGCGGATGTCCTTATCTACGCGCTGACGTTCGCTCATGCGGCGGGGATCAATGTGTCGCAGGCGATTGAAGAGAAGCTCGAGAAAAATGCTGTGAAGTATCCGAGTCCGAACGCCTAAGTTGTAATCGACCGATTAACCCTGACCATTATTTTCACTACGTTTTGATGTGAAATCGGATAAAGTGGTAAAAGAACAAATGTGGAAAGGGTTAATGAATATGGGCATCTATTATACGTGTCAGCATGGAGACGCTTGGAAAGTAGCATTGGAGCGAGGGTATCTACAAGGTGATCCTCACTACGCCATGTTCAATGACGAAGGATTTGAATTTTTCAAACCGGCTTATGACTGGATGGTCGAACAATATGAGCAGCGAGTCGGGATTCCGCTGAATGGGAACTATCCGGTTTGGTGTCGGGACGAGTTTCCTGACCTAGGCACCGGAAAACGGATCGGATCGGGGAATAAAGGTGTGGTGTTGACGGTTGAATTACCGGATGATCAAGTGTTGGCTTCGGAAATTTCATTTTGGGATTTTGTTCTACACAACTCTGCTTTATTTGATACAGCCGAAGCATTCGACACCGAGGAAGAACCCACTCCAGCGTATACGCGAAAGTCTTGGGAGAGACTCTTTGACCAGAAGTGGTGCGAAAAGATGGCGGTCAATCGGTCGATAGCGGCACCTAGCTATCAATACGTGATTCATCGTATCGAGCTCCATCACGTCCGGGCCGTCATGCCGTTCCAAGACTTGAGTGACAGTTGGTTGGACCGGATTCGAGGATTTGTGTGGCGTCTCGGCTATCGACTTGGTTTGAAGAAATCGATACCGTTCCAGTGGCGAGACCAAACTGGGTTGAAAGAAATTAGTTGAACAAAAGGAGTCTGGTTCCATGACGCAGCGCGAACGGTTCAATCATTTGTATGAAAGCGGCAAGCGCTCGACCCGTCAGGCAATCATTCTGTTTGCACTGATTACAGGAATCAGTGTGACCTTGATGATGATTGGCGAACGTCGTCTCGCTGAATTCATCTGGTTCCTTCTAGTGTTTCCATCTGTCGGTCTCGTGAAAATAGGGGCTAGGACGAACACATTGCTGCGCTTCAACCAGTCCGCCGAGTATAAGCGGCTTGTGCGTCTCGAATGGTGGACAGCATTTGGACTGATTGGAGCATATGTTGTATTGATCTTGACGCTACTGCTCAATCCGGAACTAATCAGTGTGACGGTTGTCGCAACCGGTACTTATGGAATCGGAATCATTGCGTCGTCTCGGCTCGATCAAAGACTCGGCAAAGTTGACCCTGAGCACGTGACGCACAAAGTGTACGCCAGAGGAAAAGTCGGTTACTTCAACTCATAAAAGCTGGAAAAAGGGAGTAGCGCGCGCTACTCCCTTTCGTTTACCCGATCGACCAATTGTTTCGCTTCAAGCAACGACAGGTCATATGTCTCACGCAAGAATTTCACGGTCGGAATCATTCCAATCGTATCGATTTTTTCTTTAATCGACGCATGAAACTCAGCATCTTGCACGATTGGTTCTGTATGGAGTTGTTTTCGTTTCAATGCACTCATCTCTTTTGCTTGTTGCGCAATGATATTGAGCAAGAAGGCGTTCAAAATCAATGAGGCAGTCAACATGATCGTGGTCCAATCCATTTAAACACTCCTTTTGACTTATGGGCGAGTCTCCATCTTCTCTTCAATTTGATCGAGTCGTTCTACTAACACGTTGAATTGCTCTTGTTGACGAGCGGCTACTTGACGCTCAAGCTCAAGCCGTTCATCAGCACGCTGTTCATAACGGTTCATAAATTTCATGACCATCACGATGACGGTGATGGCTAGAATAATCGGCATGAATGTCACCAATAAGCCGAATAACGAGACGAATGCTATGTTCATTCTGTCTTCCTCCCCTTTATGTAATTTACGGATTCTGCTTTTTAATCGATATAAGAAACAAAAAAACGTATCCTTTCTAATTGAATACGTTTTAATACGCTATTTGGTTTCATCAATCGGAACGTATCCCGGTTTAGTGCGTTTGCGCCTGACATCCGATTCGAAGTAATACATTGGGGTGAACAATCCTGCCAAAAGATAAATTCTAAAAACGGTTTCTAGTAAAAGCGACACTTGGAGGCCATATCCGATGATAAGGATATGGGCAGGAACAAAGATCAGCATGAATGCATAAGACATTGTACTTTCCGTTTTGATAAATCGATATAATCCTCGCATTAATAAGATGTAAGGAAATAAGATGTAATAGAAGACACGCTTCACGTCGTAACGCCCTTTCCTGAGTGGTGCGCCCAAATTATGTATATTCGTCTTTTTCAGTATAATGGGAGCACCACGTATAGAGAAGGAGTATTTATATGACCAAATCAATCGCCATCATCGGGGCGGGCGTGAGCGGCTTGTATGCCGCGTCGCTCCTCACTGAAAAAGGCTATGACGTCACCGTGTTCGAGGCGCGTGACCGTATCGGGGGACGTGTGTTGAGCCATGACGGGTTCGACCTCGGCCCGACCTGGTATTGGCCAGAGACGGAGACGACAATCACGCAACTGATCGAACGACTCGGTCTCCCGACGTTCTCTCAACACACGACCGGGGATTTGATGCTCGAGCGCCAGTTCGGTGTCATCGAACGCCATACGCTCCCGCCTGGCCACACCGTCCCGTCGATGCGATTCATCGGGGGCATGGCCAGCTTGACGACGGCGCTCGCTTCGACACTACCGGCAGGGACAATTCAACTCGAGTCGACCGTCACCTCAATTCAACAGGCGGAAGACGAGATATTGGTCGAGCTCGAAGGCGGACAGACAACAGCGTTCGAACACGTCATCTTAGCCATCCCGCCACGACTCGTCTCACGCATCACCTTTCACCCGGAACTGTCTGAAACGACGAAGTCGAAGCAGGCAGACACTCCGACCTGGATGGCTGGACAGGCGAAAGTACTCGCCGTGTATGACCGCCCGTTTTGGCGAGACAGTGGTCAATCTGGTCAAGGCATGAGCTGGGCCGGGGTGTTGCAGGAGATTCATGACGCCTCACAACCGGGCGGACTGGCCGCGTTATTCGGCTTCTTTCGGTTGTCTGCTGCCGAACGCTCGGTACTCGACCGGGACGAGCTGAATCGTCGCGTCATCGATCAACTCGTGCGCCTGTTCGGGGAAGAGGCGAGACAGCCGCGAGACGTCTTATACGTCGATTGGTCGAGTGACCGGCATACGGCCACTGTTCAAGATGGGGTGCCGTTGACCGACTTCCCTGTCTATGAGCCGATCGCGTTCGACCCAGCTTGGGAAGGACGGCTTTCACTCGCTGGGACGGAGACGGACTCCTTGTTCGGCGGTCACATTGAAGGCGCGCTCCGGGCAGCGGAACGTGTCGTCGAGCAACTTTAACCAAAAATGCGTATCCTCCCGAGTCGGGACGATACGCATTTTTCATTTGAACTTTTTAATCATCAGCGCGAGCGAACGATTGATCATCGTCATCTCGTCGTCTTCGAGCACGGAGAACATCTCTTCAGCGAGCCGTTCCTCGATGGCATCGATTTGTTTCGAGTACTCCACACCGATTGGGCCGAGACGGATGAAGCTCTCGCGCAAGTTGTCCGGGTTCTTCTCTTTCTGGACGAACCGACGCTGTTCGAGCACTTTGAGCACTTGGCTGACCGCACTCTTCGAGATATTCATCTTTGTCGCAATCTCGGTCGTCGTCCATGTGTCTTGTCGTTTGAACAGGAGTAACATCTGTTCTTGCTGGTAACTGAGTTCGAATTCGTTCAACTCGGTAAAGTATTTGGTGAACAACAAGTCGAGCTCGTCGATTTGACGATACATCTCGATGACTTGCTGTTTGCGTGTGTCCTTCAATGATTGTTCTCCTTTCATCGCGTGTCACGGAACGTCTGGCTCCGTACGTATAACACGATACTGAATACTAATCCGATTATACCAAACGAGATGAGTAACGTTTGAATCGGTACAGCCAAGGCGACCAAAATCGACAGGACGGCGAATGCGATCGGCTCTAAGCCTGACGCAGCGAGCGCCATGATGCTCATGACGCGTCCGATTTTGTCGTGGTCGCTATGTTCTTGCATGAGTGTGACCGTCGGCAAATAGACGAGCATCAACATAAACCCGCTCGCGGCCGCAGCCAAGGCGAGAAGCGTGATGGACTGCGCCTGCGTATAGAGGAAGAAGGCCCCAATCGTCAAAAACAGGACGCGGAAGACGAAGCGTCCACGATGGACCGAGCGGAACAACAGGACGAGAAAACTCGCCACGAACGTCCCGACAGCAAGTCCACCTTCAATCAAACTCAAATCAAACGCGTTGCCGCCCCGTTCACCGACGAGAATCGGGATGCTCATGATGAGTGGTCCCATCACGAACAAGTTGACGATGGCAATCGACAGCGTCCCGCTCCGCAAAATCGGTGTGCTTGAGACGTAACGAATGCCTTCTTTCAAGTCGAAGATAACATCACCGAGCGACATCGCACGGGCGAGGGGAATCGAGTCACGAATCAAGCGCGGCATAATCAAGATAGCGGCGATGAAAATCAAGACGGCTGCCGTCCCGAAGCTGAGCCCGAAGCCGCCCCATGTGAGTAACGCTCCGGCGAGGAAGGGGCCGAAAACGAACATGAGCTCGAGCGTCCCTTGGAAGAGCGAGTTGGCGCGTTGTAGCTCTTCTTGTTTGACGAGCGACGGGATCAAGGAAGACAACGCCGGATAGGACATGCCGTCGAGCAGTCCGAACACGATGGAAATCATAATTAAGGCGAACACCGAATACGCGTCCGCAAGATGGAGCGTCACGACCGCGACCATGAGAAGACCTTGCCCGAGGTTCGTCAAAAACAAGAGCTGACTCTTTTGGAATCGGTCGGCGAACACACCGCCGAATATCATCATCACGACGCGCGGCAATGAGACGGCGGTCATGATAATCCCGAGGAGGGCCGGTTGCTTCAGCACATCGATTGTGAGCCACGACACGCTCAAGAAGAAAATCGAGAAGCCGAGCGTGAGCGTCATGCCGGATAACCACGTGAATACGAAGCGTGGATTTTGTAGCAAATTCATAAAGAAAACCTCAGTCTTTCTGCCTTTTAATATAGTTAAGTTAACTAAACTATATAGCGAAGTCACGGGTTCGTCAAGCGAGTTGGCTACTACAAGACAATTGTAAAAAAACGGAACTTTTTTTCTGGTGGAATCGTATAGTGGGATAAGAGGTGAAGAAGATGAATAAACATCAGCGTTTGAAGCAAATGGTTACCGCAAACCGGAAATGGCTTCTCGTACGACTCGGTTTTGCGATTCCGATTGGGGTATTGCTTTTCTTCTTTCTGCAAACTGAGACACGATCGCTCATGTACGGAAGTTTGATGGTCGTGTCGCTGTTAGCGTACGGCGTGATGATTGGGCGGGAAAGTCGATTCATGAGCAGTTTCACAGACCACATTCGAGCGAAGCGGGTCATCCACATTCAATATGTGTTCGACTATATGATGGTTGTCTTCAGCTGTTTGTTTTTCCCGTTGCTCCTGAAGCTCGAAACAATCAGTTGGGTCCCATTTTTCATCTTCTCCCTTGCAGCGTTGGCGCTAGTAATTGTCGAGCGGCTGCTTGATGAGAAAGTAAAGCGGATCGATCCTGAGCAACCGAGGCGTCGCGACGTCAAACGAGAAAGCTTTTAAGGGGGGATTCGATGACCAAACAACAACGCATCAATTTGATTTATAAAACCAATGTAAAGACGGCCGTATTTCAAAGTCTGCTCACGTTTCCGATGGTGTTTTGTCTCGTCGGAGTGATTCAGTCGAATTCATGGAACGGTTGGTACGTGGCCGGCGTACTCGTCTGTCTCTTGCTGCTGGGAGGAATCTTCTTCAAGGCGAACCGAATCGAGACCGAGTTAACCGAACGAGAGAATGCCAAAACCATCATCGCCCGTCGGAATGGATTTATCTTTGCGCTGTTCGTCGTATTCATTTTATCGTTTGCGCTGACGCTTAACCTCGGTTGGATGTATGCGTGGATAGTGGTGCTGACAATCGGTGTGTTGTATGGGGGATACCGTTTGATTCGAAAACAAGACGAGCGATTGAGTGACATCGACCCGGAGCATCCGATGCTGCGTGAGATTCGACTCGACCACGTCAGAGACTGAGGAGGTACTCGATGAATAGGGAAGCCCGGACTGAAGCGTTGTTACAAATCAATACGACGTATCGTCGTTTTATGATTGGGAGCAGTGTCGTCATCTTTGTGAGTGCGCTCTATTTCATGATGCAGACGACTTATTCTGGCGTGATTGCGGTGGTTAGTCTCATCCCGACGTTGTTTTTCGAATGGAAACAAACCGTCCTCTATCTTCGGTTCAATGATGACTGGACGTATCGCCGTCTCATTAAGCTACAGTTTTCTTTACTCGTTTTCACGTTCATCTTATTATTCAGTCTGATTGCACTGTTTTTAACGGGACAGATCCATCCGGACGTGTTGATGTGGGCGGTGGCCATCGGGGCACCACCTTCAGTCTTGTTACCGCTGTGGATCGATCGAAAACTGCTCAAACTCGACCCGGAACACGTCACGTCGAACATGCTGGCCAAAGCCAATCGCGAGAAGCTGAAGCGTCGGCTTGATGGAATCAATGATTAGAAAAGGAATGGAATCGTATGACGAAACAACAACGGATTGACGAAATGAATCGATACCGTGAGCAAAGGAAGCGGCGACGAGACATGCTATTCGCTCCTGTCCCTGGACTATTGTTTGTCACGTTGCTCGCGGATCATATTTGGTGGGTTGGCTTAGGATTGATGGGTTTGTTCGCCAGCGGTTCAATCGTGTATTTGCTGAAAGAAGGAGAGACGTTTGCTCGTCTATCTGATCAAAGCGGAGCACGAATGGCGACGCGGAATGTCTATCGAATTTTAAGCGGATGGTACGTCTTCATCGTCGGTAGCGTGGCGAGTTATAAACTGGTGGCCCCTTGGTGGACGTGGGTTCTCGTCATTGGGATTTCCTTCCTATTGCCGATTCTGTATAAACGCTTCAATGAAACTGTCCAAAGCGCGGATGCAGCTCAACCGGTCCGCTCTGAATTGGCAACAGCGAGTGGATTGCTATGAAGATGTTGACGAAACAGGAACGAATCGAGCGTTTGCTCGCACATGAGGATGCGACGTGGCACTGGCGCTACTGGGGCCTCTTCTTTAACCTCATCGTCGTCGCGTTCATCTCTTATCAGACATCGATTTACTTACCGTTGATCGTGTTCGCGCTGTACTTGCCGCAACTATGCGTCGAATGGAGGAAGACAAAACTATTGCTGACATTTAATCCAGATCCTCGCTATCGGCGCTGGGTGTATGCGGATTATGTGGTGCAGTGGTTCGCATTTCTCATCGCTCTCTGTGCGCTAGCTTGTTATCATACTGGCGTCATTAATATTTGGACACTAGTGTCCACCTTGTCGGGTGGCATGATCGGCGGTTTGCTGTTCCCATACATGGTCAACCGAGTGGTGCTGACGTTTGATATACACCACGTCACGAATCGGATGTTCAACGAAGCGAAAACTGAGCGCTATACGCACCGAAAGACGAGTTCCTGATAGTCGGAACTCGTCTTTTTTCACATTTCAGGACATCGGTCCTTTATGCTAAAGTGTGTGGGGAGTAAGCTTAACACGTACAACAGTATATAGAGAGAATCGAGGAAGAGAAAATGTTAGCCATTGTTATTGGACTCGTCATCGGGATTTTGTTGCCGATGCAGACGAGCGTGAACTCGCGTCTGCGCACCATCGTCGGGTCACCATTTGTCGCGTCGTTCCTGTCATTCGCGATTGGGACGACCTTTTTAACGCTCACGTTACTGCTCACCGGGCAGTCGTTCGGGATTGAATCATCCATTTTCCAAGGAGAACCACTTTGGATGTGGTCGGGTGGTTTGTTGGGGGTCATCTTTTTAACGGGGAACATTTTGCTGTTCCCGAGGCTCGGGAGTGTCCAGACCGTCATCATGCCGATTTTCGGACAGATTTTGATGGGACTGTTGATTGACCACTTCGGCTGGTTCCATTCAGCCGTCAACGTCCTCACACCGTGGCGCGTATTCGGGGCTTTGCTCGTGTTGCTCGGCGTCGTCGGGACGGTCGCGCTCACGGACTGGATTAATCGTCGTCGCGGCAAACTGATCGCCTCGTCGCAGACAGGAACGGGCAATTTGAACGCTTGGCGTCTCGTCGGAATCGGGACCGGGATGATGAGTGCGACACAGACGGCCATCAACGGTTATTTAGGAACGGTGCTCGAATCAGCTTTGAAAGGGGCGCTCGTCTCGTTCGTCGTCGGGACGGTCACGTTACTGCTTATCTTGCTCGTCTTGCGGCCGAGCGTCGAATGGCGCGGACTACGCGGTCAGCCGTGGTGGATTTGGCTCGGTGGTATCATCGGGGCACTGTTCATCGGTGGGAACGTCTTAATCGTACCAATGGTCGGGACCGGAATCACTGTCGTCATCGTCATTGTCGGCTTGCTATGCGGGAGTTTGCTCATCGACCGCTTCGGTTGGTTTGGTGCTGCGAAGAACCCGATCACTGGGATACAACTCGTCAGTTTACTCGTCATGGTCATCGGGATCATGCTGATTCGATTGTCATAAGGGAGGAGAGACATCATGCGCGGAGTACTGTTCGCCATCAGTGGCGGCTTCTTTTTAACGCTACAGAGCGTCGCCAACGCTCGCATCAGTTCGAGTATCGGGACGTGGCAAGCTGCGACGTTGACGCAATTGACGGGCTTCGTCGTTGCGCTCATGATTATGCTTCTCGTTCGCGATCGGACGTACGTCCACATGCGTCGCGTCGAGCCGCTCTATTTGTCAGGGGGCGCGTTCGCCGCGTTCATCTTGTTCAGCAATATGACGGCCGTGCATGAACTCGGCGTCACGTTGACGATTTCATTGTTTCTCATCGCCCAGCTTGCCCTCGCACTTGTCATCGACTGGCGCGGCTGGTTCGGGATGTTGCGCCGTGACTTGAACCGGACGCAACTGCTCGGGGTCGTCATGATGATTGTCGGGATTCTCGTATTGAAAGGATGACGCGTGATGGAACAGATTGACCGTTACATGAAGCGGTATGGGTTGGATGGGGTGCTCCCATTAGCCGTTCGACCTCAACTTAAGCTCGTCCGTTACGCGACAGGGGAGGCGATTTGCACACAAGGCGCTAAGGCCGAACAACTCCACTTTCTCGTCAGTGGAAAGATTCGGGTGGCCCACACGTCAGCGGCCGGGAAGCGGCTCGTCTTGTCGTTCAAATATCCGCTCGATTTGATTGGCGACATCGAATACGTCCGACGTACACCGTTCTTGAACACGGTCGAGGCGGTCACGCCGGTCGAGATGATCGTCGTCCGCTTCGAGGACCTCGCGCGTCACGCCAAAGACGATGTCACGTGGTTGCATTATTTGCTCGAAGGCATCACGAAGAAGTTTGAGATGAAGTCGCAATCGCTGAGTTTCAACTTGTTCTATCCGGTCGACGTGCGGCTTGCGAGCTATTTGTTGTCGATGACACCGGAAGAGACGACGCTCGGGTCGACCGTCGATGAGTTGACCGATATCGCCGATTTGATTGGGACGAGTTATCGCCACGCCAACCGGACACTCAAGCGGTTCGTCGAGCAAGGATTGATTGAACGGGATCGTCGGTCGATTGCAATCATTGATCGCGCCGGGCTGATTGCCGTTGCTGGGGAGAGTATTTATGAATGAGGAGGACACATCATGGCACTTGGGATGATGCTCGCGGTCATGGGCGGCATGCTCGTCTGTGTGCAGAATACGTTTAACGCCAAAGTGAAAGAACAGGTCGGGGCGTGGGCGACGACGACGCTCGTGCTCGCCCTCGGTTTCCTGGCATCGCTACTCGTCGGATTGATCAGTGAAGGAATGGGTCTGTTCGCCGTCACGGGGATGGAGACGTGGTACTGGTTCAGCGGCATCATCGGGGTCGGCGTCGTCATGAGTGTGACGCAAGGCGTCCAACAGCTCGGACCAAGCCATGCCATCTCAATCGTCATGGTGTCGCAAATCCTATTCGCGCTCCTCTGGGACACGCTCGGCTGGTTCGGGCTCGAAGCCATCCCGTTCACATGGAAGACAGCGCTTGGTATCGTGTTGATTGTCGGCGGGGTACTGTTGTTTCAGTTGAGTGGGAAGAAAGAGACGGCACACCAAAAAGCAAAGCAAGCCGTCTAAAAGGATTTTCGACAAGTTGAACAAGTCTGCCCGTGTTCCTGCCGTTTGACGACGGTTTGGCAATGCGGGCATTTTGTCGTGAGCGAGGCGCTTGGTTGAACGGGGGAACGGTCTCCGAACGATGACGGATAGATGGTATAAGAGCGGGTCACAATAAAGAAGACGATGCCGAGCAGGATGGCTAAAATGAGAATATCCATCGAAATACCTCCTAATTATTGGTATGCTATTCGTATATACGGTGAACGGTCCGAATTGGTTTCAAGGAGGAATACATTTATGGTGACACGAGAAGAACGAATCGAGCAGTTATATATGCTTCCCAAAAAAGGTGCGTTTAACTTGTTATGGGCCGCCGCGGCAGGGCTAGGACTGGGGTGGTGGATTTATACCAATGCATCGTTGCAGCTACTTGCAGTCTTCTCCTTTCTGATCATGACGGCTGTCCCGCTCAGTCGCGTAGCGTGGCAGAAGACACGTACACTTTTGACATTCAATGAGCATTGCTCCTACCAACGATTGATTCGGGCGAAGGGCATCATCGCGATTGCGATGTTATGGGGTATGCTCGGTCTAACGTTTGGACACGTATCCGGATTCTTTGCATTGTCCGTGTTCAGCGGACTGTCGGCGATGTTGATTGCAGGCATGTTGGTGGTTGAGACATGGCTTGATTATCGCTTGCTTCGGATCGATCACGAGCATGTCACGGATAGCTTGATTGGCTTTACGAAACGGGAACGGTTGAAGAGAGGGTGGGACAAAATGTGAAACCTGTTACCTTCTTCTTTCGTAAAAGAAGGTAACGAGATTTGATTAGGGGGATTGGATGGTTGACCATAACATAAGACTTGAACGCATGATGGAGAACGATCGAAAGCGACAAAAACAAATGTTGTACCCGACGATAGGAATCATCGCACTGTTCATCATCTATTTTTGGGCGACGGACGTCCTCTTGCTATTGCCGATCATCTTGGTCGGACAGCTACCCGTGCTGTATAAAGGGTGGCATCGGATGAAGTTGCTGCTCACCTTCAACGACGACGCTCGCTACCAACAGAAAGTCCGGTCCGAATTCGGCATGGCCGTCGGGAACATCGTGTTTCTTTTATTGTTGATTGCGAGCTCGATGCTCGGGTGGATCACGCTACTCACGCTCGTCATCGTCGTTATCGTCGGTCTGATCACGTTCTTGGCGCTTGGGATTCGCATCGACCGTGAGTTGAAAACGATTGACCCGGAGCATGTGACCGCGACGGAACTCGGCATGGCGCAACTCGAGCACAAAAAACGAAAGTCATCATGATGGGAGTACCTAACTATGGTTGATAAAAATGAACGACTGAAACAAATGGTCGAGAACGACCGAAAGGTGAACCGGACGGCGCTCTTGCTCACGTTCGCAATTTTAGGGATCGCCTTTTACTTCATCTTTACCCAAGACATCACCCTCACGACGTTCGCCATCATCATCATGGCGACGCAGCTGCCAAGTCTCTATCGGGCATGGCATCGGATAAAGTTGCTGCTCACATTCAATGACGACGCGCGCTATCAAAAGTTCGTGCGACTCGAGTTTGGCATCGTGCTCGCAAACGTCATCCTGCTTGGGGTCTTCATCGCCATCGCTTGGGCGATTGAAGGGTCACTCGTCATTTTCGCAATCATGCTGCTCGCTCTGTTCATCCCATTCATCTTCTTGTCAGTATGGGTGAACCGGAAAATCGAGTTGATTGACCCGGAGCACGTGACGAATCATGAGCTGCGGACGGCGCATCGCGATGAAGCGAAACGTCAGCTCAAATAAGGAGGAAGACGATGGATCTACGAGTGTTTGACATGCTCTGGTCGCTTGGTACCTTTGCTGTCATGTTAGGCGGAGTCATTCTTGTATTGAAGCTGATTATCGGAAAATCGAGTTCAGGCAACTAAAAGAAGCATCTGACACGACGTCAGATGCTTTTTCTTATGAAAACATGCCCACCAATATTCCGCAGATGACCATGCCAATCGTATAGAACTTGAAGCGGTGTCGTTCCCAAAATGAATCGGTCATCGAGTCACCGCCACATCATTCGTCGTTCCTTCGACCATCGCGACGAACGCCTCGTCCGGGTCGGTCGTCCCGGAGGCGCGCAACCAGTCTTGGAAGTCGCCTTCGTATAACACACGTCCCGCGTGGAGGAAGATGACATGTGCGTCAAATTGCGAGAGGTCATGTAGCTGATGCGTCGAGATGAGGCACGTCCGTCCGTCTTGGACGAAACGGTGCAACCGCCGCATGATGTGGGTCCGCGATACCGGGTCGACCCCGCTCGTCGGTTCATCGAACAGATAAAGGGAGCGCTTGACCGAGGAGAGTAACGTCACGAACAACCATTTCCGCTCCCCGACAGACATTTTCCCGAGTTTCATCTTCCATAAGTGTTCGAACAATTCTTGCTCTCGTGCGGTCGAGAGTCCGTTCACATACGACTCGAGTTTTTTGAAATCGGGACGTTTGGATAACCGTCCGATAAAGTAGGCGAGGTCTTTTCCGGTCAACTCATGATGGTTATACATGAGTTGTGTCAAATACAACATGTCCGCCGTCGGGACGAGTTCAAGTGATTCTTTGTCGACTGAAAGTGTCCTGGTCATACAATCAAAGAGTGTCGTCTTCCCGGCACCGTTTTGTCCGATCAAGACATTCAGCTTATTCGGTTGCAGTGTGAACGAGACACCGTCGAGCACAGGACGCGTCGCTTTCGGATAGTGATAAGTAAGTTGGTGTACGTGCATAAGAACCTCCTAGCGTGTGATGAGTGAGACGAGACTGAAGCGTTTCAACGCAATCGCACCGATGATGAAGTAACCGAGTACGGAAAGGAATGTCGCCCATACTCCAAACGAGAGTTCGACTTGAGTAGTCAGGTGCAGCAATCCGAGCGCGAATTCATGGAGCGCGTAGAACGGGTTGAGGAAGCTGAACCATTGATCAGGTGAGTTGATTGCCAATAAAAAGAGCGGAAACATCAGAATGTTCGCGAACGTCCCGAGACTCGATACTTTCACTGGAAGTGCCGTGATGGCGACACTAGCAACCGCGAACGGGATACTCCCGATCAATACGAGTAGAGACGTTGCAATCAACTTGAACGAGAAGAACCCGTGTACGAGTGTGACGACCGTTGTGAATAAAAGCAGGCTGATGGAGGCGAATAATAGCTGTGCTAAGATGACGGCGATGACATACGTCAGTTTGTTCCCGGAAATCATCACGTACGTTTTCATCAGTCCATATTCGCGCATGCGAGCGAGTTCTATGCCGACACCGTTCACATATGTAGCAAGAATAATATACACCCAGAAATAAGAGAGCCCTGGGTAGTATTCCGCTGTCGTCGCTTGGCGGATATCTGAAAACGACTGCGTCAAGGCGAGAATGAGTGGGATCCCGAGTGTCCAAATGAATGGAATCTTATCGGTGACGACAACTTTGGCATACATAAAGAAATAACTTGTGATTTGATGCATCCTGTTCCTCCGCTGGGTGTGATTGTTGTATCGTAGCACAATATACGGAAAATGATTGGAAAAAGTTTCAAAAAATAATCCCTCACATCGAATGAGGGATTGAAGAAAATTATTTCACTTTGTCGCGTTTCGCAATCTTATCGCTCACTTGCTGGCCGCTCAGTGTCACCATCGGCATGCCGCCGCCGGGATTGACCGTGCCACCGACGAAGTAGAGGTTGTCGTACAGTTCACTCTGCTTCTTGTGCTTAAAGCCGCCGTTTTGCTTCTTATCGGCGACGGTCCCATAAATCGCGCCCCGGTCCGAGCCGTACGTGCGCTCGATATCATGCGGCGTCCAGACGTCGCGCGTCACCGTATGTTCGCGCAAACCGTCTAAGCCCATGCGCTCGAGCTTATCGAGGACGCGCTCTTCAAAGGCGGCATACTGTTCAGGAGTGAACGGCTCGTCTTGGATATACGGGATATGCGGCAAGATTTTAATGTTCTCGTGCCCGGGCGGTGCCTGTGTCGGGTCGGTCTTATTGACGTTCACCAAGTAAATCGTGGGGTCGTCCGGCAACTCGTGCTGCTCGAAAATCTTATCCATCTGTTCATGCAAGTTCTCCGAGAAGAAGAAGTTGTGGTGGCCGAGGGCCGGGTACTCTTTGTTCACCCCGAGGTGGAGCACGAAACCGGAACTGGCTGGTTCATACTTTTCGACGAGCTTGTCGACGTACTGTTCATCCGCCTCGACCATCTTTTGATAGAACGGGATGACTTCCATGTTGGAGACGAAATAGTCGGCCGAGCGTAGCCGTCCATCCTCGAGTTCAATCGCCGTCAGTTGTCCGTTCAACGTATGCGCCCGGACGACGCCTTGACCGGTATGGAGCTTCACACCAATCTCTTCAGCGAGTTTCGTCAATCCTTCCGCCAGTTTATGCGTCCCACCTTCGACATACCAGCAGCCTTGTGCGTGCTGCATGTAAATCATCATGTTGAGGACGGCCGGAGCGCTGTACGGGGATGAGCCGACGTATTTCACGTAATACGACAGCATCGTCCGCAAATGCGGGTTGCTGATTCGTTTGGCAATCCCGTCGTACATCGTTGACGTTAAATCGAAGCCGAACAACGTCGAGAAAAGACCGGTCTGTGCCACCGCTTCGCGCGGCGACTCGAACCCTTCCTTCAAATAACTCTTCTCCGTCGTCTTATAGATACGCTGGGCATACTTCAACAACTCTCGATACTCACGCATGTCTTTCCGCGACAGCGTCGGGTTAGCGCGCTCCATCTTGTCCAAATCATGATAGAGATCAAGTACGGTGCCATCCGGGAAGAATGAGCGCCACTCGAGGTCGAGCCGTTTAGTTGGCACATAGTCTTCCATCCGCTTACCGCTGCCTGCGAACAGTTTCTCGAAAATCTGCGGCATCGTTAAAATTGAGGGGCCGAGATCGAAGCCGAACCCGTCCTGTTCAAGCCGATTCACTTTCCCGCCGATGTGGTCGTTCTTTTCGTACAAGGAGACGTCATATCCTTTTTGAGCGAGCGAGATGGCCGCTGATATCCCTCCGAGACCTCCACCAATCACAATCACAGACTTGTTCACGTTTTGCATAGACGAGCCGCCCTTCTGTCACCAGTTAATTTTTATGAACCAAAGACATTCTTCTCCGTATACATACCCATTTGAGAAGTATTTTATCCAAATATTAACGTACAGGAGGGAACGGTAAAAGTTTCAATGTGCACGGAGACCACCCGCGACGAGCGGCCCTTCGAACGTGATCGTATAGATGATGCGGGCAATGTCCTCGGCCGTGTCGGGACGGTCGCTATAGAGCCATTCGTAAATGACACCCATATGGGCCGATGAGATGTAAGACACTAAATAATCGGCCGGCACGAGCGCCTTCGTCTCGTCGAACAAGACCGTCGGGGAACGATGGAACAGCGCCGCATGCATGTACGACCGGAGCCGGGCCTGGAACTGCGGGTCCCCGGTCGGTCTGAGGAGCGGTTTCATCAAGATTTTATTGTCTTCGATGAAACGGATGAACGGGACGAGCAGTTGATAGGATGATTCGCCGCGCTCTTCACCGAAGACGTGAGGGAGGTTTTTGACGAGTTTAAGTTCGGCCTCATGGAAAATCACTTCAATCGACTTCTCCATCAAGTCGAACTTATCCACATAGTGACTGTAGAACGTGCCCCGATTGATACCGGCCCGTTCGGTGATCGCTTTCACGGTGACCGCCTCGAACCCATGCTCGTCAATCAATTCGAGGAAGGCGCTTTTAATCAATTGTTTCGTTCGTGTGATGCGTAAATCTTCATGTCCCATCTGAATATTCTCCTTTATCCAACACTTGAGTGAAAACTATCTGATAACCGACACGATGGCTGATATTGCCGATTGTTGGGATGTCGACTGAGGTCTATACTGAACCTATAAACCAACACGGTGTCTATTAATTCAGTGTACTCGAACATGGCATCGAAAAGGAGAATGAATATGGATATTCAACTGAACGACATCAGTAAATCGTTCGGTGACCAATTGGCCATCGACCATGTCGGCTTTACCATCAACTCAGGCGACATTTGTTGCTTGCTCGGCCCGTCCGGTTCGGGAAAGACGACGCTCATTCGGCTGATGATCGGTGCCTTAGCCGCGGACAAAGGTTCGATTCGCATCGGCGAAACAAAGATGCCGAACATGGGCATGCTCCACAATATCGGCTTCATGCCCCAGAACGACGGATTGTATGACGACTTGTCGGCCGAGGCGAACTTGGAGTTTTTTGGCTCGATCTATAAACTCGGTAAAACGAAGCTCCAACAACGCATCACGGAAGTGCTCACGCTCGTCGATTTGATGGACGACCGCAAAAAGCTCGTCCGTAACTTCTCGGGCGGGATGAAAAAACGGCTCTCGCTTGCGATTGCCATCCTCCATCAACCCGACGTCTTATTTTTAGACGAGCCGACGGTCGGAATCGACCCGATCTTGCGCCGGCAGATTTGGGATCAGTTTCAAGCGATTCGGGCGAACGGGACGACGATCATCGTCTCGACGCACGTCATGGACGAGGTACTCGAATGTGACCGGGCCGCGCTCATCTATAACGGCCGTTTGATCGCTTACGATACCGTCCCGCACCTGTTGGACCAGACGGAGAACGGTCGTGTCGAGGAACTATTCCTCATCGCCGGTCGAGAAGGAGGGATGGATCGTGCGTAACTTGGCGAAACGCGTCATTTTTCAGACGCTCAACGATAAGCGGAGTGTCGCCTTGATTTTAATCGCACCACTCTTGATTTTGACGCTCGTTTACTTCCTCCTCGGTGACTCGGATTACGTGCCGGTCGTCGTGCTTGATGAGAACGCACAAACGCAACTCGTCGAGGCGTTCGAAGCCGAGACGCTCGACGTCCGGTTGGACACGGTCGACGACCCGTTCGGATACTTGGAAGACAATAAGGACATCGATGCGATCTTTGAAGCGACGCAGGAAGGGACAACAATCACGCTCCGAGAACCGTCGACGAAGTCCTCGAAGGCGGTGCGAGAGATTCAAACGGCGCTGTCGGCGTTGAATCCGGCGGCTGATATCGAGATGAACTATGTATACGGGGAAGAAGGCCAATCGACGTTCGACTCGTTCGGCTACGTGTTCTTGTCACTGTTCTCGTTCTTCTTCGTCTTCATTCTATCGGCGATGGCGCTCGTCAAAGAACGGAGCGGCGGCACGCTCGAACGGCTCCTGATGACACCAATCAAACGTGGCCAGGTCATTCTAGGGTATACGCTCGGCTATGGCGTGTTCGCGGTCGTCCAGTCCGTCTTCATCGTCCTCTATACGATTTACGTGCTCGGGCTGACATCGCTCGGCAATATCGGCTGGGTGTTTCTCGTGATGATTCTCATGGCCGGGACAGCCGTCTTGTTCGGCGCGACGATCTCGGTGTTCGCCCGTTCTGAGCTCCAAGTCGTCCAGATGATCCCGTTCACGATCATCCCGCAAGTATTTTTCTCAGGGTTAATCCCGCTCGACTTGATTCCATACGGCCTCGGCAACTTGAGCTATGTCATGCCAATCTTTTACGGGGCGACGGCAATCAAAGAAGTGATGGTGTACGGTAGTGGTTTCGCCGGAATTTGGGGCTATGTACTTGGCTTGATCGTTTACGCTGGTGTGCTCTACTTGTTGAATATGCGTGCGCTTGGAAAGTATCGGGGGCATTGATGTCACAATGACAAAACCGACTCGTGGTTAGCGAGTCGGTTTTCGTTTATTTATAGGGTGCTTGCTTTTTGACCGATATATTGCAAGACCGCCGATTCGCCGTTATGGAGCGCGCCTTCATACCGTTCCACGGTCCCGTCGAAAAAGTGAATCGTTTTGAATGAATCCGTTAGTGTGGAGAAGTCAGCGGGCGCATAAAGCAGTTCTTTTTGTTTCGGGCCGCCCGTCCCGTAATCGAGTTGCGCCTCACTGTAGACTTCCGTCACAAAATAACCACCTGGTTTTAAGGCCCGCTTCACGCCTTCCAAGACGGACTTTTTCACGTTGTCGGGGAAATGTCCGTAAATACAGACGATCGCGTCATAGGTGTCTATCGGCCAATCGGCCTCAGCCAAATCGACGAGACGAGTATGAAGAGTGACCCCGCGACGTTCCGCTAACCGGTTGCTTTGTCGAGACCGACTTGCGAATAGTCCCACATGTCCACATTGACTCCTTGTTCTGCGAGCCAAACCGCGTTTCGACCTTCCCCTTCGGCGATCGCGAGCACGCGCATCCCTCGTTTGAACAGATGTGCCTGTTGCTTCACAAAGGCATTCGGGGCTTCCCCATATACATACTCATCCGTATTGAACCGCTTGTCCCATGTTGACATGCACTATTCCTCCTTAACGGACGTAGAGCTTATACGTCCTCAAGTTTGTTCTTTCAGTTTACATGAAAAAAGCATCCGGGCAGATGCCCCGAATGCTTGTTAACGCTTAAGTAGTAAAGCGACGCCCGTCACGAGAAGTGCGAGTCCGCTAAACAATCGTATTTGGTTGCAAGTCACTATCCTTCACCCCTACATTCAATATCTTCCTCTAATCAGAATAATCTAAATCCTTAAAAAAGGGAACAAAAACCAGTTTTCTTACGTAAGATAGAAGTGAGGTGATTACGAATGGAGAAACAAGCACGGATCCGGACGATTCAACTGTATCAAAAAAGATGGATGCCCTTGCACGTATCGGTCGTCATCGCGGTCGGTCTCTCATTTGCGCTATTGGTCATGAATTAGTTTCAAACAGGTTATGGAATCGCCTTCTTAGCGGCGCTCGTTGTGTTAATCTATCTAGAATGGCGCGAGAGCCGATTCATGCAACGGTTGACGGACGAACGGACCGTTCAGAAGTTCATTCGTCGCACGTACGTTGGCCGCAACGCCGTCTCGTTGTTCGGGGCGATTGGATTCTACTTCTTATTTAAGAACGACATGCAGTCAAACTTGCTCTTATGGCTCGTCATTTTCTTTGGTGCGATTGCTGCCCAGGCAGCCACGACGATACATTACGAGCGGAAGATTCGACAGATCGACCTGGAGCATCCGAGTCGGCATGATTTGAGTTTCACAAAAGGATAACCGAGAAAACAAGCCGCCCTGTTCGCACAGGACGGCTTATTGTATTCATTAATTTGCTTTTTTGAGTTCTGATTTTTCTTCCTTGAAGTCGAGCTTGCGTACATCGACCCGTTTTACGAAAAATGCCAGTACAAGCGCAAGTAGGTTCATTCCAAGTGCCACGTAGAACGAATACTGGATGCCTGACAGAAGCGCTTGTTGTGTCAACGCGCCCATCGCACTCTCGGTGAGTGTCGCTGGGTCGACGCCGGTCATGAGCGACTCGGCTTCTGTTTTCGTCACCGAGTTCATGATCGTCACGAGGACTGCCGTCCCGATTGCACCGGATACTTGTTGGGCCGTGTTGTTGATGGCCGTTCCGTGCGGGTTGAGGCTCGTCGGTAGCTGGTTGAGACCATTGGTCATGATCGGCATCATCACCATCGACATCCCGAACATGCGGAGCGTGTACGTCGTGACGATGTACGTGTACGTCGAATCGAGTTGGACGTGGGCGAGCATATACGTCGAGATGGCCGTAATCGTGAGACCCGTGATAGAGAGCAACTTCGGTCCGAATTTATCAAACAGCTTGCCGGTGATCGGTGACATGATCCCCATAATGATCGCACCCGGTAACAACATGAGCCCAGAGTCGAGCGGCGAGATGCCACGGACACTCTGTACGTAGGCCGGTGTCAAAATCATTCCGGAGAACATGGCGACGGCGTTGACGATCGCGATGATTGAGGCGAGCGCGAACATCGGGTATTTGTACGCCCGAAGGTCGAGCAGCGGCTTCTCCATGTTGAGCTGACGGATGACGAAGGCAATCAATGCGACGAACCCGACAATCATCGTCGTCAAGACGATTGGGTTATCCCAGCCATCTGAACTCGCTGAGCTGACACCGTACAAGACGCCACCGAACCCGAGCGTCGATAAGACGAGTGACAAGTAATCGAGCGATTGCTCTTTATTTTGGACCATGACGTTCTCGGCTTTCCAAATGGCAAGACCGAGGCCGATGATGGCGAGCGGGAGAATCATCTCGAACAAGACGCGCCAGTCGTAGTATTCGACGATGTAGCCCGAGAGTGTCGGACCGATTGCTGGTGCTGAAATCATGACGAGACCGAAAATCCCCATCGCCGTTCCGCGTTTTTCACGCGGGAAACTGACGAGCATGACGTTCATCAAGAGCGGTCCCATCGTCGACGCCCCGACCGCTTGAATCATCCGACCGGCGAGTAAGGCACCGAAGTTCGGAGAGAAAGCGGCGATGGCCGTCCCGAGAGCGAAAATCGCCATCGACGTGATGAAGAGACCACGGTTCGAGAACCGGGTGATCAAGTAGGCCGATGCTGGGACGAGCACGCCTGTGACGAGCATAAATCCTGTCGCGAGCCATTGGACGGTCGAGTAGTCAGCAATCTCCAAATCGACCATGATCGATGGGAGCGCGACGTTCAATAAAGAGTTGTTGAGGAAGGCGATGAACGCCCCGACAAAGAGGACCGCGAGCATGAGATACGGCGGTTTCTTTTGGAATTCTGGTTTCATACGAGTTGCTCCTTTATGTTCTGAATAGTTATATACTAGTAAGTGTCGATGTAGTGATTTTATACCCGCCGTACAAATAAATCAACTGTTTTGTACTGTCGGTTCAAAATGGTATACTTAAGGCAGAAACCAGACAGAACGGAGCAATCAGTATATGAAGGATAAGAAACGAAAAGTTGCTGACGTCGCCATGGCTTTGTTCATTGAGAACGGAGTGCAGCAGACGTCGGTCCAAGAAATCATCGAACGGGCCAACATCTCAAAAGGCACGTTCTATAACTACTTCGCCTCGAAGACGGACTGTGTCGCCAACATTCTCGAGAACTTGCGCTATGACGCTGGACAGCGCCGGATTGAGATGCAGATGGGACGTGACAAGCGCGACAAGGACGTCTTTATCGAGCAGATTTCGATTCTCATTCAATTGAACGAGGAGCGGAACCTCCACGCCTTGTTCGAGTCGATTATGTCAGCGAATGAACCTGAATTAAAAAAGCTCGTCCTACAACACCGCGTCTATGAGATCGAATGGCTCGCCATGCGTCTGACGGAAATTATCGGGGAAGAGATTCGCCCGTATTCGGTCGAGTTGACAGTGCTCTTCAACGGGATGTTGCAACATATCCTGTTCACACTCCGCATCACGAACACGGCCTACTCGATTCAGCGATTGATTCGTAATTTGTACGCCTACGTCGAGTTGATGGCGGCGCGTATGGTCGACACCGGAGAACATATCTTGAACCCGGTCACTGTCGATCAAATGCGGGGGACGACGGATAAGAACCTCGTCACGAAAGATGAGTTGATTGGGATGGCGGCGCGCATCCATGAGCACGTGAAGATGACCGAGGAACAAGCCGATTTATTCGAAGCAATCACGTACGAGCTCCATCAAGACCGGCTCCGGAAAATCGTCCTTGAACAGTTGCTGAAACCGTTCCAACGTTTGTTCAAAGGTGAGACGGGAGAGACGGAAGTTCAAAAGTTCACGAATCTCGTTTGGTTATACACGCGGACACACTAACGACAAAAAATGATTTTATCCCTTAATATAGAAGAAACACGGTACGAAAATAAATCTCAAAATATTCCACGAAAAAGAATTGATTCCTACAAATTCATGCCCTACAATCAAATTACCGAAAGCGCTTTCGGGAAGAGGAGAATGACATGGGCACGATTTATGATTTAGCTAAAAAAACCGGCTTTTCGATTACGACGGTCTCCAAAGCGTTGAACAACTATAAGGACGTCAGCGAAAAGACGAGAGCCAAAATATTACAAGCAGCGGCTGAGATGGACTATCTGCCGAACGCACACGCCCAGTCGTTATCAACGAAAAAATCGTGGGCGATCGGAGTCATGTTCTCAGAAGCGAACGAAGTCGGAATGAAACATCCATTTTTTAACGGCATCATTGAAAGTTTCCGTCACGCGACCGAGGAACACGGATATGATTTAATCTTCGCCTCGCGTAACCTCCGCAACCGCGACATGAGTTACCTCGAACATTTCAAACATCGAGCAGTCGACGGTATCGTCGTTATTTGTTCGGACCGAATGGATGAACAAGTGCAAGAGCTCATGCAAAGCGATATCCCGATCGTCGTGGTCGATATGGACAGCGCCAACTGTAGCGTCGTCTTTTCGGACAACACGGAAGGTGCCCGCATGGCTGTGAACTACTTGTACGAGTTAGGACATCGCCATATCGCGCATATCGCCGGAGATTCGTCGATTGACGCCGGTGCGGCCCGGGTGAAAGGGTATGAGCTTGCGATGCACGCACTCGACTTACCGATTCAACCAGGTTACTTGGTCAACGCCGGGTTCTTCTCGGTCGAAGAAGGCAAACAAGCGATGGAGCAGCTATTGCAACTCCCATCTCCGCCGACTGCCGTCTTCGTCGCAGGTGACCAAATGGCCATCGGCGCGATCGAAGCCGTTCATGAACATGGCCTCCGGGTGCCAGAAGACATTTCGATTATCGGCTATGACGACATCGAGATGATCAAATACATCACACCGAAGCTGACAACGATTCGTCAAGATACGGACGAAATCGGGGAAGCGGCGGCCGAGCTGTTGATTGAACAGATGACGGCCAAAGAACGACGCACGGAACGTCGTGTCATCCCAGTTCGGTTGATTGAACGTGCGTCTTGCGCACCGGTCAAAAAGTAAACAAGTCACGA
Organism: Exiguobacterium sp. s64; assembly: GCF_018618035.1. Taxonomy (NCBI): domain Bacteria; kingdom Bacillati; phylum Bacillota; class Bacilli; order Caryophanales; genus Exiguobacterium; species Exiguobacterium sp. s64. Next base: position 29,568 of record NZ_JACSLH010000011.1, read on the forward strand.
TGATCTTTCGAAGTCGCTCTATTCGCTTCAGCGGAATGGAGAGGAGAGAGCGATTTCGAAAATCATTTACCTCGAATCGAAACCGCTTTCGATATTTTATTTCAATATTTTCGAAAGCGCTTTCGACAAATTATTACCTCTTATTGTAAACGCTTTCTAAAACACTTAAAAGGATGGGTTCACACATGCGAAAAAATTAGTCAGCTTACTCTCGATCGGAGCACTATCAGTCGGCGTCTTAGGGGCGTGCTCAAACGACGAAGGATCTTCAGAAGCGACAGGCGGCAAAGACGACGTACTTAAAGTTTGGTCGTTCAGGGACGAGCTTAAAGAGCCAATCAAAACATACGAAGAGAAGAACGGCGTTAAGGTTGAATTGACAATCGTTCCAATCGCGAACTATCCGACAAAACTTAAGCCGGCACTTGAAAGCGGCGTTGGGGCACCGGACGTCTTCACAGGAGAAATCGCGTTCCTCAAGCAATGGGTTGACGCAGGATACTGGGAAAACCTTTCAGACGAGCCTTATAACGTCGACGATATCTCAGACGATTACATCCCTTAGGTCTTCGACCTCGGGAAAGATAAAGATGGCAACGTGCGCGCGCTTTCTTGGCAAACGACACCAGGTGGCTTCTACTACAAACGTAGCTTAGCGAAAGAAGTGCTCGGTACGGACGATCCGGCTGAAATCGGCAACATGATGAGCTCGATGGACGGCGTCTTCGAAGTTGCAGAGAAGATGAAGCAAAAAGGCTACAAAATGTTCCCAGACGAAGGCGCGATTCGTTGGTTCTCACAAGGCGCGAACCCAGAAGCATGGGTAAACGACAAGAACGAACTCGTCTTGACAGAAGACAAGATCAACTACATGGACTACACGAAGGAGCTTCGTGAGAAACAATACACGGCACTCGCTCCAGAATGGTCGAAGGGATGTCGAAGCCGATCAAAGTGAAAGAAGACGGCAAAGAAGTGGAGACACAAGTCTTCTCTTACGTCCTCCCGACATGGGGTCTTCACAGCGTCTTGAAAGACAGCGCGAAATGGTACGCAGGCGTCATCGCGGACCAGAAAGCCAAACACGCGGATAGCGTCGAGGCGTAAGCTGGATCCATCCCTGCCGCTACAGGGGTGGATTTTTTGTGTGGAACCGATTCAAGCGGGGAACGTATGAAGTATGGAGAGGAGGACGGATGATGGCGTCACACCATAGAACGGATCAAGAGCGGGAACAGGGTAAGACGACCACGCTTATGATGATGTCGTTGCTGTGCTGGTTCATGTACGGTTTGCTCTATGGGTTTGTCTATTCGAATGTCCTCATGATCTTTATTGTGTTGTTCTCTTCTTTTTTAGGCGTGAGAGGACTGATGGAACGGGACAAACGGATTGAACGGGAACGGGAAATTTGTGATCTCGGTGTGGAGATTGATTCGGAAGAAGGGGAGATGTTGATGAAACGTGAATATGCGACGTACGAAGTGACAGGCTATGACGACAAAGGAAAAATCAAGTTCATTCACTTGAAGGAAGGCGAGTTCGTCTTGCCGGTCGAGATCAAAGGCGACGACTTGACGAAAATCAAGAAGATGATGGAACTCAATCCAGGCGTGACGGTTATCATCCATGCGGCCGTCGATCAGAAACGGATGCGTCTACAGGAGATTGACGGTTATTCGCTCAGGAAGGACGGATAACGATGCCCATCGCCAAACTGATGTCACTAGATGAGTCATGTGATGTAACGATTGAAAGCTACGCCTATGCCTATCCGGACGCCGACAACATCCATGACGCGGCCTGGCATCGCAACTGGGTCGGGCTTCATACGCCGGACCATCGCATCACATTCGATGACGTCATGCTCGACAGCCTGCTCGTGGCTCACTACATACCGGTGTTCGAGTCGTTCGTTGCCGGTGACATGCAAGAAGTCGAGTTCGAACCGACAGAACCGTATATCCGCTTGACGATGACGAGGAGGGACACGGATGGGGATGAGGTCACGGTAAAGGGATATGTCGAACATCCGCTTGAAGGGGAATCTGAGGAGCTTGCGTTCACCTTTGAGACGTCTGTGAGCAATGTGACGCGTTTTTTGGAAGGGTTACAGGCAATCGCCGACGCATATCCGATTCGAGATCTGTAATCGAAAGCAGCCAGCGCTACGAATAGGCTGGCTGCTTGTTAATGAATGATTTCTTTCCTGGCTTGAACGCCAGCTGCGAATAGAAAGACGACTCCTAGTACGAACGGGACGACAGACTCTAGAGCGATGCCGGCAAGGAACGAGGCGCTCATCAATAAGCAGAACGTGACCGTATAATTTCGTTTCATCTATGTACCAACTCTCATACTCATTTTCCTAAATATAACAGCCCTTCTCTGTGATGAGAAGGGCTGTCGTTTTTTACTTAGGCTGACGCTTTGTCTGCGTCTTCTTGTGCTTTCAACTCTTCACCGTACGACACGCGGTCTTGCATGCGGACGAACGGGAGGTAGACGGCTACGGCCATGGCAATCGTTGCAATCTGCAAGAGCGCTGCACGCCATCCGCCGATTAAGAAACCGGAGATTACTGGTGGTGTCGTCCATGGCACTTGAAGCGAGTTGAACGGGTCGACCCAGCCCCAAAGGATTGAGAAGTACACCATGAACGATGCGATGGCAGGAACGATGACGAACGGTACGAACATGATCGGGTTGAACACAATCGGCATCCCGAAGATGACCGGCTCGTTGATGTTGAAGAGACTTGGTGCAAGCGAGAGCTTACCGAGTTGCTTCAAGTGAGCCGAGCGGGCGACGATGAGTGTTGCGATAATGAACCCGATTGTGATGCCTGATCCACCGAGCTTCGTGAACACGTCGAGGAACTGGATTGTAACGATTTTCGCGTTCTCACCGGCAAGGAGTGTTTCACCCGCATCGAGGAGTGCTTGGTTTTGAAGCGTGTTAGCTGTAAGGAGTGGTCCCTTAATCCCCATGAGGATGGCAGCACCGTGAATTCCACACCACCACATGACTGACATGAGCACCACGATGATGACGACTCCGGCAAGTGTGTCTGTCAAGTTTTGAAGTGGTGCTTGAAGCACGTCATAGACGACTTCTGTGAACGTATGCTCGGCAACCGCTTTCATCTTTTCGACTAACATACTTGTTGACATACCTGCTGCACAGAAGAGTCCGATTTTCATCATTTTTGATCCATTCCTTTCAATTGGTTGATTTCGTTTTGCATGTTCATCATATAGCCGAGCATCTCTTTTACGAGGATTGTGTTCATTAAGTGGTCTTGCGCGTGCACCATGAGGACTCCGACCGTAGCCGTTTTCCCTTGTGCCTCGAGTGTGACGAATTTCGTCTGGATGGCGTGTGCTTCTTTTAATGTCGCGTCACCAGCTTTGACCGCTTCAGCCGCTTCTTCTGCTTTGCCTTCTTGCATCAACAGCATCGCATGATGGTAGCTTGCTTTCGCGTCGCCTGAAAGGGCGATTAAACCGAAGATATCTTTGGGAGTAATTTCAATTGTTTCAGAAACCATAGTATCTCTCCTTTTTGTATGGATAACCAAAATTCATAGTTACAAATTATAAAAAGATGATAGTGAACGATGCCGCTTACATGTAAACCCTTTCTTTTGCCCGAAATGCGAACATAAAAAAACGCACACGAGAACAATCTCTCGAGCGCGTTTAGGACTTGATGTTTGAGACTTTGAGCATCTTCACATGACGGAAATGATGTGTCGAGCGCGATACGTCGAAGATTTGACCGTTCGTCAAATAGACGGTGTTGTCAACGAGGAGGGCCGGATCGTTTTCGTTCAACCCGAGTAGTTTGGCATCTTCTGCGTTCAAAAAGTCGGCGTAAATGACACGATCGGCGAAACCAATGGCGAGTTTTTGGTCGTTGCGGAAGTAGTTGTAAATCGACTTCTCGGTGATGTTCCGGTCGAGATAGACGACAAGGTCTTTCCGGAAATACGAATCCTCGACCGAGAACGGATGGTCATCGACGAGCCGGAGACGTTTGACGTAGTAGACGGGCGTCCCGACGTTGCACTTCATCCGTTCGGCCACTTCATCGTTCGCTGTCGTCAATTCGAAATCAAGGACGCGCGTCTCGACTTTCCGTCCACTGAAGTCGCTCGTGAGACCTTGCAACTTCTCGAGGTTCACGTAATCGCTCATATAATGGTCACGGACGAAGACGCCGCTCCCTTGGACTTGATAGACGTAGCCTTTATTGACGAGAATCTCGATCGCTTTTCGGATCGTGTTGCGACTGACGCCGTATTTCGTGGCGTATTCTTCCTCGGTGAGGAGCTTGTTCGTATGTTGATAGACGTGATTCATAATATCCGTCTCAATCTGTTCAGCGACTTGCTTATACTTTGGACCCATGACTTTCTGCACCTTTCGCAACAAAATTTGTAGGTATGAATACGCTATCAGTATATTAGAAATTATAGATTGATGGACGACAATCCTTCGGCATTTGTTGAAAAACGTCGAACGATTGTGAAGAGAATCCTTGAAAATGGCGAAACGAATTTGAAAGGGTTTCGTATAGAAAAGGAGAAGAGTTGAGGAGGAGATGGATATGGCACAATCAGTTCGAATGGAACGGGAACGAGAATGGAAGCAACGGCATACACGCATCGGGTACGTCTTATTAACGGTCGTCATTCTGGCGTTCGTTTTCATGTTCATTGGACGGGCGACGTGGATGACTGTCCCGCTCGGTCTCGTCGGAATCGCCCTGCTCGTCTCGGACGTGGCGAAATATCGGATGAGACGGTCGTTTCTGGTCAATCCTGTCGCCAAAAAGATGCTCCGCTGGCAATTAGGATACGACCTCGTAAATACGAGTGTGCTTGTCATCATGGTCGGTGGGCTATTGATCTTTAGTCGAGACAACCTCTATTGGGCGTTCGCTGTCGTCATCTGGGGAATCATGGCCGAGATTGTGTCGCGCCGTTTGAACCGGACACTACAAGAATATGACCCAATCTTACGCGCCCTCGAGTTGGAGGAAGTGAAATGAAGAATCGTCGAGTAGAGGCGGAGCGCGCCTGGTTTCGCGCATTCCACCAACTGATTTTTGGGATTTTAGGCGTGTTTCTCGTCATCGTGATCCCCGCCACGATATGGACGGACAGTTTGGATTGGGGCATCGTTTATACGGGGCTTATGCTCGTCCCCATCAATGTGATGTACGTCAAGCGTTACCGGATGCGGCGGACGTTGAATCCGCAATTGTCGCATCTCTATCGCCGACAAATCGGAAGTGACTGCCTGAATACGGTCGCCTTTTTTATCGCCATCAATGGGGGGAAGCTGCTAGAGTCGAATACAGCATATATCGGTGGAGTTCTGATTGTGGGCGTGGCCGGATGGCTGACGATGCGAATCGAGAAGCGGATGAAAGAAGAGGATGTGTGGCGTCCTACATATGAACAACTGAGGGGGTGAGCGGATGGAGAATCAGATTCAACAAGAAGTCCGATGGGTGAAGCGAATCCGACGAATCGGTGTACCAGTACTAGTCCTCTATATCCTATCTATGATTGTGGCCCTTCTATTCGAAAAGATGTTGTTGATTCCTTTAATGTGGTCCGTGGCGCTGTTTCTGATTTTCATGGGGCATACACAATACCGCCTCCTTCGGCACTTCTCGACGCATCCGAAAAGCTTACGGTGGTTGCAAGTCGAATACGCGGACACGTGGATTAGCGCAATACTGATGGGTACGTTCATGACGACCTTACTCACAACGGAGTCGCTTGGATTTGGAATTGGATTTCTATTTGGGATTTGGGGTTTGACTGAAAAATATCGTTCCCGCATCATTGCGCGTCAATTGAAACAGTATGATCCCGATATACCGACATATGATGAAGTAATCGAAAGGATGAGTTGAATGGAACTGTCACCACAATCGAAACAACAAATTGATACGATTCTTCGATTTGAAAAGTGGACCGGTTGGGGTTTTGGCATCCTGGCTGTTTCTGCAATCGTTGGGATGCTCGTTTACGCATCGTACTGGGAGATGCCCGATTCGTTTTTTCTAGTGTTCTTAGTAGCGATTTTCGCTATGTTGATTAGCATTGAAACGACTCGATTCCTCATGTGGCTCCGGTTCGTGAAAAACGAAAAAGCACGAAAGCTGCTCACGCTGCGGTACACGGTTTATTTGATTGGGTTTAGCGCGATCGGATACTACGGGATCGTCGTGTTTTATGAGACGCCACAACCGCAGACGTTCCAGGCGTTCTTGTTGTCGCAAGCCTTTTTCTGGGGAGCTGCCTTTTTCGGCAGATGGCTCGACCGTATCATCCAAAAGCATGACGGTCATTATTTGACGGGAGAGGATTTAAAGTTGATTCGGGAAGCCCGTGAGATGGAGCAGGAGCGAGAGCATGGATAAGCGTAGCCAAATGCGTGAATTGACGGCGTTCGATCAGAGAAAGCATTCCACGCAAGTGTTTTTGTCAGCGGTGTTGGCCGCGCTTCTATTTTTCTCATTAGAGTATAATTGGCTCTCACCAATGACAGTCATATTTCTCAGTGTCGCAGCGGGTCTTCCTGATTTTTGTAAGATGTGGCAACGCGAGAACATCAAAAAGCAGTTTTTGAAGTCGGATGCAGCAAAGCGCCTCATCCATCTTAACTCCATCTTCGGGCTCGTGACGCTACCATTCTTCCTAGTGTGGGTTTATGCATTGTTCACGGATTGGATTTCACTCCAAACGTTCGCTTTGATTGGGCTAGGAGCATACGGGCTCGCTATTCTTGAGCATCGTCTGTACGAGCGTCACATGGCTCAGCTCGACGATCACTACGTCACGGAAGCCGAATTACGAGAAGAGCAAAAGTGGGGGAGCGCCTAGGCGCTTCCTTTTACCTGTTGAAGGGGGAACAATTGATGAAGCGGAAGGTATGGATTATCTCGGGACCGGCTGGCGTCGGAAAGTCGACGACGGCGAGACGGCTCGCTCAAGACATGGAGAAGAGTGCATATGTGTCTGGTGACGACATCAGTCATATGACGGTGTCCGGTCGTGAAAGGCCATGGGAATCGGAGCGGGCGAACGACCTGGTATGGAAGAACATCGTATCTTTAACCGATAATTTTCTTGAAGCGGGATATGATGTCGTCGTCGACTGGGTCGCATTTTGGCAAGACGTGAAGCGCTACACGGCGCACTGGATTGAACAAGGTATTGAAGTGAGCTACGTCATCTTATGGGCGGAGCAAGACGTTCACGTCCAACGTGATCAACACCGGCCGAGCGATGCGCAGATGGGCGAGCGGGTCATCATATTGCGGAACGAGTTTCTAAGCTCGGGTGCACCGGACCGTTACTATTTAGACAACACGGTCGGTGAGTTGAGCGAAATGATTCAACAGCTTCAAGAAAGCGAACAATTCGTGCTGACAGATTTGCAACAAAGTGGAGCCAGTACATGAGGATTGCGACGTTCAACCTCTGGAACAATCCGACATGTTGGTCCGAGCGGATTGCATCGATCTATGCGACGGTGAAGGCGATTGACGCCGATGTGCTGGCGTTTCAAGAAGTCAAAACGTATGTGGAAGGGGAGCAAGGCATCAGTGTGGCCGAGCAAATCGCCAACGAAACGGGCTATCCGTTTTGCGTATTTCTCGCCTATCCGGACTCACCCGATGAAGGGCTCGCTGTCTTAAGTAATATTCCGCTCGATACGAATGATGCGATTTGGCACCACGAGGTAGAAGAAGCGAACTACTGTGCGATGCGGGTGACGTTTCAAGCAGGAGGTCACGCGTTCGGATTGACGAACGTCCATTTGAATTGGCGGTCGCCGGACATTCGGGAAACGCAAGTGCGGGCCGTCCGCGAGTGGATTGGTGAGGGAGAACGTTACGAGCTGCTATGTGGTGACTTCAATGACAATCCGCAGTCGGAGATTTATCGTGATTTGACCGCACATCGTTGGATTGATGTCGCCACATGTCATCGTGGAGGGGATGAGCCGACGTTGGATTATAGACACAATCCGTATTTGAAACAGGATGCCTTGCTGAAACGACCGTCGCGTTATGATTGGATGTTATTGCGTCACGACGAAGGAAACGTCCCGCTCATCTCGAGCGTGGACGTGTTTGGGAAGACGTCCGATTCAATCACCGACATGCTGCCGAGTGATCACTATGGAGTCTTACTCGATCTCGACATCTCTTAAAAAAGGGGGAACGCTTAGTCGCTTCCCCCTTTTTCATTTGAACGTGCGGATGACGAAGTAGAGACAAATGAGGAACGGGATCAAGAACATACTTCCGATCCACTCGCCTTGACCGAATAGGAGCCAGGCGAAGAGCTGGAATGACAAGACGCCGCCGGCAACACGTCCCGCAAAGCGATACGCTTTCGGGCGAAGCGACGGGTCATCCCACCATTCTTTAAAGAACGGGAAGCTGAACAAGAGCGCGAGCGCCAAGAAAAAGGCGGCTGGAAACACGAGAGGCGAAAGAACATAGCCAATACATTCAAAAGATCATCAAACGATTCGAGAATCCGAAGTTGAAAGATGAAGTCTCACGTGTCGCCCGCTCACCGATCCGCAAGCTCGGACCGAGTGACCGGCTCGTCAAACCGGCCCGCGAACTGATCGACAACGGCATCGAACCGAATGAACTGGCCTACGGAATCGCGGCTGCCTTGACCTATTACAACCCTGAGGATTCAGAATCTTCTGAACTTTATGTGTCCATCGAAGAAGACGGCATCGTCTCGACGGTGGAAAAATATCTTCAATTGCATGAGGACGATACGCTGACGAAGTTGATCCTCGAACAATATCACTTGATTCGCGAACAAGAAAAAGCGCAAGTCTCGTAAATCGAATCTCCTGTGCCCGAGTGGCATGGGAGATTTTTGGCATATAAAAAGACTGCAGCGCAGGGGCTGCAGTCTCCTCAAGCTCGGGTCTTACCGAACTCAATATAAGTGGTGACCGATTTGACGTGCTTCACGACGTCCTTCTCACGAAGGGGACGACTGAAGTAATAACCTTGAACGTAATCACACTGTTCGTTCAGCAACCATTCGAGTTGATCCGACGTCTCGACGCCTTCCATGAGCACTTTCATGCCCAAGTTATGACCGAGTTGAATCATCGAGCGAACGATGGCTTCCTGGTTCCGATCGGTGAACAAGTTGACGATGAACGACCGGTCGATTTTCAATACTTGGACCGGTAGCTCACGCAATTGACGGAACGACGAGTAGCCCGTCCCGAAATCGTCGAGTGAGATTAAAATCCCGAACTGATGGAGCTGGGTGAGTTTCTCTCGCGTCGATTCTTCATATGACAGCATCGACGACTCCGTCACCTCGAGCTCGAGGAACATCGGGTCCATCCCGGTCTCATCCAAGATGGCCTGGAGCGACTCGACAAAATCCTCACGCGCGAACTGGAGCGGGGAGACGTTGACCGAAAGCGTGAATGGTTTCACGCCCGACTTCTTCCAATGGACCCAGGCTCGGCATGATTCACGCATGACCCAACTGCCGATTGAGTGAATCAGGCCGGTGTTCTCCGCGATTGGAATGAAGTCTGTCGGTGACACGTGACCGAGCTCGCGGTTGTTCCAACGCAGGAGCGCCTCAACGCCTTCGAGTCGATTTTGCGTAAGTGACACTTTCGGCTGGTACACGAGTGAAAACTCATTTCGGTCGAGCGCCTGCGCGAGCGCCTTTTCGATTTCGACGGTTCGAAGGATTTGATGCTTCGACTCGTCTTCGAATTCTTTAATTTGATTCTTACCGGTCCGTTTCGACTCGTGGACGGCGAGGCGTGCGTATTGCACGAGCTCCTCGGCCGACTTCGTATCTTTCGGATAATGACTGATGCCGGCGCTCATCGTCAGTTCGACGGTCGTCCCGTCGATATCGAACGGTTGCGAAATCGCCTTGATACACTTCTCGGCTTTCTGTTTGGCGAGCGTGCTCCGCTTGTCGAACAACAAGATGATGAATTCGGATGAACCGACGCGCGTCAAAATGTCATCCGGGTGAATGGTCACTTGCAGACGCTCAGCGATTTGCATCGTCAGTTCGTCCGAGCCGTGATGTCCAAGCATGTCGCTCAAGAACCGCCAACGATCGATGTCGATGTAGAGACAAGCGACCGGGTCCTCGATTTGAATATGTTCGGCGAGAATACGTTCGAGCTTGTGCCGGTTCGGCAAATCCGTGAGCGTGTCGTGATACGCCATATGTTCGACGAGACGCTGTGAGGCGATCGTTTCTGAGACGTCACGGAGGAACCAAAGCATCTGGTCCATCGTTTCGCCTTTGAGTGGGTAACTCGTCACTTCGATCGTTCGGTCATCGATGTCAATGCGCCGTGGTTCATAAAACGGTTGATTGATCGTGAGCGACGGATGATAGTCTTGGAAAAAAGCATCTTCTTCGATTTCGTCAAACAAGCGATAGAACGCCATGTTCGCATATTGGATCATTCCATCTTTCGTCGTCGTGACGATGGCATCCGTCGTCGACTCAAGAATCGTCGCTTGAATGAACTCTCGTTTACGAAGGTGACGATCGAGCGTGAGCGACAGGAAGAAAATCGCGAACAAGAGAATCGTGATCGCCGTGACGAGCCATGCGAGTAACGATGGCTCGATCGCATTGGCGAACGGACGATCCGTCTCGATGAACGTGAACGAAGCGGCTAGCATCCCGACGAAGTGCATGCCGAAGATGGCGATGCCCATCAGCAACGAGAAGAATACTTTCAATTCGAGATCGATCTTTTGCTTGGCGTACTTCGAGAAGAAACCAATCCAGAGGGCGACGAGCGAGGCGCCAATCGCAATCAGAATCGATAACGCCGCAAGCCATGGATTATACGAAGTCACTACACCTTGCAAGGCGGCCATGCCGACATAATGCATGCTCGCGATACTGCCGCCCATCACAACCCCGGCACCGATCAAAGCAGGGCGGGTCGTGCGACGCGAGACGATCAAGAAGCCGAAAATACAGCCGACCATGGCGATGATGACGGAAAATAGGACGAGCGGGATCGAATACGTGACCGGTCGCAATACCTCATGGGCCAACATGGCGATAAAGTGCATCGACCAAATACCGAGACCGAGCGTCGCGCCACCAGCGACAATCCAGACGTTTTGGACGGAACGGTTCGCTGAATTGACACGTCGCGCCAGTTCGATGGCGGCGTAAGCGGAAACGGCGGCAATCAGATAGGATAGAATCACAAGAAACAGGTTGTGACTCATCGAGTGTTCAACGACTGGTTCCATATATACCTCACTATGAATGTAATTTTGTTGTAATTTTCATTATACCTTGGAAAACAAAAGTCCATCTATCATTTTGCTTTTTATAATGAAAATATTTTTTGCGTGAAATAGGGAAGTCGTACGGAAAGCGGGTAAACTACGGATAGAAGGAGGGGAGACGAGTGATTCCGACAAAGAAAGAAGTCACCTTATTTCTCCTCATCGCGTTCGGGTTCTCATGGCTGACGTGGTGGGGGCTGTATATGTGGACCGGATTACCGATCCAGGTGATTATCGTGATTGGGGCGTTTGGTCCAAGTCTGGCAGGGAGCTATATGGCGTTCCGAGAGAATGGCTGGTTAGGAGTGAAGACGCTTTGGAAGCGAGGGTTCGAGTGGAAGATGTCCGTTCGCTATTACGCGTTCGGGCTCTTGTTCCTGCCTGTGTTGTTTTTGATTGCCTATTGGTGGTCCGATGCCGATGGCGCGTCGTTACTGGAACGTCCATGGCTCGTTGTTCCCTATTTCCTCTACATGTTGTTTCTTGGAGGAACAATCCAAGAAGAGTACGGGTGGCGCGGATATTTGCTCGATGCGTTTCAACTGAAAGTCACGCCCGTCAAGGCGAGCCTGTTCGTCGGCGTCATCTGGGCGGGCTGGCATATTCCGCTCTTCTTCATGGAGGGGACGGGGCAGTCATTGATCCCGTTTTGGGCGTATGGCTCGGCAATTCTGGCGTTCACGTTTATCATTTCGTGGCTCTATAACGTCACGACGATGAACTTATGGTCTGTGTTCTTATTGCACACGATGTTCAACGTCTCGTTCACGCTCGTTCCGTTAATTGAGCCGGGCGCGTTCCCGATTGGATTTCTTCACTTGACGCTGTTACTCCTTACGACCGCGATCATCCTCGTCTGGCAGACACACGGCCATCTCGGTTATGATCACCTCGAGCAACTCGAAGCGGTCGAAGGATCGCATCAAGCGAACGTTATCCCCCATCGGGACGCGGGTAAAGACTAGCACGTACAATTCAGGACTAGAGGGAAGTGGAGACATTGAACTTTCGCCCGCTTGACCGCGAAGACGTCAAACCGCTCCAACGACTGTTCATGGAGAGTCTGAGTGACTTGATTCGGCGAGAACAGTTTGAGGATGCCGATCTATTGGATGAAGAAGTAGAGCGATTGAACACGACCGTTCAGGACAGTTTCGAGGACGAGTCCGTTCAAATTTTCGTTGTCGTAAAAGACGGCGTCATCGTGGGCACAGCGGCGATTTTACCTCCCAATGACATCATTACTGCCCATATCGACGTCGAACCGAACATGCCAGAAGTCGGTTGCATGTACGTGTCGCCTACGTCCCAACGTCAAGGGGTAGGTCACTTCTTGATTGAGAACATCAAACGACAATTGTCAGCGAACGGACAGACGGCGTTTTACTTGGATGCTGGCTTCCCGACGTCTCAAGCCTATTGGGAAAAGCGGATCGGGCCGCCGACGTTGACGCTTGACCATTACTGGGGAACTGGCGCACCGCATAAGATTTGGCGTTGTACGACTACAGAAAAAGAGACCTGATCGCATATGCGGTCAGGTCTCTTGCTTATTTATAAGTGCTCATGAATTGATGAATCCCAGAAGCGGTGGCGTCTGCCATCCGTTGCCGGTAAGTGGTGCTCGTCAAATGCGAGCGGTCGTTCGCGTTGCTGATGAACCCGTATTCGACGAGTGTCGAAGGGACGCTGTTCTTTCCGACGACGTAAACGTTTTGATACTTCACGCCACGGTTACGGATTGTCGGGATACGGGCACCGAGTTCACGGTTGATGGCCGCTCCTAGACTCCGGCTAGCCGAGATGTATGGGTTCGTCGTATAGCTTTCTCCGGTCGGCACGAGTACTTCATGACCGTGGTAAGACGTATTCGTCGAAGAGTTGTTGTGAATGCTGACAAAGGCGCTGCCTTTATACGACTTCGTCAATTCGACGCGTTGTGCGAGCGACAAGTAGACATCGTTCGTGCGTGTCATCCGTGCGTTATAGCCATATGTATTCGAGAGCGTACTCGCGAGACGTGCGGCAATGTCGAACGCAATCACTTTTTCGTAAGATGAGCCGTAGACAGCTCCAGGGTCGTTTCCACCGTGTCCGGCATCGATCACAATCGTACGTCCCGTACCCGTGGACGTCGTCGGTGTCGTCGTCGTGGTTGGTTTCAAATACTGTGAAGCGACGTAGCCCGTCTTCCCACCGTAACTGACCTTATACCAAGAGCCGTACTTGCTGACATACTTGACGGTCGAGCCGTTCGGGATGGTCATCAATACCTTGCTCCACGAGGCAGCCGTCAAACGCATGTTCAAGTTGACCGTCGTTTGGTAAGAGGTTGTCGATGTCGTCGTGGTCGGGGCTCCTGTGGCTGATAAGTACTGGGAAGCCACATAGCCCGTTTTCCCATTGTAGCTGACCTTATACCAAGAGCCGTAGCGGCTGACGTACTTGACAGTGGCACCGTTCGGGATGGTCATCAAGACCGTGCTCCATGAGGCTGCCGTCAATCGCATGTTCAAATTGACTGTCGTTTTGTAGTACGAGGCTGAACTCGGTGTGATTGTCGACGCGCTCGATACTTTTACGTACTGCGAAGCGACGTAGCCGGTCTTTCCGCCGTAACTGACTTTGTACCAAGACCCGTACGTGCTGACATATTTGACGGACGCCCCGGATGGAATCGTTAGAAGAATCGGACTCCAAGTGGCGGCACTCAAACGAAGGTTCAAGTTAGCTGTCGTCGTGTAGGTCGAGGCAGCTTCGACACGGCTCGATTCGAAACCGGTCGGCGTCAAGTCGAATGGGGCGATGGCCATGCCACCAATGACAAGGGAAGAGCTAAGCAACAGTTTCAAGTTCCAAGATGATTTCGTTCGGTTCAATCGAGATCCGCTCCTTTGTTCGTCGTTCATATGAAATAGCTGTGAAATGAAATTGTCATCATGTCTCCGTTATTATATAAGGAAACAAGAAAAAAATGGAGGTTAATATGTAAATTGTTTTACTTTTTTTCTAAAAGTTTATTTCCAGAGATTCGGAAATAAAAAAGAGACGCGCAAGGGCGTCTCTTGTGTAGATCAAGTAAGGCGTGGGAAATCATCAGCGAATGTTTTGATAGGCTCTTCGATTTTCGTAAGGCGTGGGAAATCATCTGCAAATTTTTGAATAGGAGCCTCAAGTTTAGTTAGACGTGGAAAATCGTCTGCTAATGGTTTGAAAGAAGTTCCGAGTAAAAAGAGTGCTGTGGCAATAAAGAAAATTCCAGTTAATTTTTTCATGATAATACCTCCAATGTAGGGTGGTGTATTTTGTAAGCTGCGATTCCTAGTATGATTTTACTCAGAAAATGGTGATTCTAGCAATGAATAAATCGCATCAGATTGTTGTTCAATGCGAGTTTCTAAGTCACCAATGTACTGTTGAGGCATGTTTGGTTCGTGTAAAATAAATTTGTCATTATTTTCTTTTGTGCTTGATGACAAAATCGGAACGTTTGCTTCTTGACTAAGTAAGGTGCTGCACAAAGGAGTAAATCTATTTTTAAATTGTGTAAGTGGTTCTGGATTCCAACAAATAGAGGCTTCAGGAAGAACATATAAGATATGACCTTCTTTTAATAGTGCTAAACACTGTTTAAGAACACTATCATATGCTTGTTCTATATTTATATATCCGAATTCTTGGAAATGTTTCTCATAGACGGTTTTAGAACTGCGCTTTAGAATGGAAAGAGATAGTTCAGGACCTAAAACATAAACGCGCTTGTACATTTTGTTTTCTTTCAATGTTTTAGCTATGAGTCGTGGTAAAGTTTGATAGTAATCAACTTGGAAAGCGTTAACTATAAAACCTGTTGATGAACGTAACAATTGGGTTAAATGTTCTAATCCTTCAAATTGACTTCGATCAGACGAAGAGTATGATGCATCAAAGATGTTTTGTTGTTTTGATTGAAAATAGATTTTTGGTTTAATGTAGTCTTCAGCAAGCAAGAAGTTTAACTTTCCCATATGCTATATTCACCTCCATTATTAAATGTCCATATTTTCTGGTGGTAGATTGTTAATAAACCAATGGACCTAAATTGAGAACTAATATATTAGTTCTTATTTAAATCTTAACATGTATATTAGGTCATTCGTTTAGTAGTCGGTTGGGAAAATTAGTGCAAAAAGCATTGGATTTTTTGAGGTTTTTAGCTTCCATTTTCCTAAACAGCAGGAAATAGCGAATAATTAATATAAAAACTAATCATATTTGGGACGAAGGAGCTACTACTTAAGATGGAATATAACTACGGTAACCTTATTAAAGTAGAGCGTATGCGTAAGAACATGAAGCAATCTGTCTTAGCGAGAGGTATTTGTTCCATATCGTATTTAAGTAAGATTGAGAATAATCAAACGACACCTAGTGAAGAAGTACTAGAATTGATTTTTGAAAAGTTGAATATAAATGTTCCTGTTTATTTTGATTTTAGTCAACAAGTTGATAAAGTCAGAGAAGAAATTCAAAGTATTTTAAAAGAAGCAGTTCTAACGAGAAGAGATGAAGATAGAAGAAAGCAGATTGAAAAATACATTTCTAATCCAGTAGTTAATCAATCGAAAGAATTATATATTATGTTACTGATTACATTGGCAAGATTCGATTTGATGCCTGGAGGAAAAGGGCGTTATTTAAACGAACTTGAGTGGCTTGAAGACCAATTAGATCGAGACAATAAAATCAGATATTTGCTCATGCAAAGTTTGACCCATTTTCAATCAAACGATAAGGAATCATCATTGCAGCTTTTAGAGCAACTAAATGAACAATTGCCTACATCGAATATTCCTGATTGGGAGATTGCAGATATGCGATATATCATGGGGGGATTGTATTATAAATCGACGGATTATTTACAAGCTATTGAGAACGTTAAATTTGCACTTGGATATTTTAAAGATAATTTTTATGTAGAAAGAATCATTGAGTGTCATTTAATCATCGGGCTTTCTTACAAAAGAAGAAAACGCTATTCAGAATCATTGTCTCATTACGAACGAGCTACTAAAGTCACTAGTGCAACTGACTTAAAATATTATAATGGCATGTTGTATAACAATATGGGGGAAATTTATTCTTTATTAGGTAACCAAGAAAAGGCGTTGGAGTATTTTCTTGAAAGTCTATCTTACAAGTCTGATCCCAAAAGCAAACTCTACAGCGTTCTTTCCTTAATCGAAGTTTATGCTGAACAAGAAGACTCAGATGGGGTTATAACATGGCTCGGTAATGGATATGAGATTATAGGGGAACATGAAGGTCTAGAAGAATTTCACCATCATTTTGAAGTTTATAAAAATTGTTATCAAGAACACGATAAATTAAAATTAATTAGTAGTTTAAAAAAAGCTGTTCAATATTTTGAGTCATTCGATGACTATCTATACACAAACAAATACGCACTTTGGTTAGCGCGTGAGCTACGTGAAAATGGGAAGTATAAACTATCCACTGAATACTATGAAAAATCCATTGCGATTATGTCTCGATGGGATTAACGCCTCTCGAGGCGTTCTTTTTTTGCACAAAAAAAGAGACGCCCGAATCGTCTCTTGTCGTTTTATGGAGTGGTGAAATAATGAATCGTCCAAATCGGTTCGTTCATCAACGCTTCATCTTCCACATGGCCCATTTGCACTTGTTGGAGCAAGTGAATGATGTGTTTTTGTAAATTGGCGTCGTGTGAGCCGCTCGTCAAAATTCCATCTTCACTCGCGATGATATAAAATCCACCCAATCGCAACGGAATATGATTTCTTACAATCGACACGGCAGTCTGAAGTTCAGCTTGCCCGCCCTGCAGTGGCACGTTTATATCAAAACGGCCCCATTGTTTAAAGTCGCCTACTTCTGAAAACGGTGGGTCGCGATGATCCAACTCCATGACCTCCAATCTTGTCTGTCTCTTCCTTACTAGTATAGCTCTTTTTTTAAATTTTACCTGCGAGAATAATGGGAAGGGTGCATTGACGTCGCCTCAGGTTCTCGGTGTTACTCTTTTTCTAGATTATGCCAAAACATTCCTGCAAAAAAGAGAAGCAATAATATAAAAAACACGACCGGAATGAATCCGGCCGCGCTCATTGATGAATCGCCTCTTTTGACGTCGGAAGCTCACAAATAAAGGTGCTACCTTCACCGTAGATCGATTCGACATGTAAATGTCCGTCGTGCGCTTTGGCGATCTCTTTACAGATGGCGAGACCGAGGCCCGTTCCGCCGATTTTCCGGCGGTCCGAGTTGTCGACTCGGTAAAACTTCCCGAACAAGTTCGGCAAGGCAGAAGAAGGGATGCCCATCCCGTTATCCCGGACTTTCATGACGACTTGACCTTCGAGTCGTTCCAACGAGACGAGCACGTTGCCGCCTTCAGGTGAATACTTGATGGCGTTACTGAGCAAGTTACCGAGCAACTGCCGCATTCCTTCTAAGTCAGCTTCGATTTTGAAGTCTTGTCCGACGTCGGCATCGAGATGTAAATGATGCGAGTCGGTCGTTTCTTGATAGAAGCTGATGCTGTCACGGGCAAGGTCGAGAAGGTCGACCGTTTCCCATTCGAACGTCTGTTTCCCGGCCTCCATCTTTTGCAGGTCGAGGAAGTCGTTTACCAAGTAGGAGAGACGCTTCGCTTCGTCATGGATGGTCTTCAAATACAATTCGCGCCGGCTTTCTTTCAAGTCACGCTCGAGCATCAGTTCCGTGAACCCATAAATCGATGACAAAGGGGTTCTCAGTTCGTGTGAGACTGTTGAGACGAGCTCTGACTTCATCCGGTCAATCTCGGTCTCGGCCGTCACATCACGCAACACGAGCATCGTGCCGTGAATCTTTCCATCCCGGTAAATGCTCTCGGCATATACTTGAAGGAAGCAATCGCCTTGATCGAGCGAGATGGACAGGCCATCTTCTGGCGGGTCTTGGTCGAACACGCGCTCGATGTAGCTAATAAAACGATCCCGTTGATCGACGCGTTCCGCCCACTGTTCGATATCGATCGAGACGGTAGTCAGTTGCTCGTAGCCTTGATACTCGAATTGCAACTCGTCGAACATACGGATGAATGCGCGGTTTCCGACAACGCTGTTCTCCTCGTAGTTGAGGTATAAGATGGCTTCACGTACTGAATTGATGAGCTGAGCCGTCTCTTTCCGGTCTTGTTGCATTTGGCGATAAAGTTGGGTCCGCAAGAGAGAAATCGCCAACTGGTTTGCAAACGCGTTTAATTCCGAAGTTTCGCTCGCGTCGAACTGTTCGTCGTAGCACGTTAAATAAAGACATCCGATCATGTTGCCGTCTGACGGGTCTTTAACGGGGATGACCGTTTCATGAATGTAATACGGGTATTCATGAATTTCGTCGGCAATCTTTTTAGATGTCGCTTCTAACGATTTAGAGATCATGACGCGTTTCAACAGAAGAGACTTGGTCTTTAAATCTTCTTGTTGATCTTCCGTCATGCCTTTTGGTACGACTGAAACAATTTCGCCGTCCTTGATGAGAAGTAGAGCCCCGAACTCTGCTTCAGTCAACAAGACGATTTTTTCGATGACCGATGAATAATCAAAGAGTGACTCTTTCGAGGCGAGCACTTCAATCAGTTCGTTACGGTACTGCAGTTTTGTTTCGTTTTGTTTAGATGCTTCGAGCACCGACTGCATCTCTTGTTGCTTCGCATGCATCTTTTCATTTTGAGTCGATATCCGTTTGATGAGCGGTCGACCAATCAATAAGATGGCACCGATAAACATGATGAGGCCGATCATCCAAAACCAACGCAACGACAACAATTCAGTGGGTGATACCGCTCCGTCTCGAACGACCCAAGCGCCAATTGCCGTTAAGACAAGACTCATAGCACAGACTCCGTAGAGGATGCCGAGTATTTGACGACTGTTCAATTGTTCAATCCACTTGCCCATAATACGCTCTACTTCCTTCCTTAACTAAAACCATCTTCAATTCAATCGTCATAACCGAAATATACAAAAAGAAAAATCAGATGAACACCGAACTGCTCAAGCGATGTGCCATCAGATGATTGTCTGATTGTCTGATTGTCTGTTTAATTGTCATATCTAGACGGATATACCCTGTATTTCATCATCCTACACATTCCGATGTGCTCACGTTTGACACGTCCGCTGTGAACGGGATAGTTTGAACCTATAGTCGAATCCAAAGGAGTGCTATCGTATGCTATCGATTGAACCTTCAGCTTTAACCGAACGTGACGCGTATAAGTTTTTGATTGGAAGTGTCGTACCGCGCCCAATCGCATTTGTGACGACGCGAAACGGAGAGACGATTAACGCCGCCCCGTTCAGTTATTTCAATATCGTCGCTTCCGAACCACCACTTCTCTCGGTGTCGGTTCAACGGAAGGGCGGTGTCATGAAAGACACGGCTCGCAACGCTGTCGCGACCGAAGAACTCGTCATCCATATCGTAGACGAAACGAATGTGACCCTCGTCAATGAGACGGCAGCCAATCTAGGACCCGAGGAAAGCGAACTCGAGCGGACGGCCTTCACCATCGTGCCTAGCGACGTCGTGGAGACACCGGGTGTGAAAGAAGCCAAAATCCGGATGGAGTGTAAACTTCATCATCACGTTCCAATCGAACACGATGGCGTCGTGACGGCGGACTTGTTGATCGCTCGCGTCGTCCGATTTCACATCGAGCCAGCGCTTTATCATGCTGGACGCATCGATGCGGAACAACTGGCGCCGGTCAGTCGTCTCGCCGGCAACTTTTATGCGACCCTCGGGGACACTTTTGAAATCGAACGACCAAAATAAACGTCATGGCGCCTGCTCAAATCAGAGACAAGGCGCCTTTTTTCGGGTAAAGAATGGAAAACCGATTGGCATGATGGTTTTCTTTCACACGAGCGCTTGAATATGTCACAATAAAGTCAGAACATTCAATTTTCGAACGCGTCAGCGATTAGAGAAAAAAAGGGGAGTCGGCTATGTCCTATCGTCCAGCCATTCAATCGATCATCAATGCCATTGAAACGGTGATCGTCGGGAAAGAAGATGTCATCGCAAAAAGTTTGACTGCGTTGCTTGCCGGAGGTCACGTATTGTTAGAGGACGTGCCCGGGGTCGGGAAGACGATGCTCGTTCGTACGTTCAGTCGTGCCATTGATTTAGATTTTAAACGCGTTCAGTTCACTCCGGACATGTTGCCGTCCGACTTGACGGGAATCTCAATGTACAATCAAAAGACAAAAGAGTTCGAGTACCGTCCGGGACCTTTGATGGGGAACATCGTCTTGGCTGATGAAATCAACCGGACCTCTCCGAAAACGCAGTCGGCGTTACTCGAGGCGATGGCAGAGCGCAGCGTGACGGTCGACGGTGAAGTCAAAATTTTACCGTCCCCGTTCTTCGTCATGGCGACGCAAAACCCAATTGAACATGAAGGGACGTACCCGCTCCCGGAAGCCCAGCTCGACCGATTCCTTCTTAAAATCGAGATGGGAT
This sequence comes from Exiguobacterium sp. s64, assembly GCF_018618035.1. Classification (NCBI taxonomy): domain Bacteria; kingdom Bacillati; phylum Bacillota; class Bacilli; order Caryophanales; genus Exiguobacterium; species Exiguobacterium sp. s64. The sequence continues at coordinate 50,472 of NZ_JACSLH010000011.1, forward strand.
ACCCGACGTTCAATGAAGAGATTTCCTTGTTGACTCGCTTCGAAAAGGCGGAGCCGCTCGAAGCGTTACAAAGCGTTATCACAAAGCACGAAGTCGAACAGATGCAACGCGAAGTGCGGGAGGTTCACGTCTCGAGTGCAGTCAAACAGTACATCGTCCGCTTGATCCATGAGACGCGCAACGACCCGAACACATACCTTGGGGGGAGCCCGCGTGCGACCCTCGCTTTGATGAAGGCATCTCAAGCGTGGGCGTATATCCATAACCGTGATTTCGTCTTGCCAGATGACGTGAAGGCGCTCGCGGGTAGTGTGCTCGGTCACCGTATCTTGTTGACGGCGGAGGCACGTTATAAAGGAAAGACGGCCGAACATCTCGTCAAAGGTTGGCTCGACTCGCTTCCTGTACCGATGGATCGTGAGGTCAAAGAAGTATGAAAAATTGGATGAAGCTGTTCCTTGTGTGGGCGACGGCATTCGGACTTTATGCGTTCGCCCGGATTGAAGGAAGTATCGTCGCCTCGACACTTTGGTGGTCATTTTTCGTTTTGGCGGCGTATTGGACAATCTTTATGATTTACCCGGTCACGGCAGCCAACATCTCGCGGCGAATCACGACGAAACGACTCGTCTCGGGCCAAACGATGGACGTAGAACTGCAAGTGGAGCGGAAGTATCCGTTTCTTGTCGGGGTCGTCACGTTAGAAGAGACACCACCGCCTCGTCTCGCTACATCGACGGACGTAATTGTTACCCCGGTCGACCGCTTTTTTCGGCGAACAGAGACGGTGCATTATGAGATTGAGCAGATCCGCCGGGGGATCCACGTGTTCGATCGGACGGTCCTGCACGTACGTGACGTGTTCGGGCTGTTCGATCGTAAACGGACGTTGCGGCTTGAGACGGTCGTCGAAGTGTCGCCGGCTGAACTTTCGTTCGATTTGCCGCGTGATGAGCAGGTCGGTGGGCGTGGCGAACAGTACCGGCACACGCGGACATATACGGAAGTGGCGAACACGACGAGCGGTGTCCGGGAATACGCGGCCGGTGACCGCATCGGCCGGATTGACTGGAAGGCCTCGGCTCGTCGAGATAACTTGATGACGAAAACGTTCGATCAAGAGCAGGAGAAAAAACTCTCGCTCGTCTTCGTCCCGTCCACATCTGCCGGACACGAAGAAGCGTTCGAACGATCGCTGTCGTTACTCGTCGGCGCGATTCGGCAACTTGAACGGAAAAACTTGCCGTTTGAACTGTATGTCATCGAAGAACAGGTCCGCCTTTTCCATTTGCCGGACCAAAGCGCCGAGGTCGGGCATTACTTGCTGACGGCGACGCCGGAACCGGAAGGACGTCTCGTTGAACGAGTGAAGCGTAACTTGCCGCAAGAGATCGGAAACTTGATTTTAATCAGCCCGCTCGAGACGAAATGGGTACGCGAAATCATGAATGAGACCCAAGGCAGCTATCACTTGTACACGGCGAATGAGGTGACGACATGACGATGTGGGTGAAACGGATTGTCTATACGGCACTTGCCGCTTACTTGTTGTCGTTTTGGGTCGAGCCGATTGTCGGGAGCACGACGTTCGACGTCAATTGGCCGTTCCTGTTTTTACTCCTCGTACCGATGTTTGCGAGCTTGTTGCCTTGGTATGGCTTTATTGGCGTAGTCGTTTTCAACTTCTTTATCGTCTTGTACGTGTATCACGGCAGTATCTTAGATTGGTTTGGGCTCTGGCTAGAAGATTTGAGTGGCGTGCTGAGTGGGGCTTTACCAGAAGAAGCGATTTTCTTCTCGGCGATGGCGCTCATCGGTGTCCTATTCGCCATCTTGGTCGGACGGACGTATCCAAGCTATGGTTTCGTCCTCGGGATGATCGTCTCGACGCTCGGATTGATGGCGTACTTTGACACATGGACGCTTTATGACGGAGAAGGAAAAATACTACTTGCGATTTTAGCGTCACTCTTATTACTCTTCGTGACCGATTTGGCGAAACGGCCGAGCAAGTCGCTCGTCCGCTATGTCAGTATCGCTCTCCTCGCTTCGGTCGTGTTGGCGCTCGCGAGCGTGTCGCCGACGATTGAAGGGGACTGGTCCGATCGGTTGACGAAGAGTTTCCAAAACGCTGGGAACGATGAAGGGTCAGGCAGCGGTCGAGTCGGCTACGGGGTGAACGATGAGCAACTCGGTGGACCGTTCGAACAGGATGACGGGATCGTCTTCATCGCCCGTGGTGTACCGGCACGCTACTGGCGCATCGAATCAAAAGAGATTTACACCGGTAAAGGTTGGGTCGAGTCCCCGGTCCTCAACTCGGACTACAACCGCGGCCAGCTCGTCGACCCGGACGTCGATACGACGCCTGAACAGGCACTGCTCCGATTCGACCGGCGTCAAACCTTCGTCCCGTATGGCGGGGAGTATCCACAAGCGACCGAGACGGAAAACGGGACCGAATTCAGGGTCGGCAGTATCGAGGAGCCGTTCCCGAACGAGACGATTCACATCCGTCCGTCCGGAAAGATTGTCTTCGACAATGATGGCCAAACGACGCCGCAGACGATTCAACTTCGCTACAGCGTCCCTTCCTTTACTGAAGAGCAACTGGCATTGAACGAACCGGTTACGACGTTGACGGAAGAAGAACGGCAGGCGTACTTGCAACTGCCGGACTCGCTTCCGGATCGGGTCCGCGACTTATCGGCCGATATTACGGGCGACAGTGAGACACCTTACGACCAAGCCCAAGCGGTTCAAGCCTACTTCCAATCTGGAGATTTCCAATACAATACGGAAGACGTCGCCGTCCCGGAAGGGGATACCGATTACGTCGATCAATTTTTGTTTGATACGTTGATCGGGTACTGCGACAACTTCTCGACCTCGGCCGCTGTCCTTCTACGGGCGAGCGGGGTACCGACGCGTTGGGTCAAAGGTTTCACGATGGGTGATGCGCGCGGGATTATCCAAGGGGAAGAAGAATACACGGTCCGGAACCGTCATGCCCACTCATGGGTAGAATATTTCGTGGAAGGCGCAGGCTGGGTCCCGCTCGAGGCGACGATCAGTTTCTCGGACGCCAGCTTACTTCAAATCGAGACAGAGGACGAAACGAATTCAGAAGACCCGGCAGCCAACGATCCACAAGCATCGCAAGACAATGAGCAGACGAACCGTCCACAGGAAGAATTGGCACTCGATGATGTCACATCAGGTGAGGCGGCAACGGAGAATTGGAATATGCCGGTCTGGGGTTGGGTGTTGATTGTCTTCACGGTCGCCGTTCTCGTATGGAACCGAAAATCGATCGAACGCCTCGTCATGATGCTTTGGTGGACACGGCGTCCATTGAATGAAAATCGGCTCGTCGCCATGCATCGATATCTAGTGAAACGACTCCGCGGAGCAGGCTTCAAAGTCGACGGGCGTACGCCGTCCGAACTCGCTGCAGAGGTCGATGCCTATTATGAGTCGACCGAAATGACGAGATTGACCCGTCTGTTCGAGCAAAGTATCTATGCCGACCAAACACCGAATTCAAAATATAAAGAATATTGGAAAATCATGATTCGTCGAATTATGAGTTGAAGTAGGCGGATGCATACAGTAAGATAGACGCATTAGTTAGATAATTGAACAGCATTCCTTCGTATATACTCGCGAATTGGCGCGAGAGTCTCTACCGGACCACCGTAAATGGACCGACTATGAAGGAGCACGTTTCGTATACACAGAAAAGGGCGTGCTTCTTCTTCGGTTTAGTGAATCCGTGGGAGAAGCTCGCTCTTTTTTTGAGAAGAAGGCAGAAAGGTGGAGGTTTTGTGAAAATAGAACAAGAGATGATTTTGGTGCTCGACTTTGGAGGCCAGTACAACCAGTTGATCACACGTCGTGTGCGTGACCTTGGCGTATATAGTGAGCTTCATTCCCACAAGATGACCGCTGCTGAGATTCGTGAACTGGCTCCGGCCGGAATTATTTTCTCGGGTGGACCGAACAGTGTGTACGCGGAAGGCGCATATCGCTGTGACCCAGAAATTTTCGAACTCGGGATTCCGATTTTCGGGATCTGTTACGGCATGCAGCTCATGACGCATCACTTCGGTGGACGTGTCGAGCGGGCCGCACATCGTGAATACGGGAAAGCGACGCTCTTCTCGACGCCGGAAGCTTCGGCCCTCTACAAGGATCTTCCAGTGGAACATACTGTTTGGATGAGTCACGGTGACCTCGTCATGGAAGCACCGCCAGGATTTATCGTTGATGGGACGAACCCTTCTTGTCCGGTCGCCTCAATCAAGAGTGATGACCTCAAGATGTATGGGGTGCAGTATCACCCGGAAGTCCGTCACTCGGAGTACGGAAACGACATCTTGAAAAACTTCATCTATGAAGTGTGTGGTGCCAAAGGCGAATGGTCGATGGAAAACTTCATCGACATCGAAGTCGAGAAGATTCGTGAAATCGTCGGTGACAAGCAAGTTCTTTGCGCGTTGTCAGGCGGTGTTGACTCATCGGTCGTGGCGGCGCTCGTTCACCGCGCGATCGGCGACCAGTTGACATGTATGTTCGTCGACCATGGCTTGCTCCGTAAAAACGAAGCGGACAGCGTCATGAAGACGTTCGCGGACGGATTTAACATGAAAGTCATCAAAATCGATGCACGTGATCGTTTCATGGCGAAACTAGCCGGCGTCTCAGATCCGGAACAAAAGCGTAAAATCATCGGCAACGAGTTCATCTACGTGTTTGACGAAGAAGCGTCTAAACTTGTGGACATGGACTTCCTTGCCCAAGGTACGCTCTACACGGATATCATCGAGAGTGGAACAGATACGGCACAAACGATCAAGTCGCACCATAACGTCGGTGGACTTCCAGAAGATATGAACTTCACGTTGATCGAGCCGCTCAACACGCTATTTAAAGACGAAGTACGTGAACTCGGTACTGAACTCGGATTGCCAGACTATATCGTATGGCGCCAACCGTTCCCGGGACCAGGTCTTGGCATTCGTGTTCTCGGTGAAATCACAGAAGAGAAACTCGAGATCGTGCGCGAATCTGATGCGATTTTGCGCGAAGAAGTGAAGAAAGCCGGCCTCGAACGTGACATTTGGCAGTACTTCACGGTTCTTACACCAATTCGTTCAGTCGGCGTCATGGGCGACGAGCGGACGTATGACTATGCGGTCGGTGTTCGTGCTGTCACATCGATTGATGGGATGACTTCAGATTGGGCCCGTATTCCATGGGACGTACTCGAGAAAATCTCGGTTCGTATCGTCAACGAAGTCAGTCACGTCAACCGTGTCCTGTACGACATCACATCGAAGCCACCAGCAACAATCGAGTGGGAATAATAGGCAGAGGGGAGCAATCCTCTCTGTTTTTATATGGAAAAACCGAACATTAGAATGAAATATTTGATTAAAATCCGTCATTACTGTTGACATTCATTTTTGACGTTGTTAAGATAAAAACGTTCTTATCATATCCGAACAATTAAAAATTATTTTGCCGTATAATATCGGGAATATGGCCCGAGAGTCTCTACGAAATCACCTTAAATGATTTCACTACGGCGAGACATAGATTCGGGGACGTATGTCCCTGTATGTTTCGCGTGGGGTCTCCGGTCATCGATCGGGGACCTTTTCTCGTTTTACGGCGAGCCAAGGAGGAAAATCAATGAGCACACAGCTCAAGCAAGAACCAAATCATCAACCGTCAGAAAGCCGGATCGAACGTCACTTCCAGTTGAAAGAACTTGGAACAAACGTGAAAACCGAACTCGTCGCAGGATTCACGACATTCTTGGCCATGGCTTACATCTTATTCGTCAACCCGAACGTGCTTGGTGCTGCTGGCATGAACCCGGGAGCCGTCTTCGTGGCAACTGGTCTCGTCGCACTGATTGGATCGGTCACGATGGGTCTATTCGCCAACTACCCGATTGCCATCGCGCCAGGCATGGGGCTTAACGCCTTCTTCGCCTACAGTGTCGTCATCGGCATGGGCATCCCTTGGCAGACGGCACTCTCGGGTGTTCTCGTCTCAGGACTGTTCTTTATCGCTTTGACGCTCTCGGGCATTCGCGAGACGGTCGTTAACGCGATCCCGGCTCCGCTTAAAATGGCGGTGGCTGCAGGGATTGGTTTCTTCATCGCCTTCATCGGCTTGAAAAATGCAGGAATTGTCGTTGCGAACGAAGCGACGCTTGTTAGTCTCGGTTCGCTCGGAACAGGAACTACGCTCCTCGCGGTATTCGGTCTTGTTGTAAGTGCATTGCTAATGGCCCGAGACGTCAAAGGTGGCATTTTCATTGGGATGTTGTTGACAGCTATCGCGGGAATGATTTTTGGTCTCGTGCCGACACCGACTGCGATTTCAGATGTTGTATCGATGCCGCCGAGCATGTCTTCGACGTTCGGCCAAGCGTTCATTAACTTTGGTGATGTCTTCACACTTCAAATGCTTATCGTCATCTTGACGTTCTTCTTCATCGACTTCTTCGATACAGCCGGCACGCTCGTCGCGGTGGCGCGTCAAGCTGGGATCATGAAAGAAAACAAAGTGCCGCGTGCGAGTAAGGCGCTCATGGCTGATTCGACTGCGACGGTTGCAGGTGCGATTTTTGGTACATCGACAGCTACTTCATACGTGGAGTCTTCGGCGGGGGTTGCGGCTGGTGGTCGTACAGGGTTGACTGCTGTATTCGCAGGTTTGTTCTTCGGATTGGCGTTGTTCTTCTCACCACTTTTAGCGGTTGTCACGGCACCGGTCACGGCACCGGCCTTGATTATTGTTGGTGTGTTGATGGCTTCAGCTCTCCTTGATATCGATTGGAAAAAAATCGAAATCGCGGTTCCGGCATTCTTAACGATTATCATGATGCCACTCACTTCGTCGATTGCGACGGGGATTGGGCTTGGGTTCATCTTGTACCCGCTCATGATGATTGCGAAAGGGAAGACAAAAGAGATTCACCCGATCATGTACGGGATGTTGGTCATCTTCTTAGCTTATTTTATGTTCTTGCCACACGCTTAATTAAACGAAGCCGACTCGGTTTATGAGTCGGCTTTTTTGTATGCGGTGTTTTCTGGCAAGAAAGGGTCGTACATGGTTAAAGCATGGTTTTCTGTGATGAATTCATTACGGATGAACGTGCCGTCTTGTGAGAGGACGCTTCTGAATATTTGGTTATGACGAACGGTTCCGCCCCACCATTCACTCGTGAAATGATGATTTTCTTCATATATATTATATTGGAAAGCTGGTGGAGTATTGGACCGCCATTGTCCTACGAGATAATCCTCCTCTATATATAGAAGGAGTTGAAACGTCTGTGCCGTCCGATTGGTGATTTGTAGGTCTAAATAATTGTAGGAACATGTGGCACCGCTTCCGAATGGTTGATCTCTTCGTGAGTCGGGGAAGACGTCATAACTGTGGCGATAACGCTCGGTCACTGTTAGGGGGCTATGGAGCGTGATCCAATAAATCAGGTTGGATAATTGGCATAGTCCGCCTCCAGTTCCGGTCGTGACCTTTCCGTAATGCAAAATCATTCCGTCCACATAGCCTTTCCGTTTTGTGGGTCGCCCGATTGTTTTCCAATACGAGAGCACTTCATTCGGAGAGACGATGATGCCGTTCAACTGTTTGATGGCGATGTTGAGATTGATGACTTTATTTTGTTGCATCTCAAGGTCAACGTCTCTCAATCTTCGGTAGAGTGGAGTGCGGTGCTCATGGACGAGGTGAGGCAGCGGTGTAGTGTTTTGTTGAGTCGTATAACGCTTCTCGTCCGTCATCCATTGAACCCGGCGTTTTAATGTATAATATTGTGTCCCTGACCAGATCCGCAGGTTTGATCGTTTCTTCGGTTTCAGTTGGAGCATCGATTAGTCACCTTCTTCAAGTAGAGTAATGAGGTGTATTCGGTAAAAGGGAATAATATCCTCTTCAAACTCAAAACAAAATGAAGTAAGGTGATTTAAAACTTTTTAAAGTTTTTTTAGAATAATGCTTGCCATGTGATAGAAGGGGATGCTATAGTTATCTCTGTTGCCAGCGATGCTTACAACTAAGTAAACAAAGTGGTTGACACGAAATAAAGATAAATGTTATTATCATTTAGTCGCTAAGAGCGGCAGACGAACTTTGAAAACTGAACGATGAGGCAAAAAAAGTTTTACAATTTTTGAATGAAGCGCAAGCTTCGTCATTTTTTAAAGAGCTATATCAAATTCTTTGGAGAGTTTGATCCTGGCTCAGGACGAACGCTGGCGGCGTGCCTAATACATGCAAGTCGAGC
>NZ_JACSLH010000012.1:0-53631 GCF_018618035.1 Exiguobacterium sp. s64
GCCAGCGTTCGTCCTGAGCCAGGATCAAACTCTCCAAAGAATTTGATATAGCTCTTTAAAAATGACGAAGCTTGCGCTTCATTCAAAAAATGTAAAACATTTTTGCCTCATCGTTCAGTTTTCAAAGACCAAGTGTCTGTCGTGTTAGCGACTTTTTAATAATAGCGATTTGACTTTTGAAAGTCAACCGTTTTTTATTATTTTTTTCATCCGCTTTCTGTTGTTCAGATTTGAACAGCAGCGACGTTTATTAATATATCAGCGCCCCGCATTTTCGTCAACTGTTTTTCTAAAAAAACTTTATTTTCTTCGGGAATCTTTTTTCCAACGTTGAAAACCGACTTTCCTCACATAAAAACAACGTAGAGTCCTCCCACCTAGGGCGACGCTACGTTGTTGAAGAGTGTAACTATCGAGTGCTTCCGTTCCTATTGATGTTAGGACGATTTAGAAGACACCCGCTTCTTAGATTTAGCTTTAGCCTGATTCTTCGTCGATGGTTTGGCATCCTCTGCTTGAGCAGGCGCTTGGAATCGATGTAGCATCAATACTTGATACGCGTTAGCAAATACGAGCGTCGCTAACGCTGGCCACAAGAGCGCAATCTCATCCGTCGCCTGGAGGGCTGGAATCCATTCGATCAATGTTATAACGATCATCAAGAAGAGCGTCGGGATGAACGCACTCGCGTTCGTCTGTTTCGCCTTACTCGTTGCGATAATCCATGAAACGATCACTAACACGACCATCTCCCCGATATACCGCCACATATGATCGTTACCAAAAGCGAGCATACGAAGGTAAACCGCATCAAATAGTGCGAAGGCGATTAACAGCACTTGTACACGATTCCATAGTTTTGGACCACGGAACAAATCCAAACCGACCCGGTGGACAATCAAGTAGGCGAAGAAGCCCATCATGCTAATCCCGGTCCATGTGCTCGAGTAACTGAGTGCCGTCACAATCGCTTCCCACGATTGACTCACTAAATAGCCAGGATTGGCCAGCAAGTTCATGACGAACCCAAACAACGTCCCGAAGACGAGCGTCGTCCAAAATAACCTTAAAAATCCTTGTACCTTCATCTCTAAACCATTACCCTTCTATCTGTTGAATGACCGCTTGCGCTAGTCCGTCGTATGTCTTCTCAAACGGATGCCCATCTCGGTAAACCGATGGTGCAAAGTCTTCTTCATTCTCATACGGCTGACCGAGCGGAATTTGCGCGAGCAATTTGCTCTTCAACGCTTCAGACAATTTTTCGCCGCCGCCATAGCCGAAGACGTACTCTTTCTCCCCTGTCACTTTACTTTCAAAATACGCCATGTTTTCGATGATACCAAGCACTTTGTGGTTTGTCTTGATGGCCATTGCCCCAGCACGCGCAGCGACAAAAGCAGCTGTTGCGTGTGGCGTCGTGACGATCAACTCTTGACATGCCGGGAGCATCGAATGAATATCGAGGGCGACATCACCCGTCCCTGGCGGCAAATCGAGGAGCAAGTAGTCTAGGTCGCCCCACTCAACATCGTTGAAGAAGTTATTAAGCATCTTCCCGAGCATTGGTCCACGCCAGATGACTGGAGCGTTATCTTCTACAAAGAAGCCCATCGAAATCACTTTCACGCCGAAACGCTCGACAGGAATGATTTTCTCGCCACGGACGACCGGCCGCTCTTCAATCCCGAGCATGTCAGGTACACTGAAGCCGTAAATATCCGCATCAATCAATCCGACCTTCTTCCCTGCCCGCGCTAGCGCGACTGCCAAGTTGACCGAGACTGTCGATTTCCCGACGCCACCTTTGCCCGAAGCAATCGCAATAAATGTCGTGCCAGCATTTTCACGGAGAATAGCTGGCTTCGTCGCTTCTTTCAAACTTTCGTCATTGAGCGCCTCGAAGCGAAGACCGACCGTCTTGAATCCTTTTCCTTTGAGCAACGTGACAATCTCTTGTTGAAGTTGGAGTTGCTCGCCGCTCCCGGTTTGACCGAGTGCCACTTTTACACTGACATAATCTTCTTTAATGCGAATATCCTTCACGCCAGCTGTATCTCCAAGCGTACGGTTGATTGTTGGATCGATCAACCCCGCCAATTCTTCACGAACTTGTTCTACTGTAAGCATGTGGTTTCCCCCTAATTTCTGTCTCGCTAACAGTATATCAAAAAAAGCGTTTTCTTGAGGGAATGGAAATCAACAATTTCATGAGTAACAAAAAAACTCTCTACCCCGATGGGCAGAGAGTTTGAACCAAATTGTTCGAAGATTAACGCTTCGAGAATTGTGGTGCGCGACGTGCAGCTTTAAGACCGTATTTTTTACGTTCTTTCATGCGAGCGTCACGAGTCAAGAAGCCTTTTTCTTTGAGGCTTGGACGGAATTCTGGGTCCGCTTGAAGAAGCGCACGTGATACGCCGTGGCGAATTGCTCCAGCTTGTCCAGTGAATCCACCACCGTTAACGTTAACGATTACATCGTATTTACCTTCTGTTTCAGTCAATACGAGTGGTGATTTTGCCATCATGATCAAAGTCTCATGTCCGAAGTATTCTGAAATATCACGGCCATTTACAACAACTTTGCCGTCACCTGCAACGAGGTGAACGCGAGCCACCGAGTGTTTGCGGCGGCCTGTTCCGTAGTAACGTACATCTGCCATCGTTTAGTTCCTCCCTGTGTCCCGATTAACCGCGAAGTTCGTAAACTTCTGGTTTTTGTGCTGCGTGGTTGTGCTCAGCTCCAGCGTAAACGTGGAGTTTAGTGAATGATTGACGACCAAGTGATCCTTTTGGAAGCATCCCTTTGATTGCGAGTTCAAGCATACGCTCTGGGCGTTTTGCGAGAAGCTCTTTTGCAGTTTGTGATTTCAAACCGCCTGGATGACCTGAATGACGGTAGTAAATCTTGTCGTTCATTTTGTTACCAGTTAAGTGGATTTTCTCAGCGTTGATGATGATGACGTGGTCTCCGCAATCAACGTTTGGTGTGAAAGTCGGCTTGTGCTTACCGCGAAGAAGTGATGCTACTTCACTAGTCAAACGACCAAGTGTTTTGCCTTCTGCGTCGATAAGGAGCCATTTGCGTTCTACTTCAGATGCTTTTGCCATGAATGTCGTGCGCATGTGGAATACCTCCTAAAATGTCTGTTTGCTTAATTTTTTTAGTGCTTGTTTGATGCTTTATCATAATCCTAGTTTACGGGGCTAAGATTGTGGTTCATCTCTCAATGTGAAAATGAAATGCCAATGAATATAATACGATTTTATAGAGGGAATGTCAATCTACTTTTTCATAATTCACATTCCACAAGTATAGACCGTGCGGTGGGGCTGTAATCCCAGCGCTACGCCGGTCTTTTGAGGCGAGCATCCGGCTCACGTCTGCCGGCTCATATTTCCCACGCCCGACCTCTAACAACGTCCCTACCATAATACGGACTTGGTTATAAAGAAAGCCCGAGCCGACGAAACGAATATACATCTCATCGCCCGCTTCGACGAGCTCCGCTTCATAGATTGTGCGGACACGATCCTCTACCTCAGCCTTCGTCACTGAAAAGGAGGTGAAGTCGTGAGTCCCGACGAGCATGCGTAGCGCCTGTCGGATCCGCTCATGGTCGAGCGTGTACGTGACCGTTACAGCATGGTGGCGCCGGAACGGGTCCGCGTCGCTTCGGAAGAAATAGCGATACTCTTTCCGTTTTGCCCCGTAACGCGCGTGAAACGACGTATCGACCTCTTCGGCGGATCGGACAAGAATATCATCGGGCAACATCGCATTCAGCGCTTTGACGAACCGGTCGGCTGGCATAGCGAGGTGCGTATCGAAGTGTAGCACTTGCCCCCGAGCATGCACACGGGCGTCCGTACGACCCGAGGCCACTACTTTGACGGTCTGACTATGCATCCGCGCCAGCACACCCTCTACTTCGGCTTGAACCGTATTTCCGTTCGGTTGGACCTGATAACCGGCATAGTTCGTTCCATCATACGCAATCGTCAATTTAATTCGCTTCATCCTATCCCTCGCAATCCAATCAAGATGAGTGTGATGACCACGAAGATGATGAGTAACACCGTGTCACGACGGTGCCACGTCATCTCACGCAAGCGCGTCCGTCCTTCACCCCCACGGTACCCGCGGGCCTCCATTGCCGTAGCGAGGTCCTCAGCACGTTTAAATGCCGACACAAACAATGGGATCATGAGCGGGACGACTGCCTTCAAGCGATCCTTGAGCGGACCGCTCTTCAAATCGACGCCTCGCGCCTGCTGAGCCTTCATGATGCGATCGGTCTCGTCGGCCAAGGTCGGAAGGAACCGAAGCGAGATCGACAGCATGAGGGCGATCTCATGGGCAGGCACTCGGAATCGTTCGAGGGGGCGGAGCCCTGCTTCAATCGAATCGGTCAGTTCCATCGGTGTGGTCGTCAGTGTGACGAGTGTCGTCAACATGACGAGATAGAAGAAACGGAGCGAGACGATCAAGCCCATCCGGACGCCTTCCGAATAAATCGCGAACGGACCGAGTGCAATCAACTCCGTCCCGTCCCGGTTAAAGAACAGTTGCAACAACAGTGTAAAAATGATGAGGAATAAAATCATCTTCAATCCATTCCATAAATACCGCCATGACAATTGAGACAGTCTCACGGCGAACAAGGTAAAGCCGAGCAAGAACACGTTCGTCCATAAGTTATCAGCCAAAAAGACGATTGGAATGAAGCCGAGGATGAACAACGTCTTGGCTCGCGCATCAAGTGTATGGAGCCATGAATGTCCGGGAATGTACTGTCCGATGATCATGTCGCTCTCCCCTTTCTCAATTCGAGCGCGATCCAGTCCGCCAATTCGTCTTCGGTCCGTAAGGCCGGTGTCGTGACACCGAACGCAGGGGCAAGCTCACTCGCGAAGCGAAGCACATGCGGGATTTCAAGCTGGAGCCCTTTGACAAGCGCCTCATCTTTGAACAAGTCAAATGGATTCCCATCAAAGGCGACCTCGCCCCGTTCCATGACGACGACTCGTTCTGCGTACGCTAACACGTCGTCCATATCGTGCGAAACGAGAATGAGCGTCAAATCGAGTTCTTGTTTTAGCCGTTTGAATAACGCCAGCATCTCACGACGGCCGAGCGGGTCGAGTCCGGCCGTCGGCTCATCTACGACGAGAACGTCAGGTCGACTAGCGAGCACGCCGGCAATGGCGACGCGACGCATCTGTCCGCCCGAGAGATCGAACGGGGAACGGCTCCATAACGTTTCATCCAGGCCGACGAGGCGCAACGCAGCATGAGCCCGCTCTTTCGCTTCGTCTTCAGACGCCCCAAAGTTTCGTGGACCAAACATGACGTCGCGTTCGACCGTCTCTTCAAATAGTTGATGCTCCGGATATTGAAAGACGAGCCCAACGCGGCGCCGAAGCGGTAGCAGGCTTTGCTTTTTGTCGCGACGCTTCGTAATCGCACGGACTTCGATGTCATCGACGACGACACGCCCTTTTGTCGGTCGCAGCAGTCCGTTCATATGTTGAACGAGCGTTGACTTGCCTGACCCAGTATGGCCAAGAAACGCAACAAGCGCCCCCGACGGAATCATTACATTCACATCGCGCAGCGCGGTTCGTTCAAACGGAGTATTCAATTGATATTGGTAAGTCACTTCTTCAATGCTAATCGGCATAGATGGTTCACCAACTCCGAATGTTGTAGCATCAGACGATCGAGTGGTATGCCCCGTTCCTTCAGTTCGAGTTGCATCCGGACAATAAACGGTACGTCGAGCTGGATAGCTCGTAACGCCTCCGGATTTTGAAACACGTCTTCGGGTGTGCCGGTCATCGCAATCTTGCCTTTTGACAATGCAATGATACGGTCGGCAAACAACACTTCGTCGAGCTCGTGGGTAATGGCGACAACGGTCATCCCTTCTGAGACGAGCTGTTGTACCGTTTCAATCACCTCTTTGCGCCCAATCGGGTCGAGCATTGAGGTAGCTTCATCGAGCACGAGGACATGCGGGCGCATTGCGAGTGCCGAAGCAATCGCAACGCGCTGCTTTTGTCCACCGGATAACTGATGCGGTTCACGGTCCGCTAGTTCCGATAATCCAACGCGCGCTAGACTGTCATCAATTCGACGAACCATTTCTTGACGTGGAAGTCCCATGTTTTCGAGAGAAAATGCCACATCATCGCGCACGGTCGCCCCGACAAACTGGTTGTCAGGATTTTGGAAGACGACACCGATCCGTTTCCGAACGTCCCACACGTCTGTGGCGTCCGTTGGATCGAGTGTCTCAACCCGGACTTCTCCTTCTTGAGGAAGCAAAAGCCCATTCCACAACTTCGTCAAAGTCGACTTGCCAGAACCGTTATGGCCAACGATAGCGAGCCATTCCCCTTTGTATACGTCGAGTGACAGCCCATTTAAGGCTGGCTCGGTTTGTCCCGGGTAACGAAACACGATATCGCGTACCATAATTTGAGATTCCATCTGCCGACTCCTTTCCGATGTGGAAACAGGGCAATACGTCACCGCATGCCCTGTTGACTGCCTAATGAATTAGACGAGTTCGATGATTACGACTTCTGCACCGTCACCGCGGCGTGGGCCGACTTTCATGATGCGTGTGTATCCACCTTGACGTTCAGCGTAGCGTGGTGCCACGTCTTCGAACAATTTTTGGATTGCGTCTTTTTCTCCAGCGTTCTCTTTACGAACGAATGAAGCTACTTGACGACGGGCATGAAGATCGCCGCGTTTCCCAAGAGTGATCAATTTTTCAACGACTGGGCGAAGTTCCTTCGCTTTTTGTTCAGTTGTTTGAATGCGCTCGTTGATAATAAGGTCAGTTGCAAGATCACGTAAAAGTGCCTTACGTTGTGAGCTTGTACGGCCGAGTTTCGAATAAGCCATTACATTTCCCTCCTTCGGTTGAACTTAGTCTTCTTTACGCAAGCCCAAACCGAGCTCGTCCAACTTGAGTTGAACTTCTTCGAGTGATTTACGTCCGAGGTTACGAACTTTCATCATCTCTTCCTCTGATTTGTTTGCGAGTTCTTGAACAGTGTTGATGCCTGCGCGCTTCAAGCAGTTGTACGAACGAACTGAGAGATCGAGTTCTTCGATCGTCATTTCGAGTACTTTTTCTTTTTGGTCTTCTTCTTTCTCGACCATAATTTCTGCATTGAGAGCCTCGTCAGTCAAGCCAACAAAGATGTTCAAGTGTTCTGTCAAAATTTTCGCCCCGAGCGATACCGCTTCTTCCGGACGGATTGAACCATCTGTCCACACGTCTAATAGAAGCTTATCGAAGCTAGCATCTTGACCGACACGTGTTTTATCTACTTCGTAGTTCACGCGTTGAATCGGTGTGTAGATCGAATCGATTGGAATAACGCCAATCGGCATATCATCACGTTTGTTATCTTCTGCCTGGACGTAACCACGACCACGGCGAGCAGTCAAACGCATGCGAAGCGTCGCGTTATCAGCGAGAGTCGCGATGTGGAGCTCAGGATTCAAGATTTCAACGTCGCTATCATGGGTAATGTCTGCCGCAGTGACAGCACCGGCACTTGAAACGTTAATCTCAAGCGTTTTCTCTTCGTCCGAGTACACTTTGAGAGCCAACTTCTTGAGGTTTAATACGATTTGCGTGACGTCTTCGACGACTCCGTCAATCGTAGAGAACTCATGAAGAACGCCATCGATTTGAACCGCTGTTACCGCTGCACCAGGGAGCGATGACAAAAGAATTCGACGTAGTGAGTTGCCGAGAGTAGTGCCATATCCACGTTCAAGCGGTTCCACCACGAATTTACCAAACGTAGCATCCTCGCTGATTTCGACCGTTTCGATCTTTGGTTTTTCAATCTCGATCATCTGAACCCCTCCTTGAGTGTATCCTGCCATGCAGCGCGAGCTGCATTGTATATGCTGTTTGTGCTAGGTAAGCCCTTCACACGCACAAGCGATTATACGCGGCGACGTTTCGGAGGGCGGCAACCGTTGTGCGGAACTGGTGTTACGTCACGGATTGCAGTTACTTCAAGACCAGTAGCTTGGAGGGCACGGATAGCCGCTTCACGTCCAGCACCAGGACCTTTAACGTTAACTTCTACTGTACGCATACCGTTGTCCATTGCAACTTTCGCTGCAGTTTCAGCAGCCAATTGTGCTGCGAACGGAGTCGATTTACGTGATCCTTTAAATCCAAGGTTACCAGAAGTAGCCCATGAGATCGCGTTACCTTGCGTGTCAGTGATTGTAATGATTGTGTTGTTGAATGTAGAGCGGATGTGTACCACACCGGCTTCAACATGTTTTTTGACTTTACGTTTTGAACGTACATTTTGCTTACGTTTCGCCATTGTTCAATTCCCTCCTTTACTTCTTCTTGTTCGCTACTGTACGGCGTGGGCCTTTACGAGTACGCGAGTTGTTCTTCGTGTTTTGTCCGCGAACAGGGAGACTACGACGGTGACGAACACCGCGATATGCGCCGATCTCGATCAAACGTTTAATGTTGAGTGAAACTTCACGGCGAAGGTCACCTTCAACTTTAATTCCGTCAATTGCTTCACGGATACGGTTGATTTCGTCTTCTGTAAGATCACGTGTGCGTGAATCTTCAGATACGTTTGCAGCCTTCAAAATTTCTTGTGCTCTTGTTTTACCAATACCAAAGATGTATGTGAGCGAAATAACGATACGTTTTTCGCGTGGAATATCTACACCAGCAATACGTGCCATGTGTGCACCTCCTCTTAGATTAACCTTGTTTTTGTTTGTGTTTCGGGTTTTCGCAAATTACCATTACTTTACCCTTACGACGAATAACTTTACATTTTTCGCAGATCGGTTTTACCGACGGTCTTACTTTCATGATTATACCCTCCTCCTGGAAAAATCGGAGTTACTTGTAACGGTACGTAATCCGCCCGCGAGTCAAGTCGTACGGAGACAACTCGACAGTTACGCGGTCACCTGGAAGGATTCGAATGTAGTGCATCCGAATTTTCCCTGAGACGTGCGCGAGCACCGTGTGGCCGTTTTCTAACTCCACTTTAAACATTGCGTTTGGAAGTGGTTCGACAACAGTGCCTTCCACTTCAATGACATCTTGTTTCGCCATCATTTATTCCCCTTTCTATATGAAGATATTTAGGAGCACAGACGATCTATCGCATTGTACTGTGAGAGAAGGATCCGTAACGGATCAGCACGAAGCAATAGAGCCTCATTCACCGGAATCGAGTTTCGTTAAAATCTCGTATCCATCGTCTGTGATGGCGATGGTGTGCTCAAAGTGGGCGCACATGCTACCGTCCACTGTCACAACTGTCCAGTTGTCAGCCAGTGTCCGAACATAGCGTTGACCAGCGTTGACCATTGGTTCAATGGCTAACGTCATTCCAGTCTTCAGGCGCGGCCCTTTCCCCGGTGGACCATAGTGCGGAATTTGCGGTTCTTCATGCAAATTTTGTCCGACACCATGACCGACGTATTCGCGGACGACAGAGAAATCATGAGATTCCACATACGCTTGAATCGCATGCGAAATGTCTGTCAAACGCTGTCCAGCCTTAGCGTGCTCCAATCCTTTATACAGACTTTCTTCAGTCACGTCAAGTAACTGCTGTGTCTCTTCCGAGATTGTTCCCACTGGATACGTCCAAGCGGAATCTCCATGGTATCCGTTATAGTAGGCACCGATGTCGATCGAGATGATATCCCCATCGTTCAATACCCGTTTTCCGGGAATCCCATGAACAAGCTCTTCGTTCACTGAAGCACAAACGCTACCGGTAAACCCGTTATAGCCTTTGAACGACGGTGTCGCACCTTGGCTGCGAATGTATTCTTCCGCGATCCGGTCGAGCTCAAGCGTCGTAATACCTGGTTTGATGTGCTCTTTGAGCACCTGGTGTGTTCGAGCAACAATTTGCCCAGCCTCACGCATAATCGCTATTTCACGAGGCGTCTTCGTGATGATCATTCAGTACCACCGAGTAACGCTTTGACATCGGCGTATACGACATCGATTGGACGATCTCCATCCAATGTACGAAGATACCCTTTTTCAGCGTAAAAGTCAATGAGTGGTTTCGATTGCTCGATGTTGACGTCAAGGCGACGGCGGACCGTTTCCTCTTTATCGTCTTCACGTTGCATGAGAGCCGACCCATCCACATCACAGATGCCTTCCACTTTAGGTGGGTTGAAGATCACGTGATATGTCGCACCACACGTCGGGCAGATCCAACGACCTGTCAAACGCGGGACGAGAATTTCCGCATCCACATCGATATTCACGACATGGTCAATCTGTTTTCCCAAATCTTTAAGCAAACTTTCGAGTGCCTCTGCTTGAGCAACAGTACGCGGGAATCCATCGAGCAGGAAGCCGTTTTTCGTATCATCTTGACTCAAGCGTTCGCGTACGATTCCGATTGTTACCTCATCCGGTACGAGTTCGCCTTTATCCATGAACGATTTTGCTTCTTTGCCGAGTGGCGTTCCGCCTTTGATTGCCGCACGAAACATGTCGCCTGTCGAAATGTGTGGGATTTGGTACTCTTCAACGATTTTAGCCGCTTGAGTCCCTTTCCCTGCACCCGGTAAGCCCATGAGTACTAGATTCATCTCAGTTAGCCTCCAGTTTTGATTTTCACAACACGTCGTAAACACGACAGGAAGGAAGGGTGTACCCTTCCTTCCGCTTTAACGGATAAAGCCTTTGTAGTGTCGTTTTACGAGTTGACTCTCGATTTGTTTCATCGTTTCGAGGGCTACCCCGATGACGATCAACAAGCTCGTTCCTCCGATTTGCACCGAAGTTGGGAGACCGGCAAGCTTAATGAAGATTGTCGGCATGATCGCTACGAGCGATAAGAAAATCGCTCCGAAGAATGTCAAACGATAGAGCAACTTCGTGATGTACTGTTCTGTTTGCGCCCCAGGACGAATCCCAGGAATATAGCCACCTTGCTTCTGCAGGTTTTCTGCCATCTGTTCAGGATTGACCTGAATGAATGTATAGAAGTAAGCGAACGCGATGATGAGCGCTACGTAGATCGACATTCCGATTGGAGCTGTCGTATCGAAGTAAGTCTGCAACTTCTGCGTCGTTTCCGGAGAAGCAATGAAGCTTGCAACAGTTGGTGGTGTCACCATGAAGGAAATCGCGAAGATAACCGGGATGACACCGGCAGCGTTTAGTTTGATTGGCAAGTGCGTCGACTGACCGCCCACAGGGGTACGGTTCGCCGTGCGTTTTGCGTATTGAATCGGAATTTTGCGAGCAGCCTGTTGAACATAAATGATCCCCATGGTCACCGCAAGGATAACGAGCAATAGCACAACCAAGTAAACGATGTTAATGAATAACGCATCTCCAGCATTTTGGAGCTTCGTTTCATAAATCTGCGTGAAGATTCTTGGGAACCCAGCGACGATACCGGCGAAGATAATGATGGAAATACCATTCCCAACACCTTTCTCCGTCGTCATCTCACCGAGGAACATCAAGAACGCCGTACCGGCAGTCAGTACGATCGCGATCACGAAATAGGTTGCCGTGCCCCACGTCTCATTGACGAGACCTGGATAGAGGCGGTTAAATCCAAACGACAATGATGTCGCTTGAATAAACCCTAACATGATCGTCCCATAGCGCGTGACCGTCGCTAGCTTTTTACGGCCAGACTCGCCTTGTTTTGCCCATTCGGCAAACTTCGGAACGACGTCCATTTGTAAGAGCTGCACAACGATCGATGCCGTGATGTACGGCATGATCCCCATTGCGAACAGGGAGAAGTTCTGTAAAGCATTTCCTCCAAACAAGTTCAAGAAGTCGAGAAGACCTCCTGAGTCAAAACGCAACACATCCGTATTCACCATCGGCACCGGGATATGGGCCCCGATGCGGAAAATGATGATGATTGCGAGTGTGAAGAGAATACGCTGTCGAATATCTTTCACGCGCCACATATTGGAGATCGTCTGAAACATCAGATCACCTCAACTGAACCGCCAGCTGCTTCGATCGCTTCTTTCGCTGCACCCGAGAATTTGTTGGCTTTAACAGTCAATTTTGTTTCAAGCTTGCCGTTAGCAAGTACTTTGATTCCGTCTTTAGCAGAGCTGACAACACCAGTCTCGATTAAGAGTTCTGGAGTAACTTCAGTACCTGCTTCGAAACGGTTAAGCGTGTCTAGGGAAACAACTGCATACTCTTTACGAGTAGGGTTGTTGAAACCGCGTTTTGGAAGACGACGGTAAAGTGGGTTTTGCCCACCTTCAAATCCTGGACGAACGCCACCGCCCGAACGAGCTTTTTGACCTTTATGTCCACGGCCAGAAGTTTTACCGTTACCAGTCGCCATACCGCGACCGACACGGTTGCGTTCGTGACGCGAACCTGGAGTTGGCTTCAATTCATGGAGTTTCATAGTGGCACCTCCTTATTTAATAAAATCTGGATTATTCGTTGATTTCGTTTACAGTCACAAGGTGCGACACCTTTTTGATCATACCGCGCATCGCTACGTTGTCAGGGACAACGACAGTCTGATGCATTTTACGAAGACCGAGTGTACGTACTGTTACACGCTGATCCTCAGGACGACCAATGATGCTGCGTGTGAGGGTGATTGCGAGTTTCGCCATGTCTAATTCCCTCCCTTATTTAAGAAGTTCTTCTACGCTTTTACCGCGTAGTTTAGCAACTTCCTCTGCTTTTTTAAGCTCTGTCAAGCCTTGTACCGTCGCACGGACGATGTTGATTGGTGTGTTAGATCCAAGCGATTTCGAAAGGATGTCACCTACACCTGCAAGTTCGAGCACTGCACGAACTGGTCCACCTGCGATAACCCCAGTACCTTCAGAAGCTGGTTTCATGAATACACGACCTGCTCCGAATACTCCTGTGATTTCGTGTGGAATTGTTGTACCGACCATCGGTACTTGAACCATGTTTTTCTTAGCGGCTTCAATAGCCTTGCGGATCGCTTCTGGCACCTCTTGTGCCTTACCTGTACCGAAACCGACGTGACCATTCTTGTCACCTACGACGACGAGAGCGGCGAAACGGAAGCGACGGCCACCTTTCACGACTTTCGCGACGCGGTTTACGGTAACAACGCGTTCTTCGAGTTGTTCCATGTTAACGTCTAACTGGCGCATCGAGTGTCCCCTCCTTTTTGTTAGAATTTAAGACCTGCTTCACGAGCTGCTTCAGCAACAGCTTTGACGCGGCCATGATAGAGGTATCCACCACGGTCGAACACAACAGTGTCGATACCTTTCTCGAGTGCACGTTCAGCTGCAAGTTTACCAACAGCTTTCGCTGCTTCAACGTTGCCGCCGTTTGTAAGATCGAGAGCTTTATCTTTCGAAGATGCTGACACAAGCGTTGTTTGTGCTGCATCATCGATGAGTTGAACGTAGATGTGCTTGCTCGAGCGGAATACGTTCAAACGTGGACGAGCTGCTGTCCCCGCGATCGTACGACGTACACGAGCATGACGTTTCTTACGAACTGCATTTTTGTCTGCTTTTGTGATCATTTATGCCACTCCTTTCCGTTCATTTCGTGACGAATTACTTACCAGTCTTACCTTCTTTACGGCGAATACGTTCATCAGAGTAACGAACACCTTTACCTTTGTAAGGTTCTGGAGCACGGTACGAGCGGATTTGAGCTGCAACGTGACCGACGCGCTCTTTGTTAATCCCTTTAACGACGATTTGCGTGTTTGAAGGAACTTCGATCTCGATACCTTCTTCAGCAACGTACTCGATTGGGTGCGAGTAACCGAGGCTGAGGACGAGTTTGTTACCTTGCTTAGCTGCACGGTAACCAACCCCTGAGATCTCAAGTGTTTTCTGGAATCCGTTAGACACACCTTCCACCATGTTGGCGATAAGGGCACGTGTCGTCCCGTGGATCGTACGGTTCTCTTTCGAGTCATCCGGACGAACGACGTTCAATTCGTTCTCTTCAACTTTGATTTCCAAGGCTGGGTTAGCTGAAAGCGAAAGTTCACCTTTAGCACCTTTTACTGTGACCGTGTTGTCTTCTGCAACCGTGACAGTAACGCCAGCTGGAATCGTAACTGGTTTTTTACCAATACGTGACATTGATTACACCTCCGTTCTTGTTAGAAAAGTGACTTACCAGATGTAGGCGAGCACTTCGCCGCCGACTTGTTGTTGGCGAGCTTCTTTATCAGTCATAAGACCTTTTGATGTCGAAAGAACTGCGATACCGAGTCCTCCGAGTACTTTTGGTACTTCATCAGCTTTTGCGTATACACGAAGACCTGGTTTCGAAATGCGTTTGAGACCAGTGATAACACGTTCGTTGCTTGCTCCGTATTTAAGGAACAGACGAAGTGTACCTTGCTTAGCGTCCTCGATATATTCAACATCGCGAATGAAACCTTCACGCTTGAGGATCTCTGCAACCTCACGTTTGATATTAGAAGCTGGAAGCTCTAATTTTTCATGGCGAACCATGTTAGCGTTACGGATACGTGTAAGCATATCTGCAATTGGGTCTGTCATTACCATGCGATGTACCTCCTTTCACACTGTTAGTGGATTACCAACTTGCTTTTTTAACACCAGGGATTTGACCTTTGTATGCAAGATCACGGAACTTGATACGGCTGATCCCGAATTTACCCATGTAACCATGTGGACGACCTGTGATGCGGCAACGGTTATGAAGACGCACAGGTGAAGAGTTACGTGGCAATTTGCTGAGTCCGATGTAGTCGCCTTCAGCTTTCAATTGTGCACGTTTCTCAGCGTACTGGGCAACGAGTTTCTCGCGTTTTTGTTCGCGATTCACCATTGACTTTTTAGCCATGTTGTCGACCTCCCTTTAGATTATTTTTGGAATGGCATTCCGAGAAGTGTGAGCAATTCACGAGCTTCTTCGTCTGTGTTCGCTGTTGTAACAACAACGATATCCATACCGCGTACTTTTGTTACTTTATCGTAATCGATCTCAGGGAAAATAAGTTGCTCTTTCACACCAAGCGTGTAGTTACCGCGTCCGTCGAATGCTTTCTTCGATACACCGCGGAAGTCACGTACACGTGGAAGTGAAACAGTTACCAATTTGTCGAGGAAATCGTACATACGCTCGCCACGAAGAGTAACCTTCGCACCGATTGGCATGCCTTCACGAAGTTTGAAACCAGCGATTGATTTCTTAGCCTTTGTTACGAGTGGTTTTTGACCAGAAAGAATTGATAATTCTTCCACTGCCATGTCAAGAGCCTTCGAGTTCGAAACAGCGTCACCTACACCCATGTTGATGACGATCTTGTCGACCTGTGGGACTTGCATGACTGAGTCATAGTTGAATTTATCCATCATCGCTTTCACGATGTCGCTTTTATACTTCTCTTGCAAACGGTTCATAGTCGAATGGACCTCCTTTCGTCACGTTCTTCTTATTTATCGAGTACTTCGCCCGATTTCGCGACACGAACTTTTTTACCATCGACTACTTTGAAACCAACGCGAGTCGGTTTGCCCGTTTTAGGGTCGAGTGGCATGACGTTCGAGACGTGAATTGGTGCTTCGATTTCAAGGATACCGCCTTGTGGATTCGCTTGTGATGGTTTCGAGTGTTTTTTAATCACGTTGATACCTTCTACGACTACGCGGTTCTTGCTTGGCATAGCTTTGAGGATAACCCCTTGCTTGCCTTTATCTTTACCAGACATTACCTGGACTGTATCGCCTTTTTTAACATGCATCGTTTTGCGCACCTCCTTATAGGATTGAAATTGGAAATTAAAGTACTTCCGGTGCCAACGAAACGATCTTCATGAATTCTTTTTCACGAAGTTCACGTGCAACTGGCCCGAAGATCCGAGTGCCGCGTGGGCTCTTGTCATCTTTGATGATGACTGCTGCGTTCTCATCGAAACGGATGTACGAACCATCTTTACGACGAGCGCCGCGTTTTGTACGAACGACAACTGCTCTGACAACGTCACCTTTTTTAACAACGCCACCTGGTGTTGCTTGTTTTACCGTCGCGACGATGATGTCACCGATGTTGGCAGTCTTACGACCTGAACCACCGAGGACTTTAATTGTCAACAGTTCACGCGCGCCAGAGTTGTCTGCTACTTTCAAGCGAGATTCTTGTTGAATCATGCGAGTGTACCTCCCTCCGGATGTTTATAGATCCGAACTGTTATTAGATGATTACTGATTCTTCTACTACTGTTACGAGACGGAAACGTTTGTCTTTAGAAAGCGGACGTGTTTCCGCGATGCGGACGACATCGCCGATTTTAGCGACATTGTTCTCATCGTGCGCTTTAAATTTCTTCGTGTAGTTTACACGTTTGCCATAAAGCTTATGACGTACTTTTGTTTCAACTGCAACGACGATCGTTTTGTCCATTTTGTCAGACACGACGCGTCCAGTGAGTACTTTACGCTTATTGCGTTCCATGAGTGTTACCTCCTCTTAAAGAATCCGATTAGATTAGCCGTTGTTGATGCCGAGTTCGCGTTCACGAAGAATCGTTTTAGCACGCGCAATCGACTTGCGTACTTCACGGATACGAGCAGGATTCTCAAGCTGACCTGTAGCTAATTGGAAACGAAGGTTAAAGAGTTCTTCTTTCCATTCGCCTACTTTACCGTTGAGCTCTTCAGTTGTTGATTGACGGAGATCAGTTGCTTTCATTCGTATCACCACCATTTTCTTCACGTTTCACGAACTTACATTTCACTGGAAGTTTGTGCGCTGCAAGACGAAGTGCCTCACGTGCAACTTCCTCAGATACACCCGCGATTTCGAACATTACTTTGCCAGGCTTAACTACAGCCACCCAGCCTTCTGGAGCACCTTTACCCGAACCCATTCGGACTTCGAGAGGCTTTTTCGTGTATGGCTTGTGTGGGAAGATCTTGATCCACACTTTACCACCACGTTTCATATAACGTGTCATTGCGATACGTGCTGATTCGATTTGACGGTTTGTGATCCAGCTCGCTTCGAGCGATTGGAGACCGAATTCACCGAAATGTACTGTTGTGCCGCGTTTTGCATTTCCGCGCATTTTACCACGGTGTACACGACGATATTTCACGCGTTTAGGTAACAACATAGTGTGTTGCCTCCTTCCTGAAAGAGTGTTTATTATTCAGCGTTTTTAGCTGTGTTGTTTTTTGTTGGAAGAACTTCACCATGGTACAACCAGACTTTAACTCCGATTTTACCATAAGTTGTGTCAGCTTCAGCTGTTCCGTAATCGATATCGGCACGGAGTGTGTGAAGTGGAACTGTTCCTTCTGAGTACTTCTCTGAACGAGCGATATCAGCGCCACCAAGACGACCAGAAACTTCTGTTTTGATCCCTTTGATGCCAGTGCGCATCGAACGTTGGATTGATTGCTTCATTGCACGACGGAATGACACACGGCCTTCCAATTGACGAGCGATGTTTTCAGCAACAAGTTTAGCGACAGCGTCCGCGTTTTTCACTTCAACAACGTTGATGTGAACACGTTTGCCTTCAGCAAGCTTGATGATGTTTTTGCGGAGTGACTCGATTTCCGAACCACCCTTACCGATAACCATACCTGGTTTCGCAGTGTGAAGCGAAATGTTCACGCGATTTGCAGCGCGTTCGATTTCTACTTTAGAAATACTAGCATCCTTCATTTTGTTTTCGATGTATTCACGAATAACGAAGTCTTCATGAAGGAGATCTGCGTAGTCTTTCTCAGCGTACCAACGCGAATCCCAGTCTTTGATAATACCAACGCGAAGACCGTGCGGATTTACCTTTTGACCCACTACATATCCCTCCTTATTTCTCAGTTACCACGATGTGGATGTGGCTTGTGCGTTTGTTAATACGGCTTGCGCGACCCATCGCACGTGGGCGGAAGCGTTTGAGTGTTGGACCTTCGTTGACGTAGATTTCCGACACCACAAGGTTCTCAATATTCATATCGTAGTTGTGCTCTGCGTTTGCAATCGCTGACTTCAATACTTTTTCAACGATTGGCGACGCTGCCTTGTTCGTGTGAGCAAGGACAGAGAGCGCTTCGCCGACTTGTTTCCCGCGAATTAAGTCTACAACGAGACGTGCTTTGCGAGGAGCAAGACGGACCATATTAGCTGATGCTTTAGCTTGCATGGATTTGACCTCCCCTCAAATTACCGTTTCGTTTTCTTGTCTGATCCGTGACCTTTGTACGTGCGTGTTGGAGCGAATTCACCAAGTTTGTGACCGACCATGTCTTCTGTCACGAATACTGGTACGTGTTTACGACCATCGTGTACACCGAACGTGTGACCCATGAATTCTGGGAAGATTGTCGAGCGACGTGACCAAGTTTTGATGACTTGCTTCTCACCAGATTCGTTGAGTTTGTCAACTTTAGCGAGCAAATGGTGATCTGCGAATGGACCTTTTTTCAAGCTGCGACCCATGATAGAACCTCCCTTTGGAATGATTCGGGAACGGCTCTTTCGAACCGCCCGAGAATCATGTAGTAATTATTTCTTGCGACGACGAAGAATGTACATGTCGCTCGATTTGTTTTTCTTACGAGTTTTAAGACCAAGAGCTGGTTTACCCCAAGGAGTAAGTGGGCCCGAACGACCGATAGGCGCACGACCTTCAC
This sequence comes from Exiguobacterium sp. s64, assembly GCF_018618035.1. Taxonomy (NCBI): domain Bacteria; kingdom Bacillati; phylum Bacillota; class Bacilli; order Caryophanales; genus Exiguobacterium; species Exiguobacterium sp. s64. The sequence continues at coordinate 18,685 of NZ_JACSLH010000012.1, forward strand.
CACCACCGTGTGGGTGATCAACCGGGTTCATTACAGAACCACGTACTGTTGGGCGTTTGCCTAACCAACGTGAACGTCCTGCTTTACCGATGTTTACGAGTTCGTGTTCTTCGTTACCAACTGAACCGACTGTCGCGCGGCAAGTGCCGAGGAACAAGCGTGATTCACCTGATTGAAGACGAACGATGACGTACTTGCCGTCACGTCCTTGGATTTGTGCCGATGCACCAGCCGCACGAACAAGCTGACCGCCCTTACCAGGCTTAAGCTCGATGTTGTGGATAGTAGTACCGACAGGGATGTTCACGAGTGGAAGAGCGTTCCCCACTTTGATATCCGCCTCAGGACCAGACATGATTTCCATGCCTACTTTGATGCCCTTAGGAGCGAGGATGTAACGCTTCTCACCATCTGCATAGTTGATGAGGGCGATGTTCGCTGAACGGTTTGGATCGTATTCGATCGTAGCAACGCGTCCGACGATGCCATCTTTGTTACGTTTGAAATCGATGATACGGTATTTGCGTTTGTGCCCGCCACCTTGGTGACGTACAGTCAAACGACCTTGGTTGTTACGACCGCCTTTTTTCGAAAGCTTTTCAGTTAACGATTTTTCAGGACGGTTCGTTGTGATCTCTGCAAAGTCGAGAGATGTCATGTTACGGCGACCGTTAGTGGTCGGCTTAAACTTTTTAATTGCCATCGAGGATTCCCTCCTTTTCTTCTAAGGTAGTAAATTAACCGAGGAAGTCGATTGTGTTGCCTTCAGCAAGGGTTACGATCGCTTTTTTACGACGAGCTGTGTAACCAGAGTGACGACCGACACGTTTCGCTTTCGGTTTCATGTTCATTGTGTTTACCGAAGCAACTTTCACATTGAAGATTGTTTCGATAGCGTACTTCACTTGCGATTTAGTCGCTTTAACGTCGATCTCGAAAACGTATTTGTTAGCTTCCATGAGGCTAACAGAACGCTCAGTGATGATAGGACGTTTGATGATATCGTATGCTTGAGCCATTATGCAAGCACCTCCTCTACCTTCGCAACCGCATCTTTAGTGAAGATGACTTTGTCGTTAGCAACGAGGTCAAGAACGTTAACGCCTGCTGCCTCGATCACAGTCACTCCTGGGATGTTACGAGCTGCGAGAGCGATAGTCTCATTGTAGTCCGCTGTGACTACAAGAGCCTTACGTTCTACTGACAAGCTGTTCAATACAGCAGCCATGTCTTTTGTTTTTGGTGCATCGAAAGCAAGGCCTTCGAGGACGATCATTTCGTTGTTTTTCACTTTCGACGAAAGTGCCGAGAGAAGTGCTAAACGACGAACTTTTTTAGGAAGCTTGTAAGAGTATGAACGTGGTGTTGGACCGAAGACTGTACCACCACCAACCCATTGTGGTGAGCGGATAGAACCTTGGCGCGCACGACCAGTTCCCTTTTGTTTCCATGGTTTACGGCCGCCACCGCGTACTTCCGAGCGACCTTTCGTATCGTGAGTACCTTGACGGCGTGATGCTTGTTGCATGACGATCGCGTCGTAAAGTACTGAGTCGTTAGGCTCGATACCGAAAATGGCTTCTGCCAATTCGATCTCGCCAACTTGTGAACCTGTTTGGTTAAGCAAAGCTACTTTAGGCATTCGTAATTCCTCCTTTCCGTGCAGTTAATTAGTTACCTTTTACCGCTGTTTTGATGATGACGTTCGACTTGCGAGCGCCTGGGATTGCGCCTTTAACGAGTACAAGGCCGCGTTCCGCGTCAACTTTGACAACTTCAAGGTTTTGAATCGTTTTACGCTCGCCACCCATTTGACCAGGAAGAAGCTTCCCTTTAAATACGCGGTTAGGAGCTACAGGACCCATCGAACCAGGACGACGGTGGTAGCGCGAACCGTGAGCCATTGGTCCACGTGATTGTCCGTGACGCTTGATCGCACCTTGGAATCCTTTACCTTTCGATGTACCTGTTACGTCTACTAATTCACCTGCAGCGAAAATGTCCGCCTTGATCTCTTGACCGATTTCGTATCCTTCTACTGAAGTACGAATCTCTTTCATGAAGCGCTTAGGTGTCGCGTTTGCTTTCGCAGCGTGACCTTTTGCCGGTTTGTTTTGACGTGATTCTTTGATGTCGCCGAAACCGAGTTGAACTGCTTCGTAACCGTCTGTTTCAACTGTTTTAAGTTGAAGCACAACGTTCCCTTCGACAGCAACTACTGTTACCGGTACGACTTCGCCTGCTTCGTTGAAGATTTGAGTCATACCAAGTTTTGTTCCTAAGATTCCTTTAGCCATGAGATACACCTCCTGTTTAATAATTATTGTCTCTTCTGGCTAGTATCTACTATATGAAGAATTAAAGTTTGATTTCGATGTCAACACCTGATGGTAATTCGAGGCGCATAAGCGCATCAACCGTTTTTGGTGTTGGGTTAACGATGTCGATCAAGCGTTTGTGTGTACGCATCTCGAACTGCTCACGAGCATCTTTGTACTTGTGAACCGCACGAAGGATCGTGTAGATCGATTTTTCAGTTGGAAGCGGGATTGGTCCCGAAACCTTTGCACCTGAACGCTTCGCAGTATCAACGATTTTCTCAGCTGATTGATCGAGTACGCGATGGTCGTATGCTTTTAAACGAATACGGATTTTTTCATTTGCCATGTAAGTTTCCCTCCTTTGTCGCCTATTTTTAAAAATAGACAGTTCTCCGCGGAAATTTCCACACCGGCCATGGCAAAGCTGCCTGGCGTGTCATAACCTCCCGCTTCATCGCAGCGTGCTTGTGTCAGCAGAGGTATCCGATCATTGCAAATCAACGATTGGACCCGATTTCTGCTGTAAAGTCTCTCACCACTCGCACAAACACTTAATCATTATATCGAATCTACATATGAAATGCAAGATTTGATTTTTAAATTGCGCCGGATGTCTGATGAGTTGTTCAACGTTCACTAATGTAACAAGATTTGAACCCATTTGCAAGCTATTTTCCTTCTTTTGTTGAACTATTTGTTACAAGAACCGCCATGCCAACTCTACCTAGCGTTTCATACGTGCTCCGAAGCGTTCCGTGACGGATTCGATGACCGAGGCGGGGGCTCGTTTCAAGCAGGTTTGGACGATCGTTTCATTCATTGGATGAGTCTCGAAGTATTGCCTTAACCGTTCAAGCTTATCGATACGGTTCATTACCGTATACAGTACGACCCACTCTTCGAGATGCATCCAACTGCCGACCGGTTCAATATATGGATGTGTATAGATTCCATCAGTGCACTTCATCCGAAAACTAGCCATCACATCAATGTCTCCGCCCTCGAACTCATATTCGCCAAAATAGGTCGTTACGTAATCTGGATGAGGCGTCGACTCGACTTTTTTTCCAGCACGGCTCAGCACTTGATCGACTCGCTCGAATTGATCCGGTTCGACAAACACATCCAAGTCGTTCGCCGTTTCAATTATCCCATGATGCTTCAGTAACGTCGACCCACCGAACCGACACGCGATCCCGTTCAGCCGACATAACGTTTCGACTTGCTTCTCCATCTTCGTCTCCCCTTTCGTTCGACATATGTCCCATCTTACCACGTCTTGCCACAAAACAAAAAAGCAGCCCGCAAAATGCGGACTGCTTGAAAGGTCAGTGAATCAATCGATTACTCGATGATTTCAGTTACTGAACCAGCGCCTACTGTACGGCCACCCTCACGGATTGAGAAACGTGTTCCGTCTTCGATCGCGATTGTAGAAATCAATTCGATCGTCAACTCGATGTTGTCTCCTGGCATTACCATTTCAGTACCTTCTGGAAGGTGAACGATACCTGTTACGTCAGTTGTACGGAAGTAGAACTGCGGACGGTAGTTCGCGAAGAATGGCGTGTGACGGCCACCCTCTTCTTTAGAAAGAACGTAGATTGAAGCTTTGAATTTTGAGTGCGGCGTGATTGAACCTGGCTTAGCAAGTACTTGTCCACGCTCGATGTCTTCACGTGATACACCACGGAGAAGAGCACCGATGTTGTCGCCAGCTTCAGCGTAGTCGAGAAGCTTACGGAACATCTCTACACCAGTACATACAGTTTTCTTAGTTTCTTCTGTAAGACCAACGATTTCAACTTCGTCGTTGACGCGGAGAACACCACGCTCAACACGACCAGTCGCTACAGTACCGCGACCAGTGATTGAGAATACGTCCTCAACTGGCATCATGAATTCTTTGTCCGTGTCACGAACTGGCTCAGGGATGTACTCATCAACTGCGTTCATGAGTTCCATGATTTTTTCTTCCCACTGAGCTTCGCCGTTAAGCGCGCCAAGTGCAGAACCTTTGATTACAGGAAGGTCGTCGCCTGGGAAGTCGTACTCAGAAAGAAGTTCACGGATTTCCATTTCAACGAGCTCGAGGAGTTCTTCGTCGTCAACCATGTCAACTTTGTTCATGAATACGACGATGAAAGGAACACCTACTTGACGTGAAAGAAGGATGTGCTCACGTGTTTGTGGCATTGGGCCATCAGTTGCCGAAACAACGAGGATCGCGCCGTCCATTTGTGCAGCACCAGTGATCATGTTTTTAACATAGTCAGCGTGACCTGGGCAGTCAACGTGTGCATAGTGGCGTTTTTCTGTTTCGTACTCGATGTGAGCTGTTGCGATTGTGATACCGCGCTCACGCTCTTCAGGAGCACCATCGATTGCGTCAAACTTTGTAGCTGTTTTCCCTTGTGCTTTTGAAAGTACAGCTGAGATCGCTGCAGTCAAAGTTGTTTTACCGTGGTCGACGTGGCCGATTGTACCAACGTTAACGTGCGGTTTAGAACGGTCGAATTTTTCTTTACCCATTCTAGATTCCTCCTCTATTAGACAATTAGTTTTTTATTTAACTAGGAAGACGTAGGCTACTTTTAACATACGTCCTCCTTAGCTTACAACAATCAATTAAGCGTTACAACCGTTATTAGCCGTTCGCTTTTTTGATGATTTCTTCTGCGATTGACTTCGGTACTTCTTCATAGTGATCGAAGTGCATCGAGTACGTTCCGCGTCCTTGCGTACGTGAACGAAGCGATGTCGCATATCCAAACATTTCTGAAAGTGGAACCATTGCTTTAACGACTTGAGCGTTACCGCGTGCTTCCATACCTTCTACGCGTCCACGGCGTGACGTGACGTCACCCATGATGTCTCCCAAGTATTCTTCTGGGATGACAACTTCAACACGCATCATTGGCTCAAGGATGACAGCTTTCGCTTGATCCTTAAGTTGTTTTACCGCCATCGAAGCAGCAACTTTAAACGCCATCTCGTTCGAGTCGACATCGTGGTACGATCCGAAGACGAGAGCAGCTTTAACGTCAACTACTGGGTAACCCGCGAGGATACCGTTTTCGAGAGCTTCTTCAATCCCGCTTTGAACAGCTGGGACGTATTCACGTGGTACAACACCACCGACGATTTTGTTCTCGAATGCGAATCCAGCGCCTTCTTCGTTCGGCTCGAATTCTACGACAACGTGACCGTACTGACCGCGACCACCTGATTGACGTACGAATTTCGAATCGATCTTCGCAGCGCCACGGATTGTCTCACGGTAAGCAACTTGTGGTGCACCTACGTTAGCTTCTACTTTGAATTCGCGACGCATACGGTCAACGAGGATATCAAGGTGAAGCTCACCCATACCAGAGATGATTGTTTGACCAGTCTCTTGGTTTGTTTCAGTGCGGAAAGTTGGATCCTCTTCTGCGAGTTTCGCGAGAGCTTGACCCATCTTGTCTTGGTCAGCTTTCGATTTAGGCTCGATTGCGACCGAGATAACTGGTTCTGGGAATGTCATTGACTCGAGAACGACGTTGTCTTTCTCTGAGCAAAGCGTATCACCAGTCGTAGTATCTTTAAGACCAACAGCTGCGGCGATGTCACCGGCATATACCATTGGAATTTCTTCACGGCTGTTCGCGTGCATCTGAAGGATACGACCGAGGCGCTCGCGCTTACCTTTAGTCGAGTTCTTCACATACGAACCAGCTTGTGCTGTACCAGAGTACACACGGAAGAATGTCAATTTACCGACGTAAGGGTCAGTCATGACTTTGAACGCAAGTGCCGAGAATGGCGCTTCGTCCGAAGGTTCACGCGTGATTTCTTCTTCTGTATCGAGGTTAACCCCTTTGATTGACTCAACGTCAACTGGTGACGGGAGGTAATCAACAACAGCGTCCAACATCAATTGAACACCTTTGTTTTTGAAGGCCGAACCAACGAGTACAGGGTAGAATTCTACGCTAAGCGTTGCTTTACGAATACCAGCTTTGAGTTCTTCAATTGAGATCTCTTCGCCTTCGAGGTATTTCATCATCAACTCTTCGTTGTAGTCCGCAACCGCTTCGATCAATTGACCACGAAGTTCTTCAGCTTGGTCAGCCATGTCAGCTGGGAAGCCATCGATTACTTCGATGTCAGTACCGAGGTCGTTTGAGTACATGTACGTCTTCATCTCAACGAGGTCAACGATTCCTTTGAATTCGTCTTCCGCGCCAATTGGAAGTTGGATTGGGTGTGCATTTGCTTGGAGACGCTCGTGAAGTGTTTTCACCGAGTACAAGAAGTCCGCACCGATCTTATCCATCTTGTTGACGAATACGACACGTGGAACACCATAAGTCGTCGCTTGACGCCATACAGTTTCTGTTTGTGGTTCAACACCTGACTGTGCGTCAAGTACTGCAACTGCGCCATCAAGTACACGGAGTGAACGTTCAACTTCAACTGTGAAGTCTACGTGTCCAGGTGTATCGATGATGTTTACACGGTGGCCATTCCACTGTGCAGTTGTCGCAGCAGAAGTGATCGTGATTCCACGCTCTTGCTCCTGCTCCATCCAGTCCATTTGTGAAGCTCCTTCATGAGTTTCACCAATTTTGTGGATACGACCTGTGTAATAAAGAATACGTTCAGTTGTTGTCGTTTTACCGGCATCAATGTGAGCCATGATCCCGATGTTACGAGTATTCTTTAGGGAGAATTCTCTTGCCATACTGGGTATTCTCCTTCCGCATGTGTTTTTCGTGTGCTGGCACACGATATGATTATACCCGAAAGCCACTCCATTAAGCCACCGCTTGGTGACGTGGAGTGGACTTTACGTTTAAATTACCAACGATAGTGAGCAAACGCTTTGTTTGCTTCTGCCATCTTATGCATGTCTTCGCGTTTCTTAACTGAAGCACCAGTGTTATTGGCTGCATCCATGATTTCGTTCGCGATACGTTGCTCCATCGTTTTCTCGTTGCGGAGACGAGCGTAGTTCACGAGGTAACGAAGACCAAGTGTCGTACGGCGCTCTGGACGAACTTCAACAGGAACTTGGTAGTTTGCTCCACCGACACGGCGAGCTTTAACTTCAAGTACAGGCATGATGTTGTTCATTGCTTCTTCGAACACTTCCATAGGCTCTTTGCCTGAGCGTTCAGCGATGAGGCCAAATGCGTTGTAAATGATAGTTTGAGCTGTACCTTTTTTACCGTCTAACATGACACGGTTAATGAGGCGAGTTACCAATTTCGAGTTGTAGATCGGATCTGCGATAACGTCACGACGTTCTGCACGGTTTTTACGCATCCGAGTACCCTCCTTTCAAAATTTCAGTAGTTTTTAGTTAGCGAGAATTACTTCTTCGCAGCTTTCGGACGTTTCGTACCGTATTTAGAACGGCCTTGCATACGTCCGTCAACACCTGCAGTGTCAAGCGCACCACGAACGATGTGGTAACGTACCCCTGGTAAGTCTTTTACACGTCCTCCACGGATAAGAACAACGCTGTGCTCTTGAAGGTTGTGGCCAATACCTGGAATGTACGCAGTCACTTCGATTTGGTTAGTCAAACGAACACGAGCATACTTACGTAATGCCGAGTTCGGTTTCTTCGGAGTCATTGTACCAACACGTGTACAAACACCACGTTTCTGTGGCGAGCTCACGTTTGTTTGTGACTTGATGAAACTGTTGTAACCTTTGTTAAGTGCTGGAGAGTCAGATTTAACGACTTTCGATTTACGTCCTTTACGGACTAACTGGTTGATAGTAGGCATCTTTGAAGATCCTCCCTTCCTGAATTATGCTATTTTCTAGACCCACCGACCCGGGTGGTTCATTTAAGGTCATAACGAAACGCTTTTACGAGGCGTAGGCATTCCATGACCTCGCAAAAACGTGAGTTATACCTTGAAAGTGGCAATAATAGCAGCCAAACCTTTCCGGAGAAAGATTGGGTGACGTCCAAGTAGCTTGCCGACTGCTGGACATCGTTGTCATCGACAACAACCGATTGGCGGCACTAAATCATAGTAGCACCGCCAACCCATGCTGTCAAGACGTTTTTATTCTACCGTCGTGTCTTCGAGAACGGCTTTCGTCTCTTCTTCTTTGAGTTCGACATCGCGGTAAACCGGCATCCCAGTACCAGCTGGAACGAGTTTCCCGATGATGACGTTCTCTTTGAGTCCGAGGAGATAGTCGCGCTTACCTTTAATGGCAGCATCCGTCAATACACGAGTCGTTTCTTGGAACGAAGCGGCTGAGAGGAACGAATCTGTCTCAAGCGATGCTTTCGTGATTCCGAGAAGGACCGGTTTCGCTGTTGCCGGGCTCTTGCCATCGCGGAGAGCATCTTTACATGCTTCTTTGAAGACGCTGATGTCGACGAGCGAACCAGGGAGAAGCGGTGTGTCACCAGATTCGATGACTTTAACGCGGCGAAGCATTTGGCGAACCATAACTTCGACGTGCTTATCTCCGATTTCTACCCCTTGCATGCGGTAAACTTTTTGTACTTCTTGGAGAAGATAGTTTTGAACACCAGAGACCCCACGGACGGCGAGCAATTCTTTCGGATCGATCGACCCTTCTGTGAAGACTTCTCCGGCCTCTACCGTATCTCCGATTTGGACACGGAGACGTGCTCCGAACGGAATCGTGTACGTGCGTGTTTCACTGAGTCCTTCGACCGTAAGTTCACGCTTGTCACGCGATTCTGTAAAGTCGATAACCGTACCAGGGATTTCCGAGATGACTGCTTGCCCTTTCGGGTTACGAGCCTCGAATACCTCTTGGATACGCGGAAGACCTTGTGTGATATCATCCCCGGCTACCCCACCTGTGTGGAAGGTACGCATTGTAAGCTGCGTTCCTGGCTCACCGATTGATTGCGCGGCGATGATTCCGACAGCTTCGCCGACTTCAACATTTGAGCCAGTCGCCAAGTTGCGGCCGTAACATTTCTTACATACGCCATGTGACGTGTTACATGTAAAGGCTGTACGGATTTCAACTCGTTCGATTCCAGCGTCGACGATGTCGCGAGCGAGATCTTCGGTAATCAATTGGTTCTTCTCGACCATGACTTCACCCGTTTCCGGATGTGCCACTGTCTCGAACGCTGTACGGCCGACGAGGCGGTCATACAAGTTTTCGATTTCTTCCGTGCCTTCGCGGAGAGCGGCGACGCGGATTCCGCGGTCCGTTCCACAATCTTCTTCACGGATGATGACATCTTGAGCTACGTCTACAAGACGACGCGTCAAGTAACCTGAGTCAGCCGTCTTAAGGGCTGTATCGGCAAGACCTTTACGCGCACCGTGCGTCGAGATGAAGTACTCTTGTACCGTCAGACCTTCACGGAATGAAGATTTGATCGGAAGTTCGATGATGCGGCCAGATGGAGCGGCCATCAAACCACGCATCCCTGCGAGCTGCGTGAAGTTGGACGCGTTACCACGGGCACCTGAGTCAGACATCATGAAAATTGGGTTCAAGCGATTGAGGGATTTCATCAATCGTGATTGAATCTCATCCTTCGCTTCGTTCCAAGAGCGTACAACGCGCTCGTAACGCTCATCTTCAGTGATGAGACCGCGACGGAATGACTTCATGATTTGATCGACTTGAGTTTGCGCTTCATCAAGGATCTCTTGTTTGTCCGGAAGAACGATGATATCAGCGATTCCGACCGTCACACCGGCTTTCGTCGAGTGTTTAAAGCCGAGATCTTTCATCCGGTCAAGCATGCGGCTTGTTTCAGTCGTTTCGAACTTCTGGAACACTTCCGCGATGACTTTTCCAAGGAATCCTTTTTTGAACGGCTCAACCAAAGGACGTGAGGCGATTTCTTCCGCCACGTTGGCACCTTTGTCGATGAAGTACTTGTCAGGCGTTGCTTCCTGCAAGTTTTCCATCGTCGGCTCGTTCAAGTATGGGAACGTGTTCGGCAAGATCTCGTTAAAGATCATCTTACCGACCGTTGTGATCAACAATTTCTCGTTTTGCTCATCTGTGAACGTCGGGTTGTTGAGCGTGCGTGCTGGAAGAGCGACACGTGTATGCAAGTGGACATAGCCATTTTGATACGCGATGAGCGCTTCGTTCACGTTCGACAAAATTTTCCCTTGTCCGACGGCATCGTCGCGTTCAAGCGAGATGTAGTAGTTACCGAGGACCATATCCTGCGATGGTGTAACAACTGGTTTTCCGTCTTTCGGGTTCAAGATGTTTTGCGCTGCGAGCATGAGAAGACGAGCTTCCGCTTGTGCTTCAGCAGAAAGTGGGACGTGAACCGCCATTTGGTCACCATCGAAGTCGGCGTTATAAGCCGTACATACGAGCGGGTGAAGGCGAATCGCGCGACCTTCGACGAGAATCGGTTCGAAAGCTTGAATCCCTAGGCGGTGAAGCGTTGGGGCACGGTTCAAGAGAACCGGATGCTCACGAATGACTTCTTCGAGGACGCCCCAGATTTCTGGTTGCATCTTCTCAATCTTACGTTTGGCGTTCTTGATGTTCGACGCGATGCCGCGACCGACAAGTTCTTTCATCACGAACGGTTTGAAGAGTTCAAGGGCCATCTCTTTCGGGAGACCACATTGGTACATCTTCAAGTTTGGACCAACGACGATAACCGAACGTCCTGAATAGTCGACCCGTTTACCAAGAAGGTTTTGACGGAAACGACCTTGTTTCCCTTTCAACATGTGTGAAAGTGATTTCAATGGACGGTTACCTGGACCTGTTACCGGACGACCACGACGACCGTTGTCGATGAGGGCGTCAACCGCTTCTTGAAGCATACGCTTCTCGTTTTGCACGATGATGTTCGGCGCGCCGAGATCGAGCAAACGTTTAAGACGGTTGTTCCGGTTGATGACTCGACGATACAAATCGTTCAAGTCAGATGTCGCAAAGCGTCCACCGTCGAGCTGCACCATCGGGCGAAGCTCAGGCGGAATGACAGGAAGTACTTCGAGGATCATCCAATCTGGATCATTGCCTGATGTGAAGAATGCATCGAGCACTTCAAGGCGTTTAATCGCACGTGTACGACGCTGACCTTGAACTGTCTTCAATTCTTCGCGGAGTTCTCCGACTTCCTTCTCGAGTTGTACGTCTTGAAGGAGTGTCCGGATCGCTTCCGCACCCATGTCTGCTTTGAAGTCACTACCGTATTTTTCACGGTAGAGACGATATTCTTTTTCCGAGAGAAGTTGTTTCTTCTCGAGCGGAGTGTCACCTGGCTCCGTCACGACGTACGACGCGAAGTAGATCACTTCTTCGAGTGCACGTGGTGACATGTCGAGAACAAGCCCCATTCGGCTTGGAATCCCTTTGAAGTACCAGATGTGCGAAACTGGTGCCGCGAGCTCGATATGGCCCATACGCTCGCGACGCACTTTCGCTTTCGTCACTTCAACGCCACAGCGGTCACAAATGACTCCTTTATAACGGATCCGTTTGTACTTTCCGCAGTAACATTCCCAGTCTTTCGTAGGACCGAAGATTCGTTCACAGAACAATCCGTCCTTCTCTGGTTTGAGTGTACGATAGTTGATCGTTTCCGGCTTTTTGACTTCCCCGTAAGACCACGAACGGATCTTCTCAGGTGAAGCCAAGCCGATTTTCATATATTCAAATCGATTAACATCTACCAAGGGGCCGACCTCCCTTTTCGCCTTATTCCTCTTCCGTAACAGTCGGTTGAACGACTTGTTCTAACGCCGATGTTGCGTTCGGGATGTTGTCGTCATCTTCATCTTTCATTTCAACTTCTTCATCGTCCGCAGACATCATCTTGACTTCCATACCGAGCGCTTGGAGCTCTTTGATCAAGACGCGGAACGACTCAGGAACGCCCGCTTTCGGAACGCTCTCACCTTTCACGATGGCCTCGTATGCTTTCACACGGCCAACCGTGTCATCCGACTTGATTGTAAGGATCTCTTGGAGCGTGTAGGCTGCGCCGTACGCTTCAAGTGCCCATACTTCCATCTCACCGAAACGCTGTCCACCGAACTGTGCTTTACCACCGAGCGGTTGTTGTGTGACGAGCGAGTATGGTCCTGTCGAACGAGCGTGAAGTTTATCATCAACCATGTGCGCGAGTTTGATCATATACATGACACCGACCGAGACGCGGTTATCGAACGCTTCACCAGTACGACCGTCATAGAGACGAGTCTTGGCATCTTTGTCCATTCCAGCTTCTTCAATCGTTGCCCATACGTCTTCCTCACGCGCACCATCGAATACAGGTGTCGCCACTTTGATGCCGAGCTTTTTAGCCGCCATTCCAAGGTGGAGTTCGAGTACCTGACCGATGTTCATCCGTGATGGTACACCTAGTGGGTTAAGCATGATGTCAATCGGTGTGCCGTCCGGCATGTATGGCATGTCTTCTTCAGGGAGGATCCGCGAGATAACACCTTTGTTACCGTGACGTCCCGCCATCTTATCCCCTTCGTGAATCTTACGTTTTTGAACGATGTAGACACGAACCATTTGGTTCACGCCTGGTGAGAGTTCGTCACCGTTTTCACGATCGAACACTTTGACGTCCAAGATGATGCCGTCGCCGCCGTTTGGTACACGGAGTGACGTATCACGGACTTCACGTGCTTTCTCACCGAAGATCGCGTGCAAGAGACGCTCTTCCGCCGTCAATTCAGTCACGCCTTTAGGCGTTACTTTACCGACGAGGATATCGCCATCCTTGACTTCCGCACCGATGCGGATGATTCCACGATCGTCCAAGTTGCGAAGCGCGTCATCGCCGACGTTTGGAATATCACGTGTGATTTCCTCAGGTCCGAGTTTCGTGTCGCGTGATTCTGACTCGTACTCTTCGATATGAATCGATGTGTACACGTCATCTTTCACGAGACGCTCACTCATGATGATCGCATCCTCATAGTTGTAACCGTCCCATGTCATGAAGGCGACAACGACGTTACGGCCGAGCGCGAGCTCACCCATATCCATCGATGGACCGTCAGCAAGGATTTCTCCTTTTTCGACACGGTCGCCAGCAGCGATGATCGGCTTCTGGTTGTAGCATGTCCCTTGGTTCGAACGGACATACTTTTGAAGTTTGTAGCGGTCAAGATCACCCGACACCTCAGAACCATTCACGTCAGACGTGCGGCGGACCAAGATTTCGCGCGCTGTGACACGCTCGACGACACCTGGGAATTTCGCGATAATCGCGGCTCCAGAGTCTTTCGCTGACACGTACTCCATCCCAGTACCGATAATCGGTGAATCAGGTTGGAGAAGCGGTACAGCTTGACGTTGCATGTTCGCTCCCATGAGGGCACGGTTCGAGTCATCGTTCTCGAGGAACGGGATACATGCCGTCGCGGCAGAAACAACCTGTTTCGGCGAAACGTCCATGTAATCGACTCGGTTTGGCTCAACTGACAAGTTTTGTCCGCGGAAACGGCAAAGGACTTGTTCGTTGGCGAAACCGCCTTCTTCTGTGAGTGGCATGTTCGCCTGGGCGACGACGTAGAGATCTTCTTCATCCGCCGTCATATATTGAATCTCGCTCGTGACGAGACCTGTTTCTGGGTCGACTCGACGGTACGGTGCTTCGATGAAGCCGTACTCGTTTACTTTCGCATAAGACGAAAGCGAGTTGATGAGACCGATGTTCGGTCCTTCTGGTGTTTCGATTGGACACATCCGACCGTAGTGCGAATAGTGAACATCTCGAACTTCGAAACCGGCACGCTCACGTGTCAAACCACCCGGTCCAAGTGCAGAGAGACGACGCTTGTGCGTGAGCTCTGCGAGCGGGTTTGTTTGGTCCATGAACTGTGACAACTGCGAGCTACCAAAGAACTCTTTTAGCGACGCGATTACCGGGCGAATGTTGATGAGTGCCTGTGGTGTGATCGCATTTTGATCTTGAATCGACATCCGCTCTTTAACAACACGTTCCATACGAGAAAGCCCGATCCGGAATTGGTTTTGGAGAAGTTCTCCGACTGAACGAAGACGACGGTTTCCTAGGTGGTCGATGTCATCTGTTGTTCCGACTTCGTGTAGCAAGTTAAAGAAGTAGTTGATCGATGCGATGATATCAGCCGGCGTGATGTGTTTCACGCTGCGGTCGATATTGCCGTTACCGATAATGTTCAAGATACGCTCTCCATCTGGGTCATCTGGTGAGATAACTTTAATCGATTGAAGACCGAACGGTTCACCTTCAGCGACGCCGCCTGTCGGCTCAGCATCCATATAACCGAGGCCGTTTTCCAAATGTGGAAGAACGCGGTCAAGGTTGCGACGATCGAGGATTGTTCCAGCTTCAGCGATGACTTCGCCTGTTTCTGGGTCAACGAGCGTCTCGGCCAATTTTTGACCGAAGAGACGGTTTTTAAGATGAAGTTTTTTGTTCATCTTGTAGCGACCGACGTTTGCAAGGTCATAACGTTTTGGGTCGAAGAAACGAGATACGAGAAGTGACTTCGCGTTCTCAACCGTTGGTGGTTCACCAGGGCGGAGACGTTCGTAAATTTCGATCAACGCTTTTTCTGTTGATTCTGTATTATCTTTTTCAAGGGTATTGCGAAGATATTCATCATCCCCGAGAAGGTCGATAATCTCTTGGTCCGTACCGAATCCGAGGGCACGCAACAACACTGTTACCGGGATCTTACGGGTACGGTCGATACGAACGTAAACGATATCTTTGGCATCTGTCTCAAGTTCGAGCCATGCACCGCGGTTCGGAATGACTGTCGCACCGAAACCACGCTTACCGTTTTTATCGAGTTTGGCGTTGTAATAAACGCTCGGCGAACGAACAAGCTGGGAAACGATAACGCGTTCTGCACCGTTAATGATAAATGTTCCCGATTCTGTCATGAGTGGGAAATCTCCCATGAACACTTCTTGTTCTTTGAGCTCACCTGTTTCTTTGTTTTGTAGACGTACTTTTACGCGCAATGGCGCAGAGTAAGTAACGTCTCGCTCCTTCGATTCATCAATCGAATACTTCGGCTCACTGAGCGAATAATCGATGAACTCGAGCACAAGGTTTCCAGTGAAGTCGGAGATTGGCGAAATGTCCGTAAACATCTCTTTCAATCCTTCACGTAAGAACCACTCGTAAGAAGCAGTTTGAATTTCAATCAAATTCGGAAGCTCTAATACCTCACTGATACGGGCAAAGCTTCTTCTCTGACGGTGACGACCGTACTGAACAAGTTGACCAGTCAACTGATTCACCTCTCAGACCCCCAATTCTCTATCGAATTTTTCGGGCGTAATAATCGAACATTGTCATTGAATGTCGTCTCTTTTCCGCGTCTAAAAAGCGGCAAACGCGGCAGTTCAAGGCGAATTCCATTCCAATGGCATTTTATAATGTTAGCATATACGTTATAGCGAGTCAACAAGACTTCACCGTTTGTCAAGAGCGAATTGCTCGGAAAATGAAATAGCCTTTTTCTTTCACAACCGTCTCGATTTGACCAAACACATCTTCAAGCAACTTCTTGGCAGAAGGCGCTCCTTGTTTCTTTTGGATGACGACATAGAGCGCTCCACCTACGACGAGATGCGCATGCGCGCCTCGCAGAATCGTGTGGACCACTTGCTTTCCGGCCCGAATTGGCGGATTGGTCACGATTGCGGCGAACTGTTCGTCACCGACCGCGTCGTAAACGTGGCTGAGCCGCGTCTCGATCGTCACTCCGTTCTGGGCGGCGTTTTGCTCTGACAAGGCAAGCGCTCGCTCGTTCACGTCGACGAGGAGTGCTTCACGCCCAGAGGCGTCGGCAAGCGAGATCCCCATCGGACCGTAGCCACAGCCCACATCTAAAATGCGCCCTTCGACGTCAGGCACTTCAAATGATTCGATTAAGAGACGTGACCCAAAATCGACCGATCCTTTCGAGAACACGCCGCGGTCCGAGGTGAAGCGATATGTCTTCCCTCGCAACTCGTACGTCCATGTCTCAGGGGCACTTTTCGAACTAGGGTCGTTCGTATAGTAATGATCTCCCATGCATTGAACCTCCTAACCCACTCTTCAAGGAAATAAAAGAAGCTCGCCATAGCGAGCTTCTATAGATTGTGAAGTAAAAGTTGGATTACTTAACTTCGACAGTTGCGCCAGCTTCTTCAAGCTTAGCTTTGACTGCGTCTGCGTCTTCTTTAGAAACGCCTTCTTTGACTGGAGCCGGAGTTCCGTCAACGAGTGCTTTCGCTTCTTTAAGACCGAGGCCTGTAAGTTCACGAACTGCTTTGATGACGTTGATTTTACCAGCGCCAGCGTTTGTGAGGATTACGTCGAATTCAGTTTGCTCTTCAGCTGCTGCTGCGCCTGCACCTGCAACTGCTACTGGAGCTGCTGCTGATACGCCGAATTCTTCTTCGATTGTTTTTACGAGTTCGTTAAGTTCGAGAACCGTCATTGATTTGAGGTCTTCGATGAATTGCTCTTTGTTGAAAGCCATTATGGTTTTCCTCCTTTGATATTGTAAAGATTGGTTTTGGTTACGCTACGAGACAAAAATTAAGCAGTTTGCTCTTCTTTTTGTTCTGCGATTGCGTTTGTTGCGACTGCGAGCCCACGGATTGGAGCTTGAAGGACGCTGAGAAGCATCGAGAGAAGACCATCGCGTGATGGAAGTTCTGCAAGGGCTTTAACTTCTTCGAGTGAACTTACTTTGCCTTCGATGATTCCGCCTTTCAATTCGAGCGCTTTGTGCTCTTTCGAGAAGTCGTTCAAGATCTTCGCAGGGGCAACAACGTCTTCGTTAGAGAAGGCGATTGCTGTAGGACCTGTGAAGACTTCGTCAAGACCTTCGAAGTTCGACTGAACTGCCGCGCGGCGAAGAAGACCGTTTTTGTATACTTTGAACTCGATTCCAGCGTCACGGAGTGATTTACGGAGTGTAGTCACTTCTTCAACTGTAAGTCCACGGTAGTCAACAACGATTGTTCCGACGCTCGCTTGCATTTTTTCAGCGATCTCATCGACGAGTGCCGATTTTTGAGATACGATTTTTTCGCTTGCCATGTGTTTGCACCTCCTAGTCAATTCTTATACCGGACGAGAGGCTGCTCTCCAAAAAGAAATCCCTCGTATGAAGACATACGAGGGCGTAATTGTTTGAAAGTAAACCTGTGACAACAGGCTCAAGTTCGAGCAAAGACACCTCGGAAGGGTTTACGGACCGATGTCCACCTTCTGTCTACGGTAATCCAACATATTCAGTTGAACGTGTATTACTTTAACAGCGGTATCACACGTTGTCAACAGTTTATTTCAAGTAGATTACTTGATGAAGTCGGCAGTCGCGACACGGATTCCAGGACCCATTGTCGAAGAAAGCGCGATGTTTTTAAGGTAAGTTCCTTTTGCAGTAGCAGGCTTCACTTTCATGAGTGTCTCGATGATTGTCTCGATGTTCTCAGAGAGTTTTGTTGCTTCAAATGACTTCTTACCAACTGGTACGTGGATGTTACCGGCTTTATCAACGCGGTATTCTACTTTACCAGCTTTGATGTCCGCGATTGCTTTCGCAACGTCGAACGTGACTGTGCCTGTTTTCGGGTTAGGCATGAGGCCTTTTGGTCCGAGAACGCGACCAAGTTTACCAACTTCACCCATCATGTCAGGTGTCGCAACGATTACATCGAAGTCGAACCATCCTTGTTGGATTTTAGTGATGAACTCAGAGTCACCGACGTAGTCAGCGCCAGCCGCTTCAGCTTCTTTAACTTTTTCGCCTTTTGCGAAGACGAGAACTTTTTGTGTTTTACCAGTACCGTGTGGAAGTACGACGGCACCGCGGATTTGTTGGTCCGCTTTCTTCGGATCTACGCCGAGACGGACAGCAACTTCGATTGTTTCATCGAATTTAGCAGTAGCTGTTTTCTGAACGAGTTCAACGGCCTCAGCGAGTTCGTATGACTTCATGCGGTCAACAAGCTTAGCTGCTTCTTGGTGTTTTTTACCCATGATTCTTTTCCTCCTTGTGGTTAGCGGAATTTCCTCCCACATAATGAAGGGATTGAAGGTGAGCATAATATTCACCGACAATCCCAGAGACTAATAAATTAGTCTTCGATTACAATACCCATACTACGCGCAGTACCTTCAACCATAAGCATCGCTGTTTCAACAGACGACGCGTTAAGGTCAGGCATTTTAAGTTCAGCGATTTCGCGAACTTTATCACGCTTAACCGTTGCTACCTTCTTACGGTTTGGTTCACCAGAACCGCTCTCGATACCAGCAGCTTTCTTCAAAAGAACTGCAGCTGGTGGAGTTTTCGTAATGAATGTAAACGAACGATCTTCGTATACCGTAATGACTACAGGAATAATCAATCCGGCTTGGTCTTGTGTACGAGCGTTGAACTCTTTACAGAATCCCATGATGTTAACACCTGCTTGACCAAGTGCTGGACCTACTGGTGGTGCTGGGTTAGCTTTACCAGCTGGGATTTGAAGTTTAACGAGTTTAGTAACTTTTTTCGCCACGAGACACACCTCCTTAAGTCTAAAATGTGGTTTCTTGGACGTTGTGCGCCCTCCCACTCAATCTATTAGGTCGAGTTTGTACCGAAATATAGCACAACATCAAACATTTCCGATTGTACCATCCGCTTCCGAGAATGGCAAGTGGGTATTAGTTAATTTTCTGAACTTGTTCGAAATCAAGCTCAATTTTTGTTTCACGGCCGAACATGTCAACGACAACTTTGAGCTTCTCTTTATCGGCTTCGATTTCATCAATCGTTCCTTCAAAGTTCTCAAATGCGCCTTCTTTGACACGGACGAGGTCGCCGAGTTCGTAGTTGTAACGATCTTTCTTCTCGATGAGACCCATCTGTGACAAGACGTTCGTCACTTCGTCCGGTTGAAGCGGGATCGGCTTGGCGCCGCCGCCCGTTGAACCGAGGAAGCCGGTGACGTTCGGCGTGTTCCGCACGACATACCACGAGTCGTCAGTCATGACCATCTCGACGAAGACGTAACCTGGGAAGCTCTTCACTTCTTTTTCTTTAATCTTCTTCTCGCCACTCTTGAGCGTGACTTCTTCTTGCGTTGTTTCAGTCGGAACGAGGACGCGGAAAATTTTATCTTCCATGTTCATCGAACCGATCCGACGTTCTAGGTTTTCTTTGACGTTGTTTTCAAATCCAGAATACGTCTGGACAACAAACCATTGTTTCTCCACGGCTTTCACCTCTTTCCTTAGTTGATTAATAGGTTGACGAGATAGCTGACACCAGTATCTACGCCGAACACGAACAGGCCGATCACGACGACCGTCGCGATGACCGTGATGGTATATTTTGTGAGCTCTTTACGAGTCGGCCAACTCGTTTTCTTTAACTCTTTCCATACATCGCGCAAAAAGTTCATGGTAGCTTCCTCCTACGTTGAATGCCAATCTACATTACTTCGATTCTCGGTGTGTCGTATGCGCATTGCAACGCCGACAGAACTTTTTCAGCTCGAGCCGTGTCGTCACGTCATCTTGTTTCATGGTCGAATAACCGCTCGACCCGCAATCCGAACACGCGAGACTTACTTTCTTTGCCATTCATGAGCGCCCCTTTCGACAGCTCTCCTATAAAAAAGAGCGAAAAAAAAACGCCTCCTGTAAATGGCGTCTACGGACAAGGCGCTGCCTTAAAAGTATCACATAGGAGGCGTGCGGTCAATATCGGTTAGCTCGTCATCGTTTTGACGTCGACATGCCGCTCAAACTTTTTCTTCACGCGCTGTAACGCGTTGTCAATCGATTTCACATGACGGTCGAGGTCGTCCGAGATTTCTTGGTACGAACGGCCATCCAAATAAAGACGCAACACTTTTCGTTCCAAGTCACTCAGGAGCTCTTCCATCTTTTCTTCCATGAATAGTTGTTCTTCTCGCGTCACGAGCAAATCCTGCGGGTCCGTCGGATGCGGCGGCAAGATGACATCGAGCAGTGTCCGATCCGACTCGTCGTCAAAGATTGGCTTGTCGAGCGAGACGTAAGAATTGAGCGGGATATGCTTTTGACGGGTCGCCGTTTTGATGGCAGTGATCATTTGACGGGTGATGCACATCTCGGCAAAACTTTTAAACGAGGCGAGCCGCTCATCGCGGTAATCCCGGACACCTTTATACAGACCGATCATGCCTTCTTGCACGATGTCCTCGTGATCGGCACCGATCAAAAAGTAAGACCTTGCCTTCGCCCGGACGAAATATCGGTAACGTTCAATCAAAAACTCAAGAGCGTCGCTATCCCCCTCATTACGCGCAAGAAAGACCAGCTCTTCGTCGGACATGCTTTCGAATTGCTCGTATGGCCATCCGTTCATGTTTCATACCCCCCGGCGATTGATGAACTTATGTAAGTTTGTGCTCTCATTATAGGCGTCGGTTAAAACAACCGTCAAATAAAATTCTAAAAATTCCGTCAATTACATATCGTGTAACTCATACATCTATTAGTATACAACATTTCTTTCCAAATAAATGTCAAATTAAAAACAAAAGACGAGTCCATTTGATGAACTCGTCTGTGATATCCTTCACCGCCTCATTTACGACGGCGTATTTCTTCCAATCGGGCTCTTATGTCTGGTGAAAGGTCAATCGTTTTTCGATTCGACCGATCCTGCTCGAGTGCCGACCGTTCTTTTTCGATCAACACCTGGGCGTGCTTCCAATCCTTCAGTAACTCATTGGCAGGAACCCGGAGCGCTCCTTGTCCGAAGATAACCCACTGTTCGGTGAAGTCGTTCGTCGCGACAAACAACGTCACGAGCCGATCATCGACAAGGGCGTGCGCACGGCGTTCAATCCATTCATCCGCCGTCTCGTTTTCTTTCGTATAGACGACCGCGACACGACTCTGATTCGCTTTCGATTCCCGCCCGTATCGCATATGGGCATCGAAGACGATTGTCACTTCGCGACCCGTGACCGCTTGGTACTCGGCCATCGCTTCAATCAAATCGTTTCGTGCTTTCTCAAAATCGATGTCTCGCAGCTTTCGAAGGTGCGGCCATGCGCCAATAATGTTATATCCATCCACGAGGAGCAATTCCCGTTTCTTGATGCTCATGACAATGGGTTACGTGAGCGATGCACTTCATACAAGAGAAGCGCGGCCGCGACCGAGGCGTTCAGCGATGTGACGTGACCGACCATCGGCATGTGGACGAGGAAGTCACACGATTCGCGTACGAGGCGGCTCATCCCTTTACCTTCACTACCGATGACAACGACGAGCGGCATGTTCCCATCGAGGCGACGATAATCTTGGCTCTCGCTCGCGTCTGTCCCGACAACCCATAGTCCTTTCTCTTTCAGTTCTTCAAGCGTCCGCGTCAAGTTTGTGACGCGTGCGACCGGAATGTACTCGATTGCGCCTGTCGAAGCTTTCGCCACCGTCTGCGTCAAACCGACCGAGCGGCGCTTCGGAATGATAATCCCGTGCGCCCCGACCGCATCCGCTGTCCGTAAAATCGAACCCAGGTTATGCGGGTCTTCGAGTTCATCGAGCAGAATGAACAACGGCGTTTCTCCTTTTGACTCGGCAAGGGCGAACATATCTTCAATCGACTTATATTCGTAGGCGGCGACCGCGGCGACAACACCTTGGTGATGTTCGCTACCGGCCATTTTCTCGAGTTTCGTTTTCGGGACGAACGAGACTTGAACCGATGCCTCGTTGGCCATGCCGATGATTTGAGCGAGCGGCCCCTTCTGTTGCCCTTCCATAATAAAGACCTTGTTCATATCGCGACCGCTCCGGAGCGCTTCCATCACCGGGTTGCGCCCGTAAAGGAAGTCGATTCCTTCCTCGAGCACGTCGACTTCTTGATAGTCTGGTCGTTCTAGTTTTTGGCGCTTCGGTCGATCATTTCGTTCGCCGCGTGGACGATCAAATGAGCGTTGCTCATGCGCCCTTCCTCCGTCATGTCGTTTCGAATGACTCGGTTTCGAGCCATGTGAACGCTTGTTCGATGAGTTCTTCAAGACGATCCCTTCTTTCCATTAGATATGTGTAACCAATCAATGCTTCGAACGCTGTCGAATAGCGATACGTATGAACATCTGTCCGCTTCGGGATTGAACCGGATTTCGCGTTCTTCCCACGGCGGACGACAGCCGCTTCATCATCACTCAAGACACCTGTCTCGAGCCAGTGGGTCACGATCCCAGCCTGCGCTGCCGCATTCACGTAGCGGATGGCGCCACGGTGTAGGTCGTTCGGCTTCGTCATCCCTTGTCCGAGCAGTCGTTTGCGTACCGCCATCTCATAGACGGCGTCCCCCATATAGGCGAGGGCGAGGGCGTTCAGTTGAGGGGCGAGTTGTTTCATAACCGCTTCCACCGCACCCCTTGGGCTGTATCTTCGAGTTGAATCTTCTGTTCTTTCAAGAGATCTCGAATCTCATCGGCACGCGCGAAATTCCGCTCCGCCCGAGCCGTGTTCCGCTCTTGAATCAATTGATCAATTTCCGCGTCAAGAAGCTCTAGCTCTTTCTTGATTGTCAAACCAAGCACACCTGTCAATTCTTCGAAGAGAGCGATCACGTGTTCGAGCGTGACTTTTGAGACGTGGTCCGCTTTTGCGTAGATGTTCGCTTCACGTGCCAAGTCAAATAGGACAGTCACTGCATTCGCCGTATTGATATCATCATCCATCGCTTCGATAAACGTTGTTTTAATCGTCGCAAGCTTGCGTTCCATCGCCTCGCTCGGCTCTTCAAGGCCGGCCGTGACCGATAAGCGGTATTCAACGTTTTGATACGACTCCTTGATGCGATCCCATCCGTTCGCCGCTTGCTCGATCAACTCACGGCTATAGTTGATCGGATGACGATAGTGGACCGATAACATGAAGAAGCGGAGCACCATCGCATCCACTTCCTTCAACGCCTCATGGACGAGCAGGAAGTTCCCGAGCGATTTTGACATCTTTTCATTTTCGATATTGATGAATCCGTTATGCAGCCAATAGTTGGCGAACTTCGTATGGTTGCACGCCTCCGATTGGGCAATCTCGTTCTCGTGGTGCGGGAACTTCAAGTCATGGCCCCCGGCGTGAATGTCGATCGTCGTGCCAAGGTGTTTTTTCGCCATCGCTGAACACTCGATGTGCCAGCCTGGACGACCTTGTCCCCATGGACTCTCCCATGCCGGCTCACCTGGTTTCGCGGCTTTCCACAAGACGAAATCGAGCGGGTCTTCTTTCTTTTCCCCGACGTCGACACGTGATCCCGCGCGTAAGTCTTCAATCGACTGCTGGCTCAATTTGCCATACGTCTCAAACTTACGCGTCCGGAAATAGACGTCCCCGCCTGCTTCATACGCAAAGTCCTGCGTCTCGAGTTCGCGGATGAATGTGATAATCTCTTCCATCGTGTCCGTGACACGTGGATGGACGTCCGCCGGCAATACGTTCAAGGCACCCGTGTCTGCCAAATACGCGTCGATATACCGATTCGTCAACGTACCGACGTCTTCTCCGAGCTCATTGGCGGTCCGAATGATTTTATCGTCGACATCTGTAAAGTTGAGGACGTATTTGACGTCATAGCCTCGATACGCTAAATAACGACGAACTGTATCGAAGGCGATGGCCGGCCGGGCGTTACCGACGTGAATGTAATTGTAGACGGTCGGTCCACATACATACATCGACACTTTCCCAGGTACGATTGGTACAAACGGCTCTTTTTTATTCGTGAGGCTGTTGTAAAACTGAATCATGTGTATTCTCCTCCATCCGTTTCTCTAATGAAGCAAGTTTGTCTTCTAGCTGAGCGACGGCACGTTCCAGCCGCTCTTGGCACTCGCGGTCCGGGTCGGGGAAGCGGTGATCGAGATCATGCTGCTTAACCCGTTCGCCGTTCCGGATGACGACCCGGCCTGGAATCCCAACGACCGTCGAGTCGGATGGGACGTCTTTTAAAACGACAGAACTCGCCCCGATTTTGACGCAATCGCCAATCGTGATATTGCCGAGCACTTTCGCCCCGGCAGAGATGAGGACATCATTCCCGATCGTCGGGTGACGTTTCCCTTTCTCTTTTCCCGTTCCGCCGAGCGTCACGCCCTGATAAATCGTTACATTGTTACCGATAATCGCCGTCTCACCAATGACGATGCCAAACCCGTGATCGATAAAGAGACGTTCACCGATGACCGCACCGGGATGAATCTCAATTCCCGTCAACCAACGGCTCGTCTGCGCGATTAACTTCGCCATTAACTTGACTTTGCGCGTCCATAGACCGTGCGCGATTCGATGTGCCCACAGGGCGTGTAACCCTGGATAGGTCAAGACGACCTCTATTTTTGATCTTGCGGCCGGGTCGAGTTCGAGCACGTTTCGTATATCGTCGCTCACACTTTTCCAAAATCCCATAATTGTTCTCCTTTTCCATATCAAAAACAAAGACGCCCCTGTGCCAAGGCACAGAGACGCCGTAAGCGCGGTTCCACTCTGTTTGGGAAAGTTCCCCTCTCATGTCTCGTTAACGCCGAGTCGCGGTCCCGACTACGTATCGCCGGAACGGCTCCGAGGTGCACTTCGACGGGGGACGCTTCTAGAACTTCCAGCCTAGGTTCTAGTCTCTGTTAAGTGTCATACCGCTTACTTTCCTCATCGTTGCCTTTAAGCTAATAATGTTGTGAGACGTGCCAAGACACGCTCTTTGCCAATTAGTGAAATGGCGTTCGGAAGCTCTGGTCCGTGCGTCTGCCCGGTCGTCGCGACCCGGATCGGCATGAACAAGTTCTTTCCTTTTTGGCCAGTCGCCTTTTGTGTCGCTTTCGTCGCTGCTTTGACGGCTTCCGGTGTGAAGTCTTCGATTGTTTCAAGTTGAGCCTTGAATTCGGCGAGGACAGCCGGTACCGTTTCTCCAGCGAGGACCGCATTGGCCTCTTCGTCGTATTCGACCTCGTCTTTAAAGAACAGGTCCGTCAACGTCACGATTTCAGCACCGTGTGTCATTTGTTCTTTATAGAGGGCGATCAACGCTGTCGCCCAATCGGCTTGTTCTATCGACAAGGCGTTCGGTAAACGTCCTGCTTCTTGTAAGA
The DNA here is from genome assembly GCF_018618035.1 of Exiguobacterium sp. s64. Lineage (NCBI taxonomy): Bacteria > Bacillati > Bacillota > Bacilli > Caryophanales > Exiguobacterium > Exiguobacterium sp. s64. Next base: position 44,100 of record NZ_JACSLH010000012.1, read on the forward strand.
ATGGTAAACTGAGTGCCACCACTTCGTCAAGCGAAGCCTGTTTCATATAGACGCTGTTGATCCAAGCAAGCTTCTGTTGGTCAAAGACGGCCGGGCTCTTCGACAAACGACTCGCATCAAACATCTCGATGAACTCTTCTTTCGTGAAGATCTCCTCTTCTCCGACCGGCGACCAACCGAGGAGCGAGATGAAGTTAAAGAGTGCCCCTGGAAGGTATCCGAGATCAGCGTATTGTTCGATAAACTGAATGATCGACTCATCACGCTTCGATAACTTCTTATGGTTCTCGTTATAAATCAATGTCATATGACCAAACGCCGGATAGTCCCAACCGAGCGCGTCATAGACCATCATCTGTTTCGGTGTGTTGGCGATATGATCATCCCCGCGCAACACGTGGCTGATTTTCATCAAGTGATCGTCGACGACGACAGCGAAGTTATACGTCGGGATGCCGTCCTGTTTGACGATGACCCAGTCTCCGAAGTCTTTCGACTCGAACGAGACGTCGCCTTTGACGACATCGGTCCACTTATATGTGACCGACTCTGGTACACGAATCCGAATCGACGGTTTACGTCCTTCGGCTTCGAACGCAGCTTGCTCTTCGTCGCTCAAGTTACGATGTGCACCCGAATACCGCGGTGCCTCGCCGCGTGCGATTTGAGCCTCACGCTCCGCCTCGAGTTCTTCAGACGTCATATAGCACTTGTATGCGAGCCCCTTGTCCATCAACTCGTTCACGTATTGATTGTAAAGGTCGAGGCGTTCCATTTGGAAGTACGGGCCGAAGTCGCCGCCGCGGCCTGGGCCTTCATCCCAATCGATGCCGAGCCATTCCAAGTATTTCATTTGGCTCTCGACACCGTTCTCGACGTTCCGTTTCTGGTCCGTATCCTCGATTCGGAGAATCATCTTCCCGCCAGCATGGCGAGCATATAAATAGTTAAATAGCGCGGTCCGGGCGTTCCCGATATGAAGGTGACCCGTCGGACTCGGCGCATAGCGTACGCGCACTTCACTCATAATATTTCCACCTTTCTTCTCTTCTGCCCAAATAGTATACCACTTTTGTCAAGCGCGGTTGAGCAGGATGACCGCCTGAGCGGCAATTCCTTCTTCACGTCCGGTGAAGCCTAGCTTTTCAGTCGTCGTCGCTTTGACGTTCACTTGGCTGATGTCCGCTTCGAGCAACTCGGCGATGACCGCTCGCATATCGTCGATGTACGTGCGAAGCTTCGGCCGCTCCGCCATCACTGTCGCATCGACGTTGCCGAGCACATAGCCTTCTGCTTTGACGAGTTGCCACACGTGTTGTAACAATACTTTCGAGTCTGCATCCTTAAACTCAGGGTCCGTGTCCGGGAAATGCTTGCCAATATCGCCCGCTGCAATCGCCCCGAGCGCCGCGTCGGCAATCGTATGCAACAAGACGTCCGCATCTGAGTGGCCAAGTAGACCGCGGTCATGCGGAATCTCGATTCCTCCTAAAATAAGCGGACGCCCTTCCGCGAACGCGTGTACATCAAATCCTTGTCCGATTCTCATCGATAATCCTCCTTCGTTAAAATCGCTTCTCCAAACAATAAATCTTCTGGGGTTGTCATTTTAATGTTGTGGTAATCCCCCGGGATAATCGTCACCCGTTGCCCGGTCCATTCGAATAGACTGGCATCATCCGTGCCGATAAAACGAGCAGCTTCTGCCCGCTCATGGGCGGCTTGAATGGCGCCTGCCGGAAACGCTTGGGGCGTCTGCGCCAACCATAGTGCCTCACGCGGCACCGTCTGCGTGATGTGTCCGTCCATCACTTGTTTCACCGTATCTTTGACCGGAACAGCGAGAATCGCCCCTGCCGTCTTGGCCGCTTCGGCGATGGCATGAAGTTGGTCAAGGCGCACAAATGGCCGTGCCCCGTCATGAATCAAGACGACATCTTCGGGATTGACGACTTGCAATCCGGCTCGAACGCTCTGTTGTCGTTCTTCCCCACCCGTCACGTATGTAATCGGGGTCTCTAAATGATGCAACTGTCGCTCGAACCACCCTTGTTCCTCAGGGCGCACTGCGAGCACGATGCGCTCACACCATGCATCTTTCGAGAACGCTTCGACCGTCCATACGATAATCGGCTTCCCTTGTAACGTCAGCATCAATTTATTCTCATCGGCTCCCATCCGCTTCCCTTTCCCTGCGGCTGGGATGACCACTGTATAACGCACCATTCCATTCACCTCTGTTCGTGAAAAAAGAGAGCGCTAATGCGTCTCTTTTTCCATGCTTATTCAGGACGCGCAAAAATCATACGGCCAGCCGATGTTTGAAGAACGCTCGTCACGACAACAGGCAATGTCTTCGAAATCAACTTGCGCCCACCTTCAACGACGACCATCGTGCCGTCTTCGAGGTACGCGACGCCTTGATTTTGTTCTTTACCTTCTTTAATGACCGTCACGACCATCTCTTCCCCCGGGATGACAATCTGTTTGACTGAATTTGCCAAATCATTAATGTTCAGCACAGGGACATTTCGAACTTCGCACACTTTATTCAAGTTGTAGTCGTTCGTGACGACAATCCCTTTTTTCAATTCGGCCAACTTGATCAATTTAATGTCCACTTCGGCGACGTCTTCAAAGTCCCCATCATAGATTTCTACTTCGATGCGGTCGTTGTCTTGTAACTCCTTCAAAATATCAAGACCGCGACGACCACGGTTCCGCTTCAACGTATCCGACGAATCGGCGATATATTGAAGCTCGCCGATGACGAATTGTGGCACGATGAGCGTGCCTTCGATGAAACCGGTCTTCGAAATGTCGGCGATCCGACCGTCGATAATGACGCTCGTATCCAAAATTTTATCGTTCGAGCGGCGCAACGGTTCTGCTTCCGGCTTCTCGCGTTCACTCTTGACGAACAGTTTAATCCATTCGTTCCGCTTCCGATAGCCGACAGCGAAACCGAAGTACCCGAACAAGGCGGTCACGAAAATCGGTACGATTTTGCTGAGTAAGAAGATATTTGTTACTTCTAATGAGACACTGATCAAAAAGGCAATCAACAAACCAATAATCAATCCGATCGACCCGAACAAAATATCACCGACCGGTAAACGGACGAGCCGTTCTTCAACAAAACGGATAAATTTAACGACCCCATCGGTCAAGAATAAACTAAGAATGAAGAAGATAAGTCCACCAATCAAACTAGCCACATAAGGAATCGTCAACCAAGCCGGTACATTCACTCCGAGGTCACCTAACAGCAACATCGCTTCGATAATACCGAACCAACCGACGACGAGTCCGATTAAAATAAATCCGATTCGTACAGCAATCTTCACTCATTCCACCTCCTTTATTATGAATTAAAATTTCAAGAAATTAACACTTTCATTGTAACATGGTTTTTTTGAAAGCGTTCGTTACAAAGCGTTAAAAACTGCCGGAAGCGCCCCGTCAGAACGGGATGGCAAGTTGTAGCGCTTCATCGACAGTACTGACACCGACGACATCGATACCAGGTGGGGCCGTCCAGCCCCCGAGGTTATTTTTCGGGATAATCGCCCGCGTAAATCCGAGCTTGGCCGCTTCGGCGACACGCTGTTCAATCCGTGACACCCGACGCACTTCCCCGGTCAATCCAACTTCGCCGATGCACACATCCGTCGGACGGGTCGGACGATCGCGGAAACTTGACGCGATCGAGATACAAATCGCCAAATCGATCGCAGGCTCATCCAACTTGACACCGCCCGCCGCTTTTAAATAAGCATCTTGCGTTTGGAGTAAAAGCCCTGATCGTTTCTCAAGGACGGCCATGAGGAGCGCGACCCGGTTCTGGTCGATCCCTGTTGCCATCCGACGTGGATTTCCGAATGAGGTCGGGGAAATTAATGCCTGCAGCTCGACGAGCACCGTCCGCGTCCCTTCCATCGACGCGACGACAGTTGAGCCCGAGACACCGGCAGTCCGTTCTTCTAGGAAAATTTCAGACGGATTGAGCACTTCTTCGAGACCGCCTTCCTTCATTTCAAAGATACCGATCTCGTTCGTCGATCCGAACCGATTTTTGACGGCCCGTAAAATACGGAACGTGTGGTGACGTTCGCCTTCAAAGTAAAGGACGGCATCGACCATATGCTCGAGCAGACGAGGTCCCGCAATCGAACCTTGTTTCGTCACGTGACCGACGATAAAGACGGCAATTCCACGGGTCTTGGCGATTTTCATGAGCGCTGCCGTACATTCCCGAACTTGGGCGACACTACCTGGCGCCGACTGGATCTCATCCATATAGACGGTTTGAATCGAGTCGATAATGACGAACCCTGGTTCCTCTTCATCGATGACCCGTTCAATCATCAACATATCCGTCTCCGCGAGGACATATAAGTCCTCGGTCGGGAGGCCAAGCCGCTCGGCGCGAAGTTTCGTCTGTTTGAGCGATTCTTCCCCGGAAATATAGAGCACTTTCCGTCCACTGTGCGCCAAATGGGCGCTCACTTGAAGCAAAATCGTCGACTTTCCGATTCCCGGATCGCCACCGACGAGGACGAGTGAGCCTGGAACGATTCCGCCCCCGAGCACACGGTCAAACTCTTGACTGTTCGTATGGACCCGCGTCTCTTCTTGTGACACAACGTCCGACAGACGCTCCGGCTTCAGCTGTCTCGAGGAGCTATGAACGAAGGCGGCCCCCCGCTTTGCCTTTTTCTCTTCGACAAACTCTTCAACAAGTGTGTTCCATTCATTACATCCTGGGCAACGCCCCATCCATTTTGCGGATTCGTACCCGCATGACTGACATACGTATTTCGTTTTAATTTTTGCCATGATGTTCCTTTCCGTCTAAAAAAGCCCCCTCACATGAGAGAGGGAGCCTTGTAGTTACTGAACGACACCTTCATTACGGACGACGAATTCGCCGTCTTGTACATCGAGCGCCACTTTGCTGCCTTTTGTGATGCTGCCGCTGAGCATCGCCTCTGAGAGTCGGTCCTCAACCTCACGCTGGAGCGCACGGCGGAGTGGACGAGCCCCGTATTCCGGGTCGTACCCGACTTCAGCGATTTTCTCGAGCGCTGATTCGGTGAGACTGAAATCAATGCCTTGTTCTCCGAGACGTTTCGTAAGTGTCTCGGCCATAAGTTTGACAATTTCTTGGATGTGCTCTTTTTGGAGCGAGTGGAAGACGGTGATCTCGTCAATCCGGTTCAAGAACTCGGGACGGAACGCTTTTTTCAACTCTTCCGTGACTTTGTCTTTCATTTCGGTATATTCACGTTTCACATCATCTTCAACCGTGAACCCGACATATTTGTTGCGTTTGAGGGCTGCCGCACCGACGTTTGACGTCATGATGATGACCGTGTTCCGGAAGTCGACCGTACGCCCTTTCGAGTCAGTCAAGCGACCGTCATCTAGCACTTGAAGCAAGATGTTGAACACTTCAGGGTGGGCCTTCTCAATCTCATCAAGCAAGATGACCGAATATGGCTTGCGACGAACCTTCTCAGTCAATTGACCACCTTCTTCATAGCCGACGTAACCTGGAGGCGATCCGACGAGACGGCTCGTCGCGTGTTTCTCCATATACTCAGACATGTCGATTCGGATGATGGCGTCTTCGTCACCGAACAACGCTTCAGCCACGGCACGAGCCAACTCGGTTTTCCCGACACCAGTTGGTCCGAGGAATACGAACGAACCGATCGGACGTTTCGGATCTTTCAATCCGGCACGAGCCCGGCGAATCGCCCGCGAAATCGATTTGACGGCCTCATCTTGACCGATGACCCGGCCGTGGAGAATCGATTCGAGTTTGAGGAGACGATCTGTCTCTTCTTCGGCAATCTTCGTCACCGGGACACCTGTCCAGTTGGCGACGACTTGCGCGATATCTTCTTTCGTTACTTCGAGTTTTTCATTCCCTTGCTTATTCTGCCATTCCGACTTGAGCTGTTCGAGCTCATCCCGAAGTTTCTGCTCGGTATCACGTAACGAGGCAGCCTTCTCGAACTCTTGACTCTGTACAGCCGAATCTTTCTCTTTGCGAATCGACTCAAGACGAGCCTCGAGTTCTTTCAAATTCGGCGGTGCCGTGAACGAACGAAGTCTTACTTTCGAAGCAGCCTCATCGACGAGGTCGATCGCTTTATCCGGAAGGAAACGGTCCGAGATGTAGCGGTCCGAGAGAACGACGGCTTCATGAATCGCTTCATCTGTGATCGTGACGCGATGGTGCGCCTCGTAACGGTCACGTAACCCGAAGAGGATTTGTTCTGCCTCATCCGTTGTCGGTTCATTGACTTGGATCGGTTGGAACCGGCGTTCGAGTGCCGCATCTTTCTCGATATACTTCCGGTACTCATCAAGTGTCGTCGCTCCGATACATTGGAGTTCACCACGTGCGAGTGACGGTTTCAAAATGTTCGACGCGTCGATTGCGCCTTCAGCGCCGCCAGCTCCAATCAATGTGTGCAATTCGTCGATGAAAAGAATGACGTTCCCAGCTTGGCGAATCTCATCCATTACCTTTTTCAATCGGTCCTCAAATTCACCGCGGTATTTCGTTCCAGCGACGAGTGTTCCCATATCAAGTACCATGACACGTTTATTACGAAGAGTTTCTGGAACTTCGTTATTAATGATCTGTTGAGCGAGACCTTCGACGACTGCCGTTTTCCCGACCCCTGGTTCCCCAATGAGGACCGGGTTATTTTTTGTCCGGCGAGACAACACTTCGATGACGCGTTGAATCTCGCCAGCGCGGCCGATGACTGGGTCAAGACGCGACTCACGCGCCTGTTGGGTCAAGTCACGGGCCAAGCCGTCTAGCGTTGGTGTCGCGGCACTCGTTCCAGGTTGTGACGCATTAGAAGATGACTCCGTGTTTCCTAAGAGTTGAAGTACTTGCTGACGTGCCTTCGTCAAACTGACACCAAGGTTATTCAAGACACGAGCCGCCACACCTTCACCTTCACGAATCACGCCGAGTAAAATGTGCTCGGTGCCAACGTAAGAATGTCCAAGTTTTCGAGCCTCGTCCATCGAGAGTTCGATTACTTTTTTTGCACGCGGTGTATAGTGAATCGTTGAGCCGTTTTCTGATCCACGGCCAATGAGTGCCTCTACTTCTTGTTGAATTTTTTCAGACGTGAGTCCGAGGGCGAACAGTGCTTTAGCAGCAATCCCTTCCCCTTCACGGACGAGTCCGAGTAAAATATGTTCTGTACCAATATTATGATGGCCAAGTCGTACCGCTTCCTCTTGTGCTAAAGCTAATACGCGCTGAGCTCGTTCTGTAAATCGACCAAACATCATTGACAAAACCTCCTTAAAGTTGGATCAAACTAAGCCATGATCTAACGTTCGACGAACGAGAGTCGCTCGTTCGCGATTTCGTTCTTTCGTAGATAATGTTTTCCCGAAATGTTTTTGTAGGAAACCTGATTGAAGCTTTACAATTAATTCGTGAAACTGAGGTGGACTCCAGTCGGACAAAATACCAAGGTCACTCGCCAAATGCAAATCCGACAGACGTTCAATCGCTTCTGTCGATGATAACAGTTTCGCATAACGTAAAATTCCGTATGAGCGATAAAACTGGTCCTCTAACTCGTCTTGGTTACGGGCCAGTAGCTCTTCCCGTGCTTGTCGTTCCGCCTGAATGACTTGCTCCGTAACTTCCATAAAATCTGTCAACAACTGTGATTCATGACTGCCGAGTGTGCGTTGATTCGATAATTGAAACAATCGTCCCGCCGCGTCGCTACCTTCTCCATACCGTCCCCGAATCGTATATCCGAGCTTGCGAAGCTCTTTCAATATAGGAGTAATTCGCCCTGTCAACGTTAGCCCTGGAAGATGGAGCATCACTGACGCTCGAAGTCCTGTACCGATATTACTTGGACAAGTCGTTAAATATCCGAGCTGTTCGTCATATGCGTATGGGAGAGATTCGCCACAGAGAACATCGACTCGTTTCGCGAGTTCAAACGCTTCTTCCACTTGATAACCCGGGAGTAACGTTTGAATTCGTAAGTGATCTTCCTCATTAATAAGCACACTGATCGTTTCATCTTCACTTAACAAGACGGCACTTTCTTCTTTTCCAGCAATCGTTGGGCTAATCAAATGTTTTTCAACGAGTGCTTGTCGTGTCACTACATCGTAAGTGCCCATGTGCAAATATTCGAAGCCTTGCAATCCGCCAAGTGACGTTTCAACACGTTGACAAAGCTGATGTTGACTTTCTTTAGATAAAACCGGAGAAAAGACTGTATCTTTTAAGTTACGCGCTAGACGGATACGAGTAGAGATGACTAAGTCATCAAGTTTCGCTCGCTCTTTCATCTTCGGACCGAGTGGATGCTTGAGAAATGGTTCCATCATGCCTCACCTTGTCCTTTCAGCTGAATTATTTCTTTTTTAATTCGCGCTGCACGTTCATAATCTTCTTGTTCGACGGCTCGTTGTAACTCCCCTGCTAACTTTTGGAGTCGCTCTTCGATTCGCTCGTCGGGTGTGCGCAAGGCATCAGGCATCGAACCGACGTGAACATCATGGCCTTGCTGGTACTGCCGAGTGATTTTAATCAGTTCATCACGAAATACCGTATAACAAGTAGCGCATCCAGCTTTTCGTAAATGAGCCAGCTCGTTTTGTGTCAGTTGACACGTGGGACAGCGTTTCACGACCGGTACATAACCTGACATGATTTCTACTGTACAATTACGACATAGTTTACGCGTTACAGGAATTCCATTCTCCACTACTTGAATTTCATTGACGGCAGGTCGCCGTTTGCATCGTTCACATAGCATAGATGTATGCCTCCGTCAGTCAATGGTAACTAAGTAATTTCATTAATGCGAGTAACTGTTGTCTTCGAATCAAGTGTCGATCTTCAGCGTTCAAGCCGAGCGCTTCATCTGACAACAAGTGGTACAGCAAACGAACTTCTCGTTCACTTAACATTCCTTCTTCAAACAAGCGAATCAATATATTCTCGACAAGTTGTTCAGAAAGACGAGGATGATCGTGTAAAATATCCATCAAACTAGCCAACACGTCTTGTTTTTCATGCAAAATCACACGACGAATGCGAATATATCCTCCGCCTCCACGCTTACTTTCGACCAAATATCCCTTTTCGACCGTAAAACGCGTGTTGATGACGTAGTTGATTTGAGACGGAACACACTCGAAACGCTTAGCGATATCTTGCCGTTTAATTTCAATCGCTTCGGCCTGGCTCTCCTTCAGCACTTGTTTTAAATACTGTTCGATTACATCCGATATGTTTCTCATCTCCACCACCCTCTGACCATCTTTGACTTTTGACTATATTCTATCATTGATTCAAAAAAAGGCAAACGAAAAGCGATGTCGCAGTTGCGACATCGCTAGATATACAAAAAAAGAACGACCAAGCGGATGCTTGATCGTCCTTCGCGTTGGCCTGGCAACGTCCTATCCTCACAGGGGGAGACCCCCAACTACTTTCGGCGCTGAAGCGCTTAAC
>NZ_JACSLH010000013.1:0-51598 GCF_018618035.1 Exiguobacterium sp. s64
AATCAATCCTTTTTGATTTTATTCCCATAATGTCGGTATCACTACCTCACCAACATTGCGTAAGAACCACTCCTATTTTGCATTACACATGGATGCGCTCGTGACCGCTGATCTCCTTGCCCCGGTCCGTCGTCGCCGTCTCGAACGTGCCTTCCGGGAAGGCACCGTGCACCGCATGGATCGCCCCCTCCATCGAGGCCGCGGTGCGGTCCGCGATTGGCAGGGCGAGATAGAACCGGCTCTTCCGCTCGATGAACGTCGCGACGCACGCCTTCGATTTCTCACGTCCGGAGACGACGGTGTCGAGCTCCCAATGCCCGAATGTCCGGCGACCCCTGACCTCTGGCGGCCGTTGCGAGATGGGGAGTCCGATGTTGATGCGCCCGTGCGTCTCGGTCGGCTTTTGACGTTTCCCTTTCTGGCGGAGCACGGTCAAGGGCACGTCGATCCGTCCCGCGTAAATCCAACGGTAGATGGTGGAGAAGGCAATTTTTTCCTGCGTAGAGGCGGCCGACGATCTGTTCCGGGGACCAGGTCGCACGCAGCTTCTCGACGATCGTCCGGCGCATCGTGTCATCGAGTTTCGTCTTGGCACCACAGTTGGTCTTCGCCTTCTCGTAGCGTTTCTGGGCACGTTCAGCCACGTAGTCGGGGTTCCGTCTGATCTCCCGCGAGACGGTCGATGGCTGTCGACCGTCTCGCGATGGACCGGATGGACATCCCGAGCTCCAGATACGTCTCTATTTTCACGCGTTCCGTTGTGGTAAGATGGGTGTAGCTCATAGCGATTCCTCCGTCTGAATGTTTGTGTCGTAACTTCATTCTACACGAGGACGTCGCTGTGGGCTTTTTGTGCGTTCACTTTTAGGTGTTGCACTTAATTTTATAATTCATCATGCAAAAATAATTTTAGGCTTAGAGCCATTATTCTTTTTGTATTTTTTCCATCATACATTCTAATACTACCATTAATTTTAAGGCACGTTTTATTTGACCTACTGCAATATTTTTACGAATCACAATAATTAGCTCTTCGATCGAACAAATCAACTTCCAATTGTTAGAATTCTTATTTGTACTCGCTTGAAAAACTAATAATTCGACCTTTGGATTTTGAAAAAAGCTGTCTACCTTTTGATTTAATACTAATTCAATTGAGGTTGCTTGATACATTTCGATGTCATTTATGTTCATAACCTTACCTCATTAAACGCTGTAAAACTTCCATATCATTTTTATTTAACGTAGTTAATTCTTTAAAGGCACGCTCTAATAGCTTCGCGGTATCTTTCGTTTCCTCAGTTTGATCTTGTAATGAGTGTAGCACTTCTTGATTCTGCATAATCACTTCTTTTGAGCCATTCATAATTTCTACAAGCGATTTACTTTGCTCTTCGGCGGAACGTGAAATTTGCGTAATCGCACGCTCTAATTGCGTTGACGAATCCTCTAATAAATTGCTTACCTCTGTCTGTAAATGCTCAACCATTTGCTTTGTAGCTTTTTCCTGTTCCTCTGTACCTTCTAAAAATGCTTCTAAAAATTCTCCGAATGTTTCTTCAGATACGGCGCGTTGATCCTTCAATTCTTCAATGCCTAAAGCTAACGTTTCTTTTGAAGCAGTTAATACGTCTGTATACTTTATTAACGTATTTTGTAATGTTGTAGCAATTGTTTCTTTAATTGATTGCTGCGTATCAATTAATTGCTGATGCTGCGCTGCTAATGCTTCCTCATGTTGATTCACTTGACCTGTGTACTCTTTAATTTGCTCATACGTATCCTCATAGAACGATTGCGCTGTGTTAAATGTTTGCTGCTGTTGATCTAATGTATCGCGCATTTTTTCGTTCGCTTGCTCTACAGTTTGTAACACAGCAACCGAATGTTCATTTTCGAGCTTACGTAAATCCTCTAATGATTGAAGAGTACCATTCCAGCCATCAATAATTTTAGCACTTAATGCTTCACTATTTGCCTCGATTATTGATGTCACTATTTTTTGCGTATCCATAATGTGTGAATGCTCTTGCTGGCGCATTGCTAGTTGCTGCTCAGCGATTTCTTTCCATGCTGCTAATAAATCCTGATGCGATAGCTGTGCTTGCTGCTGAAGCGCTTCTTTTAACTGCTGCTGCGCTACTTCGAAAACATCACGCTGCTCTTGTAAGTGCTTGCTATATGCAGCTTCTTTCGCTTCAACTGCGGCAAGCATCGTATTAAATGCTTGTTGCTCTGCTTGGCGAATCATTAATTGCTCCTCATGGTGACCACGCCATAGCTGTTCAATTTTTTCATTTGCTACTGCTGATTCTTGTAATAATGCCGCATGCGACGTTTGAACTGCTGTAAACGTTTTTTGTGCAACTTGTTTTTGCTCTGTTAGCCACTGCTGAAGGCTTGAGGCAGTTTCATCCGCTAATTGCTTTTGCTGTTGTTGTAAAGTGGCAAGCTCCTGTACTAGCTTTGCTGTTGTCTCTTTGATTTCTTTATTTTCTGCTAATAGTTGCTGCTGCGTTTTTTCCCAAGCGTCCATAAGAGACTCATTTGTTTGCTTCGCTAAATCTGCCACCGTTTGTGATAACTGATCTTGATATGCTCTTAAGCTTTCTTTCATCGTTTCGGCTGAATCCGTTGTTACTTTGACTAATTTACCTTGCTCTTGCACTGTTTGCGTCGTTAAATCTTCAATAGCGACAGTTAACTGCTGTTGTACAGTTTGTAGGCTCTCTGCGACTGCTTTAGTTGATTGCTCTGTCGCCTCTACTAATTTTTGCTGCTCATTTGTCGCCTGCTTGACTTGCTGCTGCTTTCCTAAACCTACAAATATCGCAGTTAACAAACCCACCACTAATGAAACAACAATCGCTGTAGATCCTTCATATAGTGGATATGTAATCGCTGCTACGACAATGAAAGCCGTAATGGATGGAAATAAATTCATCTACTTGTCCTCTTTCTATACTATGACTAAATATTTATTAATCATATTTTCTAAATAACGTTGTACTTCTGTCGGAAGACGTCTTTGAACTGTATCGATTACATAATCGTAAAACGCCACTTTTAGCTCTCGCGTTTTCAGCTCATAATCAATTTGAGTTGTATAATGATCTGTGAATGCCTTTCGACGCTGTAACATTTTAAGCTTGCGTTCAAGCTCATTCCAAAGTACGTCACTGATACTTCGTAAATCCTTTTCAATCGCTTGCGCCTGATGAATTTCATCGAGATTATATGCCTCATTTAGCTCCTGCTGCACAACGGTAACGAGTTCATTTTTAAATAACTCTTTTAATTGTTGAATCCATACTGCATAAATATTATTCTTACGAATATGAGAGAAGGCGAAGCATTGCTCCAACTTTAAAATCCATTGATTGCGCTCAAGTGCAAATTGTAAGTCGTCTTCGATAAAAATCAAGCTCGCTTGAATGTTCTTTAACACCTCTTGCTTATCCGCAATAATCTTTTCCACGTAGCTATTTTCAACGTTTAATGCCCCTAGCATGATGGAGCGTTGCAACGGAATAACTGCGTAGTCCTGTAAAATTCGATAGCCTTTATGTAAAAAGTATTTTTTCGCATTGCGTATGCCTACCTCTACACTACCAATATCACTGATGACGAAATCACGTTCGATTTGTGTAATGGCCACCGAAATTTGCTTTTTCGATACACCAATTTCCTGCAAATAACGCAACTGTTTAACCGTGTCGGCCTTACCATATGGAAACCCTTCAAACCAAATATAAGCACTCGCATTATTGACAAATGAACTTTCCTCAAAATACTTTTTAAAGCGATCCTCATCTGTAAAATACGGCGGGAAAACTAGCTTCACATTAAGTGGAATTTGCCCTGGACTAACTGATAAAAAATATGTCCCCCCCGCTTGAATAGTACTCAATTCTCGTATCCCTTTTTGTGTCCATTCATAGCAAAGTGGTTCATCTGAAGAAAATAAAACCCATGTACATTGTTTAAAAATACTATCCTCTGGATGCCAATATCTTTCTAAATTTGCATTGCTAGATGCAAAGGAGCGAAACAATGCGTAACGCTCCGACCCTACATCTCCTAATACAAAGAGAGAACGTTGATATGGCAAGATCTTTTTTATTTCCATATCAACCTGCTCCTAGCTATTTAGTAGATGTAAATATTTAAATAATTGCTGCTCGTACTCAACTTGTACTTCTTTGTTTTGCTGACGTAACGCTGTTAATTCCTCTAACTGCTGCTTTTGTAAATGTAGCTGTTGCTGAAGCTTAAGCGAAATAACAGTTGGTAAATAAGCTATAAAGCGTGCTAAATATTCCTGCATATTCTCTCTGTAGCTGGCTAATAACTTATTGAGTTGCAACTCAAACTGTTGAATGAGCTGCTGACGATATGAAACAACCTGCTGTTCTTTTAGCTGCTGTGTGCGCTTTTGCTCAAGTTCGAACATTTCTTGTTTTAATTGTTGCTCGTATTTCTCTTGTAATCGCTTCTCTTCACGTAATTTTTCCTCACGTGTCTCAAGTAAGCTTAATTGTTGCATACGAGAAAGCTCTAATTGTCTTGCATGCTCAACCTTCGCTTCAATTTTCGATTTTTCATGTAAATACGCTTCACGGTGTTGCTCATCCTCAACAATTTGAGGTGGACCATCGATTGCTTTACCAACTTGACCAAACCAATATTCTAGTGATAATAAGTTCAAAATATTAAACTTACTTTCTTTACCTTCCCCACGCTGCGAGTTTTGTGCTGTTTCTAATAGCTTCGTAGCATCTTTGATTTTATCGGTTTTTGCAAGTACCTTACCAGCCTTTTCAACACCTGATGCGATTTTAGCTGCTTGATTCACATATTTCGTGCCATCCGCCACATTCTTAATCACACCTGCGACTTTAGCGGCACCTGTCGAAAATGCTTTACCTGGAATAAAAATCATTGCTATATCAACAATGTTCCCAAACGCACTTAATGTTTCTTGCGACGAAGTATCTTGCTTTTGAATATACTTCGCCTCACAACCGCCTAACTGCTGCATTTCTTCGTTAGCCGATTGCATTTGTACAGAAATCGATACAGCCTGCTGCTCCATTTTTTGACGTTGCGCTGCAATCTCCTGTATGCGTTCATCATAAGCTGATGAACCTTCAATTTTTTCACGAATCATTTCACCTTGTATGAAAATATCATCTACAGATGGCACATCAACCTGCAATTGAATATTTGGCACATTGCTTAATGAAAACTGACCGATTTTGTCCTGTAATGCTTCGTTGGTCTCCGCAGCAGATTGCTTTAAAAACGCATTAAGCTTATCATTCGTGAAGTCTTTTATTTCAAGTGTTAGGTTTTGAATTTGCTGCTCTGCCTGTAAATCCGCCGCATGTTGAAGCTCTTCAACTGTATTATACGTACGCAATGCTTGAGTAAAATCAAGAACCGTTTGTTTAAATTGCATTTCGTATTTCGAAACGATTGATTTCTTTGTCGCTTCGAATAGGGAATGGAAGTTTTGTTCCTGCTTCTGAATGCGTTCATGCACGTATTCAATTTCACCCTGCAAATTTGCAATTTTTTGATGAATATCTTGATCAGTTACAGATTTACTCACTTCAAGCTGTAGTTTACGCTCATTCAAATTGCACAAAAAATCGTCCTTTACAAGAGTAAGCTGACGCGTTACAGATTTACTCTTCTTCTCATCGATATTGTGAACGAATTGCACTTGTAAAAACTGGATAAAATCATCCATTAATTCTTTCCAATGAGGGAACACTAGTAAATCGACCTCATTTGTCACACCAAAATAAGTCGCCTTCCGACCAATTGCGTCCTCTAAAAGCATTTGGTCCTGCTGCATGATCTTTTTAGGTGTGTCATTTTCATCTTTACGTAGCTCATCTAGCTTCGTTCGAACGAATAATACGTCAATCCCAAGCTGATCAATCATCGAAACAAGCTGCACATCAGCTGCTGTCAAAGCTTTCCCCATAATATACAACACCGCGTGCGCCTTCGGAATAATATCGATTGTACGGTTTTCATGATTCGAAATAATCGTATTCAAACCAGGTGTATCCACTAAAACAATGCCTGTTTTAAATAGCTCATGTTGCAAATAGACATTAATGCATACAATGTCGACATTCTGAATTGGTTCAATTTTTAATAGCTCACTTACAGACGTTGGTGACTGTAAATTCCGTTGACTTAATGCCATCAATTGTTCTACTTCAAACTTAATCGATTTATTCGCTGTTACGATTTCAGCAAACTCTGTCTCGCCGTAATAAATAAAAGTTGTAAAAGCAGTTGTTTCACTTAGCATTGTTGGCAAAATGCGTCGTCCAATTAAATTGTTAATTAAGCTTGATTTACCTGACGAAAACTGGCCGACAATCGGTAAATAAAAATGCTGTTCCTGTAACTTTTCACGCATCCCTGAAAGTTTTTCTAAGGCAATTCCATCCTGTAAAAACTCACCTATTTCAATATATTGTTCTACTATTTTTTGCATCGTTCATTCTCCTGACTATGCGAAATTCGTTTGCTTTGATTCTTGCTTAATTACATCGACATTAATCGAATCAATTTCTGAAATAAATTCTAGTACATCTTTTGCTAGCGCTTTTAATTGTTGTTTTTCTTGCTCTAACTCTTTACGTTTTTCAGCACGCTCGGTCTCATCTGATTGCAGAATGTCGACTAGTTCCTGTAGCTTTGCTTGCTTTTCCTGAGATTGCTTTTCAAATTGCATATCTAATACTTCGATCATTACTTTTGCAATTTGCTCCTCTTTACCTCGAATGTTCGTACGAACCATTTTCGAAATTTCGCGGCTGATTGCTGTTAAGTAATCCTCAAATTCATAGCGAATGTTTGTTAACACTTTTTGCTGCTCTTGTTGAAGCTTTTCACTATACTCAGCGATATATTTGTCGCGCTGCTGTTGTAAATACAACTGCTGTTGCTGGATGCGCTGTTGCTCTAAATCGTACACTTCTGGATCAACAGATTCTTTACTATACAGCTCGTTTTTAGCTTGCTCTAGTTTTTTACGAGTATCATTAATTTCTTTACGTAACTGTTCGCGTTCCTCATCGTATTTACGTTGCGCACTATCGTCCACCTCGTATTTTGTTCCCGTAACAGATTTTTTACCTAGGAAAACATTGCCGATGAAACCAAAAATACCGCCGCGGCCTTCCTTATGCTCTGTTTGAATCGTATGTCGTTCAACTGCTGGACGCTCACCAAGGAAGCTTAATTTAATTTGCTCCTCCTGCTGAATTTGAATCATTTGGCTTTCTAGCGCATCCATCTTACGCTTTACTTTGATTGCTTCTAGCTTTTTCATGCTTGTATCATCGGTCTTTTTACGAAGCTCTTCCATTTCTTGCTCGATTTCTTTCGTTTTTTGATCATATGCATCCATATTGATGCGTACATCCGTATTCGCCTCAAAGGCAATTGTACGAATCGAATTAGAATTTGGCGCTGTTTCCGCAATTTTATCATTCGCAAGCACTGCGATTTCTTGATATTTGCTATTCATTTTTTTACGTAATGACGAAGTAAATTCATCATCTAGATGCTCAACAATTTGCTCACATTCACGATTCACTTGTCGATTAATGCGGTCAATTTGTGTTTGAATCGATTCCAAATCAGTAAAGCCGTTGATTTTTGATTCTAAACCTGTACGTATTTCTTCAATTTGAGATTTCGCACTGTTTTTAATATCCGAGACAAGCTCTTTGATTTCTAGTTGAATTGAGCCTTTTTGCTGCTCTAAGTTTTCACGAATAATTTGTAGGTCCGCTTCAACCTCTTGAATACGAACATTAATTTCATCTGCATCCTTTGCATCAGCAAGTGACTCAAGTGTTTCGTTAATGACCGCACTACGTTTCACTAATTCGTGCTGAATCATTTCAGCTGGTGCACGTAGTTCTTGAATTGTTTTTTCACCATCCGTCACAAATTTCCATAAACGTTGCTCAAATAATCCAATGCGCGATAGCTCTAAAAAACGTGCACGTGCATCTGCATCATGATCCTTTTGCATAGAATTATCTGGATATTCTAACTGCTCCTTCGTGCGTGAAACAAGGGCTGGATAAGCCGCAATCGGATAAATTTCTGGCATTTTGTGATCAGGGAAAAACGTTAAATAGTTTTCACGTAAGCGGTTCACTACCGATTCAACCGTTTCTTCTGACTGTTTAATTTTATCGATTTGATTTAACACTAGGAAAATATTATCAAAGCGCTCTGACAGCTTTGCTAAAACTTCAAAATCTGATTTTGAGCCTGGCTGAGACGCAGCAAACATATAAATACATGCATGCGAGCGTTCAATTTGACGCTCTGTTACTTCCGCGTGCCCTTTTGCTACACCGTTTAAGCCTGGGCTATCTACAAGTGTGATACCTTGCTCTAATAACGGTGAATTTAAGTAAAGTGTTACCGATTCAATGTCTTGTACAACTTGGTCTCCACCTAATGTCGATACATTTTTCGCAATCGACTCCTTCGTGGCTTCACCGTACTTCGTTGGTGTTGACGGATTTTTATAATCAATTTGCATCGTATGACCGTTCGGTGATTTCGATACATGCTTTAAAAAGTTTATTGTTGCTGTCGTCTCACTTGTAAATGAAGGTAAATAACGGTCACCCATTACCGCATTTAAAAATGTCGATTTTCCTGCACTAAACTCACCAACGATTACGATAGAAAAATCACCATTTTGTAAATCTGTTGAAAATTGCTTTAAGCTCTCAACCTTTTCGTCCTCACCAATGCCTGCAAAGTATTCTGCGGAACGAGTTAACAAAGTCAACAATGACTCTTTTCGCTTTTGGTGTTGCTGTAAATGTAAATTCATTTCAAAATCCCCCTACGCTAATGTCTTTAATACTTTTTGTAAGTTTTGCTGTGCATCAATCAGTTGCTGAGGTGTTGCCTTTTGCACAACCTGCTTTTTCAAGCGTTGCAGCTTATCGATATAGCCTTTATACGTGTGTAAATAATGCTCATCAATTGCTTTATTCAGCTTCGGCAATTCTTTATTTAAAATCGTTTCGATTTCCTGACGGTAAAACTTCGCTAAATCGACCGTCAAATATTGCTCTAGCGCATATAGTATTTCCTTCTTCTGATTTGCATAATAAAGCTGCTTATTACGGTCATAAATTTCTTTTTTCTCCCGCTCTAAACTGCTTAGCTCCCCTTGCAAGGATTGCAATTTAAATTTCAGCTGCTGTAAGCAGGTATCCGCTTCAGCAGAGCTTTCCTCATAACGACGTAACCTTTGTTCAGCCGCTATAATTTGACGCTGTAGATTTGCTTCATTTTGGGTAAACTGTGACTTAATACGCTGTTCCTGCTGGTCCCAAGCTTTTCTTCTTGAATCGTCCGTTATAGTACGAGTTCTTGTTTCATACCCCCCACCAAATAATCGTCCGAAGAAACCACTGATTCCACCCTTTTTTACTTCATAGCTCTCCTTACGATGCTCAATTTCTGGTCTTTTTCCTAAACGTTGAACTTCACACTGGCGATCTGATGTCAGAGAAACCTTTCGTTGGCGCAAAGATTGCACTTCCGATTTCACTTTCGAATAATTTGCCGTCTCTTTCGTGTATTGAGTTAAAGCGTTACGCTCTTGCTGGCGCAATTCCTTAATAGTAGCATCTGTTTTTTCAATTTTTTTTACCGCACTTAAGCTTTCTAAATTCGCCTTCTCAAGCGCAACTGCAAACTCGACCTTCTTCTTCGAAATCGTTATTTTCGGATAATGACTTTCAATTCTTAGAACAGCACTTTCGTATACTTCATTCAAAAACTCCGTTAATATTTGAATGTAGTTCGTCGTATAATTACCTTCTGCCTTTTTAAGCTCTTGTTTTAAATTATCCTGTAGCTTCTTTAAATTCTCTTCTGGGTTGTTTTGAAGCTTTATAAATCCCGCTACCTCTTTAGTAATCTTTGACTCTTGCACCTTATAAAGCTCAGCAAGATCCGATTTTATACGATCCATTAACATACTACGAATATCCGTCTTTTTCGCACTTGTAAAGTTATGTAAATTATTGAGAAGCTCGTCCTTTGACTGAAGAGCCGTATTCATGCGGAATTCGATTTCCTTTAACTGACGCTCATCGATTTCTACCTCTTGAATTGCCACTTGTTCTTTGAATTCAGTAATAATATCCTGTACTAATGCATTCAACTTATGCTCAATATTTTGTTGCTTTAGCTTTTCTTTCTCACTATTGGTTAGACGCTGCCAAATCTCTTCCTCCACTTGCTTGAAATTTGATCGTTCTAGTAGCTCCACCCGTCGAGCATCTGTCATTTCTAACGAATCGTATTGTGATAGCTTTGTAATTGAATGGTCTTTTGCAGTTAAAGCAAGCAGTGACGACACACCTAAAATGGATGGATTATTTTTCACACCAATATTTGCTAATTGTTGTCGTAGCTCAGCAATTTTTTTATCAGCTGTCTCACCCTCAGCTTCCTTTAACGTATCAATCGCATTAATCACAAAAAGAAAAGACGATTGGTATTGCTTTAATAGTTCATACATTTGTACGTTGGATTGCGATAATCCACGAGTTGGTAATAAGTAAATACTCATATGGGCACGCTGAATTTCATAGCGTGTACGCTCATAATGTCCTTCCGCAACACCATTTAAACCTGGCGTATCGATAAACTCAATCGGCTCATCCGTATATGGAAAATCGATATGTATTGTCACAGCTGATACTTCTTGTACGACGTTGTATTCTTTTGCCATCGTTGTTACATATTCTGTTAAACCTTTGGCATCCTGAGGCAAATCGATAATAATTGGTTCCGTCTCATTGAAAAACTCGATTAACACTTTATTGCACAGTGGATCAGAGGTCTTTACATTTTTTATGTATGTAACCGTTGCCGTTGTTTCATTTACAGAATGCGGTAAAATATCTTTTCCAATTAAAGCATTAAGAAACGTCGATTTTCCCGCACTAAATTCTCCAACAACTGTAATGCGAAATGATTTATCATTTACTTGCTCTTGTAAAAATTTGGCGCGCTGAATAAAGTTTTGATAATAGTCTTTATCTAATTGTTCTAACGTCAATATTTTATTAAGCCGTTCTTCAACATTTATCGTTTTCATTTTATACCTCACTGAATTTTAATAAATCTCCAATTACCCCAACTAAATCCGTCTAATATTGTTATAAGCACCATGGATAGATTCAATTTTATTGATAAATTACATCGAATTGATTTCTCACTTATTTGAAATCGTATCGTTTCTTCCTTCTTCATCATTTTTAGCCTTCATATATCGATAATATATGATGTATTTGTGCCTTTTTTTCTCAAGACGGTTTGTCAAATTAAGCGCAACACTTCCTCGGTGAAGGCCTCGTGTGCGGTTTTCCAGTTCAGGCATTTTCTCGGCCGCCCGTTGATCTTGGCCAGCGCGTCCGCGAGTTCGTCATGCGCCACCTGCACGAAGTCCGTTCCTTTCGGGAAGAACTCGCGCAGGAGCCCGTTGGCGTTCTCGTTGCTCCCCCGTTGCCACGATGCGTACGGGTCGGAGAAATACATCGGCACACCGAGTGACGCCTGGATGCGCTCGTGACCGCTGAACTCCTTGCCACGGTCCGTCGTCGCCGTCTCGAACGTGCCGTCCGGGAAGGCGCCGTGCACCGCATGGATCGCCCCCTCCATCGAGGCCGCGGTGCGGTCCGCGATCGGCAGGGCGAGATAGAACCGGCTCTTCCGCTCGATGAACGTCGCGACGCACGCCTTCGACTTCCCTCGCCCGGAGACGACGGTGTCGAGCTCCCAGTGCCCGAACGTCCGGCGCCCCCTGACCTCTGGCGGCCGTTGCGAGATGGAGAGTCCGATGTTGATGCGCCCGCGCGTCTCGGTCGGTTTTTGACGTTTCCCTTTCTGGCGGAGCACGGTCAGGGGCACGTCGATCCGTCCCGCGTAGATCCAACGGTAGATGGTGGAGAAGGCAATTTTTCCTGCGTAGAGGCAGCCGACGATCTGTTCCGGGGACCAGGTCGCCCGCAGCTTCTCGACGATCGTCCGGCGCATCATGTCATCGAATTTCGTCTTGGCACCGCAGTTGGTCTTCGCCTTCTCGTAGCGTTTCTGGGTACGTTCAGCCACGTAGCCGGGGTTCCGTCTGATCTCCCGCGAGACGGTCGATGGCTGTCGACCGTCTCGCGATGGACCGGATGGACATCCCGAGCTCCAGATACGTCTCTATTTTCACGCGTTCCGTTGTGGTAAGATGGGTGTAGCTCATAGCGATTCCTCCGTCTGAATGTTTGTGTCGTAACTTCATTCTAAACGAGGACGTCGCTGTGGGCTTTTTTTTGCGTTCACGTTCAGATGTTGCACTTAATTTTATAATTCATCGTAGATAAAATAACGGATAGGGTTCAAATGAGAAGTGTACTTGTGAGACAAAAAACTCCATTACGTTGATGGAGTTGTATTATTTACAGATTAGAATTTGGTTTTAATCGAGTCGATCTACTACATCTGAAATACTGTTAAACCCTAACCCTTGGATGCTATCTAATTTTTCATGCAAGTCTGAAATAGTATTATATAGACCTGAACCTTTCAATTCTTCAATCGCTTCTATAATGTCGCCAAAATTGTGCAATCCATGACCTTGAAATTCCACAAGTTTATCGTGAACATCAGTGACGCTATTAAACATTCCCGACCCTTGAATCTCTTCAAGTGTAAAAGTAATGTTTCCTAATTCTGTGTTCACTCCAGACAATGTGGTATTTAAAAATGAGGTTTCAGATTCTATATCACTTAATTTTCCCTCGATACTGTCCAGTTTATTAGCGATTTATTGCAAGTAAAATACCACTTCTTCCATAGCTACAATCCCCCTAAAATGTTTATTGGTTAAATAATACAATAAATTCTTTAATATTCGTACTACCAACCTTTTAATATTTATGCGCAGGTTAGATAACTATTTCATTCAAAAATAATCAGACTAAAGTTATAATGTTAATTGATTCCTAAATAGACGGGAAACATTCCCTATGTTTGGAATGAGACGACTGTCACACCATCGTTTTTGAAAGAAAGAAGGATTACACCATGAATGCAACAACCCAACAAAAGACAGCTGATTTATTTAAGTTTTTAGCGGCTGTCAAACGGATGGATATTCGTACTGAAACCAATACAAAAAGCTATGAACTTCTTTTATCTCCCGAGGCGTTAACGTATCCGAACGTTCGCGTCAATCAAGAAGAGGAGCTCTCCATCGAAGTTCATTTTCTCGCACCATTCGCAGAGAAGCGACCGAGTCTACCGCGAGAGTTGTACGCCTACGTTCTCCAAGAAGGCGAAACGTATAAACGGACAGAATTGTTTCCTGAAAAACTCGACGCGACGTTCAATGACTTTTTAACCTCGATTGAAACGTGGGAACAAGAGAAAAAAGCACACGAGTCTGCTCGAAAATTATACGACACGATGTATCGGACGATGCAACTTCTCTCGACCGAGAGCGATACATATGAACTTGTCTATTCATTCGGGATGTTGCACTGGCCGAATGACAAAGTCGAACGGCCGTTGTTCACACGAGCAGCCGTACTCGAGTTCGATCAAGAGAAGAGTCTGTTCCGCATCGAAGCGTCAGCCATACCGACGAAACTCGAACTTGATATGCTCGACCGTGACCATGTTTGGATGTCCTCTGAACTATCCCGATACGAAGTCGATTTTAAAGAAGAGCTCACCTTCGACTTCAAACCATGGGTCGAAACAGAATTAAAAGAGCAGTCCGAGCGTGTATTGAAGCTGTTGAATGACGACCACGCCTATGGCGAAATCGCAACCGTCTATGCAATGCCCGGCATGCGCTTATACGTTCGCAAGAAGTCTGCCCATGCGTGGGTCGAAGAACATGAGAACTTGGCCACGTTGATCGAAAACGGTCTATCACCTTCACCTGCCTTGCAACAGTTTTTGACGTCGAACGACGAAGAAATCCACGCGCTTGACGCGCTTGATCGTGACACGTGGAAGCCGGTCGGTGAAGAGATTCTCTTCCCGCTTCCATATAATGAAGAACAAAAACGCATTTTAAGTCAATTGAGTAACCATGCCGGTGTCGTCGTACAAGGACCCCCTGGCACCGGGAAGAGTCACACGATTTCAAACTTGATTTCGCACTTGCTTGCACACGGAAAGCGCGTCCTCGTCACCAGTGAAAAGGAACATGCGTTGAACGTCTTGCGTGATAAACTTCCGGCCCAAATTCGCCAGCTCGCGGTATCCGTCCTTGGATCAGATTCAAAGACGACAAAGCAGACGGAAAGTTCACTCCAAGAGATTGCCTCGTACTTGAATCGCACGACCGCTTCGGAATTAGAGAAGACAGGAACACAAAAGCAACAAAAATTGTATGAGACACGTGAAGAGATTGCCCGTCTGCGTCGGAAAATGATTGAGCAAGCCGCTAGCGAGCATACAGTGATTCCATATCTCGATGAGACGCGTTCACCGACCGATTGGGCGAAATGGACGAGCGAACAAAAAGTCACGATGCAGCTTCCGCTCCCCGTATTGACAGACACTTGTCCGCTGACGGCTGATGAATTGGCGGACTTCTATCAACTCATGGCAGAACGGGAAACGCTCAACCAAGGACCGAATGTGACGACCTATCCAGCGACGACAACGCTTCCGTCTCTTGAAACGTTCTTAGCTGAAAGCAGTCGTTACGAACAACTCGCCGCTCTCGAACAGACGCAGGCCGCTGCGTCATGGTTACAGGAAAAATCAACGTCACTTCGTCAACAGACACGAGACCATATTCAGACGTTGCTCGAGTCATTTGATCGTCAACCCGAGTGGCTACGTGAACGGTACAGCTACTGGGCCACCCATCGAAGCGATGAAGTGCAATGTGAAGAAGACTGTCAGACGTTTGAACGCGACGTCAAAGCACTCGAGTCGTTGGAGCGTAAACTCGCCGTCCACGACATCGAATTGCCGTCTACTTTACCGAATGATTTATGGACGCTCGCTGACGAACTCGGTCCGGTTTTAGACGAAGGAAAGACCGACGGCTTTTTCTTCAAACTGACAAAACGTAAAAAATATGCCGTCTTACTCGATGAAACCAAAATTGACGGGAAGGCTCCGCAATCGAGTGCCGACCTTCAACTGTTGAAACAATTCGATGAATTGAAGTCATCTTTGACGACATTATCACGTCGTTTCAAATATGCGTGTGAGCACTTTGAGCTCGAGTTAGAGACGCCTGAATTTTCGTCTTATCGGACGGCGCTTCATGCGCTCCGTGAATGGAAAGCTGTCTTTGTGACGTACAACGAGTCATTGGCTCCGGCTTTCCGTCTGTACGACGAACGGTTCCGCTATGAGAAAGCTTGGTTGACGCAAGCTAAACAAGAGCTAGATGCCTCGCTGGCGCTCGACGAGATGAAGGAGCTACAGACAATCCAGACGTCTTATCTCTCACTCATCCATGACACGCACATCCATCCAGCGGCGTTACGTCTCAAACAAGCGGTGCAATCTTGGGATGCCGCACGTTACACACAGTCCATTGAAGAGTTGGCATTACTCGAACAACAAAACACAAAAGCGACACGCCTAAAAGAACTGACAGAGCGCATCAAACAAGTCGCTCCGGGTTGGTTGAACGCGTTTTACGACGGGACTGCTCCGACGCTTCAACTTCAGACGTTCGAACTCGATTGGAAAGTAGCCCGTGTCTTGACGCTACTCGAAGCACTGAGCGACGACGATTATCGGGAGAAGATGAAACGATTGGAGAAAGAGGAAGGAAAAGCGACAGCGGACTTGTGTGCGACATACGCGTGGAAAGAGCAGCTGACGCGGATGACACCGTCGAAACAAGAACGCTTGAACAGTTGGGCGAAGTTGATTCGCCAAATCGGGAAAGGCACCGGGAAACATGCGGCTCGTCATAAGCGGGAAGCCGCCCGTCAAATGGCTGCAGCCCAAGACGCGATCCCAGTCTGGATTATGCCGGTGAACCGCGTGCTCGAATCGTTCAAAGAAATCGACGAGCTGTTCGACGTCATCATCTTCGACGAGAGCTCACAAAGCACTATGGATGCCATCTCGCTCTTGTCGCGTGCTCGAAAAGCCATCATCGTCGGGGATGACCGCCAAATCAGTCCAACGACGTTCCAAGATCAAAATGCGATCCAAGAGAAGAAAAAGACATACTTCGGAAACGACACGACGATGACGTTATTCGATGGCTCATCGAGTCTATACGACCTCGCCTCCGTCAAGTTCAGTGCGACGGTCGGGCTCCGTGAACACTTCCGTTGCGTACCGGAGATTATCGGTTTCAGCAACGCCCATGTGTACGAAGGTCGGATCGTCCCACTCCGACTCCCGCAACGTGCCGAACGGTTGACGCCGGCGGTGCAGAGCGTCTTTGTCGAGGATGGGAACGTCTCTGAAACGACGAAAGACAAGTTCAACGTCCCGGAAGCGAAAGCGCTCGTCGCTCACTTGAAGCAGTTGATTGACGACCCACGCTACGCGAAGCGGACGTTCGGGGTCATCTCGCTCCTCGGGAAAGCCCAGACCGATCAAATCGAGCGGATGGCGACCGACTTGATCGGAATCGACAAGCTGATTGAGCACAACGTCCGCTTCGGTGACGCCTATACGTTCCAAGGTGATGAGCGTGACGTCATGTTGCTGTCACTCGTCGTTGCGCCTAACCGCCGTTTTGCCGCACTCACGAAAGAGACCGACAGCCAGCGTTTCAACGTCGCGGCGAGTCGGGCTCGAGATCAGATGATTTTGTTCCACTCTGTCACGTTACAAGACATCGGCAACCAAAACTGCATGCGCTATAAACTCGTCAATTACTGCCAGAACCCGCTCGGTGATCAAGAGTCGTTCGAAGCGGTCCAACACTTGTTCGACTCTCCATTTGAAGAGGAAGTATATAAGCGTCTGACGAATCGCGGCTATCTCGTCCGTCCTCAAGTTCAAGTGAACGGCTATCGCATCGACCTCGTCGTCGAAGGCGAATCGAACCGACTAGCGATTGAGTGTGACGGCGAACGTTGGCACGGTCCTGACGTATACGAGCAAGATATGTTCCGGCAAAAAGTACTCGAACGGGCCGGTTGGACATTCTGGCGCGTCCGTGGTCGCCATTTTTACCGTGATGCGGATCAAGCGATGGAGCCGTTATGGACGTTGCTTGAGGAAATGGGGATTGAGCCGATTTGATAAGGAAATTAAGGAAATTTTTTCTATTTTTCTAATTATATGTCAATATAATCAGTATATAGAATTGGATCTAATAGATTATTGTTAAGCAATATTCTTGTATTTTTAGGTGCACGTAAATTGAACATTTTAAAGTTTGAAAGACCGAAAAAATAAATAATAGAAAAATCCCATTTTCGTTACTAATAATTAAATGGGATTTTTTGTGTTTTTATATTCAATTATAACCACTCTTTAAACGTGTCATATTCAGCTGCAATTTTTTTCTTTTCATTCATACACTCTTCGTACTGCGCTCCCAATACAATCTCTCTTAACTGTTTTATAGATTGTTTACCATCATTACTAGTAAAGAATCTTAATCCTCTTATTTCAATATGTTCTGAAACGTCTTCAAATTCAATTTCAGAATTAAACTCGTTTATATATAACAATAGATCTTCTTTCCACAATTCGTATGGGTAACGAGAACCATCAATTGCTTTAGGCTCTATAAAAATCTGAAAATAAACATTTTCATTTTCTAGCAAAAGAAGAAAATCTGGCTGAAATCCTTGTAATGATACATCCGCCTTACTTCCATCACTACGTAATCTCTTTCCAAATTGATGCAATTTTAATTTTTCACCTTTAACAGATTCACGATGCATATTCTCATCCATCCTAATAAGATAAAAGGACTTTCCATATACACGTCTAATACTTTCGATATTCGCTTTAATTCTTTCAATCAAGCTATATTCTAGCTTATTTACAACGGCCTTATCGTACACGTAAAAATCATTTTCGGGCCCAGACATATCATATATAGCCACTTCTTGATTAATAAAACTACTGTCGTTGTGAAGCGTATCATACTGAGGAATTCTTTTACGGTAATTTGTAACATACTCATCAATTTCATAGCCAACAAATTTATTAGTACCTCTTTTTTTCAAATAACCTTTCTTAATTTTATTTTCATATTCTTTCAAAAACTCTAGTGTGACTTTTAGAATGTCGTTCGGTGCTACATCTGAATCCGCAAAATTATTAGGGACGCGAAGAATTAATTTTAAGTTATCTGCATTTAACCATCTATTACTATAAATAAATTCATTTAAAGATTTTATATTAGGGACAAAAAGCTTTAAATTTGAAAATTTATAGAATTCGATTTTCCTCATAGCTTTTTTTATATATCTAACATTAAACTTTCTAATGAAAATACTTTTGAATTCTGTAGTTGATTTAGTTTCAAGATATCCAGATTCATTCGAAGTTAAATTTAATGTTCTCTCAATTTCAATTTTATGATTAATACCATATTTACTTAATGAATCAAAATATTCTTCTTTGACTTCAATAGTTGAATTATAGTAAATTTTACCTTTTTTAAAAATTTCAGTATTTTTAAACGAAGGCTTAACATTTATTTCAATAAGATGATTTTTCAATTCTTTCCCAGTTGGCAGATCAATTTCTTTTAGAGATTTTATTAGTTGTTTTAAATATTGTGGTTCATTCATAGTGTGATAGTGTAAAGTTTCTAAAATTAACGAGTAATGAGAGAAATCGTCATCAAATCTACGTTTATAGCTTTTTTGATCTTCTAGTGAAAAAGGATAATACCGAGCGCCCCGTCCAATTAACTGCGCTTCTACCATAGTTGCATTTTTGTTAGTCGGTGCTTCCTTTTCAATACGCACAATATCATAAAGATTTAATACATCCCATCCCTCAGTTAATTTTGCTACAGCAAATACTACACGATACAAATTATTTGGGTTTTCTAAAGAATTCAACATTTCAAATTGACCTTTTTCTAACATATTTCCACTTGCGTCATTAGCATTTATAACATTACGTTTGTCAAAATCTCTTTTTATATCCCTGATTATATTCGAAATTTTTTCTTCATTTTTCAAATAGTATTCGTAAGATAGTTTTAGAGCAGTGTCTTCGCCACTTTCTCTAAGAATTTGTTTTTTGACAAACTCCATTAGATTCAATGGGGTCAAATCCTCAATTAGTTGATTGAATATTTTATTTGAGTCATGTGATACTGCAACTTTCGAAGATTTAAAAAGTATAATAGGTTTAAAGTTTGTAATACCTAAATCATAGGCAGTATATTTGCGATACTGAGAGAGTAAAACGGCATTAAGCATTTTTTCCGTATCTTCTGCTGAAGTTTCAATTCTCCTTACTTGTTTCGAGTATTTATCAAACATTAGCTTACTTAAAGGATATCTATATAAAACTTTTTCTTTATACTTGTTATATATAGATTCTTTTTCAAAATCCACTGTAGCAGTAAACTCTAAAAGAATATTTCCCAAATCTTCATCTCTTCTAGCATTTAAGACTCTGTTTATTGCTGTCTCCCAAGTATTTTCATCATTTTTTTCTTTCTTGGTATTTGCAGAGTAATGGTGGGCTTCATCGGCTAAAATTACTACTGGATGTTTTTCGTAATCAATAATCCCCATCTTATTTTCTTTAATTACAAATAAATCATCAGCTATTTTTTGGACTGTGGAAAATTTAATATATATAGTATTTTCTTCAGGTTTCAAAGGGAATTTCTCTACTTTTTTGAAGTTTATTTGATTTTCTTCAATCAAAATTCTTTGACTATACAAATATTTTCCACTATTTTTATCAACTAAATTTTTTATAGTTTTCTCTAATACGGAGTTTGTATTCACGGTAAAAAGAAAGTTGTGATAATTTCTCTCTTTAAACAAGTACAAAATAAGAGCTGCCATCAAATCTGTCTTTCCACTCCCAGTTGCCATGTTAAAAAGAACATGATTTTTATTCTCATCTTCTTCGCTAGACTGAGAATAATGAAAATACCGTAATGCTGACTTTTGATAATATCTTAAATTATGCTTTAAGTTTTCTGTAATATAACTGGGTATGTCATAAAAAGATTCTTGTTCAAATAAAGTTTCCTCTTTAAGGACGAATTTATTTATGAGTGGAAATTTTAATTCCATATCTTTTTTTTTAGTCAATTAACTCAACCCCTTCATAAAAAATTTTATTAAATTTAAACTCATCTTCTGTTAAGAATTCTTTAACAAATTCATCTTCAATATCGCAATAATTAAAATAGAGGCCGTTTTTATCTAAGATTTTTAGTAGAAGTCGCTTGTTATCGTTAAAATTTCTAGTCCAATCAATTTTTGATAAATCAGCTCTATAATCGATATCAGCCTCAATATTATAAGGACTATTATCTAACATTCTTTCATATACTGCTTTTAATTCTTCCGAGTTTTTACTTTTTATAATTTCTTTAAAATATCCCATGTTCTTCGGGAATAATTCTGCGTAGACGAAACCATCATTACGCTTCTTGTCATCTTCTGCTAATAAACGAGGAACTTGAACCGTTGAAATGTAATCCATTTGCTCTATTGAAACAAATTTCCTATTACCGCCATCGTCATAATTTAACATTTGAACGGCATGAGCGGTTGTGCCTGAACCTCCAAAGAAATCTAAAATAAGGGCTTCTTTTCTATTTTTTACAACTGCATAAAGGGCGTCATAAACAGCGTAAACCGATTTTGGAAAAGAAAAATTGGCGTTTGGGACTAATTTCTTTAGAAGTTGCTTTCCATGGACACTTGAATCATAAAGATTCGACTGCCATACAGTTTTATATTGTCCAAAATCCTTACCAATCATTACTTCAAAATTACCGTCACTTCGTTTCTTTACATGAAGCATTTCTTGGATAGACTCTATAGTCTGTCTCGCGTAACGCCATTTCCTCTCTACTCCCTGAGGATCAATAGGATATACATAGTAAACTCCGTTTAAATACTCTGTTTGTTTAGGGTGAAAATCTTCAGCGCAGACTTCTCCAAATCCTATAATTTTATCATCTTTTATCAAAATTGGGAAAAATGTATTTTTTCCATCTCCTCTTAATGACTCCCCACCCCAATTTCTCAAATTAGATAAGGTTATTTCACTATCTGATAACTTTCTATTCTCAATTATTTTTTTGCCTTTTGGAAATACAAAATACATAAATTCATTAGTATATGAAAAATTCGTACCTTGAACCCCTCTCGGGTTATGTACAACAGTAATTAGATGTTTTTCATAATCTGTGTAAATTTCATCTAGTAAAACGCCTAAATAGCTAACTTCATTTTCGTCTATTGCAATAATCAAAACTCCATTTTCACGTTTCAACATTTCTTTCGATACTTCTAACCTGTTTTTCATAAAAGTTAACCACGTAGAATGATTAAAATTATTGTTATAAGTAAAAGAATTATTGGACGAAGGAACATTATATGGAGGATCAATATAAATAACATCTAAACTATTATTATATTTACTTTTTATTGTATGTAACGCTAATAGATTGTTTCCTTTTAGAACTAAATTATCTTTATTTTTATCAAAAGATATTACATTATTCTTCTTGCCTTTCTCGTCATAAGTAACAATATTTTTTAATATTTTCGTATCTAACAGTTGATCTATCTCTCCTTTTTCAATAACTTCATTTAAGAAGGCATTATCATAACCTTCTTCTTTATCTTCTTTAGTCATTGAAGCAGTTAAAATACAATCTTTAAAAGGAAAATTCAATACTATTTTTTCCGAATCCGAAATGTATGTACTCTCATCGCCTAACCCAATTCTGTTTTCATAACGTGTGTAACTTGTGTCCCAGTAATTACTGTATAATAAAGCCTCCTCTAGCTGATCAATTAGCATAAAATTATCCTTATTTATTTTTTTTATATAATATTTTCTGATGAAAGGAATTTTAAATAATTCGGTTAGTAATTCTTCATTATAATTTCTTAAGTCTTGGGAAAGACTTGCTTTATTTAACTCTTCGTTAATAAAGTATTTATTATTGAATTTAACTAACACTTTTTTTATTTCTTCAAAAATTTTAGGTTCGATTACGCTCATTTTGATTCCTCCATACAATTATTTGGAAATTTTAGTTTGTAATAAAACTTTTTAAAAGCTAAAATAAATTTATAAATCTAGTGAGGTGATTATATGGAAATTTTTATTATGGACCCTGTATTTAACGCTAAAGTGACTGGAACCCTATCAATGATTGAGCAATTGGCGCATGACGATATTCCAGATGCTATGCAATTAATTAGTCGGAGAGACGGCACACAAAATTTGAGTGGGCATTATCAGAAGATCATTCCTTTAGCCATAAGATTTTCAATATTTAATCCCGATCTTTTAGCTAGAGTAAAATCGAATACCTATTTAGAAAATTCTATGGATCCCCATAATGCTGATACACGCTCAGAAATTTGGGAAGAAGTTAAAGCGGCTATGATAACCCTTGTTGAAAATAACGGAAACGATGTAGTAATCACAAACAGTGATAGCCACCCTTCTTCTGTTAAAGAAATTGCTGATACATATCTAAGTACTAGATATGGTGGTAGTCATACTACAGGTGGGGCAGGTGACACAGTATTTAAGCGTACTTTAAAATTGCTAGCACATGTGTTTTACTAAAACAATCTACTTCCTAATGTTTTTATAATCACCCTTTTATTTTATCAGATTGCTGAGCTAATATTAATTAATATACAATTTATTTAATTGAGTACAATACTACTTTTATAGACAGTTTCTGATCCTTCTCTCAGCTTATAACTCCATGGTTACTAATTGCCTACGGCAATACAAAAGTTTTATTTAGTCGCCCCTTATAAAGTTTATTCATTGAACGAGACTCCCAAGTCACAGTCCTAAACCAGAAGTGGATGACCAATATCACCGAGTTCCATCTTTTTGGGGAGAAACTCTATCCCTCACCGATGATGGACCTGGCAAACCGTGAAATCATCGCCTATTCGATATCCGATAAGCCTAGGTATCCGTTCATCAGCGAGATGTTGGACCAGGCCATCGCAAGACTCGACAGCAAGAAAAGACCAATCCTCCATTCTGACCAGGGCTGGGCAATACCAGTTCTAAGCGTTCACGGCGAAGCGGTGCGAACACACACGGCATCATTCAAAGTATGTCTAACTGTCTAGACAACGAGGCCGTCGAGTGCTACATCGCGTACTAGAATCATCGTCACATCAAGAAACGACCTCTAGAACCTATGTAGTCTCTAACTTTATTGAACTGCCCCATAAAATTCGGACGTAAAAATCCAACTTTTATGGGGTCTTTTTATGACCAAATTTACAAAAGTCTTGAAAATACAGATTGCTGAACGCTACTTGGCAGGTAAAGACGGCTACACTGCGTTAGGAAATGCGTTCGGGTTAAATCTTAAGACGGTACGTGAGTGGACACTTCTCTACGAGCGCTGGGGAGAGACAATCTTCGATCCGTCCTAAACAGCCCACTCGCAGGCATTTAAACTAAGGGTACTAAACGATATGGCGCACAACGGGCTGTCCTTGATGGACACGACCCTGAAATACCGGTTCTCCTCTCGCGGGATGATCTCCACCTGGCGATCGACGTACGAACGGGAGGGACCCGATGCCGAGAAAGAAGATCCAGGAGTCCAAAGAGATAACGGAGGTCGAGAAGCTCAAGGAACGGGTCGAGTTCCTCGAGATGGAGAACGAAACGTTAAAAAAATTGAAAGCCTTGGTTCAAGAAGAGGAAGCGCGACAAACCTGATCAAGGCCCAAGTGATCGACGAGCTACGGGCCACCTATCCTGTACCAGGGCTCCTCCAGGTGATAGATATGGCTCGAAGCGTCTACTACTATTGGCGGACGATGACAAGTACGCGGACGTGAAGGAAGCGATCCGGACCCTCTTCCACGAATACGAAGGACGTAGTGGCTATCGGCGCATCCATGCGCTCCTCGAACGCCAAGGCTTCAGGCACGACCCAAAAACCGTATTGCGTCTCATGGGCGAGCTCGGTCTCAAGTGCCTCGTCCGCATGAAGAAATATCGGTCCTACAAAGGAGAGGTCGGAACGATCGCACCGAACCTCCTCGAACGAGATTTCCAGGCCACAGGCCTAAACCAGAAGTGGGTGACCGATGTCACCGAATTCCACCTTTTCGGGGAGAAACTCTATCTCTCACCGATGATGGACCTGACAAACCGGGAGATCATCGCATATTCGATGTCCGACAAGTCTAGGTATCTCTTCATCAGCGAGATGTTGGACCAAGCCATCGCAAGACTCGACAATGATAGAAGGCCAATCCACCATTCTGACCAGGACTGGCAATACCAATTCCGAGCGTTCACGGCGAAGCTACGCGAACACGGTATCACCTAATGTATGTCCCGAAAGTGCAACTGTCTCGACAACGTGGCCATCGAGAGCTTCTTCACTGTACCCAAGTCCGAACTCCTTTATCTCAGGAAATTTAAGGATATGCCTCATTTCAAACAGGGGCTCGAGCACTATATCGAGTATTACAATCATCGTCGCATCCAGAAACGACTAAAGAACCTGAACCCGGTTGAACACCGGACGCAGGTTTTAAAGGTCGCCTAACAAAATTATTTATTGTCTAACTTTTTTGGTTCATTTCAAGTGAAGTACTTTTTTCAAGTGTCCATCATTCAGGGTTCAGTTCAAACACGACCCGTTTATGTTTACTTAATTGATCAATATAAATTCATAACCGAAACAAAAGTGTAACTAGAGTCAGATTCCTCTAGTTACACTTTCATATTCATTGCTTATAGTTGTAGAGGCTATTCGCCGCTTCATATACTTTTGCAATTCAGAATCGCAACAATACACGTAACAGCCCTTCATCCCACGAGTCATTAATGTTCGATACGTATTTTTCACGAGTTTTTCAAGAGCGTCCACTTCATTCTTCTTCGGTTTTGCAGGTCTTGCCCCGCTATCTTTGAATTCTTCCCGTCGCACAATCAATTGTCTTGATTGTGGATCATATCCTAAATCCGGTCCGATAATCACACCTGCGTATGTCATTTCTAATCCTTGTACTGTATGGATGCATCCAATTTGTTCTCTTCCATCTGGATGAATGGCCCAGTCCAGACGTTTTGCATCATTCCATGCCATTGCAAAATCATGTTCAGGAATCTGAACATCTGGAACAAGTTGTCCATCTATTCGTTCTTTCGTCCAACTCCATGCATAGCCTGCAGTCACACGACCATCACGTTTTGATACAACCTCATCCATCAATTGTTGTGGCGAATCCAACACTCGAATATCATATGATCCATCTAATTCAGTCGTTGCTTCATTATTAAAAAGTTCGCTTAACCATTGGATGTAGTTACCTGACCCGCCACATCGAAATTGAGAATCTAGTGTTAATTCATGAATAATAGCGTCTTGTCTCTTAGCTTCTTCTTTGATTAACGTATATGATCCAACGTCTTTCTTTGAAATCATTTGCTCATCGTCAATGAAGAAGACACTCATTTTCGCACTCCGAATAATTTGAGTCGCTTGATTCTCTCCTGCAATTTTCCGTTGCATATGTCCATGATTTTTCAAACGGTGTGCCTCATCACAAACTAATACGTCAATTTTATTTATTTGAGTATCCACGTAAGAACCCGAACCTTTAAACATATCTCGAATTTCAATCATACTTTTTTGTCTTACTAATTTTTTCCGTAAAACTTCTCGGAAAGCTGCATTCGGCGTAATGTACTCGACTAATGCCTGTTCATTCACGAGTGCCTTTAGAGCATTTAAACCGATTACAGATTTACCCGTTCCCGGTCCCCCTTTAATTAAGACAACGTGCTTCTCGTCCGTATGTAACACGTGCTCAGTATAGATCGTTAAAATCTGTTCATAGGCCACTTTTTGTTCATCCAATAATATGAACTCTTCGTTCCCTTCAAACATCAGATTTAACGTCTCTACTAATTTTTTTGAAGGTCTCAGTTTTCCGGTCTCAATTTCCTTAGCAATGTCTGCGCCTTTACCAGCCCCTACTCGTTTTGTGACGTAAGCAGCTAAGCGCAAATCATCCATTTTGAAATAAATTGGTGCTTCTTTATAGTAGTGACTGTATCTATCATTTAATAAAGGTTCAGCTTCATTTTTTCTTGAGCGAATATAATTATGTAAATAAGCACATGAATCAAGCGTTATATCAGACTCGGCCGGATCTACCGATTCGAGATAATTTTCTAAGTACCGTCGATACGATAAAGCTTGATAAGAAGGGTGGACTGTCGATTGGGTTCTTCCGCGAAATGCAGTTTGGACAATACCATCTCCGTCAGCAAGTTCCGCCTTCGTCCATTGCTTTAGTTCTACAATAACTGCATTCTTCTGACCATCTTCGTCTTTCCCCGCAATAATAAAGTCAATTCGCTTTTGAGTTGATGGCAAATTAAACTCAAGTAGAATATTTACATCATCAGGTATCGATTCTCCTCGAATGACTCGCATCATTTCTGAAAGTGAATTTTCCCATGAGGTCATTTCGGAAGCACTAACGCGTCGATTCATCTTTTCTTCAATATTTTTACTAAGGATATAACTAATTTCTTTTTCCAGAATGTGCTCTACAAACATATACTTCGGTTCGTTATAAATGATCATGATTTCCTCCTAGATTAGATTTTATTCGTTTTTTCAGCTGTTCAATCGTTAAATACTCACCGCCTTCTTTTCGATGAAGCATCGCATGACAGTTTGGACAAACCGGTCTCATGTCTTTTATTGGATCCACCACATAATTCTGGCCTATTTCATGGAGTGGTTTAATGTGATGGACGTGAATAAAATCTTTACCGACTTCACCGTATACTTGTTCGAAGTCGATTTGGCAAACTTGACAGTTCACACCGTAGTACTCTATGCATCTCTTCCGTGCGAACGGGTTACGTTCATACGTATTAACTGCAACGACTTTTCGTTTGCCTTCCTCTAATGATTCCGGCACTTCGTCTGGATAATACTCACTTGTTAAATCTTTATCGAAAAACGAAGTGATGTAGTCTTTCAATTCTCCCGTCAACTTCATCGATCCTTGAATATTTCCTTTCAGCCCATATTCACGCAAATATTCTAAAGACAATAGGTCAGTGTCTACTTCGTCTAACAAACGGATGCGAGACCAGTCCCATTGTTTAGAATCCTCAAACTTATCTTCATCTTTCCAAAATGTGCGATTATGAAACACATCAGAAGAACGCACAATCCCTTCCACCACTTCAACTTTATAACGTACTTTCCGAATATGGCCGGATAAATAGATAAATAGGATATCTCCG
The DNA here is from genome assembly GCF_018618035.1 of Exiguobacterium sp. s64. Lineage (NCBI taxonomy): Bacteria > Bacillati > Bacillota > Bacilli > Caryophanales > Exiguobacterium > Exiguobacterium sp. s64. The sequence goes on from NZ_JACSLH010000013.1 coordinate 27,532, forward strand.
TTTTCATAATTGAAAGACCGTTTCCAATGTAATGAATCATACCGACTGAATGCGCGCTCTAAGTCATATTCATTCGGATTTGCTGGGATGAGCCAAATCCGACGGGCATTATGATGATCTCTCTCTTCTAATTCAATCCTTCTCTTTAGCGCAATATCCTTTGGAGCAACAAAGCGATACTCATCCTCTTGATCAAAAAATGGAATGTCGTATGTATAACCTCTCTCAATCGCGTTAAAGCATTTCGACTTATTCATATTCAAAAGGTCTGAGAAGAATGTTGCTGCTAATTGAATATTCGACTCTTCACTTAGCTTCTGATTATTTTTAAATATTGTGATAGGTGTGGCCATTTCAAATCCTCCTTCACTGTTTGAAGTTAAATAATCCACTTCATATTTTACGTTGATAACAACTGATTTAAGTTACTTTTATTTACTCTTTAGTGAATGACGGTTTATCAAATTGAGCGCAACACTTCGTCTGCGATGGCCTCGTGTGCGGTCCTCCAGAGGCCGGGGGGCGTCTCGCAATCGACCGGACATCCCGAGCTCCAGAGAGGTCTCCATTTTCACGTGTTCGGATGTGATAAAACCGTTGTAGCTCATAGCGATTTCTCCGTCTGAATGTTTGCGTCGTAACTTTATTCTACACAAGGCCATCGCTATGGTTTTTTTGTTCATTTTGGGCTGTTGGACTTACACCTAAGTCCCATAAAAATATTAAGGTTGGTCAATTTTATTACATACCTCATTCTCACTCTTTTTCTACAATCAATTTAATGATGTGATTGAATTTCCGCTTTCAATCAAGTGAATTCATTTGAAGAAGGGATGAGATGTTATGAATACCGATCAGGAGATTACAGAGTGGTCGTATTGGAAAGCTGTTGTGCGTTATGGACATGTAGGGAAAGGAAAAGAAATTAGTGTAGCAAGATATCTAGTGATGCCTGGCGGTTCGACTACGGTCGACGTGATGGCAGTCATCACGGAAATGCCAGGGACAAAAAAACGTTCCGTCGGTTCAATCCGAAAAATTGACCACCTAGAATATCTCGAAGGTCTTCGCGCAGAGAAGGAGAACTTTTTCCTGCAACGACTTTTCGATGGAAGACAAGCTCAGTAATGTTACAAACTATAAGCCACCTAAACATTTCAACTATGAGATGAATAGGTGGCTTGACATTTTATTTGATCCTCGAAAACGAATAGAGTCTTTTATCAAACGTCCGTCATTCCGGGTTCAGTTCGATATTCTACTGTTCCTTTTTGCACGTCATTCCGCCGGGACCGTGATCCACGCTCGTTTCAAAGGCAAGGAAGCCTACATGTTTTCATCAAGTTCATCATATACTCGGAGCAATGCCTCAATCAGATCATCTGAATCCCGTAGACTCATTTTAAAGTGTCGTTGAATTAAGCCATCAAAGTGTTTTATGATTTTATATTTTTTTTACAGCATACGTTCTATTTCGTTGCCCACCTTTTGATGAGAGTTCAATTATACGTTCTTCGGCTAATTGATCAAGACAAGCACAGACGTCTGGATAAATTTTATAGCGCCTTGTATTGTAACGCTCATTTGAAGCTCCATTAGCCACTAGATATTCTGTTACATCGTCAGTATTAATTAATCTCGCACTGCAGGCTTTGATGTATTCTAGAATCGCCGTCCTAAAATGGCTCTTAGTTAGCGAATTCTTCGAGCTATCTCGACGGTTTGATGAATCCTGGCGCTTGTTTAGTAATTCAGTACTACTTGCGTCTTCGATTTCTTTTTGTTTCGCCATGTGTTCTTTTTCCTTCTGCTGCACTGCGTGTAAAAAGGAATCTCTTAGCTGCATTTCGATTTGAGGATCGCTTAGTTGTAAAGTTTGGGTAGTTAACAGCGCAGTAGATAGGCTGATTTCATATCCTTCATTTAAGGCAAATGCTCGGAATGGACTTTCTTGCCTATCTTCAATAAAGCGTCGAACATAGAATTGGATACTATCTTCTTTAGATTGGATGTAGTAAAGGCTTCGAACCTTATAAGAGTCCGGAGTATTTTGATGATGGTAATCAAATAATTCAAATAAGGATTGATCACACGTTATTTCATTCAACAACGTTTCCCACATTAAATCTTCAGGAGTCTTCATCGCAAGATTCAACTCTGCTTCCCAAAGGTGTATCACATGACGATCTAAATCAAGGGATTGTTCTGTATTTTCAATGAACCAAATCGGTATAAGTCCTTTTTCTTTAAAGTATGTATTCCGCTTAATAATTTGACTAGCTAATTTTTCATCTCGATTTTGTGTAACGTTTGTAAGCACCGTAATCGCTATTTCTTTATCCACATTTTTTACGATAATGTCAGGATAATAACGCCACTTTTCAAGCGCTTTTGCTACAAAACCGTATTCAACTTCGAGCTCCTTATTTAATTTCTGTTGAACTTTCAGTTCATCATGAATGAAGTTTTTTATAACTGAATGTTGTTTTGACTCCCGTTTAATCTGATCCTGGTACTTGTCACTTTCAGTAGCGACAATAGACAGTTCACAGGACTTTGATTTCTTGTGAGAAAAATGATATTTTCGTTTATCTCCAGACTTAATAACAAGTGTTTCATTACAATAAGGGCATCGAAACGCTCCTTTAGACGAACTTTTTTTCAGTTCACGAATTTCTCTTTTCCCATCTAATAAAACAGATAATGTAATATTTTGTCCTTCATATATCGCTTCTTGCAAAATCAATTCCCCCTTATCAACATAGAATTTTATAATACATTATATTACTTTTTTATTTTATTAATTCCATTATATAACATGGGGATTATTTAAAGAATACAATCGGTAGTGAAGAAGAAGAATTCTTAACTGACTTTGCTAATTGTCACTCCAATTGTTAAGCATCACTGTCAACACAAAAAAACCACCCACCAGCTTCCGCTGATGAATGGTTTCTAATTGAGCGTATGACTTACATCATTCCGCCCATTCCACCCATGCCACCCATGTCAGGCATGCCGCCGCCAGCGCCTGCTGGTTCTGGCTTGTCTGCGATGACCGCTTCCGTTGTGAGGAACATGGCTGAGACAGATGCTGCGTTTTGAAGTGCTGAGCGCGTCACTTTCGCCGGATCGACGATCCCGTGTGCGATCATGTCGACGTACTCGCCCGTCGCGGCGTTGTAGCCGATGCCGACCGATTCGTTCTTGAGCTTCTCGACGATAACCGAACCTTCTTCGCCCGCGTTTTCCGCGATTTGACGGACCGGTGCTTCGAGGGCACGAAGGACAAGTTTGACACCTGTCGCTTCATCCGCTGTCACTTCTGCAAGCAACGCACGAACCGCTGGGATGACGTTAATGAACGCCGTACCACCACCTGCGACGATCCCTTCTTCGACCGCTGCACGTGTCGCGTTGAGCGCGTCTTCGATGCGGAGCTTACGTTCTTTAAGTTCCGTCTCTGTCGCTGCGCCGACTTTGACGACGGCTACGCCGCCTGCAAGTTTCGCGAGACGCTCTTGGAGTTTCTCACGGTCGAAGTCAGATGATGTCTCTTCGATTTGGTTGCGAATCGTTTGAACGCGTGCTTTGATTGCCGCTTCGTCCCCAGCACCTTCGACGATTGTTGTCGTGTCTTTCGTGACGACAACTTTCGATGCGCGTCCGAGCTGTTGAAGCGTTGCCGACTTGAGCTCGAGGCCGAGGTCTTCAGTGATGACTTGGCCGCCTGTGAGCGTCGCGAGGTCTTCGAGCATCGCTTTACGACGATCGCCGAATCCTGGTGCCTTGACTGCGACCGCGTTGAACGTACCGCGGAGCTTGTTCAAGACGAGTGTCGCGAGCGCATCGCCTTCGATGTCTTCCGCAACGATGAGGATTGGTTTCCCTTGTTGTACGACTTGCTCAAGCACTGGGATAATTTCTTGGATGTTCGAGATTTTCTTATCGGTGATCAAGATGAACGGGTTGTCGAGCACCGCTTCCATCTTATCTGAGTCTGAGATCATGTATGGTGACAAGTAACCACGGTCGAACTGCATCCCTTCGACGACGTCAAGTTCTGTCGTGAAGCCGCGTGATTCTTCAATCGTGATGACGCCATCGTTGCCGACACGCTCCATCGCTTCAGCGATCAACTCGCCGACTTCTTCGTCCGCTGCTGAGATGGCCGCGACTTGGGCGATCGCTTCTTTCGACTCGATTGGTTTCGAGATTTCTTTCAACTCTTCGAGTGAACGACGAACTGCTTTGTCGATTCCTTTACGAAGAATCATCGGGTTTGCGCCCGCTGTCACGTTCTTGAGACCTTCACGAATCATCGCTTGAGCGAGGACTGTCGCTGTTGTCGTACCGTCCCCTGCGACTTCGTTCGTCTTCGAGGCGACTTCAGCAACGAGCTTCGCGCCCATGTTTTCGAAGTGGTCTTCGAGTTCGATTTCTTTCGCGATCGTCACGCCGTCATTCGTGATGAGCGGTGAGCCGAACTTTTTCTCAAGGACAACGTTACGTCCTTTCGGTCCGATTGTTACTTTTACCGCGTCAGCGAGTGCGTCGACACCGCGAAGCATCGCATGACGTGCATCTTCTGAGAATTTGATTTCTTTTGCCATTGTTCATTTCCCCCTAAACAAGATTTTTGAAAAATGGTGAGTCTTAGCCTACGATTGCGAGAATGTCGCTCTCTCGAACGATTAAGTATTCTTTGCCTTCATGCTTCACTTCGGTACCCGCGTACTTCGAGTAGATGACCAAATCATTTTCTTTGACGTCGAGCGCGATCCGCTCACCTTGGTCCGTGACGCGGCCTGTACCGACTGCAAGGACGCGTCCTTGTTGCGGCTTCTCTTTCGCCGTGTCAGGAAGCACGATGCCTCCGATCGTCTTTTCTTCTTTCTCCACGACTTCGATGATGACGCGATCGCCTAGTGGTTTTAACATAGAAAAAACCTCCTCCGAATATGAATGATGTATCGTTGAATCGTAAGTTTTAGCACTCATCAAAAAGGAGTGCTAACACTGATTAGTGTAGTATGAGACGACTGAAAATGCAAGCGGGAACATCAAAAAAATGCTTCCACTCGCGGTCAAGAGACCTTATTTGTTACAATGGTGAAAAGGAACGTTGACTCTTAGGAATAAGGACGTGTTGAATTGGCTACACTAAACTCAAACCAATCGATAAATACCCGTTTTTCGATGGCGCCTAACATTCGGATTCGGCATATCATCCCGATTCTGCTCTACGCGTTTGTTCAATTCTTTCCGGTATTGATTAGCGGACTGCGTCCGGAATGGATCACGCCGACGTCGACCGGACTCTGGTTCGCTATCGGGTTCAGCTTGACAATCATCATCTCGGTCTTCTTGCTCTGGCCCGACTTGAAGCTGTATAAACAGCAAGGCATCCAGGCGAACTTGAACGACACGGTCAAATGGATCGGGCTCGGAATCCTCATGCAGTACGGGCTCGTCATCGTCGCCAACTTGATTGAGACGTGGATCTCCGGTGACGTCATGGGCTCCCAGAACACCGAGCAAATCGCGGACATCGTCCGTCTCGTCCCGGTCATGACGCTCTCGGTCGTCTTGCTCGGACCGATTATGGAAGAGATTCTGTTCCGTCACATCTTGTTCGGCAATTTGAGCGCCCGCTTCGGGTTCTGGATTGCCTTCGCGGTCAGTTCGCTCTTATTCGCGCTCATCCATGGTGACAACAAGATTCTCGTTTACGTGGCGATGAGCTTCGCCTTCACGGTCGCTTATGCCAAGACGCGTCGCTTGATCGTGCCGATCGCGATTCACGCGTTCAACAACGCGCTCGTCATGGTCGTATTATTCTTAATGTAGAAATGAGGTGGCATCGATGCCGCGACACTTAAAAGTTATGTTTTTGTTCAGTCTCTCATTCGGGATTCTGTTTACCGTCCTCGCCTACTACTCGGTGCAAGAGTACGGCTTCAGCTTCTGGACGTACTTCATTATCGCCGTAGCCGCGTATGACTTCTTCAAGGTGTATCAGATTTTGACGCTCGCCCGAAAAGCAAAAAAAGAAAAGACCGATAAATCGGCATAAGAAAATCCCAAGCGACTCCGCTTGGGACAGAGAAGACCGGTCAGGCCTAAGTCTGACCGGTCTTTTCTATGTTCTTCTATAACACGATAAATCCGACCGTCAACAGTCCATATAGGAAACCGAGCACGATCATACTGATGGCAATCGACTTATGTTGCGGATATTTATGTAACACGACCGCTCCCGCGATCACGTGGATAAACGCGACGATAAATGTCAAAATGGCGAAGCCCATGTGTATCCTCCTACGACAATGAAATTAGTGTTCATCCCTATTATACGTGTACCTACGCAAGACGGCCACGCACTCGCGTAGCCGTCTTGATCGTCAGAAATTATTCTCTTTCAAGTAAAACGCGAAATTCCGGTGCTTCCGTTCTTTCGTCGCATAATGAATCCATAGCCAAGCGAGCGACTCGAGCTCTCGCGCCAGTTTCAAGTGACGCAGCGTATGGGCGTCGAAGCCGATCTTCGAGGCAAGGTCTTGAACGGCTCGCACCGACTCTTGCTCGTCACCGGCGATGAACATCATCGACATGTTCGGGTTCTCCAAGTTCTCGACACCGGTCTGATTGAACGCCTTGACGATGCGGACGTGCGGCGCAAGTTCCTGCAGATGCTCGGCCCCTGATTTCCCTTCCGGCCGCTCGATGGCGTCAAACTCTTTGGCAATCGGATTCGTCACATCGATGACAATTTTGTCGTCCAAGTCCCGGAGCGATTGAATCAAATCGACGGCCGCCGCGAACGGTGTCGTCAATAAGAGGATTTGCGCATTCGATGCTACTTCCTGGAGCGACAGCGTCCCCTCGCGCTCCGAGCGTGTCCCATACAACACTTCATAGCCGACGTCTTCGAACTTGCGCCCGAGCGTCCGTCCGACTTTCCCGGCCCCTAAAATACCAATCTTCATGTAGTCCGACTCCCCTTCACAGTTCTTAGTCTGTCCGTGTCACCGTGCCGCCAAGTTCAGCCGCCAGTCCATCGAGCACCGAGTGATCGAACTCTTCCCCGATTGCCATCACCCCGGTCTGTCCGGGCTCGATATTCCCGACCGTCCGCTTGAACGTCTCTTGAATACTCTGGACGTGTTTCAAATCTTTCGTTCCTCCGATGAGTCCTCCCGTGAGCGTACCGAACAGAATCCCGAACGGTCCGCCGAGAATCCCGACGGCCATACCGATGAGCGCGCCTTTGGTCGACTTGTTCGTCGGTGTCAGTTGAACGGCATCCTCGAACGAGAAGGCACCGTTGTCTTCACGCTTGATGATGACGAGTTGTTCGAACCCGACGAGTCCTTCGGCGTGATACTTTTTCAACTTGCTGAACGCTTGATACGAGATGGACTCCTCTGGAAACGTGAACGTGACGATATGGTACGGTTATTTTTCCTTCTTAGCCATATGGGCTCCTCCTTTGACAGGACCAGGTGACACATTAGCTTTCTCTTACCACTTCCCCGGCTTCAGACGAAAAAAAACCTACGAAACCTATACATTTCCAGTAGGTCTATATGGTAAAATTTTCATATCACAGTTGAGATAGGAGCCATGCTTATGCAACGTCCGCTTCGTAAATCCGCCACGAACCGATCGCTCTTTGGTGTCTGCGGCGGCATCGCCGAGTATTTCGACTTGTCGCCCCTCGGTGTACGTCTGCTCTTCCTGATCGTACCGGGGAACGTCCTCATCTACATGATTCTCGCCAACTCGATGAAGGACGCCCCACGCTATCTATAAAAAAACTCGGAAGCCGCGGCTCCCGAGTTTTTTTATGCGTTGACTTTATCTTTCATCGCCGCGAGCGCACCACTGTTGATGAAGTGCCATGGCTTGTTGTAATGCGGTTGGAAGAAGAAGTCGACGTAAGCGAGCTCTTCGACCGTCATCTCGTTTTGGATCGCGAGCGACAACGTGTTGACCGCTTGCGTCATGTCCGCTTTCGAGAGAACTTGTCCGCCGACGACGCGATGCGTGCCGACTTCATAGACGAGTTTGAACTGGACCGGTTCCGCCGTCGGCATGAACTCCGGACGATACGCGTCTTCAACCACGACGCTCTCGACGTCGAGGCCGAACAGGCCGGCCGCTTCTTCCGTGAGACCTGATGAGGCGATGTTCCAATCATACAGGCGAAGACCTGACGTCCCTTGCGTCCCTTGATAGCGGACACGCGGTGCGATCAAGTTCTCAGCGACGAGCGTTCCCATGCGGACGGCATTCGTCGCGAGCGGGATGTAGGCGTGTGTGCGCGCCGGGTTGTAATAGACGGCACAGCTGTCACCAGCGGCGAAGACGTCCGGGTTGCTCGTGCGCATATACTCGTCGACGATGATGGCGCCGTTGCCGAGCATGTCGACTTGGCCTTGAAGGAGTCCTGTGTTCGGGCGGAAGCCGACACAGAGGATGACGAGGTCAGCCTCGAACTCACCTTTATCGGTCACGACGTGCGTGACGTTTCCATCTGTCCCACGGAACGCTTCGACCGTCTGGCCGAGCTCGAGGTCGATGCCGCGTGACGTCATGTCTGCCTCGAGTTGGTCTGTGAACGATTTGTCGAGGTACTTGTTCAAGATGCGGTCGGCACTATCGATGAACGTGACGTGTTTGCCGTACACTTCGAACGCCTCGACGAGCTCGACACCGATATAGCCGGCACCGATGACGGCGATGTTCGTCGCGTCTTTTGCCCGCTCGATGATGCGTTGGGCGTGGCCATAGTTTTTGCAGAGCTCAATCCCCGTCATCTCGATGCCAGGAAGCGTCGGGACGATCGGCCATGAACCAGTCGTGACGATCAAACGGTCGAACGTGTCATAGACGTCTTCTCCCGTGTCGAGGTTTTTCGCATGGACCGTCTTCGCTTCCGTGTCGATGTTCAACACGTCGTGCTTCATGCGCATCGTCGCACCGAGTTCTTCGAGCTCGGCCGGTGACGCGTAGAAGAGCTCCTCCGCACGTTTGACGACACCGCCGACGTGGAGGGCGATCCCACATGAGAGAAAGCTGACGTTGTCGTTGCGTTCATACACCGTGATGTCGAGATTGTCGTGCTTGGCGAGTAATCCTTTGACGGCTGCTGTTCCTGCGTGTGTACATCCGATGACTGCGATTTTCATATGGTTGTCTCTCCTTTGAGTGTTAGGCAAGTTATTGTTTGTGATAAATATCACATTTACTTTCTGAACTTAGTGTACTATTTCACAAGAAGGTTTGACAATCCCTTTGCTCATTTTTTCACGTAATTATGTCTAAAGTTTGAACTCCATGTGTGACAACAAAAAAACCGTCCCGTAACCGGAACGGTTCACTTATGAGTTTGTGGTGCGTCGCCCTTTGACCCAGTGATAGATAACGACGCTGATATAGGTGAGGAGACCGATCACATACAGACTAATGCCAATCAAAATCCAGCCCAGCGCGTCCCACCCGCGGACGAAGACGAGTCCGATGATACACGATACGTATCCCACGACGAGCAACGTTAACGAGAAGACGAGTCTTCGCTTGAATCGCGATTTCAAAAAGTTCAGCACGGCAATCAACAAAATTGTCGTCAACACGCCGATGATGATGAGTTCATCCCCATAGTACTCCCAAGCCATCGCTTCTCCCCCTGACCTATGTTCGATTGGCTCCATCGTATCACGTCCTCCCCCTGTTCCCCATCTCTAAAAAAAGCCATCCGCATCATCGCGAATGGCTTCTCAGTTAACGAACATAAATCGTCTTCGTCACGCTTCGGCCTTTTGGCGTCACGAGACGGAGTGTCAATTTCGTTCCTTTCTTTTGTGGGGTGAAGCTGAGCGTTGTCGACGTGGCCGTCACCGTCTTCTTCGCGAGGACCGTCGATCCCCGCGTGAGCGTCAATGTGCCGTACGCGACGTTCGATGTCGCCTTCAGTGTCTTCGATGCACTTGATGGAATCGTCGTTATGAGCGTCGGTGTCGGTCCAGTCGTCACCTTCACCGTCTGCACATGTCGGAACGTCCCGTTTTGGCTCGTCAACGAGAGCGTCGTATTGACCGGTTGACGGGTGAAGCGGAGCGTCACCCGTCCGGTGCTGCTCGCTTTTGCTGTGGCGAGCACCGTCGACCCTTTTTTCAACGTCACCGTGCTATTCGGGATCACATATCCGACCCAGAGCGACTTCTCATCGTTAATCGAGAGCGTCGACAACGATGTCTTCGGCAACTGGATCGAGACGTCACGCGATTTCGAGCCGACCGATGCTTTGACGCGAACACGATCCCCCGGTTTGGCGGGGACGGTGTAACGTGTCGTCGAGAGGCGTTTGGCCGAGACGAGCTTGTCATTTACATAGAAGCGCACCGTCGCCGTGCTCGTCTTCTTGATCGTGAGCGTCGCTTGTGTCTTTGTCATCAACGTATCCGTCACACTGAGCGTCGGTGTGAACGCACGAACTGTTTTCGTGAGTTCGTACGTCGCATCGCCGTTCGAGCGTGTGACGAGGATGACTTCCCCTTCTTTTAATGGCGTCTCGAACGTGTACGGCATCGTGCGGGTTGTCGCCACATGCGTACCGTTTCGATAGATGCGATAGGCTTGATCGGTACTCGATGTGACGTTGATGGATTTGTCGTACATCAACGGTGTCCGAGTCCACGTAAAGACAGGCGGTTCCACTCTTGTATCCACGGTTGTGAGCCGGAACGCTGAAGCGGGTGCCTCTTTCAATTTAAAGTAGACTTTTGTTCCGATGTCTACAGGCATCGTATTGAACTCTTTAATCGAAATGAGTCCGTCTTCATCTGCCTGCTCGTTCGAAATTTCGTAGTATTTGCCACTGCGAATCAACACATCCACTGCGGCGTTCGGCGTCGTTTTCAATGTGACACCTGAAGTGACCGTTTTCGTCAGAACCGAGATACCATTTGATGAAGTATCGTCACTTTCTTTGACCGTCTGAAGTTCAATCGGATCGGCGTAAACACCTGACCCACTACCGATTTTCACAGTCACACGCGATCCAGGTGTGAACCACCGCGCCGGTTGCCACGTGTAACGCCCCGACTCATCCGATTGGACCGTCGCCGATTGATAGTTCAACAATGAATCCGATGAGTTCGATTGATACAAGTTTTTCGTCACACTGACAAACACCGGCGTGTTCGGTGCCGTCTTCCCGCTAATCGGACCTAAGACACCGGTTGGCGGGTCGAGCGTGAGCGGCACATAGTTCGATGCCCATAAGTCTAACCGGCGCTCAAAATCGTTCCACTTAAAAATCATGTCATACGACTCATTCGTCTGTAACGTCAGTTTCCCTTGCTCCCAAACGAACAGGTCGTCTTGATAGGCTAAACGTGCCGTCAGCTCAGTCGCTGGAATCGGTAAGGCCGTACCATCAACGAGCGTGGCCGTTCCGTTGACGTCATATGGACGACCTACCTCATAGCGATTCGTCGTTTTCGGCACATTGACATTCAGTTGCCATGGCGCTTTCCATAAAGACTCCGGCGTGTACACTTCCGTCTTCTTCATACCAAAAACGTACCACGGACCGTGTTGTCGAATGTCAGCGTCATCAATCGGTGCCTCTTTCCACTCATTCGTGCTGACGTTATAACTGACATAGAATGTCGTATACATTTCTCGCGTCATGAAGTAGTAGGTGCCGTCTTTCCACGTAAGATTACTTACGTTTGCTGCATCTTTCTCAATCCATCGTTTCGTCGCCAAATCGAAAATAAACATGTGCTCCGAGTCATCACTTTTGATCACGAACCATTGATTCGCTTCTTTCATGTGACGGGCCCACCTCACCTGTCCTGAATAGGAACTGATTGTCTCAAGCACCTCTCCTGTAACCGTCCGCTTCGTCACTTGACCGTCGGCGAATGCGAGGACGTTCCCGTCATCGAGCAGACTGTATACCTGATCGCTGCCTTTCGTTAGCGATCCGAGAATATCACCTGACATCGATGTGATAATATACTTTTCGTCATCAGCCCATAACATCATTCCTGTTGTTACATTCGTTGAGACGAGTCGATTCTCACTTCCTGCTTCGATTGGGAATGTCGTCGCTTCATTCGTACGTATATCCCACATCACCCACTCCGGCCATCCTTTTAACATAAATCGGCCGTCTCCGATAGCATACATATTATAAGCAGCAGACACGCGAATCGGTAACGTATATTCCTCACCGGTCTCAATGTGAACAAGCGTCTCCGGATTTCCCGAACGCCACACATACCCACTATCTCCTACGACTTCTCCTGCCGGAATGATTTCCGGTTTGGCATAGTCTTCTGCTCGAACTTCGACTCCCGGTGCCACCATCATGACGAGCACCACGAGCATGCTCCATAACCACTTGTTCATTAGTCTCCTCATTTCTGTTTATGAATGCATAACTTTCAAAAATAATCCATTTTTTGATTTAACCCTCCTAATTTTAAGTTGTTTTTTCAAAATTGAATAGCCCTAAAATCAAAAAAACACCACGTCGTATGACATGGTGTTCACTTCTCATTCATTTGTTTCATCAAATCCATCTGTTCTTTCACCATCGCCTCTTTCTCACGTCGGAGCACGCCCCGGTACGTGATACGTGAAATCGATAAGCTGATCTCATACAAGAAGAAGAGCGGCAGTGACACCATAAGGTGCGACGTCAAATCCGGCGGCGTGATAAAGGCCGCGACGACGAACAAGGCGAAGTAGGCGTACTTCCGAATCGATGACAGGAAGTACGGCGTCACGACACCGATGCGCGTCAAGAACATCGTCACGACCGGCAACTGGAATAACAGTCCGAATGGGATGGTCAGTTGCAGCAAGAACGTGAAGTAGTTCGACGCCCCGATGATTTGCGTCAGACCAAGGTCTTGCCCGAGGTCCGTCGAGATATCGAGGACGAGCGGGAACAACCAATAGTAGGCGAACGCGAGACCGATCAAGAACAAGATGAAGATGATCGGAATATAGGCGAGCGTCGCTTTCCGCTCGTTCGGATGCAGACCAGGTGCGACAAACGCCCACAGTTGATACAGTAGAAACGGACCAGCCGCGACGAGCCCGATGACGAGCGCCAAGTTCAAGTAAATCATAAGCGGGTCCGCGACCCCAAAGGCGTTCAATTCAAGGCCTCGTTCGACGAGGTCGGCCTGGAGATAGGCGAGCACATATTTGACACTCGGCAAAGCAATCAAAAAGAAGGCAAAGACGACAAATGCCGACAGCATCAGTCGTCTCCGCAGCTCTGTCAAGTGGTCGGACAGTGCCCGTTCTTGATCAGGTTGATGATTCATGATTACTGCTCTTTCTTCTCAATTTCTTTCTTGTCTTTCTCGTCATGCTCGTTCATCATGCCACTCGTGGCATTTTTGAACTCACGGAGCGTTTGTCCGGCGGCGCGTCCGAATTCAGGCAATTTCTTCGGCCCGAAGATGATAAGCGCGACGATGGCGATAATGAAGATACTCGCTCCCCCAGGAATACCGACGACGAGCAACGATGATAGTAATTCCATTATTGATGGACCCCCTCAGCAGATGGATAGTGTTGCATAAAGTAAATGAGCGACTGGAGTTCGATCGACAAGTCGATGTGATGGACGCGGACCGTGTCCGGCACCGTGAGACGGGCCGGCGTGAAGTTCAAGATGCCTTTGATACCGAAGCGGACCAAGTCGTCCGCGACCGGTTGCGCATAGGCAGACGGCACCGTGAGAATGGCGACGTCAATCTTGTTCTGTTTCATGATCTGTTCCATCTCATCGACGTGATGAATCGGGACACCGGACATCGTCGTGCCGACTTTTGTCTCGTCTGCGTCGAACCCGACGACGATATGTGTGTTATTGTTTTTAAGGAAGTTATAGTTGACGAAAGCTGTCCCGAGATGACCAACCCCGACCAAGGCGACGTTCGTAATCTCGTCCTGATTCAGTGTCTTACGGAAAAAGTCTAACAGATACTGTACGTTATAGCCATATCCCTTTTTACCGAGCGCACCGAAGTACGAGAAATCGCGACGGATCGTGGCCGAATCGACCTTGACCGCCTCGCTCAGTTCAGCAGAAGAGACACGCTGTTTTCCTGATGAATGTAGGCTTTGGATAAACCGATAGTATAGTGGCAACCGTTTGGCTGTCGCTTGCGGAATCTTTGGTTCGTTTTGACTCAACGGAAAGAGCCTCCTTTTTACGACGCGTTTCAAACGAATCTAATTTCATACACCTTGATTGTAAACGAATTCACATGACCACTCAATGAATATACCTGAAATGGGGAAGAAATAAAGTATACTAAATAGAGAGAAAGGGGTTTTTTCACTTGATCCTACTGCAAGTCAATAACTTATCGAAATCATTCGGCGTCGAGCCGATTTTAGAGAACGTCAAACTCGAAATTCAAGAAGGCGAACGCGTCGCCCTCGTCGGCCGGAACGGCGCCGGCAAGTCGACATTGCTCAAAGTCATCGCCGGGGAATACAACTATGACTCAGGCGATATCATGAAACCGAAAGACGTGACGATCGGCTATCTCGCCCAAGATTCAGGGTTAGAGTCGAACGAGACGATGTGGAACGAGATGCTCACCGTCTTCACCGATTTGATCGAACAGGAGAAGACGCTCCGCCGTATGGAACAAGACATGGGTTCTGAACGCATCTTGAACGACCCGGCCGCCTATGAGCGCCTGCTGTCGTCTTACGATGAAGAACAACATACGTTCAAAGACCGCGGCGGCTATCAATACGAGGCGACGATCCGCTCTGTGCTTCACGGGATGCGCTTCTATCCGGACGACTTCGAGCGCCGTATCGATACGCTCTCCGGTGGACAACGAACACGTCTCGCCCTCGCGAAGATGCTCCTGCAAAGTCCAGACCTGCTCATCTTGGATGAGCCGACGAACCACTTGGACATCGAGACGCTCGGCTGGCTCGAGAAGTATTTGAGTGGCTATAAAGGCGCCGTCCTCATCGTCTCCCACGACCGCTACTTCCTCGACCGTGTCGTCTCGGTCGTTTATGAGTTGTCACGCCATCGGAGCCGTCGCTTCGTCGGCAACTATACGAAGTATCTCGAACAAAAGGCCGCCATCTACGAGCAAGAGAAGAAGCAGTTCGAGTCGCAACAAGAAGAGATCGCCAAGATGCAGGACTTCATCCAGCGTAACATCGCCCGGGCGACGACGACGAAGCGGGCCCAGAGCGTCCGCAAACGTCTCGAGAAAGTCGACCGGATGGAAGCGCCGGACGGTGATGAGCGCAGTGCCGTCCTCTCGTTCTCAATCAAACGTCAAAGCGGGAACGACGTATTGAGTGCGAGCGATCTTGCCATCGGCTATGAAGAACCGATCGCCCAACAGCTCCGCTTCCAATTGCAGCGCGGCGAATCGGTCGCCCTCGTCGGCCCGAACGGAGTCGGCAAATCAACGCTCCTGAAAGTGTTGACGAAACAACAGCCGCCCCTTACCGGTGACATCCGCTACGGCACCGGCGTCGAGATCGGCTACTACGACCAGGAGCAACAGAACTTGTCGGATGCCAACCGCGTCATTGACGAGATTTGGAACGACTGGCCGCTCATGCGTGAACAAGAAGTCCGCAGCCTGCTTGGTCAGTTCTTGTTCAGCGGTGACGACGTGATGAAGCGCGTCCATGAACTGTCGGGTGGAGAGCGGGCCCGCTTGACGCTCGCGAAACTGAAGCTCGAGCAACCAAACTTGCTCATCTTGGATGAGCCGACGAACCACTTGGACCTCGACTCGAAGATGATTCTCGAGAACGCCCTCGTCGACTACCCGGGCACAATCTTGTTCGTATCGCACGACCGTTACTTCATCGACCGGCTCGCGACGCGCGTCTTAGAGATCACACCGAACGGCATCGACGAATACCTCGGCGATTACTCGTATTACGTCGAGAAGAAAGAAGAACTTGAAGAACTGGCCCGACTCGCACGCGTTGAGACGAAACAAGTCATCGTCAAGAAACAGCGCGCCGACAAGGAACAGCAACGCGAGGAGCGCCGGATGAAACAACGGATCGAGGAGATCGAGCTCACGATTGAGCAACACGAGGCCCGTCTCGAAGAGATCGAGCAACTGTTGTGTGAACCGGACGTCTTCAACGACTTCGCTCGGGCACAGGAACTGTCGACCGAGTCCGATGCGACGAAAGAATCGATCACGGCACTGTATGCAGAATGGGAGGAGCTCCATTCATGATGCGATTCCGTGCGATGCGAATCGAGTGGATGCACGCCTTCCTGACTGGTCTCGCCTACATCGTTCCGACCGGGACGGAGTACGTATCCGAACTGATTCGTGGGGAACCGACGGTCGTTCCGTCGTTCCTGTTTTATTTCTTGCCGGTCGTCATCGGCTTCATCATCCAGACGTGGAGCGGGATTGTCATCAGCTTGTTGAGCGGCCTGCTTATGAGCACCCTGTTTATCCGCCTCGTCGTCTGGCCAGTCGATGTGACCGTGCACAGTTTTTACGCCCCGGGCTCGGTGTGGGGACACTTCTATCAGTCGACGCTCCTCATGTGGGTGCTCGCACTGATTGTCTACGTCGTGAGCCGGGTGAATATGTGGTATAAACAAAAGAAACATCATCCAGAAGTATAAAAACAGGGAAGCCGCTCTCCATTGTGGAGGTCAGCTTCCCTGTTTTACGTTTAGAAATAACGCAGCGGTTGGAATCCGCGTGTATGGAAGTCGAGCTTGAGGCCGTCTTCCGTGATGAAGAACACGTACTCGTTCGTGTCGACGTCGCGGACGAACACTTTGTAGAACGTGAGCGTCTCCTCACGGTTCGTCACATACTTCGCCTCATGCGTCGAGATGACTTGTGCGAACAGTTGCTCTTCGTCAAATTCGTTGACGATGTCCTCGAACTTGGCCGCTTCCGCTTCGGTCGCTTCCCGGCCCGGGGCGATCTCGTAATACGCGTCGCTCGCTTTCGGTTGGACGCCGAGGTTGCGGTCGACGACGATGACGCTCTCGATGTCTTGATCGTCTAGGCTCTTATAGCCGTACAACGTCTCGACGAGCGTGTTCTCCCCCGTGACCCGGCCGATGCCTTCGAGCGATTCCGCTCCCGTGAGCGACCGGACGCGTGTCGCTTCCGGCACGATTTCTTCTTGATAAGCGATATTATAAGCGCGGATAATCTCTCGTACTTGCAAAAACGTCGCGACGACGAGCAGTACGACGAGACCTCCAATGATTATGCGTTTCATCATCTGTATATTTCCCCCTAGACTGTCATGCTCTCTTCTAAGGATAACCCAGGAACCGCATTCATCGCCAGTGTATCGCGCTTTCCGCGCACATATGCGTGATGTGCCGCAACCCCAATCATACCGGCGTTGTCTCCGCATAGATCAAGTGGTGGGATGACGAGGCGGATACCTTCGCGGTCCGTCGCTTCTTTGAGCGCAGCGCGGAGTCCACGGTTGGCTGCGACGCCACCTGCGACGAGCAATTGCTTCGCTCCTTTTTCTTTCACGGCACGAATCGCTTTCTCGACGAGCACTTCGACGACACTCGCTTGGAAACTGGCCGCCAAGTTTTCAGGGATGACCGTCTCCCCGCGTTGTTCGGCGTTATGGACAGCATTGATGACCGACGACTTGAGTCCGCTAAAGCTGAAATCGAAACTTCCGGCTTCGAGCCGGACCCGTGGGAACTTATACGTATCTTCCCCGTCGGCTGCGAGACGGTCGATGGCAGGTCCACCTGGGTAAGGAAGACTGAGTGTCCGTGCGACTTTGTCATATGCTTCTCCGGCCGCATCGTCACGTGTCTCACCGATGACTTCGAACACACCGTGCTCGGGCATATAGACGAGCTCCGTGTGTCCGCCCGAGACGACGAGACAGACGAGCGGGAACTCCATCTCCTCGACGAGTTCGTTCGCATAGATGTGTCCGGCGATGTGATGCACGCCGATGAGCGGTTTACTATGGGCGAAAGCGAGCGCTTTGGCCGCACTGATTCCGACGAGGAGTGCACCGACAAGACCCGGCCCTTGCGTGACCGCGACGGCGTCGACGTCTTGCATCGTCACACCCGCTTCACTGAGGGCGTCATCGATGACGTAGGTGATCCGTTCGACGTGGTGACGCGAGGCGACCTCGGGCACAACCCCGCCAAACCGTTTATGACTTTCAATCTGCGACGAGACGACGTTCGATAAAAGCGTCTTACCGTCACGCACGAGCGCGACCGACGTCTCATCACAACTCGACTCAATCGCGAGGATGAGCGATGTGTCCATCTGTTTCACTTCCTAACTTCGCCCAGTAAATATAGGCGTCTTCATTATTGTCTTGATAATATCGCTTCCGGCGTCCGGCATTTTCGAAACCGAACTGTTCGTACAGCTTTTGAGCGCCGATATTCGAGACACGCACTTCGAGCGTGAGTGCCGCGAGTGACTTCGAGCGGGCGAATTCAACGAGTTGCATCAACAGCAGATTGCCGATGCCTTGCCCGCGATATTCCGGTAAGACGGCAATGTTCGTGATGTGCCCCTCGTCTACAATTTGCCAAACCCCGACGAAGCCGACCACGCGTCGTTCATGCACAGCGACGAAATAGATCGCTTGGTCATTGCGGAGCATCTCGTTCATGAACGCTTCTTTCGTCCACGGAATAGCGAACGAGGCTTCCTCGACCTTGGTCACTTCTTCGACGTCGAGCCATGTCATGCGCCGGATTTTAATATCAGCCATTGTTTTGTCCCTCGAGCCATTTCGCTTCCGCCTCAGCGAGACGAAGATACTCGGGCTCAAACGCATGGACATCATTCGTGACTTCACCTAAGGCGACGAGATCGCTCGCCCGGCCGTAGCTATGCGCGGCCGGTGCTTCGGTATAATCGTAAGACGCGAGTGCGTCACGGAACGGCTCCACGTCGCCGACGACGACGAACGGTCCTGTGATATTGACTTCGAGCCAAGCGGCGACCGAGGCGTGACGGTCGGGTGTGACGGCCTCGTTCTGTTGATAATGCCCGATATAGGCATTCCCTCGGCGGGCATCGATGAGCGCGACGACTGGGAGCTCCGTGTTCGGGGCCGCCGCCATAAGACGGAGCGCCGAGACCCCAACGAGCGGGATCTGAAGCGTGTAGGCGAGCGTCTTCGCTGTCGTGACACCGATGCGAATCCCCGTATAAGATCCAGGACCTGTCGTCACGACGATGCGTTCGAGTTCGGTCGGTGTCCATTTGACCGCGCTCATCAGTTGTTCGATCATCGGCATGAGCGTGACGGCATGGTTTTTCGAGACCATGACCGTCGCCTCGGCTTGAATCTGTCCGTGCTCACTCAAGGCGACAGACAGACGTGTCGTCGACGTGTCAATCATGAGTTGTTTCATGCGAGCACCTCCTTCACAAGTGCATCGTACGTGTCGCCGATAGGCGCGAACGTCAACTGACGTTCCTCGTCCCCGATTCGCTCGATTGTGATGGCGAGCCGTTCCGTCGGAAGTGACGACTCGATCAAGTTCGACCATTCGACGATAGCGACACCATCACCGTTGATGTATTCCTCGAGGCCAATATCGTCCCCCGTGTCTTCGAGACGATAGACGTCCATATGATAGAGCGGCAAGCGCCCTTGGTATTGTTTCATGATGGTGAACGTCGGGCTGTTGACGTTACGCGTGACACCGAGACCTTTGCCAAAGCCTTGGGTGAACGTCGTCTTACCGGCACCGAGGTCCCCATCCAACGTTATGACCGTCCCGGCTTTGACGAGCGTGGCGAGTTTTTCTGCCACCGCTTGCGTCTCGGCCGCGGAGTGGGTAATCAATGTATACATGATGTTTCTCCTTTAGTAGTTCTAGCGATACGTACTCATTGTACACTCAATTTTGCGCAAAAAAAAACACGAAACGTCATCGTTTCGCTATCTCATTTAAAAAATTGGTTGCGGGGGCTGGATTTGAACCAACGACCTTCGGGTTATGAGCCCGACGAGCTACCAGACTGCTCCACCCCGCGACGACATATGAAATTAAATAAAAATTGGTTGCGGGGGCCGGATTTGAACCGACGACCTTCGGGTTATGAGCCCGACGAGCTACCAGACTGCTCCACCCCGCGATGGTTTGAATTGTTTCGACATCCTCTATAATAAGTGAAGTAGTTATATAATGCAACCTTTTTCTTCATGTTTTTTCAGAATTGGAATCGGGAACATTTAAAAGAGTGCAATCTATAAGAGAAAAGGAGCGCGACCGTCATGTCGAAATGGGGTAATCGCTTTAAAAAATGGTTCTTTTCCGAACTGGACGCATCCGTCTATTTTCACACTGTCCCGTTCATTCCGAACGAGACCGTTCATGGAACGCTGCGGGTGTTGAACACCACTTCGCATGTCGTGCGCCTGCAAGAGTTGACGCTTAATTTTTTGACGACGTTCAAAGATATCACGCTCGAAGGCAACGAGTTTAATCGGGAGGCCGACTTGCAAGAAGTCCCAATCGTCCTATCCGCCGAGCTTGAACCGGGTGCTGAAGAGCACATCCCGTTCACGTTCGATTTGACGATGTATGCCCCATCAACAGCCGGAGCACCATACAGCGTCGAAGCGACCGTCTGGGACACCGACGGCAAACGGGTCTGGTTCGATGTCGTCGAAAAAGTCGAAGTCGAACCGCTCCCTGCCTTGAAACGCTTGTTACAGGCGACCGAACATGCCGGGCTCGAGCTCATGTTCGTCCGTAACGTCATCGACCCGATCGGAGAAGAACGGCCGTATCCGTTCGTCGAGAAGTATGGATTCAAACCGGTCGGTGACTGGGCCGACGAGTTCGAAGTCGTCAAATCGTTCTGGCGGGTCGACGAGGACGGGGTCGACGTCTATTACTGGCTCGACAATATCGAGAAGCAGCGTACGCTCGAGTCAATCGCCAATGACGTCACGATGCGCCATCGTTCACTCACCTGGGAACAACTCGAGCGCGAGCAAGATCGACTCGGACTCGGCATTCAAGAGACGTTACGTAGCCACCGTTCTTCATGAGCGGTGGCTTTCAATTGTCCAAACATCATTACTCGTCGAGACGACCGTTTGGAATTTCTCGCGCTGCGGATGCATGAACAGCTCATATTGGAGTCGGCGCTCGTCGTGCGATGCCTTTAAATAAGTGAGATCCATTCCCCGTTGTTGGACATCGCGAACGGAACGTCGCGCAAACTCGGTGTCACTGTCCGTATATAGGTATACCGTTATGTCCCACCAGTCAGCAGCGAGAAACGCGACGCTCATGCCTTCGATGATGGTGATTCGTTTTGCCGGATCGATCCACGTTCGTTCAAGGTATGGGACGTCAATCGTGAAGAAACCGATGCCTTCACGTACCATGCGGACGTCACGTTCTAGAGATAATAGATGGTGTGCGGACGGATGACAGGCCGTCATCTTATAGTGATGCTCCTGTCCATCGACCGTGTAATCGAGCATGGCACTCTTTCGTAACATCGAGTCCGTGATATATGGATCGGTATTGATGTAGTTCACGTCTCCGAGGCGCTCGCGTAGTGCGTCTGCGAATATCGTCTTCCCAGCACCCCCGTGTCCTGAGATGGCGATCATCGTGCGTTCCTCTCGTTCAGCCTGGGAAACTATCCTATCAATCAATTTATTCATAATGCTCCCCTTTTGATACACTTCATATAGAAAGGAAGTGTACCAAGTCCATGTCAACTTGTCCATTTTGTCATCCACAACTAGATCCATCCCAGACGGTTGTCGCCGAGAATGAGACATGCTACTTTTTGATGCACGACCGTGAGCAGGACGTTCTCGTCGGCTCTGGCGTCATCGTCCCGAAACAACATCGCGCGACGACGTTCGACCTCACGCCTTCGGAATGGCACGATACATATGCATTGCTTCATGAAGCGAAGTCATTCCTCGAGGAGACGTATGGCCCTGACGGTTATACGCTTGGCTGGAATGTCGGAACAGCATCAAACCAGACCGTGCCACATGCTCACCTACACGTCATCCCTCGCTACGCCGACGGACCGCATGCGGGGAAAGGATTACGCCATTGGTTGAAACGACCAGAATGACCAAACAGCTCATCGTGTGAGGATGAGCTGTTGTCGTTTCGTTTCGATTTCTTCAAGTTGCTGCTCTAGACGTTCCACTTCTGTTGTCATTTTCTCAATAAGCTTAGTGATTTCACGATCAAGGCCTTTTACCTTGTCGAGCGAATCATTGATTCGTCCATGCATCGTCCACTCGGAAAAGATGTCATCGAGGAAGTAGTCCGCGAATTGAATGAGCGAACCGCGTTCAATGTGTAAGCCACTGACGACGCCTTTCACATCAGCCAATTCTCGTGAGAAGCGCTCAAGCGCAGCTTGAAGTTCATGCATCTTCCGTTCCGAAGCATCAATGGCGTCATGTTTCATTGCTGTCGCGATCAAGCCACCTCCAAAGAACGTATCATACGTCGACCAACCTTTCGCACTATCGAGATGTTTAAGTGTTCTGGAGATGGCCGTCCGTGCTGAATTTCCAGCAACGATAGCTTCTTTATATTCAACAACTAACTCAGTCGTTTTCACCTGTTGATCCGTGAGTCGATATAATTCTTCCCTAACAGTAGAATCTTGCTTCAAATGAGTTTCCTTCTCTTTTATGAACGTCTCCCATTCCGCATCGATCCCATTATATGTCTCAAATGTCTCATGTAAGTCACGACGCTCAAGTGCTAACTCATCCACCATCGCTTCGTGTTCCCGTAATTTCAATTCGGCCCGGGCAGCCTCTTCCAACTCAATCGTTTTTTGTTCGTTGAATGTTCCCCTGAGTTTACGCCATGCGTTGACGAGCGAGAATGAATCTAAGTCATAGACATCGCGTTGTTCTTTCGTAAACGAATTGAGAAGTTGCTTTCGCACAGCTTCATGTTCGGCAATTTGCTTGTCGAGTGTTTTTAATTTCCGGGCGAGTCGGTCCCGTTCTGCCATCTGTTGTTGTAAGTCGTGTTGGGTTTGGTAGAGATCACTCATAACGTTTCATTCCTCCAGTTTCTTTTCGATAATGTTCTAACAGGTCTTTGACGTGTACCCCATCAATCGTTAAGCCGTCAATCGATGAATCCTCGATCTGGACCCCATCAAGCCGACAGTTTTTCATAATCGTGTTCGTCAGGTTTGTATGGAAGAACGTCGTCGCCCGTCCTGACTCGTACATGGTGACAAATCGATATTGTGAGCCGGAAAGATTCAAGTCGTCGAACTCGGTTTCTCTGAAGTTAATATTGCGGAATTGGCTCCTCGTGAAATTACAATTGCTGGCCCGTAGTTCTGAGACGTTACTATTCGTGATGGCGATTTGACTCGCATCCATTCCATACGCTTGGGCACCTTTGATCGAGCGCTCTTCATATCGCAATGTGATTGCTTCATCTACGGGTTGCTTTACTCGTTTGACGAAACAGACCTCTTCGCTTGATTCGAAGACGGATTGGTAACCGACTGCCCGATAAAATGCCACATTGTGGGGTTGGGCTGCTGATGTCTCCAACTCCCAAATTCGTACAGTCGGATGAAGCTTCACGGATTTGCATACTTGACTCCCCCTCTTCTGTCTCTTCATACGAGATGATTAGATGAAAAGTTTCAAAGGAAACGACAAAAAAGGACGACCAAGCATCTGCTTGATCGTCCTTCGCGTTGGCCTAGCAACGTCCTATCCTCACAGGGGGAGACCCCCAACTACTTTCGGCGCTGAAGTACTTAACTTCCGTGTTCGGCATGGGAACGGGTGTGACCACTTCGCTATCGCCACTAGACAATTATTATATTAGCATTGTATATCCCGTTTGTCAACACTTTTATAAAAAAAAGAACGACCAAGCAGATGCTTGATCGTCCTTCGCGTTGGCCTGGCAACGTCCTATCCTCACAGGGGGAGACCCCCAACTACTTTCGGCGCTGAAGCGCTTAACTTCCGTGTTCGGCATGGGAACGGG
>NZ_JACSLH010000014.1:0-47392 GCF_018618035.1 Exiguobacterium sp. s64
AATCAATCCTTTTTGATTTTATTCCCATAATGTCGGTATCACTACCTCACCAACATTGCGTAAGAACCACTCCTATTTTGCATTACACACTTCGACGCCTTCCTGACCGGCTCCAAGAAGATTTTGACGACTTAAAACTTGTGAGCATGGATCTTCTTTGTGATGTGAAGGAAGGAGAACGCTTGACCCACCTCACCGTCTTTTTCAATACCAATATGATTCGACGGAATCGTCGTACATAAGAACAAAAATATTTGTATACATGTATACATGTAGATTTGTATACGCGTATACATGTATACATTTTTTAAAGTCGTCATTTCTGTAGTTTCATGAACAAGGACTGAACTGGCTCTGGACGGGGAATCGTTCTATAGCGAAGCGGAAGGGGGGAGACGTGATGGATGAGGGGCTGCTTGATGACTATGCGTTCGCTGGATTGGATCCGTTCGTCCGGACGGTGTTCTCGGAACTGATGGAACATCCCGAATGGATGCGTGTCGTCGACAGGGAACATTGCGTCGAGAAGGTCGTCCGGTTCGATGACGGACGGAACTCGCCTTACTTCCGGGTGCTGATCTATCTGGATGCAGAAGAGCGTCCGATCAAGAAAGTGTATCTATACGGGACATGGGTGGTGGCGGATGGAGAAGTCAGCTTCGTCGTCTCAGAGCTATCCAAGGGTGTATTCGAATATGAAGTGATGCATGTCCATTGGCTCATCAAGTATCGGTTCGAGGATTGGGGCGTGTCTGAAGACGGGGCATGGGAGAAGGAATGGTGATCCGGGCTCATGCGTGAGCGTCTAACGCCAGGAGGCGAAGTCGCTCATCGCACCGCTGCCCCCCTGACGGCCCGATAACAAGAGCTGCTGGCTCACCGCCGCATCTCTATGTTCCTGGCCCTTTCTAACGGGAGGCACGGAGCGTAAGGGCAACGTCAAAAGCAAGAGCGTGGGCGCGTCTAACGCCACGCGGAGTGGCATTCGAATCTAGGACAGGCCCAAATCGCGGACGCAATTCTCGACAGGATCGTACACGACTCCTATAAAATCCTGGTCGATGGCGAAACCTCAATGAGGGAACACCACGGGCTAGGGATAAGCTAAGATCTTGGCCATCGATGAGTCGATGGCCTTTTTCTTCATATTGACTCGCTCAGTCGTCCGCACTAGTGGCTCTCTGTATCCGCAATACTCAGCAGGACAAAAAACGCATCCTTCGAGTTTTTGAGGATGCGTTTGAGCAATGTGACTCTATTTGACTCGCGTTTATATTCCTACATATAAGCATACAACTGATGGTAGTTTCCAAGGTGGAGCGACGGAATGGACGTATCAGACATTGGAGCGGAAAGGATATATCATAAAATTGGTATTTTTCGAGCATATATCACAAGGTTGATGTTGTCGCGCGATTCAATAAAAACGAGTTTTTTCATCATGGATTAGCTCGTCTATATTATTAATTGTAATAATTAAAATTTATTATTTTACTAATATTTCGTTTTTGGGCATAGAATGATAGCTTCTTGCTGTCGTATGTGAATATATAAAGTATTTACCGGGCTCTTCAAAAATATAAGAAATTACATACAGTCCGTCTTGTTGATAATTGGCTTCAATTTTTTCGTGTTGGCTTTCCTCTTGGCCTTCTTTCCATATCTCGAATTCAACTTTATCCGCATCGTCTACTTTCTCGTTTCCTTGAGAAACAGTTGCTATAAGTTCAATAACTTCGTTTGCTTTTACTATTTCAGGATCTGTTTTAAATTGTACATCAATTAATTCTGGAATCACTTCAGGTCCATTATTGCTTACTGTACTTCCACAACCAGATAATACTAACAAAACAATCAACAGTGAAAAAAACCTTGCCATCTTTTTTCTCTCCTTTAAACGATTTAATATTAACATACACGAAAATGTGATGTATTGATTATTACATTAAAAGTGACCTGATCATGCAATCTTATTAGCTATCGAGCATAGACCCCATGTCACTTTTAAGGTTCAAGACTTTATAGAGCGTCGTATGCTCGATTGGTTTACTTTTCTATATAAAAAATAAAGAAATGTACATTTTATATATTAAGTTCAATTTTATATATTAAGTTCAAAAGATATTAATTGAACTTAATCCAAAAAGTTGGATCATGAAATAGATCATCTGGTGACTTCGACAACCTAGGTTTGAATTTGGACCTTCATATCCGTAAATTTATCATCGACCGTTAGACACGGCCTTAGTAACCTAAGGTTCGTCTCGACGTATATTGCCAGTTGAAGGTCATCAAAGGAGAGAAGAGTCTGTACTTCAAGATTGAATCGATTAAAGATTGTCTACCCATCCATATCGTTTTTAATATCTACATAGTGAATGTGTATGTCGCACCTGAGATTGTATTCCCCAGGCACTCGTAGGGGGGTGGGGGCACGAACGAAAGCTCATCCTAACTTTCTGAAGTTTTTCTTGCGAGTCAGTTAGCGTTTGGTCACCGAGACTTTAAAAGCTTTCGGACATAAAAATCGCCCCATAAAAATTAGATTATCAGGTCCAACTTTTACGGGGCATCTAATATTCTGTGGTCTAAATATTAAGTGATTTACTGAAGTAATTATATAGTGTTAAACAATTTCGCCTCTGAAATTCAGAAAAATTGGGATGGGTTGACTGTATTCCCTGCACTTGTAGCTGAGTACGAATAGTTTCCTCGATGGACTTCAAAGTGTAAATGAGAACCGGTCGAATTTCCGGTACTCCCCATCGCACCGATGTTCTGTCCTCGGGTCACACGTTGTCCGGCGGAAACGGACAATGAGCTCATGTGAGCATAAAGGGTAGTCCAAACTTGACCGCCTATGACATGCGTAATGATGACATGATTTCCATAAGGTCCACCCCAGCCTGCTCGAGTTACAGTTCCTGTTTGAGCAGCCATAATAGGAGTTCCTACTGGTCCAGCTGTATCTAGTGCATTATGGAAGCTGTAGCCATTGGCCCCGCCTGCTGGACCCCATCCTTGGGTTACGATACCTGAGGTTGGACGTTGAAAAACTCCGCCACTTGTTGGAGAAGCGAGTGAATCCGTAGTCTTTGAAGTGTTTACCACTTTCTCAGAGTTTGGTGATTTTTCGAGAGAGGCTTTATTCTCGCTGATTTCATTTTTTTCGGCACTTTTTGCTTCTGCAGCTTTACGCGCAGCCTCTTTGGTACGAATTTTAGCTTGTTCTTCAAGCCTTTGGGCTTCAATCTCTGCTTGAATTGATTTTTCTTGTTCTTGAAGCGTCGATTCCATTTGTTGCAAGCTTACCAATTTAGATGTGAACTGGATTTTTTCGGCCTCTAATTTTTTTATTTGAGCAGCCCGCACTTTAATTTTGCCGTTCAATTTTTTCTGACTATTCTCTAGCTCTTCTTTTTGACTAATAAGCTTATCTTTTTCAGTGTCCAATTCAGCTTTAGCAATTTGAAGCTTATTTTTTGTTGATTGATATTCTTTGAAAAGTTCTTGATCATTTTCTTGAATCGTCCCTGCGGTGATCATGCGTGAAACCAGATCACCAAAGTCTTTTGAACCAAAAATAAATTCAGCCCAGTTTATAGAAGAACCACCGTTTTTTTGCATCGTGACCATGCGTTCTTCCATCAATGTCTTTTGAGAGCTCATTTTTTTCTGGAATTCTTTAATTTGAGTTTGAATCTGAGCAATTTTCTTTTGGGTTGTCCGAATTTCAGCCTTCTTCTGGGTGACCTCATTGATAATATCCTGTAACTCGGATTCCAAGTCATTCAGTTTCTGTTCTTCGAGTGTGATATCTTGTTCACGCTGCTGAATTGACGTATTAGCTTTACGTTGCTCTGTAGAATTTTGCGCTTGCTTCTGCTGGATATTTTTTTGTTTTTCAGTCAAGTTTAAAGCGTAAGAAGGGGATGCGCTTTGAACTAACATAACACCAAGTAAAGTTGAAGCTATAATTTTTTTCATGGTAAACAATGTTGTTGCCTCCGTAACTTATCTCTATTATAAAAAATGCGTTGCTGGATAAAAGTATTCGTATCATGATTAAAACTCGAACCGGAATCATTGTATCAATATTACTTCACCATCTATATTTCTATTTCTTTTCATTTCTATGTCAGTTGTTCTTTTGAGTTTATTGTCATTCGAGTATATCAAGAGAAATACTTATAATGCCATTTTGATGAGGAAATGAATGATGACCACTGAATTTAGGACATTTTGTCTCAAATTCAGTGGTCAAATCGTTTGTTAGTATTTGTTTGGTGTTTATTTAGTAGTAACTCTTCATAAATTTATCAATTCCTTTGGCGGTTGCTTTGATCATGTTACTTCCCGACATATAGGAGCGATCTACTGAGTTAGCAATAAAGCCATATTCGATGAGAGTAGAAGGTACCGTGTTTCTTCCTACCACATAGACATCTTGTCGCTTAACGCCTCGATTTTTAAAATCTGGAACGTTCATGGCGATTTCTTGATTAATTACTTCACCTAATCTGCGGCTAGCGTTCGCATATGGATTTGTGGTGTACGCGCTAGAAGTAGGGACGAGTGCTTCATGACCTGTAGCGAAAGAAGGTGAAGAATTAATGTGGACGCTTATGAAAGCGTCAGCATCAAGCCTTTCTGATAGATTGGTCCGCTCAACAAGTGACAAGTATCTATCATTTGAGCGCGTTAGTTTCACTTCATAAAGCTCATAGTTTTTCTTTAGTTCGTCGGCCACACGATTAGCAATGTTTAGGGTGAGTACTTTTTCTTGAACTGTACCGTTTGAAGTCACTGCACCAGCATCTCCCCCACCGTGTCCAGCGTCAATTAAAATCACGTGTTTGTTAGCTGGAATCACCGGTGATTTTATAGGAGTTTTTCCGGTAAATGGTTGCACAAAACCAGATGATACGTAACCGACTTGATTGTTATATCGCACCTTGTACCAACTGGCGCTTTTCGATATGACAGAAATCGAAGTGCCTGAGGGAATTGTTGTCAAAATAGATCCGTAACGACTCGCTTGGTTACGTAAATTAAGATTTTCGATAGTAATATATGTTGGATAAGTGGATAAAGAATCCCCCGGTGCCACTTGCACTATATAATGTCGAGCAGGTGTGAATCCTGTAATACCGTTATACATAACTTTTAACCAAGAACCCGTTGTGCCCGATTTTCCTAGTACAGTCACTTCAGTAGATGCTGGAATCGTAATAAGGACCTTTGAGTTCACTAAAGACATGCTTGAGCGAATCTCGGTCGTTTGCTTACTTCGTGACTTCATAGCCGAGGGCGATATGGTTACATACTGACTTGCCACATAGCCTTGAGTCCCATTGTATGATACTTTATACCAAGGGCCTGAGGCAGCATGGTACATTAGTGGGCTGGACTTTGGGATAGTCATTAAAACGGGTGATTTGACAGATGGGCCCTTACGCAGATTTAGTGAAGTTTTAGTTTTATATATTGTGTTTATTGAACTGACTGAATTTTTAGGTATAGGTTTTGGCGTCACGTACTTCGTTGAGACATAACCGATTTTTGAATTAAATGAAACTTTAAACCAGGATTTATCTTCTCCATATACACCTATCTTCTTAATGGTTTTTCCTTTTGGAATCGTCAAAAGGACTTTGCTTTTTGAAGAGAACGAGGAACGCAAATTCAAATTTTCAGTTGTTATGAATAGAGATTCCTCTGCATGTACGACGTTTAGGACGTTAACACTAGTTAAAAGCTTAAAGGGATAGAAAAAAGAAGTTAATAAAGCCAAGGAAATTACTAAGCTTATTCGAAATTTATGTTTAGACTTCATAATAGACTCCTCATATGTAGTTTTTTTGGTTGTAAAGACCCATGAATGGTTTTTTACTATCTGTATGGTACTTATCCTTTAAATATTAGTCATTCTATGCAACGATTATTGGCTTTCGTCTATCTACAGTTAAAAGTTTTCTTGCCCTGTTTTAAAATGCACTATTATTAAGGGGAATAGACGTATTTTAAGAAATAAATTGGCCCTCCTTTCATCTGCATAAAAGTTTAGTTGCATGAATGTGTTAGAATGTAACTTGTTTGACTCATAGATTTCGTTTTTAGAAGTCCATGGATTCAATGTTGAAAAACTAAGGATACTCTAGTATTTTTAGCTATAATTCTGATAAAAGAAATAACGAATTTATAAAAGAGGTGAATTGTTTTGAAAACTAATCAACTATTGACTATTTTTACATCCGTATTAGTAATTGCAGTCTTAGCTTTTTTATTTTTAAATGATCAAAGTTCCGAAAAATCAAAGACTAAAATTGTTCAAGATGAAAAGATATCAGTTAATAATCAACCTACAATAGGTAAAAAGGAAGCGCCGATATCAATTGTAGAATTCGGAGACTATAAATGCCCTTCGTGTAAAGAGTGGGGTGAAACAATCTATCCTCAACTTGTAAAAGATTACATTGAAAGTGGGAAAGCTTCCTTTAGTTACATTAATGTTTTGTTTCACGGAGATGAGTCCACTTTAGCTGCCCTTGCATCAGAATCTGTTTACAAAAATCACCCAGAATCATTTTGGCAATTTCACAAAGCTATTTATGAAGCTCAACCTGACGTGCAAATACACGATAATCCATGGGTTACGGTGGAGAAAATGGAAGAGATTGCGACGAAGACTGTCCCTTCTCTAGATTTAAATAAATTTAGAGAAGACCTATCAAGTCGTTCTTCTAGATTAGAATCAGTTAAAATGGATGCGGCGCTCGTAGAAAAATACAATGTTACACTGACCCCGACGATTGCAGTTAATGGGGTCATCCTTGAAAATCCATTCGACTATACCTCTATAAAAAAACAAATTGAAAAGGAGCTAACCCAATGAGCGCTTCAGTAATAAACCGATATGGACTGTACCTCGCCTGGGTTGTTTCAATTACTGCAGTACTTGGAAGTCTATATTTTAGCGAAATTCGTGGTTTTATACCTTGTGAACTCTGTTGGATTCAACGTATCTTTATGTACCCAATAGCTTTGATTCTTGCAATTGCAGTTTTCAGAGAAGATAGCTCAATCAAATTTTATGTTCTCCCTTTATCAATAATCGGATTCTGTATCTCTTTTTACCACTATCTTGTACAAAAGGTGCCCGGCTTTTCGGAAGTCAGACCATGTGAACAAGGAGTTTCCTGTAATGCACAGTACATTGACTGGATGGGTTTTATCACAATTCCGTTTTTAGCGTTGACCGCCTTTTTTCTGATTACAGTCATTCTTGGACGAATCAGTACCAAACAGTAGTTTTTGATTTGGATTTGAAAAATGAAGAACTAATTGTATCAAATTGGTATGCTTACTAAAAAACAGCTTTGATTTAGAAAAACATGAAAAGCTTTTTGAAGTTGGAAAATAGATTAGACAATACCCAGTAAATAATTCAATTGACGTTTTCTTAAAACGTTAGTGTACTATATTGATTTTTTGAAAAAGCGTGACTACCTATCGAGTATGAGATCTAACTAGCTCTCTAATAGGTAGTTTTTGTATGGCTAAAAATAAGAAATAATCGCAAAACCAGAGAAAGTATCTCAAATCTTCAAGTATGTAGAGCTGATAGAATAAATGTTTTTTAAATTAAGTGTTGACGGCACAGCAAAAGTCTAATAAGTTATATATGAACATATGAACATGTATAGTTATCATGAGCGGAGGTACTGACTTATGGATGAACCGATTGAAGATACTACAGAAAATGAAATAGAAATAGGGGCGCAGATTGACGATGAGACTCTATTTATTGTATCTCAGACGTTCAAGGCACTTAGTGACCCGACAAGAATTAAAATATTAACCCTGCTATGCACAAAGGAACATTCGGTCAACGGAATAGCTGATCTTCTTAACTTAAGTCAATCAAACGTGTCTCATCAGCTACGTTTTTTAAAAAATCTTCGACTTGTCAAGTTTAGAAGAGAAGGAACTACTCTATTTTATTCAGAAGATGATCACCATGTCATGAACTTACTAAGACAGGCGATTGAGCATGCGAAACACCACTAAATATAGTAAGGAGAGTTAATCTTATGGCACATAATCATGCACATGATCATTCTCATACCTCTAACAAAAAGATTTTGATCATTTCATTCTTTATTATTTCGGCATACATGGTTGTAGAGGCGATTGGAGGGTACCTTACAAATAGCTTAGCACTTTTAGCGGACGCAGGTCACATGCTTAGTGATGCGGCTTCGCTCGCTATTGCATTACTTGCCTTTAAATTAGGTGAACAAATAGCGAACAATCGTAAAACGTTCGGATATAGACGCTTCGAGATTCTAGCAGCTGTTTTAAACGGGGTCACACTCATACTGATTTCCATATATATCTTTTATGAGGCCATCAATCGATTTATTCAACCACCTGAGGTCGCATCCGTAGGAATGTTAATTGTTAGCAGTATTGGCCTTGCTATAAACCTTCTTGTTGGATGGATTATGTTAAGAGGTGCAGACGTAGAACATAATTTGAATATGCGAGGTGCTTATCTACATGTTGTAAGCGATACGTTGGGTTCAGTCGGTGCAATACTGGCAGCGCTTCTTATCATGGCATTTGGATGGAACTGGGCAGATCCGCTCGCAGGAATCATTGTAGCGGGACTTGTTTTACGAAGTGGTTATTTCGTGACGAAATCCGGATTGAACGTATTAATGGAAGGTGCACCACAAAACGTTGATGTCGAAAAGGTTCTTCAAGTCATTCACAACAAGGAGGGGGTACGGAGTATACACGACTTTCATCTTTGGAGTATCACAAGTGGAATGAATGCACTCTCATGTCATGTTGTCGTTGATGGTAATTTACAAATCTATGACAGTGAGAATCTACTTCAAGAAATTGAACACGATTTAGCACATCTGAACGTTCAACACTCTACGATTCAATTCGAAACTCTTTCTCATCCTCACAGCGATGAATTGCTTTGCAAACTGAAGGTAGGGGAAGTAGTACATCAACATTAAAAAAATCACCTGTTGAGTAGGATTGACAATCAAGAGGAGGAGACAGCAATGCTGATTTTGGATAATAGTTACTTAATTTTGAGCATGTATAGAAACTCGATTTTTGGCAACGGAGTTTTGATAGATGATTGAATATATTTCTTCGTTAGAACCCCTTACTCAAGCATTGCTGGGTACTTTATTCACTTGGGGGATGACGGCGCTTGGTGCCGCGTTAGTGTTTATGACAAAATCAATGAATCAAAAGCTAATGGATGGGATGCTCGGTTTTGCTGGAGGAGTAATGATTGCCGCTAGTTTTTGGTCATTACTCTCACCTGCAATTGAGATGGCGGAACAAGATTCTCTTCCGGCGTGGTTACCAGCTGCAATCGGTTTCTTACTTGGAGGATTCTTTTTATCAGGTGTTGATAAAGTGATTCCACATCTGCATCCCACTTCACCGATGGATGAGGCTGAGGGTATAAACCCTAAGAAGAGAAAGCGGAGCACGTTACTGGTGTTAGCAATAACATTGCATAATATTCCAGAGGGACTTGCCATAGGCGTTGCATTTGGAGCAGTTGCAGCAGGATTCCCTTCATCATCAATCACGGGAGCTATCGCGCTGGCAATCGGAATCGGCATACAAAATTTCCCTGAGGGTGCTGCTGTGTCAATGCCATTGAGACGAGATGGATTATCTCGTCGTAAAAGTTTTTTCTATGGCCAGTTATCTGGTATGGTTGAACCGTTCGCGGCGTTGGTAGGAGTAGTAGCAGTACTCATAATGGAGCCTTTACTTCCGTTTGCGCTAAGCTTTGCTGCAGGAGCAATGATTTTTGTTGTAGTGGAGGAGGTAGTCCCAGGATCTCAAGAAAATGGAAACAAGGACTTGGCTTCTGTTTGTTTAATGTTTGGCTTTACAATCATGATGATTTTAGATGTGGCTTTAGGCTAAAATAATTATTTTTTTAATGGTTATCACTTTATTTTTTGACTGATATATATTCAAGATACTAACTATATTCGGAAGTGTAAATAATGAGCCTTAATTATATTTACTTTCAGTCGGTATTTTTACTGTTGGATAAATAAAAATACTAGAAGAAAAAATATAAAACCTCTTGCCCTGGCAATTAAAATCGTGGAGTTATCTATTTCATTCTGAAATTTCCTGAAAATTTTGGGGGTGATTTTGATAGAGAAGGAAAGCAAATTCGGAATTCAAGTGCTAGAGAAGGTGGAAGCCCACCAAGTCAGTATATACATCATTTTTTTGATGTTGGCAGTAATCTTTGGTCTATTGAATACAGAAGCTGTATATCTCGATATTTTTATTTCTCCCCTTTTAGGAGTTTTGATGTATGGGATGTTCGTTCAAATTCCGTTTCTGAAATCGAATGGATCTGCTACAAACATGAGGTTTGTGGTAGCTCTTTTATTAGGAAATTTTGTTGCCGTTCCTTTAATAGTTTAGGTTTTGGTTATCATATTTCTTCAAGATTCATCACTAATGCTGGGGGTGTATTTGGTGTTGTTAACACCGTGCATCGACTATGTGATTGTTTTTACAAAGATGGGAAAGGGAAACGAATCAATATTGTTAAAAGTAACACCGATTCTTTTAATTTTACAGACGATACTCTTACCCATATATTTATTCGTATTATTAGGAGAAAAGGCTATTAGTATCGTTAGGATGGGTCCATTTCTAGATGCATTTCTATTTTTGATTTTTATACCGCTTCTATTAGCGATAATGACACAATTGTGTTCTAAAAAGAGTTCTTTAGGTAATCGTATCATGAAAATGCCGCCATGGATTCCCGTTCCATTTATGTCTTTTGTACTTTTTGTGGTAGTTGCCTCTCAAATTAGGGAAGTGTATAGTGACCTCGGGACATTAATAGATGTAATACCAGTTTATATTTTATTTCTACTTATCATACCATGGGTGTCAAAGTCCCTTGGTAAGTTGTTCAA
This sequence comes from Exiguobacterium sp. s64, assembly GCF_018618035.1. Classification (NCBI taxonomy): domain Bacteria; kingdom Bacillati; phylum Bacillota; class Bacilli; order Caryophanales; genus Exiguobacterium; species Exiguobacterium sp. s64. The sequence continues at coordinate 11,001 of NZ_JACSLH010000014.1, forward strand.
ACTAGATATTGCTTCAAGAAGAGCAATTACATTTAGTATGGGAACAAGGAATTCACTTGTAGTTCTTCCATTAGCATCTATATTACCAGAGCCCCTATCAACACAAGTAGCTGTAGTGATCATTTTACAGACCGTTACCGAATTGTTCGGAGAAGTCTTATATATAAAATTAGTGCCTAAATGGTTCTAACAAATTAGATACATGTATTTAATTTCGCTTTCAAAAATTACGTCCTTCGATTGTTTATTAAAATATTAAGAACTGCGCTTAAGTTCTCAAGTATGCGTTGTTTACAATCAATAGGCAAAGAAATTTATTATATTGCAGAACGCTAGAGACCAGTATTATTCTAACAACTAACCTTTTTAAGGATGGACTACCAAGTGAGGAGAGATCGAACAATGGCGAGTACTGATAAGGCATCAAAAAATATCAAACTAGCATTTATAATTAATCTTGTTTTCTCGATTGGTGAATTTATCGGGGGATTTTTGATTAATAGTGTTGCAATCATGTCGGACGCCATTCACGATTTAGGTGATGCTCTTGCATTGGGCCTGTCCTGGTTCTTACAAAAATTTTCGAACAAAAAACCCGATCATAACTTCACTTTTGGATATAATCGTTTTTCCCTTTTAGGAGCATTAATAAATGCGACAATATTAATAATTGGATCTGTATATATTTTTACTCAAGCAATTCCTCTACTGTTTGAACCGGAGCATTCTAATGCACAAGGAATGATTTGGTTTGCAATTTTTGGTGTGCTTTTAAATGGTTTTGCGGCATTCCGTCTACACAAAGGAAAATCAGTAAATGAGGGAGTACTATCTTGGCACCTTTTAGAAGATGTTTTAGGTTGGATTGCCGTTCTTGTAGTAGGGATAGTTTTACTCTTCAAGGATATACATATACTTGACCCCATCCTATCAATTGCTATTGCGTTGTTTATATTAGTGAATGTGTTTCGTAATTTAGTTAAAACAATGAAAATACTTTTAGGTGCTGTCCCTGATGGTATTGACATCGATGAGGTGAAGCAAAAGATTGAAGGTATTGAAGAAGTGATTTCTGTTCAAAACCTATATGTCTGGTCAATTGATGGCGAAGATAACGCCATGAATTTACACTTAATAGTAGAAGAGATGAATCTAAAGGATTCAACTATTGTTAAACAAAAAGTCAAAGAAGTGACTTCAAAACTAGATATTAAACATTCTACAATAGAGTTAGAATCAAAAAAACACAACTAAAGAAATAAGTCATCCTTGCACCAAATCCACACTGAGGTTCGACATATGAGTAAAAATTCTATACTTCATACCGTCTGATACCAATAAATACTTTTCTACGTGCAAGGAAACTGAATATCGAATGAGGGTATATTTAGAAACCCCCTCATTCGTTTTTTTTTTGAACACTATCGAAATTTCGTCTCTTAAAATAGGATGTATTCGAATGAATGAATGATTCCAAAACGAACGTTCAAATATTTAGATTTAATTGTCATAGTTTAGTAGACCTATCGACCGGATTTTCTTTCCATACTTCGGAGAATATTCCGGTCAATGAATAAGGTTCGGCCTCGATTAAAACTGTCTGATGATAAAAAAGCTGATAATGAAACCTAAAAAGATGACTCGGGAACAATACCGAAGTCATCTTAAAGCCGTCTTAAAAAACAGAGATCATTTATTTTTATCATACCCAGTACAAATTCGAGGATATAAAAATGAATATTTTTGTTTTTTTATTCTTTGACATTCATCAGTCTTAAACTGTTCAGTGCTACCAGAAGAGTTGCCCCCATATCGGACATAATAGCTATCCATAGGGTGAGCCAGCCCGGGATGACCAAGAGTAATGCAATCGCTTTGATACTGATAGCGAACGCGATGTTCACTTTGATAATATTTAGGGATTTTCGGCTCAATTTTATCGTAAACGGTAGTTTGCTCAAATCGTCGCCCATCAGGGCGACATCTGCTGTTTCCAAAGCGGTATCCGTTCCAGCACCACCCATGGCAATTCCAACAGTAGAGGCAGCGAGTGCCGGAGCGTCATTTACGCCGTCCCCGACCATCGCGACATTGTCGTACTCAGCTCGCAAGCGTTTAATGACATTTAATTTATCCTCTGGCATCAATTCTGCCTGGATTTCGTTGACGCCAACTTGCTGGCCGATAGCTTTGCCTGTCCCTTTGTTGTCACCCGTCAGCATAATTGTCTTTTTAATACCCATATCATGTAGTTTCCGGATGATTTCTTTGCTGGATTCCCGGACTTCGTCGGCTACGGCGATAACCGCCAATATGCTTTGTTTCGTTCCGATAATCATCGAAGTCTTACCTTGCTGTTGCAGAGCCGTTACGGTTTGGTCCAGATTATTATCAATACTTTCAACACCTAGCTCGTTAAAGAGAAGCGGGCTTCCGATAAAGTAGGTGGTGCCGTCTATCGTTCCTTTAATGCCTTTTCCTGTGATGGAAGAGAAGTCCTCAACTCTGATAGAGGTGTAAGGTATGTTTTCCTCGTCCGCTTTTTTCATGATGGCAGAGGCCAACGGATGCTGAGAACGATATTCCAATGCCGTCACGATAGAAAGCAGTTCTCTCTCGTTTACCTGCTTGTTCGTGATTTTAAAGTCTGTGACGACAGGTACACCTTTGGTCAGGGTACCGGTTTTGTCAAATGCAATAGCTTTCAGCGCGCCCATTTCTTCCAGGTATACGCCGCCTTTAATCAAGACCCCTTTTTTGGCAGCATTACCGATGGCGGAAACAATCGAAATCGGCGTCGAAGTGACTAAGGCACACGGGCAACCCACTATTAGAACCGCCAATCCTTGATAGACCCAGGTTTCCCAGCTGGCATCTCACGTGCGGCCTATTACAAATGGTTGAATCGCACCATACCGGTGCGTCAAGAAGAGAACGAGAAGCTTCTGGAGGACATCCGTCTACTCTATGACCAGGCGAACGGCACATACGGGTACCGTCGGATCACGATGACGATCAACCGGTTGCGCCGACAACAAGGACTGTCCCCGTTCAATGAAAAGCGAGTCTATCGCTTGATGCATATCCATGGGATCCAATCGGTCATCCGCCGGAAGCGGAAGAAGCATAAGAAGTCAACGCCGCAGCACGTGGCCGAGAATCTGATGAACCGAGAGTTCAGCGCGTCCCGACCGGACGAGAAATGGTGCACCGACGTCACCGAGTTTAAATATGGTGCCGGGAAAAAGGCATACCTGAGCGCAATCATCGACCTGTACGACGGCTCGATCGTCGCCTATCGCATCGGAAAGTCCAACAACAACGTTCTCGTCTTCCAGACGATGATGCCAGCCATCACGGGGCTCGCACAGGAGCGCGTCCGATGATCCATAGCGCCAATATACCTCGAGAGGGTTCAAACGCATGGTGGAAGACGCGGGACTGACCCACAGCATGTCCCGGGTCGGACGTTGCATCGACAACGCCCCGATCGAGAGCTTTTGGGGTACCCTGAAAGTCGAGATGTACTACCTGCGTGAGTTTCAGGCCTATAGCGAACTCACATCGGCCATCGAGACCTACATATCGTTCTACAACCATGACCGTTTCCAGAAACGGCTAAACGGCTTGAGCCCTGTCGAATACAGGTCTCAAGCCGCCTAGTTCGGTTTTCATTATTTGCCCTGTCTACTTGACGGGGGGCAGTTCAGTATCGTCCGACGCGAGATATTGATATTCGCGTGACGGAGGGCGTCGTGACACCTGAATTGAAAGAGGCGCTTCATGAATATGAAATTGAAATTGTCGAAGGGGTGATTCAGTTCCCACCCCGTGAAGACTTTAGGGAAAATGAATTCCGGCATAAGATTGAAGGGCTGTTCGAGGCGATTGATGTGTATATCCCCGACATTGAACTTTTAGCATGTACCAAGATTTTCTCCTCTCGCCAAAAGGATCTAGAGGATCTCGAAAAAACGAATCTATTGGCACTTTGCGATAAAGATAAACTTCTCGACCTTGTAGAGGAATACAAAGCAAACATGACGTGGGACAATCCATTTTGTAACGTGCATGACTTGAGTCGAATTTTTCAGGAAAAGGGTATATAATAAATCAAAAGAAGAGTAGAGGAGGGTGACCGATGTCAGACAGTAATCATGTACTTCTGCAAAGCGAGCTAGCGGATGAACTGAATCGTATGCAGGCAGGCGGGACAAGCTATCGCTTAGAGACGGCTCAATTGGCCCTGGCATTAAGTCGTCATGTATCGGTCCCTGAATCGCTACGTGACCGAGAAATGGCTCGCCAGTATGTTCGATCTTCACTGCATGATTTACAGGACGACCGGGCAGAGGATGTGGCAAAAATGCTTAGTATGGCAGCACGGCGTGCCTACAACACTCCTGAAAATACGTTCTCGGTAGATATGAAAGTGAAATTAGAAGAAAAGCGTAATCGATTCAAGGTGCGTGGATTGCAGGTGAAATCTTAATTGGACCAAGCGGAGTCATTCTTTATACTCTCATGAGGTTATGATTCTACGTGTGAATGAAGCATCTTTGGTCAAGTCATTGAACATGTATCAGACGATTTCTTCAAACCGTTAAATACTTTGTTTGTAATAAACATAAGGGTACTAGATTCAGTCACTGGTTGACTCAACCTAGTACCCTTTTCGTATCATTGTTTATTTTGTTGGGTGCTCCGCTCACGCAGGACCGCGAGCTCGACCTGTTCCTGTAACCGGTTCTCGAATGTCTCTTTCTCTCGACGGAGGAGCTGGACTTCTAAGTGCAGTTTCTGGTTCTCTTCTTCAAGCTGGTCAAGACGGCGTGTACGAGCTTTTAAGTCGTCGACAGCGTCCATATGACTTTGATTTTGCCGATAGAGCTGGCTACGTTCATCTTCTAGCTTTTTCATGTCTCCTTCTAGATGAAAAACTGTTTTTTTCTGCTCTTTTAGTTCTTCTTTGTTAGACACACGTTCTGTTTCCAATGCGTCTTCAACGATTCTCTTTTCAGCGATTAGTTGGTTGATTTGATCTTGTAATTGAGTGAGTGCAATTTCATGTGACGACACCTTTCGCTCATACTCCTCTTGGAGTCGTTCAGCTTCTGCAATTACGCTTTGTTCAAGGTCATGAATGGTATTTTTATATCGCGCGTTGATTCGTTCATGTTCTTTTTGTTGCGTTTCTAGTCGAGTGGCTCGTTCATTGAACAGGGCAAGCACTTGATTCAGTGCTGCTTCGAGTGATTCGTTCTCCTTGACGACTAAGGGGTCCGGTGACTGTTTATCGGCCAATGATATTAATTGCTCGAATAATTGGTTGGTTGATATTTGACGTTGCTCCATTAAACGCTGAATATGTTCTTTCACTTCTTGTGACACGCGGAATGACGTCACCTTGGTCTCGTTTGATTCCAATTCTAATCCCTCATTTGGTTATTATTTTGTATACAGCATATGTAGTTCCTATATTTAAATCATTTAAATACAAGTTGTTATAAAAAAAATCACTCATAAACTGGCACTTTGTGGTGTAGGAAGGTATACATTTCGACGTCGAAATGTATACCTTCCTACACTTTTTACTTATGAGAATGTCTCAATAGTAAGCTAGTAGTCGAATCATCTATTTAATCCTAGCGACTAAGCAACAAAACGCTTAAGACAATTCCTACTTTGTTTTATTACATCATATAAGAGATGACAGTAGTTAACAATTTAAAGCTGTATGAGTTCAAAATAAATACGACCCAACTAAGTACGAATCGAATTAGTGTTTTGAGAGAAACAATAAGCTTAAAGAAACATACAAAATGGACACGAATATATAGATTGACAAATAACGTTTACAGTTGTAAATTTAAATCGATTACAAACGTAAACGAAAAGAGAGGAGAAAAAATGCTTTCGAAATTTCAATTATCTGATTTGCAAATGGTTAATCACTCTACGCAGCCTGTAGTCTTAAAGTTCACCACCGATTGGTGCCCGGGATGCCGTCAGCTCGCACTACTATTTGAAAGCGTTGCTGAAGGATATCCAGATGCGTTTTCTAGACAAGAATATAGCCAATGAAGACTGAATAGCGAACCCAAAAACATAATGGTTGACAGACGACGTTTACGATTGTAAACTTAAATCAAACAAAACGTTTACGATTGTAAACTTAAAATTTGGAGGTTAGACAAATGGCTGGACATGTCGAAAAACAAATCACGGATTCAGAATGGGAAGTCATGCGTATCGTTTGGGCCCAAAATCACGTGACCAGTAAAGAAATCATCGAGGTATTGGAAAAGAAGATGAGCTGGAAGCCTGCGACGACGAAGACATTCATTGGAAGGCTCGTGAAAAAAGGGATGCTCTCAACCGAGGCCGAGGGGAAGAAATTCATCTACTCCGCGAACGTCGTTGAAGGTGACGTCATCAGAGAGACGTTACACGATCTACTCGATCATATCTGTGACAGGGATGTCGGTAACACAATCGGAACGATGATCACACAGGCGACACTGAGTGTACAGGATATCGAGAATCTCAAAAAAATCCTTGAGATGAAGGAAAGTGAAGCGGTGGAGGACATTCCATGCACCTGTACCCCGGGTCAATGCAGATGTCAGGACCATTCTTGTGGATCCAGACATTGAGTTTGAAATGATGTCATGAATGTAGTGAATAGGAGGAGACTCAAGATGAAAAAAACGATTTTAACGATTAAAGGTATGTCATGCGCTCATTGTGTCAACAAAGTCGAGTCAGCACTTGAAGGTCTGAATGGGGTTGAAAGTGCGAAAGTCAACTTAAAGAAAGGCATTGCAAAAGTGAAGTACGATGAAACACGACTAGATGTGAATGAATTTAAAGAAGTTGTGGGCGAGGTCGGTTACGAAGTCGAATCAGCCCAATAATAATGGAGGTAAGACGATATGGAGAGTAAGACATTTGCCGTGGAAGGGATGACCTGTGCGTCCTGCGTTCAGACAGTTGAAAAAGCAACAAAAAAATTGCCTGGCGTAGTGACCTCCAACGTCAACCTAGCGACTGGGAAATTGAGCATTCATTACGATGAGACGAAAATCTCGCCGCTGGATATTCAGACGACCGTCGAGAAGGCTGGCTACAAGGCCTCAACCGAGACCGAGCAAAGATCATTTGTCATCACAGGGATGACTTGTGCCTCGTGTGTGCAGACGATTGAGAAGGCCACGAGGAAAATGGTGGGTGTGACTGAGTCGAATGTGAACCTGGCGACAGAAAAATTAGTCATTCGATATGATCCTCAGCTGGTGACTGTATCAGATGTCGTCCGAGTGGTGGCAAACGCCGGATATGAGGCAAGAGAAGATCAAGAATCAGCGGATAGTCAAGATACCGAGAAAGAAAAGAAACTGAAAAAAATTCAATCGATGTGGAACCGATTTGTAGGGTCGGCGATTTTCACGATTCCATTACTCTATGTGGCGATGGGGCATATGATCGGCCTACCCCTACCGATGGCATTGCATCCAACGATGAACCCAGAATTGTTCGCTGTCTTGCAGCTCATGATGACCATCCCAGTGATGTTGTTCGGATGGAAATTCTTCTCCGTCGGATTTAAGACATTGTTCCGAGGGCATCCGAATATGGATTCACTTGTCGCCCTAGGGACGAGCGCAGCCTTCTTCTATAGCGTCGGTGCCACCATGGCTATCCTCTCAGGTTATGAGGGATACGTGAATAGCCTCTACTATGAGACAGCCGCAGTCATTCTCACGCTGATCACATTAGGTAAATATCTTGAAGTCCGGTCGATGGGTAAAACATCCGAAGCGATTGAAAAATTGATGGGACTGGCACCTAAGACAGCAAAGGTCGTCCGCAACGGACAAGAGTTAGAAGTATCAATCGACGAAGTCATCGTCGGCGACACGATTATCGTAAAGCCTGGTGAGAAGATTCCGGTGGATGGCGTGGTTCTATCAGGTAATACGTCTGTAGACGAATCCATGCTGACCGGTGAAAGTATCCCTGTTGAAAAAAATGTGGGTGCTCAAGTCATCGGTGCCAGCATCAACAAGAACGGGATCATCCAATACCGAGCCACGAAAGTCGGTAAGGATACAGCGCTATCTCAAATCATCAAATTGGTCGAGGATGCACAGGGCTCTCGAGCTCCTATCGCAAAACTGGCCGACATCATCTCCGGATACTTTGTACCGATTGTCATCGTCGTCGCGATCCTTTCAGGGATTGCATGGTATTTAGGCGGTCAGACCGGCCTCTTCGCCTTGACGATCACGATTTCAGTACTGGTCATCGCCTGCCCTTGTGCACTAGGTTTGGCCACACCAACAGCAATCATGGTGGGTACGGGCAAAGGTGCTGAGAATGGTGTGTTGATCAAGAGTGGCGGCGCCTTGGAGACGACCCATAAAGTCCAGACGATCGTGTTCGACAAGACAGGGACGATTACTGAAGGAAAACCGAAAGTGACAGATATCGTGACAGTGAATGGACATCAAGAAGATGAGTTGTTACGCTTGACCGCTTCCGCTGAAAAAGGGTCTGAACATCCATTGGGCGAAGCAATCGTAAGAGCGGCAGAGGACAGAATGATGCGTGTCATGGATATCGATCGTTTTGAAGCCATCCCAGGGCACGGGATCGAAGTACTGATCGATGGAAAAGTCTTGCTTGCCGGAAACAGAAAATTGATGAAAGACCGCGGCATCTCACTGGATGTCCTTGAAGGCGCTTCAGACAAACTCGCACACCAAGGCAAGACGCCGATGTATATCGCGATTGACCAACAAATCGCAGGGATCATCGCTGTCGCAGACACCGTCAAAGAAAACAGTCGTAAAGCCATTCAGAAACTTCAACGAATGGGTATCGAAGTAGCCATGATCACCGGAGACAACAAAGGTACGGCCATGGCGATTGCGAGACAGGTCGGGATCGATCGGGTACTGAGTGAAGTGTTACCTGAAGATAAAGCGAACGAAGTGAAGAAGTTACAGGCCGAAGGGAAGAAGGTCGCAATGGTCGGTGATGGAATCAATGACGCACCAGCCTTGGCCCAAGCAGACATCGGAATCGCGATCGGTTCGGGTACTGACGTTGCGATCGAATCTGCAGACATCGTCTTGATGCGAAGCGATTTGATGGATGTACCTACAGCTGTCGAATTGAGCAAGTCAACCATCCGCAACATCAAACAGAACCTGTTTTGGGCATTTGCCTATAATGTCATGGGTATCCCGTTTGCGATGGGGATTGTTTATCTACTCGGCGGGCCCTTGTTGAACCCGATACTTGCCGGAGCGGCCATGAGTTTAAGCTCAGTCTCGGTCCTGGTGAACGCACTCCGTTTAAAACGATTCAAGCCTTCGATGATCAAATAAAAGGAGGGAGTGGGATGGATACAGCCCTACAGCTCGAGCTTTACACGCGTCCGACGTGTTCAGATTGTCAGGATGCCAAAAAATATTTAAAAACAACCACAGTCCCTTATGTGAACAAAGATGTGGGTGCGAACCTTGACCTTGAACAAGAAATGGTAGCGATATCAGGGAATCGAATCGTACCACTGTTTGTCTTCTACAAAAAAGGGATGCTCAGAAAAAGAAGAGTAGTGAAGTACTTTGTTGGCTTCGAGAACAACAAAGAAGAGATTCTAACATTGCTACGATAAGCAACGATAGCTCACTCTCAGAACCTGTTGAAAGCGTGTCGCGCAATGAGGGACACGAACATAAGGTGGCGAGGGTGTAAAAAAATCGATACTTTTACACCCTACCCATGTATGGTAATTAAATAATCAGGAGGAACATATAATGAAAAAATCAACATTTCAGGTAGCGGGTATGTCTTGTGGATCTTGCATCAATAAGATTGAAGGACACGTTGGAAAGTTAGCGGGTATTGAATCAGTGAAGGTCAATCTTTCGGCGGGAGAGGTGGACGTGACGTTCGATGAAAGCCAACTCACACTTTCTGAGATTGAAACCGCAATTCAAGAGACTGGCTACGAGGTACCGGAGGCGACCGTTAAAATCGGTTGTTCTTGCTGCAAGTAATGGAGGTCGAGTGACGGTGCGATCAAGGACTACACAAAGGAGTGTTAAACGTGAAAGACCATGGACATCATCATATGAAGAACTTGACGGGAAATGAAGTGTCTGTAGAAGCCAAATATGAATTCGGGAAAATCAGTATCGAGTTAAAGGATCAACATCAGCAAGCCCCGGAACTCGAAGTCAGCCATGAAAAGGAATTCCATTTGATTCTCGTGAACGAAGACCTAACTGAGTACCGACACCTCCATCCGTTTAAAAAGGGTGAGGGTCGATTCGAGCAACCCGTCCAACTTGAGGCAGGGGCGTATAAACTCTTCGTGGATATTCAGCCTAAGGGACTGGCATATCAAGTGAAGCCGGTTCACTTACAGATTGATCATCAGTCCTCTTCCTCTATCGAATCGTCACTTAAAGTGGATGAGCGTCTGACGAAGACGATCGAAGGTCATACCGTCGAGCTGTCGATTGACTCTTTAAAAGCGCATGTCCCGACTGTCTTCAGCTATGACACCAAAGAAAGTAACCCGGAGCCATACCTTGGAGCACTTGGTCATGTCGTCATCTTGGATGAAGCCGGAGAACAGTTTATCCATGTGCATCCTTCTTCTCATGATACGACGGAATTTGAGACGGTCTTCCATAAACCTGGCCTATACAAGGTCTGGGCCGAATTCCAGTTCCATGGGACTGTGCACACCTATCCTTTCGTCATTCGTGTCTCAGATTGACCATGAGCGACCCATGGTTCCTCGTTGGGTCGCTTTCCTGTAATCGTTGTAAGCATAATTTTCGAAGGAGAGGACTCAGATGATAGAAAGTGAGCGGCTGGACACTCATGGTGATCGAAAAACCAAGATGAAATTCATCCTTCTACTCGCGTTACCAGCGGTTGCCGAGAATTTTTTCCAAACGTTGCTCGGATTTGTCGATACGCTGTTCGTCTCAAGAATCGGCCTAGCAGAAGTGTCAGCGGTAGGAGTGACGAATGCCATCCTCGCCATCTACTTTGCTGTCTTTATGGCAATCGGTGTGGCAGTAAACGTTTATGTCGCCAATAACTTAGGCGCAGAACGAATCGAGCGCGCGAGACATATCGCGCAGCAGGCCATCGTCCTATCTGTCGTGGTCGGGGTGACCTTTGGGGTCGTGACGCTATTTTTCGCTGAGCCTCTCCTGCGGTTGATGGGGGTGGAGAATGACGTTTTAGAAGCTGGTAGCACCTACTTCAAAATTGTCGGGATCCCATCGATCGTGATGGCATTGATGTTTGTGCTCAGTAGTATCTTACGAGGTGCGGGAGATACAAAATCACCGATGAAGGTGAGCATCGTCATCAATGTCGTCAATATTGTGCTCGACTATATGTTGATTTTCGGTTTTTGGATCATCCCCGAACTTGGTCTCGTCGGAGCGGCACTCGCGACCGTCATCGCCCGGCTCGTCGGGACGCTCTTATTGATGAACTATATTCGTAAGACGGAAGTCATCGCCTTCAGGAAAGATTTCTGGAGACCGGATCTCGAACACCAGTTGGAGCTCGTGAACCTTGGAAGCCCGGCGGCTATCGAGCGATTGGTCATGAGAGCCGGACAGATCGTGTATTTCGGATTCATCGTGGTACTCGGGACGAACACCTTCGCCGCGCATCAAATTGCAGGGAATCTAGAGGTGTTCTCTTATATGTTGGCATATGGTTTCGCGACAGCAGCAACCATTCTCGTCGGTCGCAACATCGGAGCGGGAGACCACGAGACCGCCAAAGAATATGCCAGATTGAGCACGTTCATGGCGATGGGCTTCATGTCCTTATTCGGGGTTGTCTTATTCTTCTTCGGAGGATGGGCAGGTTCACTTTTCACCGACGATCCCCAAGTCATCAAAGACATCGATGTCGCGTTAAAAATAGCAGCGGTCTTCCAGCCTTTCCTAGCAGTTGTCCTTGTATTGACCGGTGGATTCCAAGGAGCGAACAATACGAAGTTTCCAATGTATCTGACCACGATCGGTATGTGGGTGATCCGGACTGGGGCAGTATATGTATTGGCGATTCAGATGCAGATGGGCATTGCAGGAGTGTGGATCGCCATCGGTCTAGACATCGTCTTTAAGGCGATCGTCCTTTGGATTCAATTCAGCCGAGGGCGTTGGATTGTAGTGGAATCCGAACCGCAGAAGCCCTGTCATCCCAAAACTAAGCATGAAGACGTGCGATGTATAAATAATTATTAACACTTGGCTGAAATTGTAGGAAAGAGCAAAGTTGTTCTTTCCATTTATCTTTTCTAAAAAAGTTATTAAAGGAGCACGTCACGCCGACCTAAAGAAATCGAATCAGTGGTGAAAAACACACATATGTCATGCGGCCTATTGGGCTAACCTAAATTTTTGAGACAATATAAAAACACCTTCGCAGTGGTACACTTAAAAAAAGTGCTAGCATCGGAGGTGTTTTTGCGTGGGCAAAAACGTATATTCAAGTGAAGTTAAATGGGCAGTGGTGAAAGACAAACTGAGCGGTGAGTTGACGAATAGAGAGATCATGGAGAAACACGGAATCAAAAGCGAGTCCCAAATCCACACATGGATGAGATGGTATCGGTCCAATGAAATCTATCGATTTGACCAGCCGATCGGTAAGCAGTACACCTACGGACTCGGTCCTGATTCCGCCAGCGAGGATAACAAGAAAGAGCGTCAACTATCCCACCTGAAGACGGAGAACGAAATCTAAAAAAAATTCATGGGGATCGAAAGAGAGTTGAGAAAGAAGTAGTCCTAAAGGTTTTAGAGCTCCTGAGGAGCAAATATACAGTCACGACAATCCTACGTGTGCTAGACGTTCCGCGGGCAACCTATTACCGTTGGGCCAGAGAACCGGTGAAGCACCCTTCGGTGCTAGAGCAAACAATCGTCGCAGTATGTAAGCTCACGAAGTATCGATATGGACATCGAAAGATAAAGGCCCTGTTAAAGCAAACCTATGAATTGGCAGCAAACCGGAACACCGTACAGAGAATCATGAAGAAGCACCATCTCCAGTGTCGGATCAAACCCAAACGAAAATGGAAGTCTCAGGGTGGGAGCATCGTCATCGCCCCTGACCTTCTCAAGCGAGACTTCACTGTCAGTAGACCGAATAAGAAGTGGGTGACGGACATCACCTACATCCAATACGGGGGCACGACGAAGTACCTCTCCACGATCATCGACCTATTCAACAATGAGATTGTTGCCTATAAGCTAAACGATCATCAACAGACGCCCCTCATCATCGATACGTTAAGGATGGCGTTGGAGAGTCGGAACAATCCCGAAGGGATTATCATCCATTCAGATCAAGGAAGTGTCTATACATCATATGCCTTTCAAGATTTCGTAAAGAGGAAGCATCTGACGAGCAGCATGTCTCGAAGAGGCAACTGTTGGGATAATGCGGTGATCGAATCGTTTCATTCGAACTTGAAGTCTGAGGAGTTCCAGTACGTCAAGTTCAACTCGTTAAGCGACCATGAAGTGCGTGAGCAGGTGAATCATTACTTAACTTACTACAACGAAGAACGTATCCAAGAAAAATTAGGCTACCTCACACCGATAAAATATGGTGTGGCGGTAGCCTAATCAAGGTATTTTTATTAGTGTCTCATATAGCTAGGTCAGTCTAATCTTTTCTTTTTTTTTAGGTTACAAATAGTTCATTGGGTTGACACTATTCGCTGCAGAATAACTGCTGTATTTATAACTGTTTTTATGAATCTCAAAGTGCAAATGATTTCCGAACGAGTTTCCTGTATTCCCAACTGTTCCAATCTTCATACCTTTAGAGACTGTCTGACCACTTTTTACCGAAAGGCTGTTCATATGAGCATAAACGGTTACGTATTTTTGATTCTGTAGACTATGTGAAATCATAACGTGTTTACCGTATGCACCGCTGTTTTTAGATGTAATGACTTTTCCACTGGCAGAAGCGTAGACGGGTGTGCCTTTTGCTGCAGCTAGATCAACGCCATTATGGAATGTATAACCGTAAGCACCATTAGAATTTCCGTATCCTTGGGTCAGCCGACCTTCTGTAGGAGAAGCAAAAAGAGAGTTATTATATGATGTTTTTTTGGCAACGTGGCTCTTATATTTTTTTAGGTAAGAACTATAGATATACCGTGTGTTTCCTTTGTAAAGTACTTTTGTCCAAGCTCCTTTTTTTCCCAAATAAGAAAAGGTCTGCCCAGTGTTAGTGATGCCGACAATTTTGTGATTGAGAGAAGGACCAGTCCGAACACGAAGATCGTCTGTCTTCACTTTTACGTTATATGCACTACTTGCTTCGACTTTTGGACTATGCATCGAAAAAGTTGTTGTGAGTAAGACACTAGAAGCGATAAGTATTACCTTGTTTTTCATTAGTTGTACTCCTTTAAAGATAAAGATACAGTGACGAACGATTTGTTAAAAGGAGTATAGCATCACTATATTACAAAAAAGTATATCAAATTCATTTCAAAAATTGACAAGAGATTTAATCAAAAAATGCATAGTTTTTTCACAAACGGATTTTATGATAAGATGGTTTGTCAAATTAAGCGCAACACTTCCTCGGTGAAGGCCTCGTGTGCGGTTTTCCAGTCCAGGCACTTCTGAACTGAACCCTGAATGATAGACACTTGATAAAAAGTGCTCATTCAGGGTTTTTTGCGTGCGGTCGAATCGATATAATGAACCTATTCATACAAACGGGGGAACGCATCCATGAGTAAAATCATCTTCAACGAACATCAAATCAGGCAGCTTGAGTTAAATCCGAACGTAGCGTCTGTCTCGGACCGGTCGATCCAGTACACTGGATTGTCAACACTTAACTAGACATTTTTTAAGAGGTCTCTTTTTTTGTATTCTTTCGGTGTCAGGTAACCTAATGTCCCATGGATTCTGATGTTATTGAACCAATGTATGTAATCACGTAATTCACGGTCGAGAACCGTCAGATTCGGGAAAGTCTGCTTCTTGACGAACTCGATTTTGAGAACCTTGTACGTCGCCTCTGACACTGCGTTGTCGTAAGGACACCCCTTGTCACTGAGCGAACGACGGATCCCGAAGCTACGCAACGTGTCGCTCACGAGTTTGTTGTTGAACTCGCTCCCACGGTCGGTGTGAAACATGCCCACCCGACGGAGGTCAGCTGGAATTGTTGCGATCGCCCGGGCCACCAGGTCCGCATCCTTGCGTTCGCCGACGCTATGTCCGATGATTTCCCGATTGAACAGGTCGACAAATACACAGACATAGTTCCATTTGTTTTGGACCCTGACGTATGTCAAATCGCTCACGATGACCGACAGTTCCTTTTCCTGACGGAACTCACGATTCAGCTCGTTTTTCACCGTGGACTCGTTAGGATTGCTTCGTTTCGGTTTGAATTGTGCGACGGTGTAGGAGGACACGAGCCCCTGCTCATTCATGATGCGTCCGATGCGTCGGCGTGACACACGCTTCCCTATACGCTGTAGCTCGACCTTGATCTTGCGCGTCCCATAATTGTCACGACTGCGGCGGAAAATCTCGATGACATCACCGGTCACATCGTCGACCGCCGGTCGCCTCTTGGATTCGTAGTAGAAGGTGCTTCTTGATAGTTTCAGGACTTTACACATTGCTGATACCGAGCATTTGTGCATATTGTTCTTGATGACAGTTACTTTCGTCCTATGATCAGCGTGGCTTGCTTTAAAATGTCGTTCTCCATCTCGAGCTGCCTCACTTGCTTGCGCAGGTCACGGAGTTCACGGGCCTCGTCGCTCAGGTTGTCCTCTGCCTTGAACGAACCGGTCGTACGGCTCTGGTTGATCCAACGTCCCAGTGCCGATGGTGTCAAATCGTACTCGCGAACGATATCGATCCTCGGCTTCCCGTTGAGATAGAGCTGGACGACCTGTTCTTTAAATTCATCTGTGTAAACGCGGTGCGCTCTCTTTGTCATGTCTAATGTTCTCCTCGTGTTCATAATTTGTTTCAGTCTAATCGACCTCTTCATTTATGTCCAATTGAGTGTAGCCCATCCATCGCTTCCGACACGGTCACGCATGGAACGTCGGTATACTCTGGATTGAGCTGGATGTCCCACGTCAAAGATGCTTCTCTTGTGATTTGACGTTCGTGTATGACTACGGTCTCGGGCTCGTCCGCACCTCCACCGAGGTGTTCCGGAAAGGCATCGCAGAACGTTGCCACGGTAGGACGATCTCATATGTAGCGCGTGAATACGGATTACCTTACACGACGGTGGAACGATGGTTTTATCGGTACGCCTCAGTAGAGACAGAGAAGCATACAACAGACGTCCTCATCGACGAGTTCGCCACACGAAAAGGACATCACTATGCGACAATCGCCCTCGATGCGGAGAGTGGTCGGCTCCTGTCCATTGTCCCGGGAAGGGACGTCACGGCCATCACGGCTGCACTCCAAGGCATAGCCGGAGACATCCGTTCTGTCGTCAGTGACTTTGCACCGACAATGGCGAAGGCCGTCGCACATGTCTTCCCGGATGCGAAACATGTGCTGGATCGTTTCCATCTCATCCAGTTCTTCACGGACGCCCTTCGCCGTCGGCGTCGTTTTTTGAACGAGGTGAAACGTCACCATCATGTCCGTGTGATTGACCGTGCTCTCGCCTGTCGTCCGGAGACGCTGTCCCCCGAAGACCGGGAGGTCGCCGATTCTTGCCTTCGGGAAGATCCGTTCACCCGGGACCTCTATCAAGGACTTCAACATATTCGATATGTGCTGAAGGCCACGTGCCATGGACAGGCGAAACGTCGACTGACCGATTGGTTGGATCGTTATCAGTCCCATCCTTGCGGGCCTCTGGCGAAGATCGCGAAATCGATCCAGAACCGAGAGGAAGCGATGCGTCGAACAATCGTGTCCAGTCTATCGAACGGAAAGATGGAAGGAACGAACAACAAAATCAAGCTTATCAAACGCCGTGGTTATGGCTACCGAAACCTCGAACGTTTCTTTTTAAGATTACGCTTCGAGCTTGGTCGTTAAAATAGCAACCACGTGTTATGGTGATGAGCCAATGATTATAGCGTGTGATAGTTGCGGAAACAAATCGAGGATTCTTCGTTCCATCGCGCTAGGTTTTAAACGGAAATGAATGAAAAAAAGAGCGTTGATGAATCATCAAGGAAGGGGCAAGCGTTCAAATGAGCCTGAAAAAACAACTACACAAGGCGATCCTCTCAAATGACCGAGCGACCGTTCAACGTCTAGTGAAGCCGCTCGCTCACGAAGTGGTGTTAGATACATTTCTTGAAGTTGCGTTTGATACGGATGACTTAGCGGTCTACGAAATCGTATGCGATCAGATTCAAGTTGAGCAGACTGCGGATTGGGAAGAGGCTGCGTCGCTTCTCATGAGCCAACCGTTCTGTCACCATCCTCATGCCTATGAACGGGCCTACGAACATGCGAAACGTGCTGTCGTGCTTGATTCTAGTCGCATAGATCTAAAGGAATACTTGCTCTTTTTCAATGCGATTCCCGACAAATTAATGACGGATGATGAAGCGAACGAATTAGCGACCGAGATTCTAAAGCTGCGGCCAACAAGTCAGGTCGCTAAGATGCATCTTCTGTAAAACGATGACTAGAGTCGTGCTGAATGATTATTCCAAGTGGAAACGTCCAATGATACAATGTGATGTAAGTCATCCCTAGAGGAGGCGCAACATGCGTTGGATGATTCGGCTTGGTTTGACCGCAGTGCTGACAGTAGGAACGGTCTTTATTGGACTTCGTCTCATCAGCTTGTTGATGGAATGGTGGTATGAGCCTCCGACCTCGGGGTTAAAGTTGCGACCGACACCGGCAGAATCTGAGTATTTGATGGAGTCGTCCGAAGGAAAGATGAGGATACCGAAAGAAGAAGAACAGTCTCGTCTGAAACTGGACTATTTGGATTATACGATTGATTCTGTGACTACCGTCATCGAACGAGGCGATGGCCTCTTCTATTGGGTGTTGATACTAGCCTGTGTATTGCTTAGCGGAGTGATTTTTGCCGCTAACATTCGTTTTCAGCACCGCAAGCGAGCTGACGAAACAGCTTCGTTCACGACGCGGACGTTCTCGCGTCATTCAGTCCCGAGCTCGATAACGAGTGTCGAAGAACCGGCTTGGACAGGTGTGACGATTCGGGACGCTCTCATCGCGTTCAATCAGGCGCTACCGCCGGCGAAGAAATGGTTGCCGACAGAAACGGTTTTAGAGTGGGCACGGCGCATCGAATTGACGGACATCGATTTCAAGCCATATTTGGACGAGCGCTATGGAATGACAGATTCGGTGACTCGGGAAGAAGTTGACCGCTTCCACAGAAGGCTCGAGCAGTATCAAGACCGTCTAACTCGTTGAGTAAACGTATAAACGATTCATCGTGTTTGATTGAACAACAAGATAGCGGTGAATATGGGAGGTGAAACTGGATGAAACTGCAGATTGAGAGGATATTTATAACCGATGAATCAAGAGTATTTGATGCCGATTTATCAGGTGGTGAAGTGATTGTTCTGGTGGATCAGGATGGCCCGGTCGTCTATTGGAATGAGCGGACGATACGACTGCCGTTTCATTTGAGTTCGCCATTCATCCGTCTCCTTGATTCAGAAACGTTTCTCGTCGTCGATGTGACGCACGAAGGTACACCCGGCAATGTCTGGGTCATCGATGGACGAGGGTCGATACTTCATTCGTTCCATGCGGGCAACGCCATCGGAGCGGTCGCCGTCAACGACACGGGGGTTTGGATCGGCTATGCCGATGAAGGGGTGTTCGGGGAAGGGATATCCACCGAGGCACTCGTCTGTTTCTCGAGGACAGGTGAAGTGTTACAACGCTATCAGTCAGATTTTGTACGTCCACCGACCATTGTCGACTGCGAATTGTTGCAAGCAAATCGAACCGGGGTCTGGCTCTGTCCGTCGATTTGGTATGACTTGATTCATGTTGATTCAACCGGTCGACTCAACAAGTATAAGACGCCGAAGCGACTTCACGACAGTTCGGCGCTGACGATTCAAGGACAGGTCGGCTACTTCGTAAAAGACGGGTTGTTGTACAAGTGGCCGTTCGGTGCACGCAAACGCCCTGACGTTGTAGCTGAGTTTTCGGGAACTGCTAGAGGGTTAGCCGAGGACGGACGGTTCCACTTCATTCAAATCGGTGATTATGAAGTGAGCGGCGTTCAGCTCGTTAACGAGTGATGACGCGTATAGGTAGTCGGTGAATCGACTAAGAAGTTACAACTTACAACCGAATGATTTCTCGTGACGATGGACCTTGTCTATAGGTCCTTTTTTACGTTTTACAAACGTTTGGCGCAACAGAATCGTGATCATTATTGAATCAACTTGTCGGAATCAATTCCCTCTTTTTTGTAAATTCAGTATACTCATGTTATTGATGTTAGAAAGAAGGCGATGAGATGAGGCTTGATACGAATCTTTCAGGAATTTCGGTCGAAACGATTGAACAGGTAGAGTAACAAGTGGGGTCACGCTTCCCGGACGGCTTACGTGACGCATGGGGTCATGAGAACAAGTTCGAACTTGGGGATTGGTTCTTTTATCCGATCAAGGACGAGCGGTTTTTCAATAAGACATGGGATGACGTCATTCGAGCCAACGAATTGAAACAAGAGGAGTTACCGCATGGGTTCGTGACGCTTGCGACGAACGGATCCGGTGATGAGCTCGGTTTTTTGAAAGACGACCGGGAGACGATTTACGCCTGGTGGCACGAGATAAATGACCTCGAGGTGGCGGCGCATTCGTTTGAGGCGTTCGTCGAAGTGACGCAGGCGGAAAGCGACGTGCTCGAGACATTTTGCGAACGAGTCGAGAAGAATGGACTCGTCTTCGGATTATCTGCGGAGCAAGACGAGGGGTGGGCGTACGCACCATCGCACGTCGAAGACACAGACGTCCTGTTATTCTTTTCGTCACGAGAGCTTGCGCTCGCGTGCCGGGTTAAAGAATGGGCCGACTATCATGTGATCGAGTTGCCGGTCGAGCTATTCCTTGAACGCTGGTTGCCGAACATGTCGGATGATGAGCTGCTGTGCGGCCTCGATTGGTCGAGCGAGCTGGTAGGGTTGGAATATGACCCAGAAACCATTCTAGAGTATTTTGAATAATTTTATTTCAAATACCGCATGTGATATCTTTTCTAAAAAATATAGCAACGAATATGATAAATTCTTTTTCTAAAAACGCAATCATATCGACAGAATTACTAGCGCTCATCGTGGAAAGCGACGTGGGAGAGGAGAACACATCTTTGAATGATTATAACGTAGGGAATATCTTTGAGCTGTATTCAGGCAACGAGACCCTCTCGGTGGAGCAACAGGCGATGATGGATCCCATCGACGCCTACGTTGAGGCAAACCAGTTCAAACAGCTTGAACATTACCTTCAACAAACCCGAGGCATCGAGCAGATGTTGATTGATCATGTGATGATGGACCCGACCGATAACAGCCGATGGGACATGCTCATCGGGTATGAGTTGATTGATACCATCCACAATCGCTGAGCTGCTCGGTCTAAGCATGGACCACGACGAGTATAAAAAATACGAGCGGATCATCAATAAAAGATAGTCACCCTAAAGAACGGAGCATTGGAATGAACACAATCGCATTAGCCAAACCATCAGATTTAACTGCAATTGAACAACTGTATCTCGCTTGTAAAGACGATTTGCTCACCCGACAGATTTTTCAATGGGACGACACGTATCCGAACCGCGCCTATTTCGAAGCATGTATCGAAGAAGGTTCTGTCTATATTATGAAAGGCGGTGAGCAGTTGATCGGCGTCGTCGTGCTCGACGAATGGCAGTCGCCGGAATGGGAAACGATTGAGTGGCGTCACGACCATCCACTCGTCATCCATTCCTTAATGGTGCATCCGGAGCGGCAAGGTCAAGGTAGCGGAAAAGCCCTGTTACATGCCTCTGAACAGTTGGCAAAAGCGGAAGGTTACACTAGCATCCGGCTCGACAGCTTCTCAGGAAATGGGGCAGCCTGCAACTTTTACAAACGACACGGCTACGTGGAACGTGGAAGCGTCCATTTCGATTCGAAACCGAAAGGGCATGAACGGTATGTCTGTTTTGAAAAAGATCTTGTCTAACGTAATGAAAAAAAGAATGTCGATCGATGAAGGAGGATTTGATGTGAAACAACTTGAAGTGGCTACATATACAATGACAATCGACGCACCGATTGACCATACGTTCGCTTGTCTCGCAGAAGACGAACATATCATCAAATGGAACGACCATTTGATCGAGAACATCTACGAGGATGGTGACGCCTCACTCGTGACGGGAAAAAGGTTCATCTCGGTCCAACAGTTCGAGAAGAAAGAGATTCGGGTCGAATCCGAGTTGACCCATGTCAATCGTCCATATGAGTGCGAGGTGCAGGCGATGACGAATCAAGGAGTGTCGACGGCGACATATACGTTAAACGAGACAGCAGACGGGACGGACGTTACGATTCGCATCACACTCGCACCGTCCTCATGGCTGTATACCCTATATGTAAAAGCGTTTCGCTGGGCGATTCGCCTGATTTATGATGAACAGTTCAAACAGTTCCGCATCTACGCCGAGGCGAGTGCGCCAAAACCGTCACCTGCCCGAGAGGCGGAGTGATTTGCGATGATTGAACCGATTACCTCTTTGACGCGTGACGCGGTCCGTGCATTCTTTATCGATGCCTGGGGCTCACCTGAGATGGTCATCTCGACCGGTAAGTATGACTGCGCCACGCTTGACGGGTTCGTCTGGTCGGAAGCGAACGTCATCATCGGCCTCCTCACGTATGTCATTCGGGAAGACGAGATTGAGATCATCTCGCTCGACAGCCTCCAGGAGAAGCGTGGCATCGGCTCGGCGCTCCTCGATGAAGTGGAGAGAGTGGCCAAGCAACATCAGCTCGAACGGCTGTCGCTCATCACGACGAACGACAACCTGCGTGCGCTCTCCTTTTACCAACGCCGAGGCTGGCGCCTCGCACGGATTATCCCGGGTGCGGTCGATGCGGCCAGGCTACATAAACCGTCAATCCCCGTCATCGGTGAGCACGGCATCCCGCTCCATGACGAAATCGTCCTTAGCAAAGCCATCACAACCTAAAGAAAAGAGGGATTAACCCATGATTCGATTCGGTATCATCGGCACAAACTTTATCACCCGTTCTTTTATTGAAGCGACCCATCAAGTCGAAGACGCATCCGTGTCCGCCGTCTATTCCCGGACAGATGAGCGCGCGAAAACGTTCGCCGAAGAATTTGATATTCCACATACGTTCACCTCACTCGAGGAGATGGCATCCAGTGAATTGATTGATGCGGTCTATATCGCGAGCCCGAACTCGCTCCATGCCGAGCAGAGCCTGCTGTTCATGCGTCACGGCAAGCACGTCCTCTGTGAGAAGCCGTTCGCCTCGAACGTCGAGGAAGTCAGACAGATGCTTGAGATGGCACGCGAACAGGACGTCGTCTTGCTCGAGGCGCTCCGCAACCTGTTCATGCCGAACTTCGATGTGTTGCGTCAAGAACTCCATCGGGTCGGCCACGTCCGGCGTGTCATCTTGAACAAGTCGCAATACTCGTCACGCTACGACTTGTATAAACGCGGAGACAATCCGAACACGTTCAATCCTGCCTTCTCGAACGGCTCACTGATGGACCTCGGCGTCTATTGCCTCGGCCCGGCCTTGAAACTGTTCGGTCGACCTGACGGCGTGCAAGCAAACGCGGTCAAGCTCGAGTCAGGTGTCGACGGCAGTGGTTCGGCCATCTTGTCGTATGACGGCATGGACATCATCGTGCTCCACTCGAAGATTCACGGAACGGACGCTCCGTCCGAAATCATCGGGGAAGCGGGGCGCATCGTGATTGACGATATCGGTTCGCTCGACCGCTTGACATTCGTTGGCCGAGACGGGGCGACCGTCGAACTCGGTTTAGAACAGGAAAGCCATATGACGTATGAGATTCAGACGTTCGTAAACATGATTGAAGCAGGGGAGCGGGAGACCGAGGTCCATTCGTTTGCCGATATGCTCACACTCGCGGACGTCATGACCGATATCCGGCAGCGCATCGACGTGCGGTACCCGGCTGACGCATAACAAAGAGCCTCGAGCACACATACTCGAGGCTCTTATTCTAAATAGAAGGTGAGGAACAATAATGAACGTACAAGAGATTTTAGAGGAGATTGAAAAGATATATTATTGGGATGCTCGTGTGCTCGGGTGTGATTGTCGGTACTACGGGGATGAAGTGTTAATCAAAATTGAAGAAGAAAATGAGAGTTATCATCACCAGATCGAATTTTTAGGATGTATCAAAGTGGACATCGTTGCTCCTTTGAACGACCGGGTGGCACCCATCAAAGAATTATCTAGATTACAGCTACCTTACTTTATGCACGATATCGCTGTCTCGAGTTACATGTTGGATGGGACCGAGGTGTTCGTCTGTAATCTGTTGTTCCCTCCCGCAAGCGCTGAAATTCATTTCACCAAAATCAGGATCGGGAAGGAATATCATTGATGCTGATTCTGTTTTAACACATCCATGACCATCGCGATTCGTTCCTCGGTCGAGTAGTCGCCTTCGATTCTTAGGATGGGACAAGCCAGTTCAGCCAGCCATTGTTCATGCGACGACTTACTTCTAACTTCTGTCCCGGCATGGTCGTAAAGGGCGGCCCAACTCAAAAACGCTTGTGATTGCTCGTATAGGCTACCGCCAGCGAGTGCTTCCGCACCATAGCGCTCGAGTTCCCGTTGTTGCAATCTGGCCAAGCGGACGTCAGGCGGAATCCATAAAAAGATAACCAAATCAAAATAGGGCATGAAACAGTCGCCCCAACCTGCGAGAGATCCTGATAGAATCCACCGTTCAGATTGTAGCAACTCTTCCTTGAGCATCTCGCGTCGTTCAGGGACAGGTCTCGGTTCGGTGAACTTGTTGATCCAGAAATAATCGTCCGTATCCAGATGAGTATGCGGCAGGACGTTCGCCAACGCGTGGCCAAGTGTTGACGTGCCGGAGCCCGAAGCGCCGAGTATGTGAATTCTGCTTCTCATGTTTGCCTCTCCCATCAACCTATATTTTTGCGGCTTACATCGTGAACTCCAACGGTATATTCTCACCGTTCCAACTTCGATGTTCGTCTTCATCGGAAAAAATATGTAGGCGTTATCCTCTTTTTGAGGAATATAATGAAGTCACGCTGGATAATTTTACAATAAGTTTCAGTGGAATAATAGTGAATGATGACATCCATAGAACGGGAGACGATGACATGACGACCTTATATTTCGTAAGACATGCACACTCTACATATACAGCCGATGAATGGACGAGACCCTTATCTGAAAAGGGAGAGAGAGACGTCCGTAACATCACGAACACCTTGAGTGAAGAAAAGATTGATCTCGTCGTTTCGAGTCCATATAAACGAGCTATTCAAACCGTCCAAGGGATTGCTGACCAGATTGGGACAGAAGTGCTACTCATGGACGATTTGCGGGAACGGATGTTGACGACAGAGCCGGCCGAGAATTTTACCTTGGCGATGACAAAAGTGTGGGAAAATCCTACATTTGCATGGGAAGGGGGCGAATCGAACGTTGTTGCTCAACAGCGGGTAGTCCGTGCGATCTTGTCACTACTCGACCAATACGAAGGAAAGCGAATCGCAATCGGTACGCATGGGAATATCATGGTGCTGATCCTCAATTATTTTGATGAACAGTATGGCTATATGTTCTGGAAAGAACTCGATATGCCGGACGTTTATAAAGTGACGTTTAACAAACATGAACTAGTGAGCGTTGAAAAGCTATGGGACCGTCAAGAAGCGGTTTGAAAGCCGTTCATGGCGTCATAAAAAAGGATGGGGCCGGTCTCGGTCCCATCCTTTTTAGTCTACTCTCTATTCAAATACAGGTGGCGAATAAACAAGCCGAGTGCGACCGTCATGATGACGGCCGGAATCAATCCGACGAGCAACAAGGAACCCATGCGTTCAGTCCTTTCTGAGCGCAGCGAGGCGCTGTGTCATGTCTTGGAACGATTGTCCGTCCGAGAGCACGCTCAGTTCGCCGGCGACGAGGTTGTTCACTTCACGGTCCCAGTCCTGGCTGAGTGTCTTCTCGAGCGCGGCAAGCTGCGTCGCCGTCCGTTCGACTTGATGACTTCCGACGCGCGCGAGTTGCTCGCGCACCGCCGTCTTCAACAGGGCGCTCAAGTCATCGCGCAGTTTCGTCCGGCCGTCGCCTTCGAAGAATTGGTTCGCGTTCTTATAGTGCTTCAGGACGGGACGGAACGGGGCCGCCTCGAACGCGACCGGGTCGACGGCGTCACGGAACCAATCGATGTCGATGTCGTCCTCAAACGACAGCGTCGGCAGGAGCGGACGCAGTTTTAGCGTCTCGCGCTCGATCAAGCGTTCCGTCTCCCGTTTCAAGAAGCGCTCGAGCCGATATTGGAACACTTGCAGCTCTTGATGGATGTCATACGCATACTTGTCGAGTGTCCGGCTGAGGGCGCGCTCGAGGCTCGCCTTCGATCCATCGACCTCGACCGGATGGAACGTCTCTTTGACGAAGTCCGACAGCCGGAGGAGCGAGCGGGTCTCGAGGTGGGCGAGCAACTCGTCCGTCTCGCGCTTGAACGGGTCTTCGAGCGTCGTGACGTTGAGACGATTGTCAGAAGTGCGTACTTGTTCGAGCTTGTCACGGCGGGCCGCCTTGACGCTCGCATCCGCTTCGGCCTCGCGGACGACGTCCTCGAACGCGGTGACGAGGGCATGTGCCTCATCTTTGATGCGGACCGCGTTCGCCTGACGCAAATCGTGGTCGACGAATTGCTCGAGCTTGACCGAGAATCGGTCGAACCCGGCGTCCGTGCCCTGGATGGCGTTCCGGCTCGAAATCGGTAGCACCGTCGGATGACGGACGCCAAGTTTCGTCAACTGGTTCGACACATAATCGCTGACGGCGAGCCGTTCCGCCTCATCCGCCGCCAAATCGGACGCGTTGACGAGGAAGAACATGTGATGGTCACCTGTCCCTTGGACGCGTCCGAGCTGGATGACGAGTTCTCGGTCGGCCTCGGTGAAGGCGTGATTGTAATACGTCACGAACAGGACGGCGTCGGCGTCACGCATATAACCGAACTGTACTTCGCTATGACGGTTGAACTGCGAGTCGGCACCTGGCGTGTCGACGAAGATGATGCCACGCTCGGCCCAAGGGGAGTCGATGGCGAGCTCGATCTCTTTGACGATACAGCTCTTCTCTTCCTCCGTGACGAATGAGCAGAACGTGTCATAGTCGACCGTCTCCTGGCTACCGAGATAGGACAGGGGAGCGTTCTTGAGAGCGTTGACGAACGGATGGTCGAGATGGAGTGCGTCGAGTGACGCCCCGTAACCGTTCAGCTCGGCCTCGAGTTCGGCACGTGTCTTGAACGTGATCAACGCACTCTTGTTGGCGCGGCCGTTCGGCGGCACGATTTTCGTGATCGACGCCGTCAGTGGGTTCGGTGACGTCGGGAGCACCGTCTCACCGAGCAACGCGTTCAATGTCGACGACTTGCCGGACGAGAACGCCCCAAAGATGGCGAGCGTGTATGTCTCGGATTCGGCCCGGGCCAATTTATGACGGAGCGACTTGACGCGTGACTTGAATAAGGGATGGTTCTCTAATATTTCACATACCGCATATTCATAAGAAAAATCAAACGACAAAGCGGTGATATCATCCACCAGAAGCGAGGTCGAGGCAACTTCTTGTTGCTGATGTTCGACTTGTTTCTGCGGTAATTGGTCGGCCGTGACGTAGTGACGGGTCTCAAGGTCCGTCAAACGCGAATCCGAGAGGTCACGTGTCGTGTAATGGGTGAGCTCGTCTCTCTGTTCGGCCAGCTGACGTTGTAGCGCCAACGTGTCGAGCATGTCATACAATTCGTCTTGCTCGGTCTCGATGGCATGGATTCGGTCTTTACCTTCGGCCTCAAGATACGTTTCGACGGACGTGACCCACGGTTCGGACACTTTCGTCACCCAAGAGGCGAGAGCCGACTCGATGTCGCGGCTGAATTGAAGCACCGTGTCACCGCTGAGCGATGCGCCGGACTTCACTTGGTCACTGATGAGCGCGCTCGGTGCAGTCGGTAACGTATCCGGACGGGACAAAATCGCCTCGGGCAGTTTCAAATCACGGACGATGTCTTCGGCGTACTTGATCAAGTGGGGGCGAAGGTTCGTATCGATCAATCGGTTGAACTCCTTGACAGCGATCTCTTCACGACGTAGCCGTTCCTGGCGCGTCTTGTCTTTTGAGAAGAACAGGCCGACCTTGAACTCCGGCGCACAACTCTCGAGATAGTCCCGCAACAGTTCACGGAACTCATAGTTCATGATCGGCGCGCTCGCGACGATCGGTGTCTGGTGTTTGAAGAACTCGCGACGGAACGCGGTGAGCCAGATCGCTTTCTTATCGAGGCGTTGCAGGCGGGCTTGAATCTCCGTCGGCTGCTTCTCGATGACCGGCAACTCGTCCAAGAGGGCGTCGTTCGCACGAGTGGACCGGGCGAGCAACGTATCGACGAGCAAGTCGGCGCGTGCTTCCGCATGTTCACGCGCGGCGTCGATGACGGTTTGGACGTACGTCCGGAGGCGTTCGACCTCATTTTCCGGGTGATCGAGCTCACGGAGCGAAATATAGAACATGTCGTCCGGATTGATCGCGTGACGGGTGAAGGCGGTCTCGAGCGAGCGTTTGAACGTGTGGAACGGAAGCTCTCCTTCATCGTGCTTATCGATTTGGTTGATGATGATCGAGTAGGGACGCCCCTCGGCGCTGAACTGTTTCATCAGTTTGATGTTTTGTTCGGACTGGACGTGATTGTAATCCATCATGAAGAACAGATGGTCGGCGAGGAAAAGCGAGCGTTCCGTCGCTTGACGGTGCCGTTCATCGGTCGAGTCAATCCCGGGCGTGTCCATGAGGACGACGTCGCTTCCGAATGGGAAGCGGGGCAGGGCGTACTCGACTTCTTTAATCTCTTCGATTTTGCAGTAGTCGCTCAAGCGGTCGAGTTCATCCGGCGCGAGTCGAATCCAATCTGTGTCGTTGACGGCGACCGATGCCCCGACGTCCCCCTGTCGAAGCGTCACGATGTTCGCACTCGTCGGAATCGGGCTCGTCGGCAACACGCCATCCCCGAGCCAATTGTTGAGGAGCGTCGACTTACCTGCTGAAAAGTGGCCACAGACGGCAATCCAAATCTCGTCACGTGTCACTTTTCGGAGTGCGGTCTTGGCGAGACGAGCCGACTCGGTCTCAGCTTGTGTGTCAAATACGTCGGTCAATTGCGCGAGGCGCATGCGTTGTTCGTTCATAAATCCCCATCCCCTACTTATGATTCCGTCGTGATGCCGACGCGGTGTCTACGATATGATTTGTCTTTCCAGGCTTGAATGACGAGCTCCGCCACATCGTCACGCGAGATTGGTCCCGAGTTCTGCGTCCCGAGCACGTCAGCTGTGATGACGATGTTCCCGACGGACGCGTCTTCAATCAATTGCGTCGGGCAGACGATTGTATAATCGAGCGTCGATGCGTCGAGCAGTTCGTACGCCTTGGCGTGGTCCTCGGCCGCGGTCGTCATCGAACGTTTCGATTCTCGGGTCTCGAAGCGATAGTGATTGGAATCGTGTGCCTGCAAGATGCCGGCCGTCCCGACCGTCAAGATGCGGGTCACTCCGTTTGCTTCCATCGCCGAGATGACGAGTGGGGTGAAGCGGGACAAGACGTTCTGCTTGTCTGTGCCGAGCGCCGACATGACGACGTCGGCTGATTGCACCGTCTCCGCGATGGCATCTGCATCGGTGGCATCCCCGATGATGACCGTGAGTCGTTCTCTCGGTTCGACCTCACGGCGTGACAACAGTCGGACGTCGTGTCCGTCTTCTAATAAACGTTCGAGCAACCGTATCCCCGTGCGGCCGCTCCCTCCAAATAAAGCAATGGTTGACAAGTAAACCCCTCCCCATCAAGATTAAAGAAAATATCCAACGCCATCATACCACGGAAGCGCTATCGAAACAGGGGACAACGGCTTGAAATGTTTTGAGGTTTCAGGGCATGGTAAGTGGGATACAAAAAGTTAAGACGTGTATAAAGGGAGGAAGACACCTCGGTGTCGACACCGCATGAGATTTGGAGCTAGAACAATCAAGACCGGCATATCCGTCGCCTTGGTGTTACTCATCGCCGAGGCATTTCAATTTCAACAGATCGTCGTACCGGCGCTCGCGGCCTCGCTCGCGTTATTGCCGTCTGTTTACCAGACGGGTGTCCGGCTATTAGAAGAATTAAAAGGGAACTTGATCGGGGCTTTGCTCGCCGTCTTCTCCTTAATGTTGACGCCGAACCCGACACCGATCGCCATCGGGGTCGTCATCATCATCGCCATCTCGATCCTTCTCTTCTTGAACCTCGAGTCGACGACCCGGACCGTCATCTTGACGACGATTCTGATTATGGAAGGGGCGAGCCAATCGGACATGCCCGTCTGGATGTTCGCCGGAGAACGTTACTTGCTTATCATGATGGGGATCACGGTGGCGCTTCTCGTCAACGCGCTCTTGTTCCCGCCACGCTATGAGCGGAAACTTGAGGACGAAATTACGACCGTCTTCCAAATGGCCGTCCGTATCGCCCGTCTGTTCTCGGAAACGGAAGGGGGGCGCTCGTCGTTCGAGTCACTCGAGGAGACGAAGAAGAAACATCGGGATTCGAAGACAACGTACGACTTCTTTGAAGAAGAGATTAAAGCCAACCGCTGGCTCGAGAAGAAGACACCGATTTATCGCCGAGCCGTCTTGAAGTCGAAAATGATTGATACGAACAGTGCCGCTATCCACGTACTCGACAAGCTGCATGACGATTTTCTGACGCTCGAACACTTGCCTCCACAGCTCAAGGACGAATTGATGCGTCATATGCGACACTTGCTCAGACGACATGAGCGTCTATTCTCGGCTTATGAGTTAGAGAACGAGCACATCATCGACCGGGAAGAGGATCTTATCCACGAGAACTTCGACTTCGCCAAGCTGATGATCGAGAAGATGCGGGATGAAGAGGAAGACCTCATCCTGACCGTCGTCCCGCTCGTCGCAACGATGACGGACTGGGTCAAGGCGATGAACGAACTCGAACGCTACCTCATCACCGAGATGAAGAAGCATGGGGACAATTTGAAAGTGGAGCCACGCAAGAAGTGGTTCTTTGAAGACTGAATGTCTGTTAAAAAAATCGCCTTACCTTACTTGGCTTTTAAAAAGTCAGTGAGGTGAGGCGATTTTTATGAGCTGAGCTTGCTTGTTTTTTATTTTCGTCACGTAAGGCGAGAAACGGGTTGAACCCATATAGTGATCTTGCTCCGAGAGACTAGAGAGTAAGGCGAGGATGTTTTTAAGCTGCTTCGCCCCTTCTTGGATGCTCAAGTGATTGACATGTCCCTTTTGATCTAATCGGTTCACAAACAGCTCGACCTTCCCGCCGCTTTCAATCAATTCCCGACTGACCAATGCCGTATCCTCTATCAACTCTTCGAACTGATGATGAAGGCCGATCCCGTTCGAAGCCGACAAGTCGAGATACACCGTGAACATGTCTTGATTGACCGGCTGGTACAGTTTCGTTTGCAAAGTGGATTTCTTCGCCGTCGCATACCAGTCGATTTGTCTAGACGGTTCATCCTCATAGGGCTTCGATGAGATTTGTAGTAATCGATCCTTAATTGGAGAATATTTAGAGACGCGCTCACCAAGCTTCAGGTGTGATCGTATACGCTGCGCATGAGTACTTGAAATCGATGGATATACCGTCCAACGTAAAGGGGGAGCCAAATAGAGTGTTAACGTCCCTAACGATAGAGGCAAGCTAATCGTGATGGAGATTTCTGCTATTTCGATGGGCCCTCTTCGATTACTTGTAAGTTCGAAGACGAAATCAGACGGCAGCTCGTCCAATTCGATGATGGTTTCCGTATGCCCCTCTAAGTTCACGACGTAAGGTCCATCCTTTGGCGTACGTATATACGTTTTCGTGCCCATTTCGTTTAAGAGGTGCACGTTCGTCAGTTCAAGGGTGAACTTACAACTTTCGTCCTTGAACAGAATCGAGTCGAACTGTCTCCACGTGACGTCCATTTGTGCAGTCAGTCGTTTCGTGTAACGCTCGATATAAAGACTTGCTGCCAAAAAAACAGCAAGAACGAATGAAAAGATCGAGAGGTACGGCACGAACAACAAGATGACCATCACTGAAAATAAGACGATTTGGATTCGTTTTTCAAGCAAGAAAAATACATTGGTCGTGATGTTCATCGGAGTCACATGCCCATCTCGACCGGGACCGGGATGGTCGCCAAGAGTTCTTCCATGACCATGGCCTTCGAGGACTTGATCTCGCCCTCGAGCGTCAGTGTCAATCGATGTGCGAAAACGTATGGGGCCAAGAACTTGATGTCCTCTGGTGTGACATAGTCACGATTTTGGATATAGGCATAACTTTGAGCGGCTTTCGAGAGCGCGATCGTCGCACGTGGACTGATCCCCGTCTGAACATTCCGGTGACTACGTGACGCGGTCGCAATCGAGACGATATAACGTAACACATCTTTCGAGATGTGGATTTTCATGGCATCGGCTCGATATTGTAGGAGTTGCTCGAAATCGACATTCGCCAGTACCGCCTTCCGGGTCTCGGTGACGGATTCCTCCAACAATTGAAGTTCGAATTCTTCGGTCGGGTACCCTGTATGTAAACACATCATGAACCGGTCAAGCTGCGCATCAGGCAAAGAAAAGGTACCAGATGATTCAATCGGGTTTTGCGTCGCGATGACGAAGAATGGGGTAGGAAGGTGATATGTCTTGCCCCCGACCGTCACCTGTCGTTCTTCCATCGCTTCAAGCAATGCAGACTGGGTACGTGGGACGGCCCGGTTGATTTCATCGATGAGCACGATGTTGGCGAAGATTGGGCCTTGCTTGTTTTCAAACTCTTGCGTCTTTAGATTGAAAAAATCTGAACCGACAATATCTGACGGTAATAAGTCGGCTGTGAACTGAATTCTTGAAAAGTCGCCGTGGAAACTCGTCGCCAATGTCTTGGCCAACATCGTCTTTCCGGTGCCCGGTACATCTTCTAAGAGAACATGTCCGTTTGCCAAAAGTGATGTCACACACAACTCTACTACTGTCGGATTGCCCAAATAGACTTGGTTGATTTCCTCAATCATCGTACGAATGTTCATCAAGATTTCTCTCCTTTATAGTGTTGGATGTATTGTCTGACAGATACTTTGAAATCATGAAGTGAGCGCTCGTCGATCACGTCCAGTTCTCCATATCGTACATCGGCATAAGGTTTCACAGATTGTTCGAATCGAATGCGTGCAAACCACTCTGAGACGGTCTCGTGAGGTTTTCGTTTTTGAGTGTCGCTCAAGATGTCATTCAACTCCACGAGTAGTTTCCCAAGCTCAGTATCAGAGGCATAAAGAAAGGTTGGTGTTGTATTGGTCACCGTGTTCATGTTGGCTCGAGATGATAATGGTCTCTCGTCAGCTGAGGACGGTGTCGCTTTGCGTCGCCGCTTATCCCACCAGTTTCGTACGCGCTTGTAGTACTTGAGAAATAAAATGAGCAAGAAAGCTATAACTGCCCATTTTAGGACATCTGAAACAGTCTCTTGATCTTCGCCAGACGTCTTCTTCTCAAACCGTTCTTTCGACAAAAGATCATACCACTTCGGTATATCATTAGTATCCTCTAGATTCTCTGTTTTGTCTTTAAAGGTTGCCAACTCACCGTCGATATACCTTGGATTTCCCGACATGTCTTGTTGGGTGGGACGATCTACAATCATTCCATAAAGGAAAGTCCCGCCGGTTTTAAATAAAGCGAGGATGACCAAGGTCGAAATGATAAAATAATACATTTTTCTTTTCTGCATAAACCCTCCATCATCAAAATGCCTGCCTACTTTTGTAAGATTAAGTTATTGTTAGTAGAATACACATTGCTACTTTATTTCGCAGAAGTGATTCACCTTCTATTTGATTCTATTGATAAAAAAAACGGATCTACCAATCAAACCGTTACTACATCGCATAAGTTTATACTTATATATTCCATTATAAAAAAATAATGTCAATAATTGAATTTAATTACATTAGATTGATCTGGTCCTTCATCGTTCAAATTCTGCGTATAATGAAAACATCTTAAGCGATATGGGGATGAGCAGATGCAAACCTACTTACAACACACCACGAAGTTTTGGAACATCCGTGTCGGGTCCGACGAGTTCGCCTTACATTACGGAAAGCTCGGGACAATCGGGAAAGTGCAAATCAAATCGTTCGAATCGGAGGACGTCTGTCAGAAAGAAGCGGACAAGCTGGTTCGCCAGAAACTCCGGAAAGGGTACATCGAGACCGAGATTGATTGGGACGACTTCATTTATGTCGACGACCCGGAAGTCGGTCCTGACCGACTCACCGCACACCCTCGGTTCAATGATCATTTTCAGGAGGATTTTTACTTGGATTGCAGGGATGAGTACAGTCCGTTCGGCAGTGACTAAGGGGCCGACGTTCTCGTGATGTTCGAGGATGCGATTCGAAAACAGCGGGACATCGATTTTCTCGTCGGGGCGTACGACATCGTGTCGGGCTGGATGGAGCGGGACGTGTCGGGCTGGATGGAGCGGGACGTGTCGAGCCCGGACGACTGGGCGACATATGAATATGGCTTCGACTGTGACGTCGCTATCATGGCAAGTACGTTCGCGTCGATTAAACTGACCGGTCATCTAGACGCTGCGCTACAGGGGGAAGGTGTCGCCGCACTCGACCGCCTTATCCAGCAAGTGGAGGCCGAAGACAAACCGCGCTTTGAGTTGATGAGATCACGGTTGAACAGTTTCCCGACCTCAATTTGAAACTTTTTTAGGGAGTGCACCGTATACTAGAGGTAGAACGGGCACATGCTCCGAATTGTTAGGGGGAAACACTAATGTCAGACATAGAAACAACACCAACATCATTCAGCGGCACATTGCCGATTGAGGCACGTACCGTCTTCCGGTTGTCGAGTGCCATCTTTTATCTCATCGGCCTCGTCATCATAGGTGGACTCGTCGCCGCCGCGCTCTATTTTGACTGGCCGACGTGGCTCCAATATACGATGTACGCTTTACTCGCCATCGATCTCATCTATAGTGTGATCGACATCGTCGTCTTCCAAAAGTGGAAGCAAGAGCGGTTCACGTATGACGTGAAACCACTCGAGATCCGCCTGCATCACGGGATCATCACGACGCATGACGTATTGATTCCGATGACGAAAGTCCAATACGTCCACGCCCAGCAAGGCCCGTTGCTACGAAAGTACGGCTTGCAGACGATCACGATCGGGACGGCCGCCGGATCACATGACATCTATGCGATTGAAGAATCGTTCGCGAAGTCGCTCCGTGAACAGATCGCGGTCTATGCCCGCATCGAGGAGGAGGATGTCATATGACGGAAGCCGCTCTCACATGGCAT
Organism: Exiguobacterium sp. s64; assembly: GCF_018618035.1. Classification (NCBI taxonomy): domain Bacteria; kingdom Bacillati; phylum Bacillota; class Bacilli; order Caryophanales; genus Exiguobacterium; species Exiguobacterium sp. s64. The sequence continues at coordinate 45,799 of NZ_JACSLH010000014.1, forward strand.
CGCCTGCCGAGTCGCGTCTTGCTGTTGCGTGTCTTAGAGCTCATCAAGTCATTTATCATCCCACTCGTGTTGTTGTTCGTCATCAACAATGACTGGAGTTCGACGTTCGGCATTATCTTGCGGGTCGGGATTCTGCTGTTCCTCTTGTTCGATATTTTGCAGAAGTTCTTCGGCTGGCTCAACTTCCGGTATGCGCTCGATGAGAAGACGGTATATATCATCGATGGCAATTGGATTAAGAAAGAGAAGTCGCTTCCGCTCTATAAGATTCAAAGTGTCCATTCGAACAGCCCGTTCTTGTACCGATTGCTCGGGGTCGTCGAGTTGACGTTCGACACGAACGCGAACAGTGACGACGCCTCGTTCAAACTGGCCGGCGTCTTCCCGAACGAGGCGAAGCGGCTCGAGGACATCCTTGACCAGGTGCGTCATCGCAAGACCGAGACCGACATACCGGTAGAAGGGGAGACGGACGGGACAGTTGCACCGGTGGCGATTGAAAAACCGTCGAGCCGTTTACTGTACGCCCTCTCAACCCGAGAAATCATCATCGCCTCGCTGACGTCATTGTCAGTGTTCGCCATCTTCCCGGTCGCCTCGACAATCATCTCGTCGATTGATGACTTCATCAATCTCGACGGGACGTTCGATACGATTGGGGATTGGGTCGTCCATGCGTCAATCATCGCGGTTGGTGTGCTCGTCTTAGCGGTCCTGATCTTGTCGATTGTCATCGGCATGGTCATCAATTTCTTGAAATACGGGAATTTCCGACTCGAACGACGCGGCGACCGCATTCGCGTCGAGAAGGGATTGCTCAACCGTTCCGCCAAAGAGATTCCGTACGAGAAGATTCAAGCGGTCCGGGTCAAAGAGACGTTCATCCGGCGGTGGTTCCATATCGTCGGTGTCGAACTCGTCGCAGCGGGGACGATGGACGAGTTGAAAAATGAATCATCGACCATCCTGCCGTTCGTGAAACGAGAGCGGGCAATGAATGTTTTGAACGAACACTTCGACCAGTTCGTCTGGTCTGATGCGCTCCATCGCCTGCCGAAGCGTTCCCTCTGGGTTAAACTGTTGCGCATCAGCTGGGTCGGACTGATCGTCTCGGGAGTCGTACTGTACTTCTTCCGTGAGTATGCCTGGTGGCTCATCCTGTTGTGGGCCATTATCATCGGCGGCCGTTTGTTGAGCTATATGACGACACGCTACGCCCAGAACGGTCAGTTCATAGAACTACGGACCGGCGCCTTCAACGTCACGTCGTTCTTGACGGACAAGCCGAGGATCGAACAGATTCAAGTGACGCAGACGCCGCTCCAGCGCCGTTTCGATGTATGTAACGTCCTGTTCTCGACGCGCGGTGTCCTATCACATGAATTGATTGAGGATATCCCGAAGCAAGAGGCGGATGCCATGTTGCACTGGTTCTCCCGCTATACGGTAGAGGAAGATATTAAAACACCGGGCTAACGCCCGATTATCGACGAGCCCACTCGCGTAGTGATATGCTCCCCAATAAGTAGACAGATGAAATAACAAATCTGTTTATCTGATTGGGGAGTGTTTTTTTATGACGAGAAGTCGACAT
>NZ_JACSLH010000015.1:0-43719 GCF_018618035.1 Exiguobacterium sp. s64
TCCTGAGCCAGGATCAAACTCTCCAAAGAATTTGATATAGCTCTTTAAAAATGACGAAGCTTGCGCTTCATTCAAAAATTGTAAAACTTATTTTTGCCTCATCGTTCAGTTTTCAAAGTTCGTCTGTCGCTCATTGGCGACTCTTAAAATAATACAAGTCATCGACACAGTTGTCAACCACTTTTTTATTCTTTTCCGCTGCCATCAGCGGCAACGTTTATTACTTTACCGCATCCCTAAATAGAACGCAAGAGTTTTTGCAAAAGTTTTTCTAAAAAAGTTTTTAGCCTCTTTAAACCGGCAACCTTCTCCATAGAAAAACCTCTCGCCCGTAAGAGCGAGAGGTTAAAACGATTCTTTACTGTTGGTGTCTCATCGTCGGGAACAATAGAACATCACGAATCGATGGTGCATTCGTCAACAACATGACGAGGCGATCGATTCCGATTCCAAGACCACCCGTTGGTGGCATTCCGTATTCGAGCGCCTCAAGGAAATCGTTGTCCAATTCATGAGCTTCGTCATTCCCTGCTTCTTTCTCAAGAAGTTGAGCTTCGAAACGCTCACGCTGATCAATCGGATCATTCAATTCCGTGAAGGCGTTCGCATGTTCACGACGAACGATGAACAATTCAAATCGATCCGTGAAGCGTGGATCTGTATCGTTCTTTTTCGCCAATGGCGATACTTCGACAGGGTGACCTGTGACAAACGTCGGTTGTAACAATGTTTCTTCGACTTTCTGCTCAAAGAATTCATTGACGATGTGACCGAATGTCATGTGGTCTTGAAACTCGACACCGTGCTCTTTTGCAAGCGCACGTGCATCTTCATCAGACATCTGTTGCCAGAAATCGACGCCTGTTTCTTCTTTAACCAAGTCGACCATGTGCGCACGTTTCCAACCGATAGCCAAATGAATCGTATCTTCTCCATATTGAACGTCCGTCGTGCCAAGCACTTCTTGGGCTACGTGAGCTACGAGTTCTTCCGTCAAATCCATGATGTCATTATAGTCCGCATACGCTTCATACAATTCAATCATCGTGAACTCTGGGTTATGACGTGTTGAGATCCCCTCATTACGGAAGACACGGCCAATCTCATACACGCGCTCGAGACCACCGACAATCAAGCGCTTCAAATGAAGCTCGATGGCGATCCGCATATATAATTCCATATCAAGTGCATTATGGTGCGTCAAGAACGGACGGGCCGCCGCTCCACCTGCGATTGTATGCAACATCGGCGTTTCGACTTCCAAGTAACCGCGATGGTTCAAGAAATTCCGAATTTCCGAGATGATGCGGCTACGCAGAATAAACGTTTGACGCGAATCGTTATTCGTAATCAAATCCAAATAACGTTGACGATAGCGTTGCTCAACATCTTTTAAGCCATGGTATTTATCAGGAAGCGGACGAAGTGCTTTTGTTAAGAGTTCGAACTCTTCAACATGAATCGACAATTCGCCGACGTTCGTCTTGAACAACTTCCCTTTCACACCGACGATGTCACCAAGGTCAGATGATTTGAATAAATCGAACGGTTCGTCACCTACGTCATTTTTACGAACGTAAATTTGGATTTGTCCTGTGACGTCTTGGATGTGGGCAAAAAAGACTTTCCCTTTTCCACGTTTCGTCATGATTCGTCCGGCAAGCGTCACTTCGACGTCTTGTTCGGCCAAGGCTTCTTTTTCAATCGCCTCATATTGTTCATGTAATTCACCGGCGTGGGCAGAACGTTCGAACCGACGTCCGAACGGGTCAAGCCCTTGTTCACGCATCTCGGTCATTTTTTCAAACCGAACCTGCATTTGATCGTTCATTTCCAACTCGTGACTCACTACTCCATTCACTCCTCTATACGTATTGGGGATGTCTAATAAAAAACTGTCAGCCTCACGGCCAACAGCACAGCCTAAACCGTTTGCTTGTGTGGTTCACTTTTTCGCCAAACAAGCTTACCACAAATCAATTTTTTTCACTAGTTCACACTTCTTGCATTTGTCGCTCGAGCTGTTCCACAAAATGATACAACACGATGCCAAAAGCATCTCGCGATTCCGTTTCGTTGATTTGCTTCCGAACCGGGCCGCTGCCTTTCAACCCTTTCAAGTACCACGCCGCATGTTGACGCATCTCGCGAACGGCCGTCACTTCTCCTTTGATGGCAATCAAGCGATCGAGGTGCAACATACAGATGTCGATTTTTTCACGCGCCGCTGGTTCTGGCGGAAGTTCACCCGTTTCCAAATACTGCACCGTTTGATACAGCATCCATGGGTTACCAAGTGCTGCCCGCCCAATCATGACGGCATCGACACCGTAGTGATCAATCGCATGTTTTGCTTCTTGAGGTGTCGAGATATCGCCGTTACCGATAATCGGAACCGTCGCAATCTTCTTGGCTTCGCCAATCCAATCCCAATTCGCTGTTCCTTCATATTGTTGAGACCGCGTACGACCATGAATCGCAATCGCCGCCGCTCCTCCAGATTGAGCCGCCCGAACATTGTCGAGAATATAAATATGGTCTTCGTCCCAACCGAGGCGCATTTTGACCGTGACCGGCTTATCGACCGCTTGCGACACGGCGTTCACCATCTCATAAACTTTATCCGGGTCAAGCAACCATTTGGCACCCGCCTCACACTTCGTGACTTTCGGGACTGGGCAACCCATATTGATATCAATGATGTCCGCATTCGTGTTTTGATCCACGTACTGGGCCGCTCTGACGAGTGTGTCTTTCGAACCACCAAAAATCTGAAGGCTGAGCGGTTTTTCCCGTTCATCGACGTAGAGCATCCGGAGCGTTCTTGCGTTCTCCAATAAAATCCCTTTATCGCTGACCATTTCAGCACAGACGAGTCCCGCGCCAAATTCTTTAGCGATCAAACGAAACGCAGGGTTTGTCACTCCGGCCATCGGGGCAAGGACGGCGCGGTTCTTTATATCGATATTACCAATTTTGAACCCTGACACTTCTCCACTTCCTTTGCTAACGTTAAACCGAGTTGACCAATGATTGTAACGGTCCGAGACGGACGACATCTTGCCGTTCCGACTCAGGGAGGGCTTCAAGTAATGCCCGCACCGTCATTCCCTTTACCTCGACCACCGGAGCAATCTCCGCGAACGGGGCAAGTACAAAAGCGCGTTCATGCATCCGTGGATGCGGAACAGTTAACTGCTTCGATTGTATATCTTCGCTGTTATAGACCAAGATGTCAAGGTCGATTGTACGCGGTCCGTTTTTGAATAACCGCTCTCTCCCTAGGTCCCGTTCAATCTGTTGGAGTTGAAGCAAGGCCGCTTCCGCAGAAAAGGACGGCTCAACTTCGACGACCATATTGTAGAAAGATGGCTGATCTGTGTATCCGACCGGAGCCGTCTCATATACGGACGACTCTTTCATCACCTGAAGACCGTTTGCCGCCATCGCTTGAATCGCTTCTGCCAGATAGTTGGCACGCTCCCCGATGTTTGATCCCAGCGCTACGTACATCATACGTTCCGTCTCCGTGTCATCTCGATTGCGACTGAGTCATAATGACCCGGGATGGGCGGGTCCGGCTTGATCACTTTGACGGTGACGCTTTGGATCTTGTCGCTGTGGGCCAAGACAGCCGTCGTGATGCGCTCGCCCAGCGTCTCGAGCAGATTGACCGGCTCCCCAGTGACGATGTCTTCCGTCAATTGATAGAGTCCCGCGTAACTGACGCCGTCTGCCAAATCGTCCGATTGTCCGGCCGGCGCCAAATCCAACTCACACATTAAATCGATGTTGAACCGTTGACCGAGTCGATTCTCTTCTGCAAACACACCGTGATAGCCATAAAAACGCATCCCATCCACAAACATCTTATCCAATTTGTCCGCCTCCCAGCATCGCGTCCATCATGAGTGACGCTCGTTTATTCTCTCGTACGTCATGGACCCGAATCCACGCACAGCCTTTCATGATACCTAGACACGTCGTCGCCAGTGTCCCTTCCAGTCGTTCTTCGGTCGGTAGATCAAGCGCTTGCCCGATGAATGATTTCCGCGACGTCCCGAGTAACACCGGATAACCGAGGTTCGTGATCACGTCGAGTCGATTCATCAGTTCCATGTTTTGCGCATAGTCTTTCGCAAAGCCGATTCCCGGGTCTAACCAAATCATCTCATCCGGCACACCTGCCGCTTGAGCGATTTCAATCGATTCATACAAGTCACCGACGACCTCCTCGATGAAATGTCCATAATTTCGATTGTCGCGATTGTGCATCAAAATGATAGGAACATTAAACGCCCGTGCCACTTGTGCCATCGATTGATCACCCCACTTCGAGCCCCAGACGTCATTGATGATATCGGCCCCGGCTTCTAATGCTGCCTTTGCCACCACCGGTTTGTACGTATCGATCGAGATGAGCACGTCGAGCTCTTGCTTCAGTTGACGAATGACAGGAATGACTCGCTCGATTTCTTCTTCCGCCGAGACGAACCGGGCTCCCGGCCGTGTCGATTCCCCGCCGATATCAATCGCGTCCGCTCCGTCTTGAACGAGTTGCTTGGCGTGAGCGACCGCCTGTTCGAGCGCCGTATACCGTCCTCCGTCCGAAAACGAATCCGGTGTCACATTTAAAATTCCCATGATTTTTGTCATCGCGTTCCTTCCCTTTCAATCGCATGCAACAAGACAGACCAACATGCTTTAAATTTTACTCCGTCTTTTCCTGGATAACTGTTCCCGGCATAGTCTGTGACCGGAGCAATCTGTTGAACCGAATTGGTCAACCAAATCTCGTCTGCCTGTGTAAGTTCAGCAAACGTCACATCACGTTCCTTCACATCAAACGTATCCATCACCCAACGTCGCGTGACCCCAGCCAGAGGTCCCGTCGCGAGCGGCGTCGTCCAAAGTTGGTCAGCTTCGACCCAAAAGACGTTCGAAACGAGCCCTTCTACGACATGTCCTGAGTCATCGGCGAACAGTCCTTCCGCCTCCCGATCAACGAGCATGCGCTTCCCTAATATATTGTTCATATAATGATGGGATTTTAAGCGGAATGCCGCTTCGGGCCGACTTCTCGGAAACGGGATGGCTTCCAGCCGTTTTTCCGTGGGCTGGAACGATTCCGGTAACGGCTTGACGAGCAGTGTCACGTTCGGACGAGTGTAGCGTCCGTCGTAGAGTCCAAGTGGCGCCACCCCCGCGGACACGTTCAAGCGCACATACAGGTTCGGGGTCCCGTTTTGACGAACGACGTCTTGAATCGCCTGCTCCATCTCTTGTTTCGTATACGGTAAATCAATCCATAGTTCCGCTAAGCTCTTTTCGAGACGTTCCCAGTGAAGATCAAACAAGAACGGGATGCCATTGAACGTTCGAAACGTCTCGAACAGGCCCATCCCATATAAAAATCCGTGATCTTCCACCGGAATCGTTACTTCAGAGCTGCCCCGCAGTTCGCCATTATGCCAAAGCCACATGACGATACACCTCGACGAAATTACGAATCATGTCTTTGCCGTGTTCTGTCAAAACCGCTTCCGGATGAAACTGCACCCCTTCAATCGGTAACGTTTCATGCCGGAGTGCCATAATCTCTCCTAGGCCCGTCTCGGCCGTGACTTTCAAGCACGACGGTAAGGTATCTCGTTCGACCGCGAGCGAATGGTAGCGTGTCACGATTGTCTGTTGCGGGATGCCGTTAAACAGCGTGTTTCCGTCATGTTGAATCGCTGACGTCTTGCCATGCATGAGCCGCTCGGCATGGACGACTTTTCCGCCGAACGCTTGAGCAATCGCTTGATGTCCGAGACAGACGCCAAGGATTGGGAGGCGACCGGCAAACGCCTGAATCGCATCGATGCTGATACCCGCCTCACTCGGTGTGCACGGACCAGGCGAAATGACGAGATAACTTGGGGCGAGCGCTTCAATTTCCTCGATCGTGATGTCATCGTTACGACGGACGACGAGTTGTTCACCGAGCTCCCCAAAGTATTGAACTAAATTGTATGTGAACGAGTCATAGTTATCGATGAGTAAAATCATACCGTCGCCTCCGTCATTTCTTTCGCCGTCCATAGCGCTTTCGCCTTGGAAAGTGATTCGGCGTACTCCGCTTCAGGATCCGAATCAATCACAATCCCGGCACCCGCCTGAACATGGGCGATTCCGTCCTTCACGACCATCGTCCGAATCGTGATGTTGAACACGAGGTCATCATCCCAACTAAGCCAGCCGTATGAGCCGGTGTAAATCCCACGCCGGACCGGTTCGAGTTCCTCGATGATTTCCATCGTCCGGATTTTCGGCGCCCCGGTGATGGTGCCGCCCGGGAACATCGCGCCGAGTGCTTCGGCTCCCGATACGCCGTCCCGCATCAAACCGCGCACGTTCGAGACAATATGTTGGACGTGCGAGTACTTCTCGATGACCATCAGTTCATCGACATGCACTGTCCCGTAAGCCGCGACTTTGCCCAAGTCGTTTCGTTCAAGGTCGACGAGCATGACGTGTTCGGCCCGCTCTTTCTCATTGTCGAGCAGCGTCCGAGCCAGTTCCAGATCTTCCGCCTCATCCCGGCCTCGCGGTCTCGTTCCGGCGATCGGACGGGTCGAGATGGCGGCGCCATGTTTTTCAATCAACAGTTCTGGTGAAGCCGACACCATCGTGAGCGAGTCGTCAACGAAATAACCCATATACGGTGAAGGGTTCACTTTCCGGAGCGTGTCGTAGATGTGACGCGGGTGTGCGAGCAGCGGTTCCGACTGCCGGACGCTCAAATTCACTTGGAACACATCGCCCTCGACGATGTAGTCTTGAATCTTTTGCACGGCCGCAACGAATTCATCCTGTGACAGCGAACGGGATCGCTCGACCGTTCCGCTCGTAAGCGGCGGAAACGCATAATGTGTTTCTGTTCGCCAAAGGGCGGCAAAGCGCTCGAGCTTCGCCTCCGCTTGCTCATCGGCCGTGACCATCACGTATAAGAGCGATTCTTCTTCATCGAAGACCGCTACTTCATCGAACAGCAAGAATGAAACGTCCGGTGTTGCCAAATCGTCTTCCGCTTGCCGTGGTAAACGTTCGAGGGTACGGGCTACATCATAGCTCACATAACCGATCATCCCGCCGAAAAATGGGGGAGCACCAGCTGGCCGCTCGGTAGCGTAACGGGCTCGTACCGTTTCGACGATGTCGAGCGGCTCACCGTACAGTGTTTCGGTCGCCTCTACTGTGACGAACGTTCCGACCCCATCTTTCACGTGAAGCGTAGCGAACGGTTCGACACCGGCCATCGTATAGCGACCGACTCGTCCACTCTCTAGCCACGCGTAGTTGTTCTTTCCTTCGGTCAATGTCATGTACGTGTCGTACATTTTCTCTTTTGTCATGCGCATGGTTTTGAACGCTGTTTGTCTCACGCCACATTCCCCCGTTCCACTGATTCATGCCTTTAATTGTACACAAGAAAAGGCAGTTACCGAAAGAAGTTGTCTCCCGGTAACTGCCGTTTGTTTACGAGCGTACGCTATCTGATTCTTCATCGAATTGATAGAGCGGTGTGCTGAGGTAGCGTTCTCCGTTTGACGGGATAATCGCCAGCACGTTTTTCCCTTTGCCGAGACGTTTGGCCGTATCGACAGCGGCAGCGATCGCCGCCCCAGACGAGATGCCTCCGAGCACGCCGTTCGTTTTGGCCGCAAGACGTGCGTATTCGAACGCCTGATCGGTCGTGATTTGAAGGACACCTTCATAAATCTCCGTATCGAGAATCGACGGGATGAACCCGGCCCCGATCCCTTGGATTTTATGCGGGCCTGGTTTACCACCCGACAAGACCGGTGAATCGACCGGTTCGACCGCTAGGATTTGAACGTTCGGATAGTGGGCTTTCAACACTTTACCCGCTCCCGTGATTGTTCCACCTGTCCCGACGCCGGCGATGAACGCATCGACTTGAAGACCTGACGCATCGAACGCGTCGACGATTTCAGGTCCCGTCGTCATCTCGTGCACGTTCGGGTTGGCTTCATTGTTAAACTGCTGCGGGAGGAAATAACCGTTTTGTTCAGCCTCTTCCGTCGCACGGCGAATCGCTCCGCCCATCCCTTCAGGACCCGGCGTCAAAATGAGTTCGGCACCGTAGCCACGAAGCAAATTGCGACGTTCCATGCTCATCGTTTCCGGCATGACCAAAATCGCTTTATAGCCTTTGGCCGCACTGACCATGGCGAGACCGATTCCCGTGTTCCCACTGGTCGGTTCGATAATCGTATCTCCTGGTTTCAAGACCCCTTCTCGTTCCGCCGCTTCAATCATAGCGAGCGCAATCCGGTCTTTTACGCTAGAGCCCGGGTTCATATACTCCAATTTCAAGTAAACCGTGGCATCTTCAGCGCCAGTCAATCCATTCAACTTCACAATCGGTGTCTTTCCAATCAAGTCTGTTACTGAATCTACGATACGCATTTCATTTCCTCCTCCATAATTCCGACTATTCCGATATTGTAATCATACCCTATCAGATTCAAAATATGCAATTTGGAGCAAAGCGGTCAACGTGCTTGTTGTTTCATCGTTTCTAATTGTTCCGCCGAGAAGTGGTATTTCTCGCCACAGAAGTGACAAACCGCTTCAGCGCCGCCATCCTCTTCAATCATGTGACGAATCTCTTCGGCACCGAGCCCGATAATCGCGCTTTCCATACGGTCGCGACCACATGTGCAATTGAATTGGACCGGCTTTTGATCCAACACTTCGAGGCTGTCGCCAAGGAGCATATGGAGCATCTCTTCCGGTGTCTTCTCTTCTCCGATGAGCACCGACACTGGCGGGAACGTCTTGAGCGCCTGTTCAAGCGCTTGAATCGTCTCTTCTGACGCATCCGGCATCAATTGAACGATAATGCCACCGGCCGCAAGAATCGATTCATCTTCTGGAAGGACGAGCACACCCGCACCGACGACTGACGGTACTTGTTCTGACGTCGCAAAGTAGTACGTGAAGTCTTCGCTAATCTCACCCGTTTGAATCTCAGACGAGCCGCCGACAAAGTCTTTCAAACCGAGGTCTTTAATGACCGAAATCGTCCCGCGTCCGACGGCTTCACCGACTTTCAACTTCGTCAAACCGTGATCATTCACGAACGTGCCGCCTTCGACACGAGGATGTGACACGTAACCGCGCACGTCTCCCGCCGTATCGGCATCGACGATGATTTTCCCAATCGGTCCATCGCCTTCGACTTTGAGCGTCACGCGAGCGGCGCCTTTTTGCATCGCACCGATCATCGTCCCGATCGTCATCGTGCGCCCGAGCGCTGCTGAAGCGACCGGTGTCGTCTGGTGACGGAGTTGCGTTTCAAAGATCGTTTTCGTCGTCCGGACGGCAAACGCGCGGACTTCCCCGTTGAACCCGAGGGCACGGACGAGGTAATCGGCTTTCATTTGGTCAAGTAATGCTTGTTGTTCTGGTTGAATCATATCGAGTAACTCCTTTAAGTTTATTTCTGGTTGCGCTCATAGATGAGACGAAGCCCATCGAGCGTCAAAAATGAATCGACGACATCAATCGTCTCGGCATGCTCGCTAATCAAACGTGCGAGACCGCCCGTGGCAATCACGGTCGCTTCTCCGACTTCACGCTTCATACGACCGACAATGCCATCGACTTGTGCGACATAGCCGTAATACGTCCCGGACTGCATCGCTTGAATTGTATTTTTCCCAACGACCGTAGGCGGTGTCGCGAGCTCGATGCGCGGCAGCTTGGCCGCCCGTTGATAGAGCGCCTCGACCGAAATCATGATCCCCGGTGAAATGATGCCTCCGTGATAACGGCGGTTCTCATCAATATAGCAGTACGTCGTCGCCGTTCCGAAATCGACGATGATGAGCGGTCCATCATACTTGGCAATTCCAGCAACCGCGTTGACGATGCGGTCCGCTCCGACTTCACGCGGATTATCAACATGAATGTCGAGACCGGTTTTTACGCCGGGACCGACGACAATCGGTCGGACGTTAAAGTAGCGCTGCGACATCTGCTCGAGCGGAAAGATGACCGGCGGAACGACCGAAGACAGAATCACACCATCAATCTGATCGAATGAGACGTTCGAATGATCGAACAGTGATTTCACGAGCATGCCGTATTCATCGGTCGTTTTCGTGCGGTCTGTCGAGATGCGCCAATGATGGACGAGTGTCTCGCCGTCATACATCCCAAGGACAATATTTGTATTCCCAACATCAATCACTAAAATCATGATAGCGTTCCTCACTTTGTTGTCAATTACAGTTCGCTCGAATTATAACACGAAAAAAGACGAATGCCTTGTTTAGGGCATTCGTCTCTTACACTTACCGTGATTCGTTGTTCGGGCGTTCCGTCGGTGTCGCTTCCGGCTTATCGCCTTCAGGGACAACATCCGGCTTCGCTTCTTGAACGACTCCAGGCTGATCGATGACTTGTCCGCGCTTGACGGCCGCCTCATCTTTCTTCGCTTCGTCGCTTGCATCATCTTTCGATGGTTCAGACGGCTCTTCCGGTTCGTGCGGAAGGTATTCGCGCGTCTTAATCAAGTGACGAATCTGTTTCGAATCGAGCGTCTCGACTTCGAGCAACGTCTTCGCGACGAGCTCAAGATCGTCTTTACGATCCGTCAAGATTTGTTTCGCTTTGGCGTAACAACGGTTGATGATATCACGAATCTCGAGGTCGATGTCTTGTGCAATCGCATCCGAGTAGTTCTGTTCCGTTTGGAAGTCACGGCCGAGGAAGACTTGTCCACCATGGTTCGACCCAAGTTGGAGCGGCCCGAGCTTATCGCTCATCCCGTAATCCATGACCATCTTCCGGGCGATACCAGTCGCACGTTGGAAGTCATTACTTGCTCCTGTTGACACTTCACCGAAGATGACGTCTTCCGCCACGCGGCCCCCGAGGAGACCGACGATTTTATCTTCAAGCTCAGGTTTCGTCATGAAGTAGCGATCTTCTTTTGGAAGCATGACGACATAGCCGCCTGCGTTACCGCGAGGAACGATCGTCACTTTATGCACTTCATCTGCATTCTCAAGTTCAATCCCGATAATCGTATGACCCGCTTCATGATAGGCGACGATTTGGCGTTCTTTCTCCGAGATGACACGGCTCTTCTTAGAAGGACCAGCGATGACGCGGTCAATCGCTTCCTCGACATCCACGACTGATACCGCTGAACGGTCAGACCGGGCTGCGACGAGCGCCGCTTCGTTCAATAAGTTTTCAAGGTCAGCACCCGAGAATCCAGGCGTCCGCTGAGCAATCGACTTCAAGTCGACTGTCGAATCAAGTGGCTTGTTGCGCGCATGAACTTTAAGAACTTCTTCCCGACCTTTGACGTCTGGACGATCAACCGTGATTTGACGGTCAAAACGGCCCGGACGAAGCAAGGCTGGGTCAAGGATGTCCGGACGGTTCGTCGCGGCAACCATGATGATGCCTTCATTATCGCTAAATCCATCCATCTCGACGAGAAGTTGGTTAAGCGTTTGTTCACGTTCGTCATGGCCGCCACCGAGACCAGCGCCACGTTGACGTCCGACCGCATCGATTTCGTCGATAAAGATGATACACGGTGCATTCTTCTTCGCGTTCTCGAACAAGTCACGAACACGTGATGCCCCGACACCGACGAACATCTCAACGAAATCAGAACCTGAAATCGAGAAGAATGGAACACCAGCTTCGCCTGCTACAGCGCGGGCGAGGAGTGTCTTACCTGTTCCTGGAGGACCGACGAGCAAGACCCCTTTCGGAATCCGCGCCCCAAGTTTCGAGAACTTGCGAGGGTCTTTCAAGAATTCAACGACTTCGATGAGCTCTTGTTTCTCTTCGTCTGCTCCGGCGACGTCTTGGAACGTCACACGGCGCTTCTCTTGGTCGTATAGTTTTGCCTTCGATTTCCCGAAGTTCATCACACGACCGCCACCGCCGCCACCTTGGGCTTGGTTAAGCAAGAAGAAGAATAAGATGAAGATGATGATGAACGGTAAGATCGCAAACACGATGCTAAACCAGTTCCCACTCGACTCCGCCTCTTCGATTTGGATGTCAGTATCCGCGCGAAGTGACGAAAGCACTTCGGCGTATTCGGCCTCGTTGGCCGGGATATTCGTTTCAAAACGCTGATCTTCGTCTCCTGTTAGATCTCCTGTGATTGAGATAGCTCCCGGAATTTCTTGTACGGTTGCCGTTTCAATCCGACCTTCTTCCACATATTCCAAGAACTTCGAATACGTAAGCGTCTCGCTCTGGCTATTCGGGTTTTGTAAATATTGAAGGAACAAGATCAAGGCTAGGAAAATCACACCGAAAACTAAGGTGTTTTTCACTGCACGATTCATTCTCTGCCTCCTATTCCGAGAAACGATGTTCTCGCCCATTCAGTATATGTGTATACTTTGGGTATTTCTTTTATCTTAACACGACGCATTTTCAAAAGAAAAACGTTAGCCCCCGTAAATGCTCGGCTTGAGCACACCGACGTACGGAAGGTTACGATATTTCTCTTCGTAATCGAGACCATAGCCGACAACAAACTCGTGCGGAATCACGAAACCGCTATAATCTGCCGACAATCCGTTCTTGCGGCCCGTCGGTTTATCGAGAAGCGTCACGATTTTAACCGATTTGGCTTTGCGGTACTTGAGCAGGTCGACGAGATAGCCGAGCGTGAGTCCACTATCAATGATATCTTCTACAATCAAGATGTCGCGTCCTTCTACAGATGTATTTAAATCTTTCTCAATTTTAACTTCACCCGTCGATGACGTTCCGCCATGGTACGTCGACACGTCCATGAAATCCATTTCTAAATGGATGTCCATTTCTTTGACGAGGTCTGACATGAATGGCATCGCACCTTTTAACACGCAGACGAGGAGTGGGAACTCTTCTTTATATTCTTCGCTAAGTGCTGTAGCGAGTTCTTTCACTTTACCTTGAATCTCTTCGCTTGAAATCAGTACTTTCTCCATATCGTTCATTAATGACATCTTAAAATCCTCCTCTTTCTTATCCGACACAATCATCATTTTACCATTAATCGTGGGCACACCGCACCCGACTTATCCGGAAAATCGGAAACTCTTACCCCTACTATAGCGATAATCCGTCCCGTTGCGTCAACTACCAATGGGACAAAAGGCCGTTTTTCTCGCGGAATCTTCGCGTCAATGAAGATGCGGGCGACTTTTTTCGTCCCGACGGACAGTTTCATTGCATCTCCAGCCTCGACAGAACGGATGATCAACGGCAACTCGATCGCCTCGAGCGGGATGCCATGTGCCTCTTCGACGATTTCAAGTGAAAATCGACTCTCACCGAACGTTACGCATGCCGGGAACGTCGTCACCACTAGTTCAGTCGGGAGAGGCAGCGGTCGATCGGTTGTCTGCAATGACAAGTTTCCACCTTGTTTCCAAAGTTGCCACGGACCTTCTAAATCAAAGTGTCCTGACCCTCGTGGATTCTCAAGAAGACGTTCCATCGCTTCTCCTACCTCTACCCCATATCGAGTAGAGAGCAATCGCCCCACGACGTGTCGCTCAAACCGATCTAAACCGAGCACGTCGTCTAGTTTCACATGAAACGCTTTCATCTCAAAATGAACTGAGGTATCCATCCACATCTCCATCCGTCGATAACGAGCGTCCCATAGTTCGCGCTGGCGCCTTGCCGTCTCGCTCACGACGTAAACGAGATCCGGTCGAGCGGCGAGGAGTTGCGGGACGAGCTGATGCCGCAGCTTGTTTCGTAAGTAATCCGCTTCGGCATTGCTCGCATCTTCTCGCCATTCGAGACGATGTCGATTGGCGTAGGCAATCAGTTCCCGCTTCGGTTCCGATAAGAGCGGACGAACGAGTTCTCCTCCTGCGAACGGACGACGCTCAGGAATCCCCGTCACTTCGACGACGTTACGCTGCAGTTGAATGAGGACGGTCTCGAGTTGGTCATCCGCGTGATGGGCCGTCATCAGTTGTGTATAGTCGAACTTCTGCATAACCTGTTCAAAGAACGCATATCGTGCCGTCCGGTAACTCGCCTGCGAACCGCCGTTCGGGAAAGCGAGCCGTTTGCCATGAAATGGCACGTCGTACTTGTCGGCCAAACGTCGCACAAATTCATACTCTTCATCCGACTCGGGACGCAGTCCATGATGGACATGGGCCACGCCCACTTCCATACCGTTCCGAATGACCCGATCCAACAAGACGACCGAATCGATTCCACCGGACACGGCAACCAATACTCTCGTCATCCGTCCGCCTCCTTGATATAACAAAAGAAGCCATCTCGAGTGAGATGGCTTCTTTTCGCTTAGGTAAGTGACCCGTACGGGATTCGAACCCGTGTTACCGCCGTGAAAGGGCGGTGTCTTAACCGCTTGACCAACGGGCCTAAATAAAAATGGTAGCGGCGGAGGGAGTCGAACCCACGACCTCACGGGTATGAACCGTACGCTCTAGCCAGCTGAGCTACACCGCCATGTTATTGTTGTGTCCTAAGCACATTTTCTATAATAACCAGTACCCACGCCAGTGTCAATTCTTTTTTAAAGGTTTTTTCACAAAAAAATCGTGTATAGTGTCGTCTTATCCACTATACACGATTTTCAGTTCGTTGTGCATCACGCTTCTGACGTCGTCAGCCGATATTTTTTCTTCCAAGCGATGCGGAAATATCCCCATAGCAGGAAGAAGCAAGCGGTTGAGACGAACGCCAAATAGATGATTGCTTGTTGCAAGTACTGCCAACCGTCCGCTGACAAGATTTCTTTATAGCCCGATACGGTGTATGTCATCGGCAACCAGGCGTTAAACGGTTGGAGGGCGCTCGGAATCAGTTCGAGCGGGAACGTTCCAGCCGACGTCGTCAATTGAAGGATCAATAAGACGATGGCGACGAACCGGCCCGGATTTCCGAGCGTCGTGACGAGCAGCTGCACGATCAAGAGGAACGTGATGCTGACGAGCCAACTGAATCCGAAGAACTGGAGCGGCGCCTCGACTTCAAGTCCGAGCAACATGACCATCGCCACATCCAAGACGAGCGCTTGAATAAATCCGATAACGAGCAACACACCCGATTTCGAGACGAGCCATGACAGGCTGCGTTTCGGTTTTCCAGCCGGATCGTACAGCGGATAGACGATCGAGAGCAAGAGCGCCCCGACGAATAGCCCGAGTGACATGAAGTACGGTGCAAAACCCGTTCCGTAGTTCGGGACCTTGTGAATCGATTCGTTGACGACCGTGACCGGTCCGGCCATCATGTCGACGTTATCGTCTCGGATGTCGATCGCGGCCGCTTCGGCCCCATCGGCGAGCGCGTCCCGTAACTTGCTGTTACCAGCCGCAAGTTCGGACACTCCGTCTGCGAGCTGGTCGCTACCTGACTGGAGGTCTTTACCGCCCTCTGCCAAACGTACAGCCCCGTTCGCGAGTGTATTCGTGCCCGCGCCGGCGCTCTTCGCCCCGTCTGCGAGTTTCGAACTCCCCTCTGACAAGGCGCCCGTCGCCTCGGTCAACTGCGTACTGCCGGACGCGAGTTCGGCGGTCCCGTCTTTCAACGCTCCGACGCCGGCGTTTAAGCGATTGCTTGCCGAAGCCAACTCTTTCGAACTCACGGCTGCCGTTTGCGCCCCTTGTTCCACTTGGTTCGACCCATCCGCCAACGCCTGTGCCCCGCTTGCGAGTTCGGCTTGTCCGTCACGTAACGTCAACAGTCCCGAAGCGAGTTCATTGGCACCAGCCTCTGCTTGCGTCAATCCGTCACCGAGCGCGGCCTGTCCTTCTTTCACACGCGTCGCTCCCGCGGACAGTGCATCGAATCCAGCGGCTGTCGCTGTTTGACCTTCCGCCAATTGGGCCACAATCGCCTGTAGCATCTCTGGTGAAGCAGGTTGCCCTGCCTCGGCGAGTGCTGACAGCTGGGTCATCAACTGATCTTGACTGGCCAACACTTCTGTTTTCATCTGACCGATTCCGGCCACGAGTTCCGTCTCTCCTGCCATCAAGGCGGCATTCCCTTCTTTCGCCGCCGTCATCGCGGCCGCCAATTCATTTGAACCGGCACTCAATTGCTCACTGCCGTCCTTCGAACGCTGAATCCCGGCCGCGAGTTGTTGAACGCCTTGATTGAGAGAAGCCGTCCCGCTGTGCAATTCCTCCAACTTCGAGGCGAACGTGTCTGTCCCTTCGACAAGTTGGCTCGTTCCGTCTTGAAGGGCAGACGCCCCGTCATTCACTTGACGTGCCCCGTCTGATAAGGCGGCGCTACCTGCATAAACTTGCTGGCTTCCCTTCGCCAACTCCGTCGTCCCTGTCTCGAGTTGGGCCACACCTTCATTCAGCCGACTCGCCCCGTCAGCCAATTCTTGTTGTTTTGAAGCGAGCAATGCGGTCCCGTCGGCCAATTGGGTCGCCCCCTGTTCGGCCGTCTGCGATCCATCTGCTAGTTTTCCCGCCCCAGCCGCCGCTTCATCGAGTCCAGCAGCGGCATCTTGAATCCCGTCACGCATCGCACTGACGTACTGTTTCGCGACTTCGGTCGACAGTTCACCTTTCACTTGCTCCATCGCGGAACCGCCGATTTGAGCCGCTAAAAAGTTATACGATTCATTGGCGATATATTTGAGTTCAAGCTTCTCAGGTTGTTCGCTGAGCGCCGTCGTCGCTTTTTCTGAGAAGTTTGCCGGAATCTCAATCGCCATGTAATAGTCATGATCGTTCAACCCTGACTCGGCTTCTTGTTTCGTCGTCTCGATAAATTCGAACGCCTCAGACGTCTTTAACTTCTCAACGAGTTCGTCCCCGACGGCAAGTTGCTCCCCGTCGAACGTCGCTCCCTGGTCTTCGTTCACGATCGCCACCGGCAAGTCTTTCATCTGTCCATACGGATCCCAAAACGCCCATAAGAACATCCCGGCATACATGAGCGGGACGAGTGCGACCGCGAGAATCGGGACCCAGACCCGAGGATTCTTCCCGATGCTTCTCCATTCCGCCAACCACAGTTTCCATCCATTCATTTTCATTCTCACCTTTCACTTATAAAACATAACTATTTTTTCATGTTCCCTATTGTGCTCGCTTCTCCGAAAAAATGCAACCCTTTTTAGTTATTTTTCATAACAAAAAAAAAAAAAAGAATCAAAAAAAACCACAGACTATAAAAGTCTGTGGTTCGTCGTCTTCTTGAGGAAGACCGTCTATCGTTACGAGTAGAAGCTGATGGTTTACGAAGGGTTACCCGCGCTTGGCTCCACGTCCACCGCGTTTTGAGTCGGTTTGACGTTTTAACGTTGTCAAGCGCTCGTCGCTATCTTTCAAGAACTTGCTCATCAACGTATCGAACGTTTCTGGTTCACGGCGTACTTCACGACGTCCGCCGCCACCACGTGGACCGCCACCGCGAGGACCGCCGCCACCGCGTGGGCCACCTTGTCCTGGACCACCTGGGCGTGGGCCGCCTTGACCCGGGCCGCCTGGGCGTGGGCCACGAGAGAAACGCTCGCCGGCTGGGCGCTCTGGGCGTTCACTGACAGGACGATCGACGGCCTTTTTGATAGACAACCCGATTTTGCCATCGTTTTCGACGTTCAAGATTTTGACCGTCACTTCTTGACCGACCGTTAGAACCTCATTGATGTCTTTGACGTAAGAATCTGCCACTTCACTGATGTGCACCAAACCCGTTTTGCCATTTGGAAGCTCTACGAACGCTCCGAAATGCGTAATCCCTGTAACCTTACCTTGTACCTTGCTTCCTACTTCAATTGACATAAAATAATGTACTCCTTTTTTGATTGATTCCCTACAATTATACGAGTCGATTCGTCAACGGTCAACGAACCCACTTATTCCTCTGGTGAGAAGTAAAAAATAATCTCGCCATCTTTCGAGAACAACAACTCGTTGCGCGCTAGATTGGCGATGTATTCTTCGTCTTGTAAACGCTCGACCTGCTCTTTTAGTTCTGACTGTTCGTCCTTCGTTTCCCGAAGTTCGACTTGCGCTTCATTTTGTTTCCGTTCTTGCTCGGACACATATCCGACTTTCGAGAAGTAACTCTGACCGATGAAGACAATCATCAACAAAAAGAGAAGCGAGGCTGCAGCCAGGCGGCGTCGAAGATGGATACGTTGCCGGTTCTGTTCTTTTTCCAGCTGTTCTCTTCGTTCATCAAGAGCCCGAATCCGCTGTTTGCGTTCCATCGGGTTACGTCCATTCATCGAATCACCTTCCTCCTGTCCTGTTACGTTCAGTATACCTTTTTTTTACGCTTCCGTACCACTGTTCACCTTTTCTTCTTTGAGCAAGCGGTACATTTCTTTCGCGTCCTCTTTTCGAGCATGCTCGGCAATCGAGTCGATGACAACCGTGACGAGCTTGTTTCCGAAGCGAATTTGCAACTCGTCACCGACTTTGACGTCCGTGCTCGCTTTCGCCACTTGTCCGTTCAACTGAATTCGGCCTTGGTCGGCAACTTCTTTCGCCAATGTGCGCCGTTTAATCAAACGGGATACTTTCAAAAACTTGTCTAATCTCATAATCCCTTCTCCTTCGCTTCATCCCAGAGCCGATCCATCTCGTCGAGCGTCATCTCGTCGAGGGAGCCGTTCGCTTCAATGTATTCGAATCGTCTCTTAAATTTTTGGTTGGTCCGTTCGAGCGCCTGCTCAGCGTTCAACTTGAAATAGCGCGCCACGTTGACGATTGAGAACAGGACATCGCCAAGTTCTCGTTCATCTTCCGGCTGACTTCTCCACTCGCGGAGTTCTTCTTCCAACTTCTCGAACGCACCTTGAACATCGTCCCATTCGAAACCGACTTGTGCAGCTTTTTTCTGCAACTGCTCGGCCCGCATCAACCCGGGTTGAGTCATGAGGACACCATCTAGCTGCGATTTTCTTTTTTCCCCTTTTTCCACTTGTTTAATCGCATTCCAATTCGTCACGACGTCATCGGCATCGTTTACTATCACGTCACCGAACACGTGGGGGTGACGGCGGACCATCTTCTCGCTGACGGCGCCAATGACGTCCCGGATATCAAAATAGCCTTCGTCCGCCCCGATTTGGGCGTGGAGCATGACTTGAAGCAAAACGTCACCGAGCTCTTCGACAATGGCATCATCGTCTTCCGCGTCAATCGCTTCAATCAACTCATATGCTTCTTCAAGCAAATATTTGCGGAGCGACTCGTGCGTCTGCTTCCGATCCCATGGGCACCCGTCCGGTCCGCGGAGCGTCGCAATGATATGCTTCAACGTCGAAAACTCGCGCGCCAAATGCGTCTCATCCATGAGCGGCGGCACATAGAGCGTCGTCAAGTTGTCGACTTCTGCCACGCGGTCCATCTCGTAGAGCGGGATTTCACTGACCCGCTCGCGTTTCGTCCCGGCGGCCGTCACGAGTTTAACGATGTGCTCATCTGGATAACGTTCCATCAACTGGACTTTCACGTCTCCGGCCACGAACCCGTCATACACTTGGCCAATCAACACATGTTGGGTCACTTGAATCCGTTCGACATCGAGCGCGGTCGCATCAAGCAATTGGAAGCCGTTAATCGGATCGATGCGCAGGGCTTGGAACATGGCGTCCAAAAAGCTCTGACCGCCGAGAAACGTGACGTCCGCACCTTGCTCGACGAGCAGCTCGACCGTCCGCTCCGCTACGAACGGATGACCTGGTACAGCATAGGTGATGGCTAGCTCTTCGCTCTTTTCAAGCAACGTCTCAACGATTTTGGCATACACTTCCTCAAACGTATCGCACGACTCGTAAATCGAGTCGAACGATTCAAAGTGGACCCCTTCCGTCTCCAGCTCTTGGACAACCGGATGTTCTTTCGTGCGCAACCAAACGAGTGGTTGCTGCTTCAAATGACGATAGACACCGAGCGGTAGTTGATCAAGTTCGCCAGACCCGAGGCCGACGACCGTAATTCCGTAACTCATATCAGTTCTCCTTTTTTTCTAGCAGATTGATGAGACGACCTCCGAACGGAATCATTTCCCATTCTTCTATCGTCAAAATTTGTTCTTTCCATAACCGCCAGACATAAATGCCGGCCCCGAGCACGAGCATGAAGACGAGCCAGATGAGGGCATCGAGACGATTTGGCAGCCAGTTCATTATGATGACATTCAAACCGAACAAGACACCCCCCATTGGCGCCACCGTTTTGATGAGACGCCCATAGTGTCGAAATCGGAGCATGCCGAGCGGGATGATTTGATCAAGCCGATTGAAATTGAAGGCGGCCATCGTTAAAAAGGCAAGGGATGTCCCGAGGGCAGCCCCGGCGATGCCATAGGGAGGGACGAGCCACAGATTGCTGACGAGTTTGACACCGATCGCGAGAATCATACCGACAGCGGCCGTCCGTTCCCGGTCAATCGCCTGTAGACACGTCATACTCGCCACGGCAAGCGAAGCAGCAAACGTACTTGTCGCCAACAGAACGAGTGCCATTGTCCCAGCGGCATTTTCGAATAAGGCAATGTTTAATGGAAGCATGACACCCATCAAGCCGATGGTCGCCGCTGCGGCGACTGTCGTCGTCACACGGATCATCGAGCTGAGTCCGGATGACGTCGCTTCGACACGACCAGCCCGGTAATGGCGCACCAAATTTGGCACGTTCGCCATCCCGAGAGCCGTCGTGAAAAGAATCGCAAATTGAACAAGCGGATAACCTCGGTCAAATACCCCTTTCCCGACTTTCGCGGCGTAGTCTCCACCCATCAAATTGACAATCGTGAATGAGTCGACGAGCTGCATCCATAAAATCCCGAGCGAGGCGAAGCCAACGGCAAAGCCGGTCGTCAGTAAAATACGAAGGACAGACCGCAACGTCGCACGTTGGACCGGGACGACCCGCAGCTTCTTCGCCCATAACGATAAGATGATAATCGCAACCACACCTCCGACGAGCGTCGCCGCGTACGCGTACCGGCTCAGCGTATAGGCGTCTTGTCCAAAGCGGACACCAATCAACAGAGCGACGAGCAGAACTGTGACACGGACAAGGTTCTCGAGCACTTGCGAGATGGCGCTTGGCCTTAAGTCATCGACCGATTGGAACGAACCGCGGAGCACCGCCAACGCGGGCATAAGCAAATAGCTGAGGCTGATCACGCGTAACGTCGGTGCGAGCTGCATGTCACCGAGAAGACGGGCAATCGCCGGTGCGAGCATCCACATCGCGACGACAAGGGCGAAGCCGAGGCCGAGTAAGACATAAAAACTCCCCCACAACACCTCGAGCTTGCGTCTTGGCCCTTGGGCCCCGACACCAATTTTCGCAATCACGACCGGCATCGCATACATGCCGAGCGAGGCGACGATCGCAGCAAACGGGTATACCGTCTGATAGGCGTATAAGCCAAAGTCTCCCGCGATGTTTTGGTACGGGACCCGATAAGCGAAGCTGA
Organism: Exiguobacterium sp. s64; assembly: GCF_018618035.1. Lineage (NCBI taxonomy): Bacteria > Bacillati > Bacillota > Bacilli > Caryophanales > Exiguobacterium > Exiguobacterium sp. s64. The sequence goes on from NZ_JACSLH010000015.1 coordinate 21,496, forward strand.
TGAATTTTGAAAGATAGCCCGCAAGCGCAAATAAGATGACCCCGGTCGCAAATTTACTTGGCGACCGCATGGGCCAACCTCTTCACAAGCTCCTCGAGTACCGTATCGGCATCGTTCAACAGTTCGATGACCGGCATCCTGCCGCTAAGCGACAACTTGAGAGCACCGTTGTCTTGACCGACGCCAAGTTTCCGACCGAGCGGCATCGTCCACTCCATGAACGACGGCACGTCGAGCGCTGTCGTCGATTCGAGCGACAATACCATCTCAATGCGACCCGGCGTCTGTTTGATGCGGGCCACTTTCGCCATTTCCCCATAAATGCGCAGACGCGTCAGTTGGATGAGGAGGGCGACAGGCTCCGGGAATTCCCCGAACCGTTCGATCAACTCGTCTTGGAGGGCGAACAGCGCCTCTGGTGTATCGACATATTTGAAGCGTTTGTACATCTCGATTTTCAATTCGCTGTCTGACAAATACTCGTCCGGGATATACGCGTCCGCTTGGAACGCAATCTCCGGTTTGAAGACGACTTGTTTCGCCTGGCCGCGCATCCGGTCTTTCCGTTCTTCGATGGCTTCGGACAACATTTGCGAGTATAAGTCGAATCCGACCGAATCGATGAACCCGGACTGTTGGGCCCCGAGCAGATTGCCGGCACCGCGAATCGATAAGTCGCGCATCGCAATCTTGAACCCGCTCCCGAGCTCCGTGAACTCCTTGATGGCCTGTAGCCGGCTCTCCGCGACCTCGGTTAAGCGTTTATCTTTCCGATACGTGAAGTAGGCGTAGGCGATTCGGTTGGAACGACCGACACGACCGCGCAACTGGTACAACTGTGACAGTCCCATCTTGTCCGCATCGTGGACGATGAGCGTGTTCACGTTCGGAATATCGATGCCGGTCTCGATGATCGTCGTCGAGACGAGCACGTCGGCTTCTCCTTCGAGGAAGCTGATAAGCTGGCTCTCGAGTTCAGTCTCGGTCATCCGACCGTGTGCCGTCGCGATCCGTGCTTCCGGTAACAAAGCGCGAATCTCTTCAGCCTTCCGCTCGATACCTTCGACCCGGTTATAGAGGAAGAACGCCTGCCCGCCTCGCGCGAGTTCACGCTCGAGTGCCTCACGCAAGACGATACCGTCGTATTCCATGACGTACGTCTGCACCGGGTAGCGGTTCTCCGGCGGTGTCTCAAGCACTGACAAGTCCCGAATCCCAATCATCGACATGTGGAGCGTCCGCGGGATCGGTGTCGCCGTCAGCGTCAAGACGTCGATATTTGTCTTCAACTGTTTGAGCCGTTCTTTATGCTTAACCCCGAAACGTTGCTCTTCATCGATGATGACGAGTCCGAGGTCGGCGAACGTCACATCTTTCGACAAGACGCGGTGCGTCCCGACGACGACGTCAATCGTCCCTTCCTTTAGACCTTTCTTTGTTGCCGCCATCTCGCTTTTTGAGCGGAAACGGCTCATGACCGAGACATTGATTGGAAACTCACTGAACCGTTCGAGCATCGTCTCGTAGTGCTGTTGTGCGAGTACGGTCGTCGGCACGAGGAACGCGACTTGCTTCCCAGCGAGCACAGCTTTGAACGCGGCTCGAATCGCCACTTCCGTCTTTCCGTAACCGACATCGCCACAAAGGAGACGGTCCATCGGCCGTGATCGTTCCATATCGGCTTTGATCTCGGCGATGGAACGGACCTGGTCTTCTGTCTCTGCGTACGGGAACGAGCTTTCAAACTGACTCATCTCCTCGTCATCGGTCGGGAACGCATAACCGACGGACGCTTCCCGCGCCGCATACAACTTAATCAGCTCGTCGGCGATATCTTCGACCGATTTGGCGACTTTCGATTTGACCTTCTTCCACTCGGTCCCACCGAGTTTATATATCTTAGGCTCTTTGCCTTCCGCCCCGACGTACTTTTGGACGAGATCGATTTGGTCGACCGGAACGTAGAGCGCATCGTCACCGGCATAGACGAGATGTAAGTAGTCTTGATGAATGCCGCCGACTTCAATCGTTTTGATGCCTAGGTACTTCCCGATCCCGTGATGGATGTGGACGACGTGGTCGTTCGGCTTCAACTCTTGATAACTTTTAATCCGTTCGGCGTTCGTCAAATTCTTCGTCTGACGTTTTCGCTTCGTGACACGTTTGAACAGCTCTTCTTCGGAGACGACGACGAGGCGACTCGTCGAGAGCTCGAATCCGCCCTCGATTTGTCCGATCATGACGTGGACATGACGCGGCAACAACTCGCCGTCCACATTTGTGAACGTTGACGAGATGCCATAGTCTTCAAGCAATGCTACCACCTTGTCGGCCCGCGTTTGATCCCCTGCTAAGAAGACGAGACGATGGTCACCTTGTTGCCAACGTTCGACTTCTTGCTTCAGCAAGTGCATCTGCCCGTGAAACGCCGGGAGCGGACGGCAACTGAGGTGGACCGTGTTCGTTTCTGGAATCCCCGACCGTCTCGACGGTAGGAGCGAGAACGCCACTTGCTTCAAATCACGAAACACTTTATGCATCGGAACGGCAAGCGTATAGTTGCTGACGGATTCCCCGCGTTCGATGAGCGACGAGAACCATTCGGCTTCCTCGCGATCTTGCACATCGGCGGCGTCTTCAATCCGGGCCACTTCATCTAAAATCAAGACAGCATCTGGTCCGACATAGTCGAGGAGTGTCGAGCTATATAGCAGCGGCGTGTACTTTCCAACTTTTTCGGGCGCCTCACCTCGACCGAACTGTTCGATGTCCCGGGCAATCCCGTCCTCAAGTGCTTGACGAATCGTCTCCGTCTCAATCAACGAGAGCGTCCGATCATATTGACGTTCGAGTGCCTGTCCAGCTTTTTTCAATTGTTCTGTCGAAGCGATAAACTCGGTCGCCGGGGGAATGACCGCTTCGGCGACGACCCCTAGTGAGCGTTGTGTCTCAGCATCAAACGTAAAAATCGAATCGACCTCGGTGTCGAACAAATCGATGCGATACGGACGCGCCTCCGTGAGCGGATAGACATCTAAAATGCTACCGCGGACGGAGAATTCACCCGGTGCGGTGACGGTAGCCGTTCGTTCATATCCGAGCGTGATCAGCGTCTCGGCAAACGGCTTCAAATCAAGCTCTTGACCTGGTTTGATGACTCGATGGCTTGTCCGCCAGTCCGTCGGGCTCGGCATAAAGCGACGTAACCCACCGAGTGGCACGACAAGGACGCCTCCCGTTTCGTCAAGGAGACGTGTTCGAGCTTCAATCCGTGCGGCAAGAAGTTCTGGGCTCGATGTGAGTGACAGTTCTCCAGCGAGCGTCTCATCGATCGGATAAAGCAATGTTTGACTCGGGCCGACGAGCGACTCGAGCTGATCGTACATTTTTTGGGCTTGGTACATGTTATGTGTGACGACCACGAGACGTCGGGGCGAATTTTTCGCCAAACCTGCCAACACGAGCGCTTTGGCACTCGTCGTCAATCCGGTGACGAGTTGACGATCAACTTTTGGCAACCGCTCCCGAATCACATTCGTCTCAGGCAATGCCAACATGAATTTCTCTAAAGCATTCATTTTGATTTCCTCCACCTCATACGACAAAAAAGGGTACGTTGACCCTTTAGTTATATCGATTCATGAGCGCGATCCATTCCGTGTCCACAAAATCAGTCGCGGCGGACACCGCTTGATCGAGCGTATCATTCAATTCTGGCATATCTTCTTTCCGGTAGTTCATGAGCACCCAATCGACGACTTTAATCGGATGCGGCGGACGACCGATGCCGAGTTTCAGACGTTTGAAATCTTGGGTTCCCAGGTGTTGAATCAGCGACTTGATGCCGTTATGTCCACCGGCACTGCCTTTCGGACGGAATCGCAGTTTCCCTGGCACCATGTCCAAGTCGTCATAAATGACGAGCAAGTCATCAATCTCAATCTTATAATAATCTAAAATCGGACGTACCGACTCCCCTGATAGATTCATGTAGGTGAGCGGTTTGACGAGGACGACACGTTCTCCATTGATTCTTCCCGTTCCGATCAATGCTTTAAACTTGGCTTCATCAAGTTGAATCCCATGTTTGTCAGCTAAGCGATCAATCGCTAAAAAACCGACGTTGTGACGGGTCATCTCATACTTTTTGCCTGGATTCCCGAGGCCGACGATACATTTCATCTTATTCCTCCTGAACAAAAAAGCCCAAAGGCGAACGCCTTCGGGCCTCGTTTTTTAATCGAACAGCGTGCTCACCGATTTGTGCTCGTGGACACGCATGATCGCTTCCCCAAGCAAACGGGCAACCGACATCTGCTTGATTTTGCTCGAACATTCGCGACCTTCTAAATCGATCGTGTTCAAAACGACGAGTTCTTTGATTGACGAGTTGTCGATCCGTTCCATCGCCGGTCCAGATAAGACTGGGTGTGTACACGAGGCGTACACTTCTTTTGCACCAGCTTGGACGATGGCATCGGCCGCAAGCGTGATTGTTCCAGCCGTATCGATGATGTCATCAATCAAGATGGCCGTCTTGCCTTCAACGCTGCCGACGATGTTCATGACTTCAGCCACGTTCGCTTCAGGACGACGCTTGTCGATGATGGCGATTGGAGCCTTCAAGCGTTCGGCAAGCTTACGGGCACGCGTGACGCCACCGTGGTCCGGTGAAACGACGACAATGTCTTTCGCTTTAAATTCATCTGTCTCAAAATACGTCGAGATGAGTGGAACACCTAATAATTGGTCTACTGGGATATTGAAGAAACCTTGGATTTGAGCAGCATGCAAGTCCATCGTGATTAAACGCGTGGCACCTGCAACCGTCAATAAATCAGCGACAAGTTTCGCTGTGATCGGCTCACGTGAGCGCGCCTTGCGGTCTTGGCGAGCGTAACCGTAGTATGGCATGACCACGTTAATCGTCCGAACCGATGCTCGTTTCAACGCATCGATCATGACGAGTAACTCCATGAGCGTTTCGTTCACCGGTGAGCTCGTCGATTGAATGATGTACACATCATCGCCTCGCACGCTCTCCTCGATGTTGATGTAAAGTTCTCCGTCGCTAAACCGCTTCACTTGGCAATCGCTGAGCGGGATGCCAATTTCCTTGGCAATCTCTTCGGCGAGTGGGCGGTTTGAGTTTAAGCTAAATAGGCGAATTTCACGTTCATATACAGTAGACATGTTTAGGATTCTCCTCCATCGTTTTCCATAATAATAGGCAGCAACTTATCGTTTCGTGTAACCTTCTTTATTTGTTTGGCGTTCGCGTGCAATCGCAAGCGCCTCTTCAGGAACGTCATCCGTGATCGTCGAACCGGCTGCTACAATTGAGCCTTTCCCGACTTTCACCGGAGCAATCAAGTTCACATTGCAGCCGACGAATGCATCGGCTTCGACGACCGTTTCGAACTTGTTCTTGCCGTCATAGTTGACCGTGATCGAGCCACAGCCGAGGTTGACTCGTTCCCCGATCGAAGCATCTCCGACATAGCTGAGATGTGATGCTTTCGCACCGTCTCCGAACGTTGATTTTTTGATTTCCACGAAGTTACCGACGCGCGTATTCGCGCCGAGGACTGCTTGTTGACGAAGGTGGGCGAACGGCCCGACCTGTGCTTCAGTTCCGACACGGCTGTCACTCACGACCGATTGACGAACCGTCGCACCGTCTTCGATGACGCTATTGCGGATATCTGAATTTGGACCAATCACGCACTCTGAACCGATAATCGTTTTCCCGAGAATGACCGTCCCTGGATAGATGATCGTATCCGAACCGATGACGGCATCTGGTGAGATGTATGTCGAAGCTGCATCCATGAATGTGACACCTTCACGCATGAGACGTTCGTTCGTCCGCTTGCGCATGACCGCTTCAGCTTGTGAAAGAGCGACACGGTCGTTGACGCCGATTGTTTCATCGAATGTCGGCGCCGTGTGTGCTGCCACGACTTCGCCTGCTTCTTTCGCAATCGAGATGACGTCCGGCAAGTAGTACTCACCTTGAGCGTTGTTGTTCCCGACTTGCTTCAATGCATCAAACAAGAGCTCGTTATCGAACACGTACGTGCCTGTGTTGATTTCACGAATTTCTAGTTCAGTGTCAGACGCATCTTTATGCTCGACGACTTTTGTGACGTTTCCGTCTTCCCCACGGATGACGCGACCATATCCTGTCGCATCGTCAGCGATGGCTGTCAGTACTGTCACTTTCGCTTGCTGGGCTTCATGATGAGCCAACAGCGCCTCGAGCGTTTCCGCTGTCAACAGTGGTGTGTCGCCGCAAACGACGAGCGTTGCGCCCGGTTTGCCTGCGAGTTCGCTTTCTGCCATCTGCACTGCATGACCTGTCCCGAGCTGTTCTTCTTGGACCGCATATTCCACGCGTGAGCCCAACGTCTCTTGTACCGCTTCAGCCCCATGGCCGACGATGACGATTTGACGACTGACCCCGATTTTGTCGAGTTGATCGACGACGTGTTCGACCATCGGTTTTCCGAGGACCGGATGAAGCACTTTATATAGCTTCGACTTCATGCGGGTCCCTTTACCTGCTGCCAAAATGACTGCAAAACGATCCATTCTTGATTCGCTCCTATCTCATATCGACTGTAATGTACTCAATTGTTCGGTTTTCTTCTACATTCAAATCTTATTTACACCGTATCTACTATATCGAAACCGTGACGTGGTTTCAACCGTTGTAACCATTCGTAACCAATGAAACGTAAAAAGGCAGCGGAAGGGTCCCCATCCGCTGTCAAAGATTACTCATTCATGGCATTGTATCGTGCTTGCGTCTCGGCAATAGCGACGTCCTCTTGGCCGTACGCCTCTAGAACAGCCGCCTCGACTTTTTGACGCATATCTCCATTAATCGGGTGAGCGATATCGCGGAAAATCCCTTCTGGCGTCCGCTTGCTCGGCATCGCTACGAAAAGACCGGTACTCCCTTCAATGATTCGAAGATCGTGTACCACAAATTCATGGTCGAGTGTAATGGAGGCCAGTGCCTTCATTCTACCTTCCGTCGCGACTTTGCGAATTTTTACGTCTGTGATCTGCATGTTTCGCATCCCCTTTTCATCGTTGTCTAGACCGTGGTGTACCTTCTAAAAGGTTGAGATGATTCCAAGCGAACCGATTGACTTCGTACGAATCTTATACCCTTTCATCATAAAACGAAATCAAATTTTTGCCAATCACTTTAAGAACTGTTCGACGTTTCCTCGCGAAATGGTGACGAGTCCTTCATCCGAATCGACGTTCGTCAATTTCATCAAACTGACGTATTCGCTTACCATCTTCTTCTCGGCGCCTTCCGCTTCCATGAGGACACCGACACCCGCGAGGTTCGCCTCGAACTCATTCAAGAGACTCATCATCCCGCGAATCGTACCGCCCGCTTTCATGAAATCGTCAATCAACAAGACGTTCGCGCCACGCGGCAAGCTGCGACGAGCGAGCGCCATCGTGCGAATCGCCTTTGACGAGCCTGATACGTAGTTGATGCTGACCGTCGAACCTTCGGTGACACGACTGTCAGAACGAACGATGACGAACGGGACACCAAGTTGCTCGGCGACAGCGTACGCGAGCGGAATCCCTTTTGTCGCGATTGTCATGACGACGTCAACTTTACGATCGGCGAACACAGAGGCGAAGACTTGCCCCATCGGCTTCACTTGACGCGGGTTCCCGAGGACATCTGTCAAATAGAGATAGCCTCCCGGAAGCAACCGTTCCGGTTTCGACAATTGCTCACATAGGCCGTCGATCATCGAGAGCGACTTTTCCTTGCTCCAGCCTGGAATGAACATGACGCCGCCGGCTGCCCCTGGCACTGTGACGAGTTTTCCCGTGCCATCATGCGAAAGCATTTCACTGACGATGACCAAATCTTCACTGATGGATGATTTGGCTGCTTTATAACGACTCGAAAACATCGATAATGAGACGAGCTGGTGTGGATGGTCCAGCAAATAACGGGTCATATCGACAAGACGACCACTTCTACGAATTTTCATACGGATTCCCCTTCACTTCTTCAATAATAGACGAATGTTCTAAACAGAATATATCATTCTCATTCGTCTTTGTTCAATGTTTTTTGCCGAGAATCCGAACGACGAACACTTCAGGACAAAATCCCTTCAGTCCATTATAGACACGATGTGCTTTTTGCTCGTGCTCAATCAATGCGAATACCGTTGGACCGCTGCCGCTCATGAGGACACCATCCGCTCCGCAGTGCAGCATCGTCTCTTTGATTTGGCGAACTTCCGGATGAAGTTCGAGCGTGACCGCCTCGAGGGCGTTTCCGAGATGTGAGCAGATGCCAGCGAAATTTCGATCCCGAATCGCCGTGACCATCGCCTCGGTGTTCGGATGCACAATCTTCTCCATCTGCACGGCACGATAGACGTCAGCCGTCGACACTCCGATTTTCGGCTTCGCCAATACGACGTAGCACGGCGGCGGTGACGGAATCGTCTCCAGCTGTTCGCCGCGTCCGCGCGCGATGGCAGTTCCTCCCATGACACAAAACGATACGTCCGATCCGACGGCGGCTCCGAGTTCGGCCAACTCTTCTAACGACAGGCCAAGGTCGAACAATTCGTTCATACCCCGAAGTGTAGCCGCCGCATCGCTCGAGCCGCCAGCTAACCCTGCCGCCACTGGGATTTGCTTGTCTAATACAATTTCGACACCCTGTTTGATATTGAATCGCTTCCGTAACAGCTCAGCCGCACGATAAGCCAAATTTCGATGGTCGTTCGGCACGTAGGCATGCTCGGACTGAATCCGAATCTCATCTGTATCGAGCACAGTCAATTCTAACCGGTCCGATAAGTCTACTGTCGTCATTACCATTTCCACTTCATGATAGCCATCTGTCCGCTTCCCAAGGACATCGAGCGTCAAGTTGATTTTTGCCGGCGCTTTCACACTGATCGTGCGCATATCGTTCACCCTTCCCATGTATCTCCTGTTCGCCATTGTACCGTAAACGAGCGCACAAAAAAAGAAGCAGCTGCCAATGCATCCGCCCCTCATTTATCGTTCAATTACTGAATTCAATTTTAACTGTATCCGTTAGGACATCAGCGTAGCTATATGAGACACGTTCCACGTTATGATGGTCTTCATCCAATTTGACGACGAACACCGCGGGATACGTCTCAACGAGCGTTCCAAACCGAGTAACGACTTTCTTACGACCGCCGTTTGCTTTCAACGTCAATCGTTCTCCAACATGCGATTCGAGTTTCTGTCTGATTTCTTGCAACGTCTTTGGCATACGCTTCACCTCACTGTTACAAGTATAACACATTCAAAAACGAAAATAAAGATTAATATTATATCGATTCGTTATCCGGTCGTCAACTGTTTTTAAGTGGTAAAATTGTGTCAGCTAACCGTGCAAACTCCTCAAGCGAAAGCGTTTCGCCTCGCCGTTTCGGGTCGATTCCGGCTTCACCTAAAAACTGTTCGATTTCCATTTTTTTGTCTTTCCCGAGGTGATTCGTCAAGTTATTTAAGATCGTTTTTCGACGTTGTGCGAAACTGGCCCGGGCAAGCTCGAAGAAGAAGGCTTCATCTTTCACGTCGACCGCCGGTTTGGGACGCATCTTCAACGTGATGACCGCTGAATCGACGTTCGGGGCCGGCATGAACACGCTTTTTGGAACAATAAAGCTCACGTTCGCCTCCGCGTAATATTGGATCGCAATCGAGAGAGAGCCGTATGCTTTCGTCCCAGGCTTCGCTCCAATGCGCTCGGCAACTTCTTTTTGAATCATCATGACGAGTGAACGGAACTTGATTTGGCTTTCCAGTAAGCGCATGATAATCGGCGTCGTCACATAATACGGCAAGTTCGCCACAACCGAGATGTCTTCGATTCCTTGACTGAAAAACTCACGCTCGACGATGTCTTGAATATCGAGCTCGAGGGCATCGCCGTGGATGACATGCACATGTGGATAAGGAGACATCGTATCTTCCAGAATCGGAAGCAGACGTTGGTCGATTTCGAGGGCGACGACCTTTTTAGCCCGCTTGGCAGACTGTTCCGTCAATGACCCGATGCCGGGACCGATTTCAAGAACCCCGCTCGCCTCTCCCAGCTCCGCGGCATCCACGATTTTATTCAAAATATTTAAATCGATTAAAAAGTTCTGCCCAAGCGACTTTTTGAAAGAGAAGCCGTGACGTTCTAGAATTGATTTCGTGCGTTGGATTGTTGCAATGTCTTTCAATGATTTTCCTCCTCTAACTGAGCCAGTGCCCGTTCCCATTCCTCAATCGTGACCCGTAACGCTTCCACGCGCTTTACAAACTGTTTGGCGTTCGGTTCACCGATTCGGAGTAACACGCCGAGCCGTTTACGACGGCGCGCAGCGTCCGCTCCGCCAATCAAATCGGCTTCGAGCACCATCTGGCGGGTGACGAGTGGCATGTCAGTCTCAACTCGCTGTTCATACACCGCTTCGAGTACACGGCGAATCGTTGCCGGTGAAGCATGTTCGACCCCAATCTTGCCACGTTTATCTTTCGCTTCGGCCCGAGGTAAATAGGCATGCTTACATCCTTTAACCTGCTCCTCGACGATGGCCCGGATTCGGTCACCCGGGTAGTCTGGGTCCGTTAAAATGATAACGCCGCGCGTTTCTTGGGCGCGTTTGATTCGTTCGATCGTCTGTTTCGAGACGGCAGATCCGTTCGTTTCAATCGTATCGACGTCATATACTTCTTGAAGCCGCGTCGTGTCATCTCGACCTTCGACGACAATCACCTCTTGTATTTTTTCACGCATCATCGTTTCCTTCTTTCTCTTCTTGCTTCGGGATAACCCAAATCGTGAGCGGCTGACGCCCAAACGTTACCGCTTCTTCTTTCGTGTCCATCATCAAGTCAATTTTATGACCTTTGATCGCACTGCCTGTATCTAAAGCAATCGCCATGCCAAACCCTTCAACGTACACACGTGTGCCAAGAGGAATAATAGCGGGGTCGACAGCAATGATTCGCATCCCTTCATACAAAATCGTATCCGTCACATCATAACCACTACGGGTCAGAACCCTGTCATCAAATGTGACCGTGTCTTCTGCATTGTTCGTATACGCGGTCGCTTCGACGAGAAGTTGTTTCGCGGAAGTGAAGTCCAGCGCATCCTCGGCACGAGGTGTCTCTTCAATCTTAATCTCCGCCTCGTCTCGAAACGGACTCGACGGTTCGGTCGTGGCGGTCGTTTCTTGATTCGTTGCCGGTTCAATCTCCGGTTCGGCCACGACTTTCGTCCCACGTTTAATGATTTGAGGGCGTACGCTTTGTAGCGTTTCCACGCTCGTTTCGGTCCGATTTGTAATTGTACCATTTTCCACTGTCAGTGCATACCGCGTCCGTTCGAGTCCCGGGATGCCGACTTGCACGACTTCGGTCTCTCCAAGTTCGAGCGTATCGTCCTCTTCCATGACGATTTCAAACGGGATGAGACGACTCTCATATTGTACGACGTCTCGACTCACATTGACGCTGATGGTCATTCCATCCCGTACCGGTGTCGTGAGAGCCGGGACGACCGTATCTTGGTCAGAAACCGTCACATTCGCCTCCCGTAACGCCTGTTCGACAGTTTGAGCCATCGTATACAAGGTCTTCGCCTCGTCCCCGACGATGACATCGAGGGCGACGACAGGCTGGTAGCGAATCGTCATCCCTGATGTGACCGGTGCACGTACGCCCGGGTACACGTCGTCCCCTTCGCGTACACTCACTCCATAACGAAGCAACACGTCTTTGACGGTCCGTTCACGCGTCTCGATCGTCTCGACCTGGCCATAACCGATTTGAAGCGACACGGTACGAGCTCGTTCGATATGAATCACTCGATCCGTCGGGACGTCGGCACTTAAGGCGGGAGTCACCATATCCGCCTCGTCGATCACGATACCGGTCTCGTCAAGCACTTCTAGCACCGAATCGCCGCGGCTTTCATGCACGGTTGTCACGCCGTCGTCGACGATGGTGATCGGTTCAGGCTGCATCGCCATATAGGCGAACACTGCCGTCGCTACGACACCAATACTCAAGATGATGCGCCTGAACATCATGGGAGACGGAATAGGCGCTTCGCATTGGCTGTCGTTGCTTCAGCGAGCGCGTCGTAGGACATGTCACGTAGCGATGCAATCTCTTCGGCGACGTACGTGACGTAAGCGGGTTCGTTCCGTTTACCACGGAACGGCGTCGGCGTTAAATACGGGCAGTCCGTCTCGACAAGGAGCCGATCGAGCGGGACTTGTTGCGCCACCGCCTTCGGGACTTTAGCGTTTTTGAACGTCACTGGTCCTCCGAGAGAGATATAGAAGTTCAAGCGCAGACAGCGTTCCAACAATTCGACGGACATGCTGTAACTATGGAACACGCCGCCTACCTCTTCGGCATGTTCTTCCTCTAAAATATCGAGCACGTCGGCTGTCGCTTCCCGATTATGAATCACGATGGGCATGTTCGTCCGCTTCGCGATAGCGATCTGCTGCCGGAACACGCGTTGTTGGACATCTTTCTCCGACTTGTCCCAATGGTAATCGAGACCGATTTCCCCGAGCGCCATCACTTTCGGATGAGCCATTAGCGTCTCGATTCTCTTCAAATCAGCATCCGTACAATCGACGGCATCAACCGGATGCCACCCAACGATGGCATAGATATCCTCATACGTTTCCGCGAGCTCGATTGCCCGCGTGATTGTCGGGTTATCGAATCCGACGACGAGCATCGGGGAAACGCCCGCGGCACGAGCCCGCTCAATCGTCGCCTCGACATCCTCATTGAACTGCTCGGCATTGATATGGGTATGCGTATCAATCAACATGGTGCTTCCTCCTTATATAGACAAAGAGGGAGACCGAAGTCTCCCCCAAACGATTATTTGACGACGGCCCCGTTCGGCATATTCTCAGATACGGTCGCAAGCTCAAGCTTGCCGTCTTTATCAGCCGCTAAAATCATCCCTTGTGACAACTCGCCACGTAGTTTGACCGGCTTCAAATTGGCGACGACGATGACTTTCTTCCCGACCAAGTCTTCTGGCGCATACCATTCGGCAATGCCTGAGACGATTTGACGTGTCTCGCTACCAAGGTCGACTTGAAGCTTCAACAACTTCTTCGCCTTCTTGATTTTATCGGCCTCGACGATTTGACCGACACGGAACTCGACTTGGTCAAAGACGTCGATCGTGATTTCTGGACGGACGTCCTCATCCTCAGCATCGCTCGCCTCCACTTCGGCTTCCTCGACACGTGCTTTCGATGCTTGACGCATCATTTCCTGAATTGCATCGATCTCTTCTTTTACATCACGACGTGGGAAAATCGGTGTCCCGTCGGTGACGACCGCTCCATCGAAGGCCGCAAACGTATCGAGCGCTTCCCACGACATGTCTTTTCCTTCAAGACCGAGCTGGCGGAACATCTCTTTTGGTGCCCGTGTCATGAACGGTTGAATCATGACCGCCACATGGCGAAGTACGCCGGCCAGATGCGTCATCACGGATGCGAGTTCACCACGCTTCGCTTCGTCCTTCGCAAGGACCCACGGTTGCGTCTCATCGATATATTTATTGGCACGGCTCACGAGTTGCCAAATGCTTGTGAGCGCGACGGAAAACTCCATGTGTTCCATGGCCGCTTCCGTCTTCTCTGTCGTCTCATTGACGACTTGAAGAAGCGAGGCATCAAACGCTGTTACGTTGCCCGCATAAGCAGGAATTTCGCCATCAAAATACTTCTTAATCATGGCCACGGTCCGGTTGAGTAAGTTACCGAGGTCATTGGCAAGGTCAAAATTCAAGCGATCCACAAACGCTTCCGGTGTGAACGTGCCGTCCGCTCCGAATGGAACTTCACGAAGAAGATAGTAGCGGAGCGAGTCGAGTCCGTAGCGATCGATCAGTGGAATCGGATCGACGACATTGCCTTTCGATTTCGACATTTTGCCGTCTTTCATGAGCAACCAACCATGGGCGAAAACTTGTTTCGGTAACGGGAGGTCAAGCGCCATGAGCAACGCCGGCCAAATGATCGTATGGAACCGGACGATCTCTTTTCCGACCAAGTGCACGTCGGCTGGCCAATAGCGGTTGAACAACTCGTCGTTGCCCGACCCATAGCCGAGGGCAGAGATGTAGTTCGTGAGAGCATCGACCCATACATACACGACGTGTTTCGGGTTCGATGGGACTTGGACACCCCAGTCAAACGTCGTCCGTGAGACGGCCAAGTCTTGGAGGCCCGGCTTCAAGAAGTTGTTGATCATCTCGGTTTTGCGCGATTCTGGCAAGATGAAGTCAGGGTGCGACTCGAAGTACTCGATTAAACGATTGGCGTACTTGCTGAGACGGAAGAAATAGCACTCTTCGCGTACAAGCTCGACCGGGTGACCGCTGTCAGGGCTCTTCCCATCAACGAGCTGTGACTCCGTGTAATACGTTTCATCAGGGATCGAATACCACCCTTCGTATTCACCGAGATAGATGTCATCGTTTTTCAGAAGCGTCTCGAATACGTGCTCGACGACGGCCTTGTGGCGGGCATCGGTCGTACGAATATAATCATCGTATGAGATTTCAAGACGGTCCCATAACACTTTGATGTCTTTAACGACTTCGTCGACAAACGCTTGCGGCGTCACGCCAGCTTCTTTCGCTTTTTCCTGAATTTTTTGACCGTGCTCGTCTGTTCCCGTCAAATAACGGACGTCAAATCCTTTCAGACGCTTATAACGTGCGATTGCATCGCCAGCCACCGTCGTATAGGCGTGACCGATGTGTAGTTTGGCACTCGGATAGTAAATCGGAGTCGTAATATAAAAAGTAGGCTTCGCCATTGTATGTTCTCCATCCTTTCGACATTTGCAATTTCCATTATACACGGTTCGACAAAAGAATTTCCAAACCAATTGTTTGGAATTATTTTGTTATTACTTCATAAAAAATGTTCCAAAAAAACCCTTTCTTTGTTTCATGTCCTAACTATCGGGGAATTTTAGGTATATATCGTTCTCATATCGCCAATTTTCGAAAATCTAGATTTCCAATAGTAAGCAGTTGACTGCAATTGGAAAGTTTAGTATGCTTTTTGCTGTAGTAACATTGTCGAATTTTGACGACTCATGTCACCAAGAGATTTCGACACCATTGGAGGAGGAAACACAAAATGAAATCTACAGGTATTGTACGGAAAGTTGATGAGCTCGGTCGTGTCGTCATTCCAATCGAATTGCGCCGCACACTCGGGATCGCTGAGAAAGACGCTCTTGAAATCTACGTCGACAACGATCAAATCGTGTTGAAAAAATACAAACCGAACATGACTTGCCAAGTGACGGGCGAAGTATCGGATGACAACTTCAAGTTGGCTGACGGTAAATTGATCCTTTCACCAGAAGGCGCACAACGCGTTCTCGTCGAGTTGAAAAACATGCTCGAAAACTACTACAGCGAAGAGTAAGTAAGGAATTCCTTGCTTACTCTTTTTTGTCGACTTGATGATAGGCGTCGTACACCTCGCCACGTGATAAACCGCGCTCTTTAGCAACTTGTTTGATAGCGGCGTTCGGCTTCAATCCGTCTTCGATATAACGATCGACGTGTTCGAGCGGCGATAACGCCTCCCACCAATCGTGTGTCGGTGCTATTTCCGTCGAACCAGCCACCATGACGACGAACTCACCACGTACCTCACCTTCACACCAAACAAGCGCTTCTTCTACCGTCCCGCGTAAAAACTCTTCAAACGTTTTCGTCAACTCTCGTCCGAGAACGAGTTGCCGATTGCCGAACGCGTCCTGAATCCCGGTCAGCATCTCTTTTAACCGATGTGGCGCTTCATAAAAAATGATGGTGCCCGGTTCATATTGCAAAGAAGATAACACATCGAGCCGCTCTTTCTTTTTACGTGGCAAGAATCCGTAATACAAAAACCGCTCGGTCGCAAGACCAGAGGCGACAAGAGCCGTCAACGCCGCGTTCGCTCCAGGAAGCACGACGACAGGGAGCTTCGCTTCAATGGCCAATCGCACGAGGTCACTCCCCGGGTCCGAGATCCCCGGCATGCCCGCGTCTGAGACGACGGCGACTGATTTGCCGGCCTCGATGTCTTCGATTAAGCGCGGGCCACTCACGTGCTTATTGTGCTCATGGTAGCTGACTAGTTTCGTCTCAATGCCGAAATGGCGACAGAGCTTCATCGTTTGGCGTGTGTCTTCGGCCGCAATCAAATCAACTTCTCCTAGAATTCGAACCGCTCGATACGTCATGTCTTCTAGATTTCCAATCGGCGTCGGCACAACATAGAGCGTGGGCCCATCAGTTTGATAACTTTTCTGTGAGTTCATTACTCGTTCCCTCCATCAATTGCTGTTTTTGAGCCCGCGTGAGTTGTTTGATGGACCATTCGTACTGCATGGCTTCACGTTTGGTCGCAAACGACCTGACATATCGTAACGTCACCGGGAGACGCGCTCGCGTATATTTCGCACCTTTACCGCTGTTGTGCACGTCCATCCGCTTATCTACATCCGTCGTATATCCGGTATAGTATGTGCCATCGCTACACTCGAGAATATAGGCAAAGTGCTTACGCATCGAGGATGGCCCGCATGTCGCTCGTATACGTGTCATCTTCCTCATAAACGACAAACGGAGGTAAGATTGTGAGCCCTGCTTTTCCATCTTTCGACCCCTCTATTAAAAGTGTATTTGCGTCTCGGCCTTGTTTCGGGTAAACGAGTTGCATTCGTTTCGGTTCAATCCGATACGCCCGCATGAGCGTTAGAATATCGAGTAATCGCTCCGGTCGATGGACGAAGGCTACCTTCCCACCCGGTTTGACGAGTTGACTGGCTGAGCGGATACAGTCTTCTAACGTGCAAAGCACTTCATGACGTGCAATCGTATGATGTTCATTTTGATTACGGAGCGAAGTTTCGTTTGCTAAAAAATAAGGTGGGTTGCACGTGACAACGTCATAACGAGCATGCCCTAGTACGCTGGTCGCATGTTTCACATCGCCTTCAAGGATGTGCAGTCTGTCACTTAAATCGTTAACGGCAATGCTTCGATTCGCCATATCAACGAGACGGGGCTGGATTTCAAGTCCTGTCACCGTTCCTTTCGTCCGATACGATAAAAAGAGCGGAATAGCCCCCGTACCGGCGCATAAATCAACGAGTCTTCCTTTTTGAATCGGGACCCACACAAATTCAGCCAGCAACACCGCATCCAATGAAAACGAAAATACATCATCACTTTGAATGATTTTTCCGGGACGTCCTAACAAATCATCAAGACGTTCACCTTGTTTTACAGTCACGCCATTTCCCTCCTACATAACGTACAAAGGCGACGGACGAGTATATACCCGTCTATCGCCCCTTATTAATGTTTATTTAGCATTGACATACAGAAGAGACAATCCCCGTCTTTCCTGACTTGTCCATAGTGCAAATTGCAGATATGAAACCCTTCTTGGTATAACGCCGCCAAGTTATTTTGTCCTTTTCCAGACAAGGCAATTTGAGGATCTCCGTTAGGTGTCTCGACTTCTGCGAGTTGTTCTACTTTTTCGCGCAGATGATGGTTCTCGAGATACATGTGTTGGTTTTCTTCGAGCAAATAGGCGAGTTGCTCTTTGAGCACCCCTAAATGCTCCGTCAACAATTGCATCTGTTGCTCGATCGCATCGACCCGCATCATGACTTCCTTTTTATCCATTCTTTCCACTGCTCAGCACCCCATCACTGTTTCGACGGTTTTCGTTTGACTGCACCGACTTCGACGAGTTCGTCGATTGTATACGTCACAACACGGGTCCGATCATTCAACTCGACTTGAATCAATTGATCCAAGATGTTGAGACCGATGACACGTCCGTCACCTTCTGGAATTTTGATTCGTTTTCCGACGTCTGGCAAATCCCGCTTTAATTCTTCATACGTATCGTTCTCGTATTTTAGACAGCACATGAGACGACCGCATACACCGGAGATTTTGTTCGGGTTCAAGGATAGGTTCTGATCCTTGGCCATCTTAATGGATACCGGTTCAAATTCCCCTAAGAACGAGGAGCAACACAACACACGGCCACAAGGTCCGATTCCGCTCAGCAGTTTCGCTTCATCTCGAACCCCGATTTGGCGAAGCTCGATTCGAGTCCGAAACACACTCGCTAAATCTTTAACGAGCTCACGGAAATCAACACGGCCTTCTGCCGTGAAATAAAAGATGACTTTATTACGATCGAATGTATACTCAACATCTACTAACTTCATCTCAAGTCGATGTTCACGAATTTTTTCTTCACAGACGGCGTGAGCGTCAAAAGCGGCCAATCGATTATCTTGTACGATTTCGGCATCTTTTGAATCAGCGACACGAAGGATTGTCTTTAGCGGTAAAACCACTTCGTCTTCACCTAGTTGTTTACCAACTTGGACGATTTCACCGTACTCGATGCCTCGTACCGTCTCTACGATGACATGGTCCCCACGTTCAAGCGTTGCTTCGCCTGGTGAAAAGTAATAGATTTTTCCCGCTTCTTTAAAACGGACTCCGACTACTTCAAGCACGCTCTCCTATCCTTTCTGCAAATCGAACGTTAACCGTTCGAACGTTAATTGAGGATTGACGTTTGCCTCTAGTCGTCGAATCGCCTCATGGACAGATTCAATAGCATGGACGATTTTATGAACCGGACGATCTTTTACAAACGCGGTATATAGCGCTTGTTCTCTCGTAAACAACTCCGGGACATAGTCTGTTCGCACTTTGAAGTGGAGCGCTTGCTCCAACCAATTTCCGAACAGCTCGAGACCGACTCGCAATTCATTCCGCCCTTTAAAATGACCGAGCCATTTTTCTTGGGCGAATAAAAGCAATTCTTGCGGGCGTTTTGTCAATACTTCAACTAATTGTACCACTAGCCCATACGCCTGTACAAACCAGTCGTTGTGAAGCGCCTCACGCGCGTCTTCGAATTTCGGATATGTCTCTAAAGCAAGACGCGCTAAATCGCTCGTACATTGCACGTCTGCGACCAACGTTTCCACAAGCCGTTCTCGATCAATCGGTCGGAATACTAAATGCTGAGCTCGCGAACGAATCGTCGGTAAGAGAAGTTGTGGCTGAGTTGTTACCAAGATGGCTAGTTTCCCTACACCTGGCTCTTCAAAGAACTTCAATAGGCTGTTGGCGGCTTGTGGCGTCATCTTATGGGCTTGGTGAATCACATACACTTGACGGTCACCTTCTGCACCACGTAAAGACAAGTCACTCAATAACTGTTGCACCTGTTCTTTCTTAATGCTGGCTCCATCCGGTTCGACTTCCATGTAGTCGACAAGGTTTCCCGAATCCATTCGTCTACAGTTTCGACAGTTACCGCAGGGTTCTACCCCGTCAGGCGACTCGCAAAAAAGGGATTTCGCAAACAGCTGTGCCGTTTCAATCAAGTACGGTTCATAGTCACCTGAAAAGATATATGCATGACCGACCTTTTGAGCAACGATCGAGTTTTCAATCACTTTCGCAATAACCGTTTGAGATTTTGATAACTCCTGAAAACTCATGTTCGTAACCGTCCCCATTAAAACTGATGAAATCCTTCAATCGGCAAGACAAACACAGTGGCTCCGCCAACTTGGACTTCTACAGGATAAGGAATGTATGAATCAGCGTGTCCACCCATCGGTGAAATCGGCGTGATCATTTGATCCCTGCTCGAGCAATTTGATTTGATTAACGCAAGTAGGTCATCTAACCGCTCTTTCGGTACACCAATCATAAACGTGGTGTTTCCTTCTTTCAAAAAACCTCCCGTTGTGGCTAATTTCGTTGCACGGAAGTCCTCTTCAATCAAAGCATCTGATAAGCGGGCACTGTCCTTATCATGTACAATCGCGATTACCATCTTCATCATTGCATCACTCCTCTTTCTTTTAATCGTTCTAACGTAATATCTAACACTTCATCCTGAATGGTTTCAATCGAGGCGTTCGCATCAATACGTACCATTCGTTCTGGATGTTGCTCTAATAATATTTGAAATCCTTCGTATACGCGTTGATGGAAAGACTCATCACGGCTCTCGATTCGATCTAATTGGCCTCTATCTTTCACACGATGGCTCGCTTGATCCGGGGTCAAGTCAAAGAGAAACGTCAAATCTGGTTTGATCCCAGCAGTCGCCCAGTCGTTTAACGACAAAATTTGTGACAAATCATATTGGAGCCCGTAGCCTTGATACGCAATCGAGGCATCCACAAACCGATCGCATACGACAACTGCTCCACGGTGGAGAGCCGGTCGAATCACTTGGTCAATGTTTTGAGCTCGGGATGCGGCATAGAGCATCATTTCGACTCGAGGCGTCATCTCATCATGTTCTGGCGAGAGCAAGACTTCTCGAATACTGTTTCCGACCTTCGTTCCCCCTGGCTCTCGGGTGACGACCACTTCATACCCTTGTTCAGTCAATGACTGAACTAACAATTGTAGCTGTGTTGTTTTCCCAGAACCATCTGGTCCTTCCACAGTAATAAACATACCTTTCACGCTTAAAACTCCTCTACGATAACATCAATTTGTTTCATCATAACATGTCTACTTGCCTGCAGGTTCCGTCCTAATGAAATCCATTCATTCAAAACTCGGATTTTCTCGTCTGTGATGACTTCTCCTCTTAGAATCCAGGGAATTCCCGGCGGATACGGAATAACGGTCTCTGCCGCAACAGAACCAATCGCTTGCTCAAACGGTAGGCGTTCAATATCAGCGTCGTCCGATACAGAACGCAACAACGAAACGCGTTCACTCATCGGGTAAGGATAGATTGTCTCATCTTCAACAATGAGCGGGACGTGCTGCGATGCATTTTTAATCAGTTTGACCCAATGTTGAATCTCTTGGCTTTTTAATTCCCTTAACGGCAAGCAGAATAACACGTGATCTTCTGCAGCCAGTTCCACGTCAATACCGATTGACGCTAAATGCTGGCTAAAGATCAGACCATTTTTAGGGTATGTTAACACAGTCATCTTGGTGAAGTCATCGCCCACTTTGATTGAAAACCCAGCACGTCTCATTTCCATGATGAATGAAAAATGACTTGTTTGAATATGAGTCCAATCTCGGTCACTCAAGTTTTCGAGGTACTCTCGGGCGTAATCAAGCGAGGCCATAATCAAGTAAGATGGGCTAGATGTTTGGAAAGATGAAAGCGCATGAAAGAGACGCTTTTCATCGATTTCTTCTTTATAGTGAATCCATGCCCCCATCGTGAGAGCGGGCAATGTTTTGTGGGCTGATTGTACGACTGCGCTAGCCCCCTCGAAGATAGCTGATCGCTTTGGAAATGTAGGATGAATCAAATGAGCGCCGTGTGCTTCATCTACTAATAGGGGAATATTTAACGGACGCAAGTAAGCACTGATTTGCTGAATGTTTGCCATGTCTCCGTAATAAGTGGGAGATGTTAGGAGAAGCGCTTTTCCTCCTGGATACTGCAAGACAGCATCCTGAATTGTTTCTAGTGAAATGACAGTAGGCAAACTACTTCCTCTGTCTAATTCCGGTGTGAGTAAAATCGGTTCTAGACCAAGCCACTCAATGGCGTTCCAAACCGATTTGTGGGAATTACGTTGTACATACACTCGTTCTCCCCGTTTTACGGTTGCTGCTAATAGACTCCAATTCCCTGCAGTAGAGCCGTTTACCAACCATTTGCTTTTACTCTGGTAAAGGGATCCTAATGCCTTTTCACCTTCTAAAATAATACCTTCCGCATGGTGTAAATCATCCAAGTGACCAAGCTCTGTTAAGTCATATGGCATAATTTTTTGGAAGGCCGTTGGAAGCTTTTCATCTCTCACCGTTCCATTGTGATGGCCAGGTACATGAAAAGAAACCCGTCCTTCTCGCACATGTTGCTCAAGCGTCTCCATAAATGTAAAAGGATTATGTTTAGGTTTTCGAGTCATTTAGACACCTTCCCATCCGAATTAAATACGACATATATATACAAAAAGAGACGACCAAGCGGATGCTTGATCGTCTTTCGCGTTGGCCTGGCAACGTCCTATCCTCACAGGGGGAGACCCCCAACTACTTTCGGCGCTGAAGCGCTTAACTTCCGTGTTCGGCAT
>NZ_JACSLH010000016.1:0-19304 GCF_018618035.1 Exiguobacterium sp. s64
CTCTTTAAAAATGACGAAGCTTGCGCTTCATTCAAAAATTGTAAAACTTATTTTTGCCTCATCGTTCAGTTTTCAAAGTTCGTCTGTCGTTCTTGGCGACTTAAATATCTTAACAAGCTATTAACGAGAAGTCAATATCTTTTTTAGATTTTTAAAACCGCTCTCGGCGACGTCTATTAATATATCAATAAAACTTTAAATGCACAATAACTTTTTCAGAAAAACTTTAAATTATTTTTCAGTCTCTGCGTTTTTTGTAGGAAATGATGAACGCGTTTCTAGTTCCTTCATTATATAGAGAAAAAAGTGACCGTTGAATGGACCTAACCATTCGGCATATAAAAAGGCGAGATGGAATATCTCGCCTTACGATCTTAAATTCGAAAGTGAAACTTTGCGTTGCTTCGCCTCTTTTAAATAAAAGAAGTACAATGCTTCCGCTTGTTTAACTTGCGCTGCTAATTCCCCAGTGTCTTCGATACTCACTTCAAGTATGTGACGTTTCGATTCGTACTTCGCCTTAGCATCTAACAGCTCTAACAAAAATCGTTGGTCATATCCGTCTCGGAGAGGTTTGCGAAACCATCTCATAGTTCGCGTCTACCTTCCATCGCTCTTGATAAGGTCACTTCATCCGCATATTCTAAATCGCCGCCTACAGGTAAACCGTGCGCCAGACGCGTTACACGAATCCCAGTCGGTTTTAACAGCCTGGACAAATACATTGAAGTCGCTTCCCCTTCGATATTCGGGTTAGTCGCCAAAATCACTTCACTAATCGCTTCATTCTCTTGAAGGCGCGTCAACAAACTCGATACGTTAATATCTTCAGGGCCAATCCCTTCCATTGGGCTAATCGCCCCATGCAAGACATGGTACTTCCCACGATACTCTCGCATCTTCTCCATCGCAATCACATCTCTAGAATCTTGAACAACACAGACCACCGTCTCGTCGCGATGGGAATCCGTACAAATCGCGCATGGGTCAACATCTGTAATATGCCCGCATACCGTACAATATTTAATATCACGCTTAGCGCTGACAAGAGCCTTAGCGAACGTCAGCACATCGTCTTCTTCCATATCTAATACGTGGAATGCTAGACGTATGGCAGTTTTCGGACCAATGCCCGGCAATTTGGTAAAGCTTTCAATCAAACGTCCGATCGCTTCAGGGTATTGCAACTCACATCTTTCCTTTCTTCACTTAAAAGCCTGGAAGGTTCATCCCTTGCGTAAAACGTCCCATTTTGTCATTAACGAGTTGGTCAGCTTGCTTCATCCCGTCGTTAACTGCTGCCAAAACAAGATCTTGCAACATTTCGACGTCATCTGGATCGACAGCATCTTCAGCGATGATGACATCTAGCACTTCTTTATGTCCACTGACGATAACTTTTACCATGCCGCCACCTGCCGTACCTTCAACAGTCAAGTCTTTCAATTCTTCTTGAGCTTTCGCCATATCTTTTTGCATTTTCTGCATTTGCTTCATCATATTGTTCATGTTTCCCATTCCACGCATGTAGAGCGCCTCCTTTTAAACTTCTTCAATTTCAACGACGTCACCGAAACGTTCAACGGCCTTCGAGACAAGTGGATCTTCTTCAACCACTTCCTCTTCTTTATGATCCGAACGTTCAGCTTGTTTACGAAGGATGAACTCATTCTTCAACTCAACCCAATCGGTCTCTAGTACGGCCATGATTTCTCGACGAATTCCCGTCACTTCAAACAAGGCTTGTTCAATCACGTCTCGCGTGCGACCGTTCGAGCTAACTTGCTCGTAGTGCCACGTCATCCCATCTTTAAATTGTACCAGTAAGGTGTCACTAGCACAAAGCACAGCCTCACTCTCATAGAATAGTGCAAAAATTGGACCATCCTGCGTTCGGATATTCCCCATGATATCTTCCCAGCTATCACGTATTGCGTTTAAATGCTGTCGTTCCGCTCGTTGCAATAATTGACGGATGCGTTCCTTCGGGACTCGAATTTGAGTTCGCTTGGCAACTTTAGGTTTCTCTGTTGTTGCTTCCGCTGCAGGGACTCCCGTTTTTTTGACCTCACTCAACTCGCGACTCAGTTCACGGACCTGCGCTTGAAGTTGTTTCATCTGTTCTGTCATCGTCCGCCCTTGTTCGGCGATACGAATAAACGTTAGTTCTACCAAAACTTTCGGATGATTCGATAATCGCATCTGTTGCTGACAATCATTCAACTCTTCAATCACTTGGAATAGCTCATCTGTCGACGTCGCTTCAACAAATTGTCGGAACGTCTCTGTCGGACGAGCGCGTTCGAGTAAATCGACCGCTTGAGGTGAGGCCTTTAATAGTAAGGCGTCACGATGAACGAATACGAGATCTTCAATGAATCGCTTCAAATCCTTACCTTCACGCAGCATCGTTTCCAACGTAGTCAAAATTTGATCAAGTTGCTTTTGCTGTAAGCCGTAAGCCATATCGAGCAGAGCATCATCCGTCACCGCGCCGGTCACTTCTAGCACAGCGTCTTCGGTCAAACGGCCATCGCTAAAAGCGAGCGCTTGATCGAGTAGGCTGAGTGCATCGCGCATCCCACCATCGGCAGCACGGGCAATCAGCTTGAGCGCCTCTGGATCATAGTCATAATCTTGATCGTTCAAGATATATGCCATACGTGTCTGCAATTGACCGACTTCATGCCGTTTCACATCAAAACGCTGACAACGCGAGATGATAGTTGCTGGAATTTTATGCGGTTCTGTCGTCGCCAAAATAAAGATGGCATGCGCCGGCGGTTCTTCCAACGTTTTCAATAAGGCGTTGAATGCCCCCGTAGAAAGCATGTGCACTTCATCGATAATATATACTTTAAAGCGAGCTTGAGAAGGCGGATATTTGACCTTATCCCGGATTTCTCGAATCTCGTCGACCCCGTTGTTTGAAGCCGCATCGATTTCAAACACGTCCGGGCTTGTCCCTTCCGTGATTGCAATACAAGTCGGGCACGTATTACACGGCTCTCGTGTAGGCGCCGTCTCGCAGTTGATGGCTTTCGCGATAATTTTCGCCAGACTTGTCTTCCCGGTCCCTCGTGGACCTGAGAACAAATAGGCATGTGACATTCGTTCCTCAAGCAACGCATTTTGAATCGTGCGTGTGATATGAATTTGACCGACAACCTCTTGGAACGACTGCGGACGATAAACCCGATACAACGCTTGATACGCCATGTCCCCGCCTCCTTTCTTCCTTACATTCTCTATTTCATCATACAAAAAAATCTACAACCCTGGGGCCGTAGATTGAAGTTATTAAATAAATCTGCCGCGCACCGATTTCTGAAAGCACGTCAATGTGCGTTACTCATGCAGTTTGCTCGGCCCAAGCACCCCTGCGGCACACGGTACGTCACCACTTAAGGCTGCTTCCTTCCGGACCTGACCTGGTTCATGGGTGACCGTTGCGCAGGACTCAGACGTCAACGCCACTTACACGAGGACAGGCCACACCAATGCACTCCCTCGAATCGGAATTCAGTCTCGCTATAGCGGATTGCGAGTTACAGGGCACCGCTACCTCCCCGCCTAGCACGGCAAATGGGTAAATGAAGTTAGGCACTACGTTGAGTGCTATTACATTATACTGTTTAATCAGATGGGTTGCAACCTCTCTGTTCAAGCCGCGCCTGCTTCTTCCGTTCTCTAAGGTTTCGGAAGAAGATCGTTAGCAACTCCCCACACTCTTCTGCTAAAACATTTTCAGTTACTTCAGCTTGGTGGTTGAAGCGTTCGTCTTGGACGAGGTTCATGAGCGTCCCGCAACATCCACCCTTCGGATCGTGGGCACCAAAGATGACCCGCTTCACACGAGACAGCACGATGGCCCCTGCACACATCGGACACGGCTCTAACGTGACGAACAGTTCACAATCCTCTAAACGCCAATTGCCGAGCGTCTGGTTTGCCTGCTCAATCGCAATCATCTCGGCGTGGGCCGCTGCCAACAAGTCGGTTTCCCGACGATTATGACCGACGGCAATCACCTCATCACCTTTAACGATGACGCATCCGATCGGGACTTCGCCGATTGCTTCCGCCTTCTTTGCTTCTTCAATGGCAAGCCTCATAAATCGTTCATCTCGTTCCATATACACACTCCGTTTCTAATCACTTATTATGAAAAAAAATGAAAATCATTTCGCTCGCCCTATCCACTTCATTGTATGCTAGAATGGAACTTGCACTTTGGATAATGGAGGATGACATCATATGTTTATAACGGTAGAGGGACCGATTGGTGTCGGGAAAACGTCACTGGCCCATATCATCAGTCAGCACTTTTCAATGCAGATGCTGAATGAAATTGTAGAAGAGAATCCGTTTCTCGGCAAGTTTTATGAAGATATCGACGAATGGAGCTTCCAAACGGAGATGTTCTTCCTTTGCAATCGCTTCAAGCAATTAGACGATATCCACAAACACCACTTGAGTCAACAGCAATCCGTCGTTTCTGACTATCATATTTTCAAGAACTTAATTTTCGCTCACCGTTCCCTGAGACCAGCTCATTTGAACAAATATGAGCAAATCTATAAGATTTTGACACACGATATGCCGAAACCTGATGTCGTCATCTACTTACACGCCAGCATCGAGACGTTAATGAAACGTGTCGCCTTGCGTGGACGTGAAGTAGAAGAGAACATGTCTCGCGATTACCTCGAACAGCTCGCTCATGATTATGAAACGTTTATCGAATCATACCGCGCGACGCATCCCGAAGTGACGATTCTTTCGTTTAGCGGAGATGAGCTCGACTTCGTCCAAAATCCGGATGATTTGACGCACGTCCTCTCGACGATCGAACGTGAATTAGAATTGACTAAAGGAGCAAAAATCAAATGACGCTGAATGAAAAATA
Organism: Exiguobacterium sp. s64; assembly: GCF_018618035.1. Taxonomy (NCBI): domain Bacteria; kingdom Bacillati; phylum Bacillota; class Bacilli; order Caryophanales; genus Exiguobacterium; species Exiguobacterium sp. s64. The sequence continues at coordinate 4,910 of NZ_JACSLH010000016.1, forward strand.
TAACATTCCGAACGATACGATCATCACGATCGGTGGAATGGTCGGAATCGGTAAATCAACGATCACGAACTCACTTGCCGATGCCCTCAACTTCCGCACTTCACTTGAGAAAGTAGACACGAACCCTTATCTCGATAAATTTTATCATGATTTTGAGCGTTGGAGTTTCCACCTTCAAATCTATTTCTTGGCTGAACGGTTCAAAGAACAGAAGAAAATCTTCCAATACGGCGGCGGCTTTATCCAAGACCGCTCGATTTACGAAGATACTGGCATCTTTGCCAAGATGCACTATGAGAAAGGGACGATGTCTCCAACCGACTACGAGACGTACTCAAGTTTGTTTGAAGCGATGGTACTGACACCATTCTTCCCACACCCTGACCTTCTCATTTATCTTGAAGGCTCATTCGAGCAAGTACTCGACCGCATTCAAATGCGCGGGCGCGAGATGGAACAACAAACACCGATCACATATTGGGAAGAGATGTACGCTCGTTATACGGAGTGGATCAACAACTTCAACCTTTGCCCTGTACTTCGTCTCTCAATCGAAGAGTATGACTTGATCAATGACCCTAACTCGGTTGAACTCATCTTGGAGAAAATCGAGAAACAATTGACGATCGCTCGCGAAGCGAAAGTCAGATAAGTAAAGAAGGTGCACCGCTCGCTTGAGCGGTGCACCTTCTTTTTATGTGTGGGCGATATGAGGTTTCCGGTACGTCGGCGTCTTCCGAGCTTTTCGGAAACCGTCGATGGAATCAAACACTGCTGCCAAAATCGTGATGGCGACGACCAATCCAAATACCCAATCGAACGAGAGCACGCCGTTCGGAACGTTCGTCTCGATCCAGTTCAAAAATCGCGGGTCGAGTAACTGTGGGGAACTGGCCATCCAGATGATGAACGTTGCCGAGGCAATATTGTAGATCAAATTAAACGAAGCGAGCGCATACGTCCAATGTCCGTTCATCCATTTCCATACCCCAAGTACGACTTGAAGCAAGATGACGGTCACAAATAACCAAATCACATCCATCAGGAACGTTTGATTGAAGATGGGGGTGATCATCGTGAACCCCGCGTTCGTAGATTCATAAATCCCTAGTAACTGTTCGGCGTTAATATACACGCCAAACCACACAGCTGTCCAAAACAACCCAAACCCTGCGTCAAATTTACTGATTCGACCGCCCTTCACCCGTTCTTTCAGCTTGGACACATCCCATTTCATATCTGGCGCCGGTACATCATCAGGTGCATAGCGCTCAATCAAAAAGAAGACGAGCGTAATCCAAAACACGAGCTGAATCCCGACCTCCCATAGCGCATCGAACATGTTCGTCAAAAATGTGCCGATCGTCGGCATAAGCGGTCCTGAGAACGTCGGCATGCTAGACAACACGAGACCGAAGAAAACGACAGCTAAGACGATTGGAACGACAAGTTTAATTACGGTCACATACATTGGGAAAAAGCGTGGTCCGATGACATACTGTCCTTCCTTATAACGTGCGGCAACGACGGTTGGATGCCCAATCTCTTCTAACACTCGTTTCACGTCCGCCTCAGTCGGATGTTCGGGCAATGCCAGCTCAATCGATTGCCGAATCGAGGTAGCCGCCTCCTCGCGCCGTTTCGGAGGAACATGCCGTACGACCTCATCGATATACATCTCAATCCAATCCATGACGCTCATCTCCTTCCTTACGCGCCACTATAGTCTACTCTATGTAGATTCCCGGTTTACGCGCGGCTTAGCCAGATTTCGTCGGATTGCCACAAACAAAAAAAGCCGCAGACCGGAGTCTACGACCATAAAAAAACGCATCTGCCCATGCAGATGCCAAAACAAGCGGAGTTGGTGGGATTCGAACCCACGCGAGCCTTACGACTCCTAACGGATTTCGAGTCCGTCCCCTTCAGCCGGGCTTGGGTACAACTCCAGGCTTAAAAAAGTGTAAAAAAAAGAAAGTGGAGGAGGTGGTGGGATTCGAACCCACGCAGGCTATTACACCCCTGACGGTTTTCAAGACCGTTCCCTTAAACCACTTGGGTACACCTCCAAAAAAAATATGAAATTGTTGAGCCTCCAAAAATAAAAATGGAGGAGGTGGTGGGATTCGAACCCACGCAGGCTATTACACCCCTGACGGTTTTCAAGACCGTTCCCTTAAACCACTTGGGTACACCTCCAAAGCTCATATACAATTGGTGAGCAATCATCTCGCTCGACATGATTTATAGTATCAACTTGGCAAGCAGATGTCAAACCCTTTTGTGCAAAAACATTAAAAAAAACCAAAAAAATCCCGCCTGAATGATCCGTTTCAGACGGGTTGGTTTGTTCATTAGTGAGGCATTTCAATTTTCTCGATACCGCCCATATATGGACGTAGCACTTCTGGAATGACGACTGAACCGTCAGCCTGTTGGAAGTTCTCTAAAATCGCAGCGACGGTCCGCCCGACAGCGAGACCAGATCCGTTAAGCGTGTGGACGAATTCCGGCTTCGCGTTCGCTTCGCGACGGAAACGGATTCCGGCCCGGCGCGCTTGGAAGTCTTCAAAGTTCGAGCAAGATGAAATCTCGCGATACATCCCTTGCGCCGGCATCCATACTTCGATGTCATATTTCTTCGCAGCCGTGAAGCCGAGATCGGCCGTACACATGCTGAGCACTTGATATGGGAGACCGAGACGCTTAAGCACTTCTTCAGCGTGGCCCGTCAAGAGCTCGAGTTGTTCATAAGACTCTTCAGGTTTCACGAACCGGACGAGCTCGACTTTGTTGAACTGATGCTGACGAATGAGCCCACGCGTGTCGCGACCAGCTGATCCCGCTTCTGAACGGAAACAAGCGCTATACGCCGTATACGTGATTGGAAGTTGGTCTTCCGTGATGATCTCGTCACGGTGCATGTTCGTTACCGGAACTTCTGCCGTCGGTACGAGGAAATAGTTCGTATCCGCCACTTTGAATGCGTCTTCCTCAAATTTAGGAAGTTGTCCCGTCCCGGTCATCGCGTCGCGGTTGACCATATAAGGAGGGAGCACCTCAGAATAGCCATGTTCATCGGCATGCATATCCATCATGAAGTTGATGAGGGCACGTTCGAGACGGGCGCCGAGACCTTTATAAAAGACAAACCGGCTGCCTGTCACTTTACCCGCTCGTTCCACATCGACAATTTTTAAATCTTCCATGACGTCCCAATGTTGTTTGAGTTCGAATTCGAACGTCGGTTTTGTTCCGACTTCACGGATGGTGACGTTATCGTCTTCCGTTTCTCCAATCGGCGTTGATTCGTGCGGGATGTTCGGGATACTGAGGAGAATCAAGTTCAATTCGGCCTCGACTTCACGCAACTCTTCATCGAGCAATTTGATTTCGTCCCCGAGGCGACGTGTCTCGAGAATCGGTCCATCCGCATCTTGTTTGTTGCGTTTCAATTCCGCAATTTGTTTTGTCGCTTCATTTCGTTTCGCTTTCTTCACTTCAACCTCATTGATCAAGTTGCGGCGTTTCTCTTCTAACTCCGGGAAACGATCAAGCGCACTCAAGTCTTCTCCTCGATAAGCAAGCTTCGTTTTAATCTCTTCAAAATCTGTTCGTAATCGTTTAATGTCTAACATTCATTATTCCTCCTTTTTCACATAAAAAAGGTGGCACGCCCCTTTCCCGTAGGAAAGGGACGAACCACCTTGGATCCGCGTTGCCACCCTCGTTGCCCGAAATCGGGCCACTCGATGCACGTAACGTGTGCGTAACGTGACTTGTTTCCAAGCCAATGCTCCGAGGCCGATTCGGTTACATCATCCCACTAGTTTGCACCAACCACTAGCTCTCTGTCAGTAGATGACCGTAACGTACTTTTCCCCATCATTGCATCTGTCATTGAATTAGTTTTACTTTACAACATCTCAACTCTATCGACAAGACTCAGTTTTCCGAGCACGAGTCGAATCTCATCTAAAAAGTCGGAGAAGGCACGCGTCATACGTGTCAAAAACGACGCCATCTCGACCGGTTCGGCCGCAACGAGCGTTCCTTTCGGTGGTTGTTCTCCGTCGAGATACCGAACGCTTCCAGCAGGCTCGATTGTGACGGTCCCGACCTGTTGATCGGCCGCAATCGGTGCTTTCGTATGGGGAAGGTCATACGTCGGTTCGGGAACAGCCTGCCCTTTCTCCACGAGCACTTCAAAGGCTGATGTGGTACGCACTTTCGCCGACTCGACCGCACCTTCGGCAACATGGAGCGTCGCCGGGACGATTTCACCGGTCCGTAAAATCGGAGTCAGGACGAAATCGCCATAGGCATAGTCATGAAGGGCCTTTGTGGCGGTATAGCGGCCTTGATCGGTCTTCGCTCCGAGAACGACCGACAGCACGGTCCGTCCGTCTCGCGTCGACACGCCGATAAAGCAGTATCCGGCTTCATCGGTCGTACCGGTTTTAAAACCGAGCATCCCCGGGTATGCCAAATCACGACCGGCGAGCATCCGATTCGTCGCTTCGAAGCGGATCCCGTCGATGTCGACATACGCTTGTTTCGTCACATCGAGCACTTCCGGGAACTTCGTCAAATACGCCAAAGCGAGCATCATCAAGTCATTGGCTGAGGTCAGGTTCTCCCCGGGCCGCCCCGCTGACACCGAGTCAAGTCCCGATGCATTGGCGAACGTCGTTTGGGTCATGCCGAGCTCGGTCGCCCGCTCGTTCATTTTCTTTACAAACACGCCTTCCGAACCAGAGACGGCCTCGGCCAATGTGACCGCTGCCTCGTTCGCGGAACGAATCAACGCCACATCGTATAGCTCTTTCACCGTATACGGTTTATTGACGAGCGGAATTCGCGCCAGTCCCGGTTTTCGAGTCAGCGCCAACGCCTTGTCGCTCGGGGTCACTTCCTGGTTCCAACTGAGGTCACCCGCTTCGATAGCTTCTCGGACTAAAAATGCGGTCATCAGCTTCGTGATTGATGCCGGAGGAAGCATGGCGTCCTCTTCTTGTGAGAACAGGATTTGTCCCGTCGTCATGTCCACAAGCATCACGCCGGTCGCATCAACTTTAGGTGCCGCCGATGCATCCGTCGGCACGATCATATTTAAAAGGATTGCCCAAACGAGCATCCATCCGATCCATCTTTGTCTCACGGTCTTGCCCCTTTCTATACGTATCTCGTTACAGTGTAGCAAAAAAACACATGAAAAAGGCTCCCTATTTGCTAGGGAACCTTTCAATCAGACGAGTTGTCGCTTCGTCGCTTCAACCATGTCCAAGAAATAGCGGTGCATCGACAAGTCGTCCGTCAATTCCGGGTGGAACGAGCAGGCCATATACTTGTCATACCGAACCGCGACAATCGCTTCCTCGACCTCGGCGAGCACCTCGACGCTCGCTTCGACCGATGCGACTTGCGGCGCTCGAATGAACACTGCTTCGACAGTGTCGTCGATTCCATTGACAGTCAAATCGACTTCAAAGCTATCAACTTGTCGTCCGAACGCATTTCGTTTGACCGTCATTGGGATTTTACGCAAGTGCGCATCATATCCTTCGACTTCGGTCGCGAGCAAAATCAAACCAGCGCACGTTCCAAACATCGGCAACTCCGCATTCTCACGTAACGGCTCGAGCAACTCGTACCGATCGAGTAAGCGACGCATCGCTGTGCTCTCCCCACCCGGCAAGACGAGTCCATCGATTCGATTCAAGTCATCGACCGAGCGGACGACGAGCGTATTCGCACCAAGTGCTTCGAGCATGTGAACGTGTTCGCGAATCGCACCTTGCATTCCGAGTACACCAATCGTGGTCATCTTACCAACCTCGCGGTGCCATGAGTTCTTCTTGTTTGAGCGTGCGGACGTCGAGCCCTTTCATCGCTTCGCCGAGTCCTTTCGACAAGTGTGCGATGCGCTCATAGTCATCATGGTATGTCGTCGCTTCAACGATGGCACGGGCAAATTTCTCAGGGTTCTCCGCTTTAAAGATTCCTGATCCGACAAAGACGCCGTCCGCTCCGAGGTGCATCATGAGTGCCGCATCAGCTGGTGTCGCAATTCCGCCTGCTGCGAAGTTGACGACCGGGAGGCGCCCTGCTTCACGGATTTGCATGAGTACTTCAAACGGGGCACCCAGGTCACGCGCTTCCGTCATCACTTCATCGATGCTCATCGAGAGCAAGCGTTTCACTTGGGCTTGAACGGTACGCATGTGACGAACCGCTTCGACGATGTTGCCGGTTCCCGGCTCACCTTTCGTCCGGATCATCGCTGCACCTTCCCCGATGCGGCGTGATGCTTCACCGAGGTCGCGAGCGCCACAGACGAACGGTGCTTTGTAGTCCCGTTTGTAGAGATGGCATTCTTCGTCAGCAGGTGTCAATACTTCACTCTCGTCAATGAAATCAACCCCCATTGATTCAAGGACACGTGCTTCAGCGATGTGACCGATCCGGCACTTCGCCATGACCGGTACCGATACCGCACCCATGACGTCTTCGATGATTGTCGGGTCGGCCATCCGCGCGACGCCACCCATTTTACGAATATCCGAAGGTACGCGCTCGAGTGCCATGACGGCAACTGCACCTGCCGCTTCAGCAATTTTGGCTTGCTCCGCGTTGATGACGTCCATAATGACGCCACCTTTTTGCATCTCGGCCATACCGCGTTTTACTTTGTCTGTCCCTACTTGTCTCTTTTCCAAGTGAATCCCCTCCAATAAGCTAGTCTACTTGCAAGTATAAATTGATTTGACTATATTGAAAGTGCCAGTTTTATATTTTTTGAAGTGGTCAGTTTAAACAAAGGACTTCATTTCCTGATTCTCGAATGTTGTAAAGATTAAAGGAGATGATGGAATGGATCAATGGAACAGTCGTGACGAAGCGCATGAGCGCAGTTTTTTTGGAAAAACGGGAATGGTCTCGCTCCTCTTCGTCATCGGATTCGTACTTTATCTTTTCTTTGGCTGACTAGAAAGGACACACCATGGATATGCTCACGTTCTCACTCGAGGCTGACTCGAGCGTCCCGTTGTATGAACAACTCTATTTGCACATTCGACAAGCCATCGTCGATGACACCCTCACCACCGGGACAAAACTTCCGTCCAAACGTAAGTTAGGCGAGTTTTTAGATGTATCACAAACGACAGTCGAACTGGCTTATGCTCAGCTGCTCGCGGAAGGATACATCGAGTCGTTGCCACGCAAAGGCTTCTACGTGTTACCGCAAGAAGAACTGTACGTCCGGCGCGGCAGTAGCGTCATCGAACCGCTCCCGGTGAAAAAAACATATGACTTCGACTTATATCCGAGTCAAATCGATACGACCGCCTTCCCGTTCGAACGTTGGCGCCGGCACTTAAAACAAGTCGTCTCGGAAGAACATCACGATTTGCTGTCACTTGGCTCTGTACAAGGCGATTTCGTCCTTCGTCAAGAGATTGCGACCTATCTCTATCATTCGCGCGGCGTGCATTGTTCTCCCGAACAAATCGTGGTCGGATCAGGAACCGAGCAACTGTTGCCGCAGTTGTTAGAACTGCTGCCGGATACGACGACGTTCGGCATCGAGGACCCCGGTTATCCGCTGACTCGGCAACTGTTTGCTCACCAGCGCCGGACGTTCATCCCGATTCCTATCGATGAGAGCGGCGTCCGTGTCGACTTGGTGGAGCAAGCAGCCATCGATGCCCTTTATGTGACACCGGCCCATCAATTCCCGACCGGAACGATTTTATCGGTCAGCCGGCGCCAACGTCTGCTCAACTGGGCCTCAGAGCGACAGACGTATGTGATCGAAGATGATTACGATAGTGAGTTCCGTTATAGCGGTAAACCGATCCCCTCTTTGCAAAGCATGGACCAAAACGAGCGGGTCATCTACTTGAGCACATTCTCTAAATCATTGATGCCGTCCTTGCGCATCGGGTATATGGTGCTCCCCCCTCCGCTGTTGAATCGCTACCGGGAACGTTATCGTCACTTCACATGCAGCGTGCCCCGCTTCGAGCAACACACGTTGGCCGAATTTATGGCGACCGGTGATTTTGAGAAACATCTGAACCGGATGCGGAAGACGTATCGCCGGAAACTTGAAATCATCATCGCCGCTTTCAAACCGTATGAACCGATCGTCTCCATCACAGGGGCGAGCGCAGGCCTTCATGTTGTGCTATCTGTCCAAACGACAAAGTCGAGCGAAGAATTAAAACGTCTGGCCGAAGCCGCGAGTATTCGAATCAATGCGATGACCGATTATCGCATCAACTCAAGCGATACGGTCCCACAGCTTTTATTCGGGTTTGCCGCCTTATCTGAAGAAGTATTACCCGCTGCCGTCAGTGCACTCATGTCGTGTTGGAACATTGAGAAAGGAAGAGATGGATGAAACGGTCACGCTATTTCGTCGGTGGTCTCCTCTTATTAATCGGTACACTCCTGTTATCCGAATCGTGGTGGAAAGATCAACTCGCGACGTGGAACAGTCAACAAGTGACCGCCGAGATTCAACCGAAACAGCCCGAAACCGGCGAATTTGAGTTTTCAAACGTCGAGCCATTATCTTGGGAACAACTATTGACTGTGCGCAATCGGTTTCACGAATTACCGACCCTGGGTCTCATTTCCATTCCAGATGTTAACCTCGAACTGCCCATTTTATATGGCCTCGATAACGAGAACTTGGCTGTCGGTGCCGGAACGATGGATCCGTCCCAGCACATGGGGACCGGAAACTACGCACTTGCCGGCCACTATACGCAAAGCCCGACCGCACTGTTCGGGCCACTCCATACCCTCGACATCGGCATGTCTATCTATGTAACCGACATGAAGCACACGTTCCAGTACGAAGTTACTTCCCTAGAGACTGTCCCCCCGACACAAGTTGATGTACTCGAACCAACAACTGAACCGACGATTACGCTCGTCACGTGTACGTTCGATGCGACGGAACGGTTGATTGTGAAAGGACGCTTCGTGAAGCAAACGCCTCTCTAACCGATAGGCGTTTTTATTATTTTTCAAAAAACATATTGTGAGCGCTTACATATTCAGCTAAACTATTACTGAAACCGTTTGCACAATTTTGACAATTCGTTGCCCTGTAGACGACACATTCCATGAAAGAGGTGCTTTATGAAGAAGAAAGCGGCACGACAGACGACCACGTTACTTTTATCATCCGTTCTCCTCATCCAAGCCGGCGTCCCGATGAACGCATTGGCTGAACCTGCCACAATCTCGATTGATGGCTTAAAAACGGATTGGGCGAACACGCCAGCGCTCGCCACATCCCCACAGGCGGGTTGGCAAGGATTCGATTTAGGAGACGTCTATCTGCAGAACGATGCACGTAACCTTTACTTTTATGTGGATGCGAACAACGTCCCGAACTGGGGCGACAATGGTCAGTACATAAATATCGCCCTCCAAATCAATGAACAAGATTCAGGCGTAGCGACAAACCCGCTTGGCTATCCGTTCAACTTTAGCCAAACCGATAAAAAACCACAGTATCATATTTTACTTCGCGTCGATGGCGACACGTCAGTAAAAGAAGCTGCTCTGTATGAAGCAGGTAAATCCACACCACTCGCAAACTTAAGCAACTTGAACGGCGCCTCGTTTGCTATTGACCGCACGAAAGGATTTGAAGGCAAAATCCCATTGTCCCTGCTTGGCCTAAGCAACGAGGATACCGTTCGGGTCCTCACGGTACTCAGTGGGAATAACGCTACCGAGCATGGTGCGTTCGACACGATTCCAAGTAATTCGGCCAACAAAGTCGCCGATAGTTGGAACGTTTCGGCTACTCCGTCGACACAATCGGTATATAGCCCAGCCTTCACGTTAAGCGGTGTCGAGACGGTCAGTCAACTCGAAGTGACAGCAGTCACACCGGCCAATCAATCGGAACAAGTGGACATCAAATCCCCAATCACTTGGACGTTCAATGAGCCTGTGTCGTTAGACGCTTCGAACATCAGCTTGATGAATGGCGAGACAGCTGTACCGTTCACGGCTGAAGCGAGCGGATCGACAGTGACCGTCACACCGACCGAAGCACTCGGCTTGAATCAAACATATACCGCGACCCTTCCCGCGGACGCTGTGAAAGGAAATCTGTCGAACACGACGTTACCGGCATTGACGACGTCATTTAAAACCATCACTGAAATCGCCGATCCATGGAAAACACAACGCTACATCGAGATGTTGTACGTCCGGGCCGACAACGATTATACCGATTGGAATTTATGGACGTGGAGTACTGGTGCCAAAGATGGCCAAGTAGATCCATACAAAATCACTGAAGAAGGTGCCGTCTTCCGTATCCCGGTCGGAAAAGATGCGACCAACGTAGGCTTTGTCATCCGCAAAGGCACTGATTGGGCTGTGAAGGATGGTTACGGGGAAGACCGTTATGTGAAACTCGGCAATGATCGAGTCACAAAGGTCGTCGTCGAGAGCGGAAAAGGAACGTTCCACCAAGTACCGACGATTCAAGGGCCCGTGTTTGAAGATGGTGCCGTCACGTTCTTCTACCGTGACAAAGCATTGTATGAAGAAGGACAACTCGATGAAATCGACAGCGTCGCGTTAAAAGTCAATGGCACGACATACCCGATGACTTACGAAGCGAAGAACGAATGGTTCCGTCATACGGTAAAATTGCCGGAAGGGGAGCATGATTATACATTCCTTGTCACGAAAGACGGTGTCACGACTGAAGTGAAAGACCCTTACTTTGAGGCGTCGAGGGTTGAATATCGTCGTCCCAACGTCAAATTGACCGCTTCTGTTGCTCCAAAAGCGATTAGTTCTCGAGAAAACGCGGTCGTCCAGGTGAAACCGACGTTGCCAAAAGGTGTCCAATTACGAGAAATGTACATCGATGCCCGTCCACTCGGTGGACCAGCCAAGCTAGCGGTAGACCCGGCACTGAACAAACAGACGATTGCAGTGAAAGATACTGTCAAACCAGGCAATAAGTATTTGACGATTACGGCGATCGACCAATACGGAAACGTTCATAAGACGAAAACATCGTTGACGGTCCGCCCGGTCTCGATGAAGGACAAGCAAGAGTTCGATTGGGATGAGGCACGGATTTACTTCATGCTGACCGATCGCTTCTATGACGGGGATAAAACGAATAATAACCCGAATGGTGAATACTACGACCAAGACCATCTTGAGTCGTATCACGGCGGCGACTTTGCCGGCGTCACGAAAAAACTCGACTATTTGGACAAGTTAGGTATCAATACAATTTGGATCACACCGATCGTCGACAACATTGATTGGGATCTTCGTTACGGTAAAGACGGCTCACAGTACGGCTACCACGGCTATTGGGCGAAAAACTTCGAAAAACTCGATGAGCATCTTGGGGATATGAAGGCGTTCCATCGTCTCATCGACGAAGCAAACGCACGAGGCATCAAGATTATGGTCGACGTCGTCCTGAACCACCCTGGCTACGGCATGGAACCAGGAGCTGTGGACACGGGTGCGACAAACTTCCCGACAAATCAGGAACGTAAAGCGTTCGAGGGGATGATTCGTTCGAACCCGGTCGATGGGGATGATTTAAAAATGTCACTCTCTGGGCTGCCAGACTTTAAAACAGAGGAAGCAGCTGTTCGTGAACAACTCGTCAAATGGCAGACAGATTGGGTTAAACGCTCGAAGACGAAAAAAGGTAACACTATCGACTACTTCCGCGTTGATACAGTCAAACACGTCGATTCGACAACATGGAAGTCGTTCAAAAACGAGTTAACGGCACTTAAACCAGACTTCAAGATGATTGGAGAACATTACGGCGCGAGTGTAAACAACACGGGCGGTTACTTACAGAGCGGCCAAATGGATTCGCTACTCGACTTTGACTTCAAATATCAAGCTGAGCGGTTCATCAATGGGAATATTGATGACGTTGAGAGTGCGCTCCAATACCGCAACACACAACTCTCGAATGAAGCGACGCTCGGACAGTTCCTCAGTAGTCATGACGAAGACGGTTTCCTCGTATCACGTGCCGGAGGAGATGAAGGAAAACACATGGTCGCCGCTTCGCTTCAAATGACGGCGAAAGGTCAACCTGTCATCTACTATGGTGAAGAGGTCGGTCAGTCAGGAAAACATGCCTTGGATATGGATAAAGGCGAGTTCAATGAAAACCGTTATGACTTCGACTGGAAGCGAGTCAAAGGAGAAGGCAAAGCGATGCACACGCACTACCAGAAGCTTCTCAATATTCGTGCTGACTATTCGAAAGTATTTAGCAAAGGAACACGGGCCGTTATCTCGGGTGGGTCTGCGAAGGGATATTCTGTCTTTGAACGAAAACACGGCAAGGACTCGATCCTTGTTGCCTTGAATACGACAGAGGCGAAGCGGACGATTACGTTCCAAACGAACCTTAAGTATAAGACGAAACTTGTCGATCGCTATAGTGGTCGAAACTATGTGGTCAAACGAGATGGCAAAGTCACGGTCAGCTTGCCTGCGCAAGATGATGGCGGTACAGTCATTCTTGTCAACAAAGCTAAAAAATAATAATAAAAAGCCGTTGCCTCTGAATCGAGACAACGGTTTTTCGTTTAACGTGAGTAGTTTGGAGCTTCTTTAGTGATATGAACATCATGTGGGTGGCTTTCTTGCAAGCCAGCCCCTGTCATGCGGATAAACTGCGTATCTTCGCGTAACGCCCGAATGTCAGCTGCCCCACAATAACCCATTCCTGAGCGAAGGCCACCGATGAGTTGATACACCGTATCTGCCAACTCGCCACGATAAGCGACACGACCTTCAATACCTTCCGGCACGAATTTCTTGTCCGCTTCTTGGAAGTAGCGATCTTGGCTTCCACGTTTCATCGAGGCTTCAGAACCCATTCCACGGTATGTTTTGAACTGACGTCCTTGATAGATTTCCATCTCACCTGGACTCTCTTTCACACCAGCGAGAAGACTACCGAGCATGACCGCATGACCACCAGCCGCAATTGCTTTCACGATATCACCTGAATACTTGATTCCACCATCGGCAATGACTGTGACACCATGTTCTCTAGCTTCTGTGACACAATCGTATACCGCTGTGATTTGTGGAACGCCGACACCTGCTACGACTCGTGTCGTACAGATTGACCCTGGGCCAATCCCGACTTTGATGACCGATGCACCGGCTTCAATCAAAGCCCGTGTTGCTTCGGCTGTCGCGACATTCCCTGCAATAATCGGGAGTGTCGGGAACATGTCACGTAACTCTTTTACTTTCTCAATGACGCCGGCTGAATGCCCGTGAGCTGTGTCTACCACTAAAGCATCGACACCAGCATCGACAAGGATTTGAGCACGCGATGCGGCATCTTTCGTGACACCGACGGCGGCTGCAACGAGTAAGCGACCTTGTTTGTCTTTCGCTGCGTGCGGAAACTGTTCGACTTTCTCAATATCTTTTGTCGTAATGAGACCTTTTAACACACCTGAATCATCAACGAGCGGTAATTTTTCAATCCGATGTTGATGAAGAATGCGTTCTGCTTCTTCAAGGGACGTCCCTACTTTTGCGGTGACGAGGTTTTCCGTTGTCATGACATCCGCAATCACTGTCGAGTAATCTTTAATGAAGCGAAGGTCGCGGTTTGTTAAAATACCGATCAATTTGCGTTCGGTTTCCGAATTAACGATTGGAACACCTGAGATACGGTATTTACTCATCAAGTACTCTGCATCGTACACTTGACGCTCAGGCGTCAAATAGAATGGGTTTGTGATGACGCCGTTCTCCGAGCGTTTAACGCGATCGACGTGTTCTGCCTGCATCTCCATCGACATGTTTTTATGAATGACTCCTAGACCGCCTTGGCGTGCCATAGCGATGGCCATCGGTGCTTCTGTGACCGTATCCATACCTGCACTGATGATTGGTACGTTCAACTCTAGACCTTCACAAAGTTTAGTGCTCAAACTCACATCTCTTGGCAAGACATTTGAAAAGCGCGGTACGAGTAACACGTCATCAAACGTTAATCCTTCTTTTGCAAACTTGTTTTCCCACATAAAAATCGATTGCCCCTTTCCCTATCGGACCCGAATCTTTGTTTCGAAATATTTCTGTAATGGTAACAGGTATAGAGCGAAAGTGCAATTCAATTCACGATGTTCAGAAAGTTCAGAATTGTGTTCGTTTCATTCACTTTCATCTTTTAATGTTCGGAATTAGATTGTATGTGTCGCTTACGAATAAAAAATTTAATGACAATCCACAAAAAAAGACGACCAAGCGGATGCTTGATCGTCTTTCGCGTTGGCCTGGCAACGTCCTATCCTCACAGGGGGAGACCCCCAACTACTTTCGGCGC
>NZ_JACSLH010000017.1:0-14648 GCF_018618035.1 Exiguobacterium sp. s64
AAAGGGGCTCGGGCAGAGCGCCTAAAGGCCCGAAAACGACAAAGTCACGTTTCAGTTCGCCTGAAACGTGACTTTGTCTACAATCTGAAAGTCGCTCTCGCGAGCGACTTTTTACTGTTCGTAGGCCAATTTCTTTTGTAAGCTCTCTTCGCTGAACACCCAACCGGTGAACGAAGACAACACTTCGTTTGACACTTCATCGACGATGACGACGGCGACGAACGGATAAATGTCTTTCGAAAAGTAGCGCAAGTTCGTGAAGCGATATTCAATCATGCCATTGTGGCGTGTGACCGTATACGTGTGAATCTTCGAAAACTCAAGGAACGATTGAAGATCCGCATTTTTACGGGCCTCCACGAAGTGAAGGTCGTCTTCCCCAGGCATCGGCTTGTCACGGAAACGACCACATTCGATGACCGTCCCTTTTTTTACTTTGACTGCTCCTAAACCGTTGCGGAATCGAACGGCGACGTGCCAGTCATCCCAGCCGATACCCGGCGAGATGAACAGTTCGTGGGCGCCGGCGAAGTGACGGGCGACCGTGGCGAGGGCGCGATTACGCAATTTGAACTGGATGGCGTAATAGCTGATGACGAGCGCAATGAGCAGTGCAAAAATCGGGACAGTCGCCCCTGTGATAAGCCATAATACATATGCGCTGTAATAGGCAGAGAACAAATACGGATCGAACGTCCCGATGACGCCCCAGCCAATCCATTTCTTCGAAAATGGTTGGAGGGCTTGCGTCCCGTAGGCGTTGAACAAGTCGACCGTGACGTGCAACAGCACGGCGATTTGTGCCATGACCCATAATGAGGCAGGGTTGACGCCAAGCGCGAGTCCGATGACAGCGCTGACGATGATCGGCCAGGCGAGGAGTGCGGTGATTCCGTGTGAACGACCGCGGTGCTGGCGTAAATACGTGCTATTTCCTTTTAGTTTGAAGACCGTGTCAAAGTCCGGAGCATGCGAGCCGACGAGAGCCGTCGCTGTCATGGCTAGAAACATTTGTGCGTCGCCTGACACCTCTGGGCTGAGGGTCGCGATTGCACTTAAACCAAGTCCCATCCCAATGTGAGTAGCAGTATCCAATGTGCTTCAGCACCTCCATAAGTAGAAAAAACGGCGTTATTTAATCCATTTCATCATACAATATTTTTAAAACGAGGGGAAACGAAATGCTCGATGTTGATAAATTGTTCACAAATTATAATATTCAAGAATTTAACACAAATTTAGTGACGTGGTTCAATCGCGAAAAGCGAGATTTGCCGTGGCGTCACGGGAAAAATCCGTATCGCGTCTGGGTGAGTGAGGTCATGCTCCAACAGACGCGCGTCGATACCGTCATCCCATACTATAACCGTTTCATGGAGCGCTTCCCGACGATTGAGGCATTGGCAGCGGCCGAACCCGATGAGGTCGTCAAATATTGGGAAGGACTCGGTTATTACTCACGGGTCCGAAACCTTCATCAAGCCGTCCGGGAAGTCGTTGCCGTGTACGATGGCATCGTCCCCGAGGAAAAAGAGCGGTTCGAAAAACTAAAAGGCGTCGGGCCGTATACGACCGGGGCCGTGCTCTCGATTGCCTACAATCAGCCGGAACCGGCCGTCGATGGCAACGTCATGCGCGTCATGTCCCGACAATTCGGGATTTATGACGACATCGCCATCCCAAAAACGCGGAAATTGTTTGAGCAAGTCGTGCGTCGACTGATGGACCCGGCGCATGCCTCGGACTTTAACGAAGGCATCATGGAACTCGGGGCGACGGTATGTACGCCGAAAAAACCGATGTGTTCGCTTTGTCCCGTTCAAGACGATTGTTATGCTTATACCCATAACGTTCAAGATGAACTCCCGGTCAAGACGAAAAAAGGGGCGTCTCGGATTGAAATGTATGATGCGCTTTATTGTCGACAAGAGGGCCGCACGGCCTATATGAAGCGGCCGGAAACAGGTCTTCTCGCTGGAATGTGGCAATATCCGCTTACAGACCGGGGAACGGGGGAACAGTTAAACGGAACCTATGTTGGACAAGTGAAACATGTGTTTTCCCACATCGTCTGGTACATCGACTTATATGAAGTCGAGACGTTACCGGCAGGGGAATGGACTTGGCTCGACGAAGAGGCACGGGACGTGGTGACCGTATCGGTCGCCCAACAAAAATTAGAGCAGATGGCAGGTGCAAAAGATGAGACAGTTTGACGTACGAACGCCATATGACACATCCGTTGACACGCTTTGGACGCTGCTTCAAGATGCTTCGCTCTTATCAACACTGACATCGTTCCCGAAAGTGACGCTCCTTGGGGATGGGGCGTCGGTCGAGGGGAATCTCGTTCAATTGCGGGTTGGTGTCGGTCCAGTTTCATTACCGTGGAACAGTGCCATCACATTGACCGGGAATTACGCTTTTTGTGACCAAGGTGTGAAGTTGCCGTTTCCGTTCCGTCGCTTCAGCCATGTCCATCGGGTCGAACAAGTCGGAGGACAGGCTGTCATGGTCGATGAGGTCACATTCGATAGTTACGTACCGACCGTCCTTGTCGAATACTTCGTGCTTCGACCGATGTTCAAAGCGCGAGCCAAAGCATTCCAAAAAACACTAAATTCGTGAAAATAAGAGATTTCCTTTTTCATTGGTTCTGAAAGTCGCTATAATTAAATATGAGAATTGTATAGCATCATAGCGGAAAGGAGGAGCTTATGAGCTTATTTCCCAAAGCAGGTAGCAAGATCGAGATACAGAGCTACAAGCACAACGGAACTTTGCATCGCGTTTGGGAAGAAACGCTCGTCCTTCAGTCGTCAAAAACGGATATGATCGGATTCAATGACCGCATCATGGTCAGTGAGTCAGACGGCCGGCAATGGAGAACTCGTGAGCCGGCAATTTGCTACTTTTCATCTGAGTTTTGGTTCAATGTCATCTGCATGATTCGCGAAGATGGGATTTACTATTACTGTAATCTAGGTTCGCCGACAACGTTCGATGGGGCAGAACGTGCCATCAAGTACATCGACTACGATTTGGACATCAAGGTGTTTCCGGATATGTCGTACACGATTTTAGATGAGGATGAATATGAGCGGCATCGTCGCGAGATGAATTATCCGAAAGCGATTGATCGAATCTTGAAACAGAACGTTCAAGAACTTATTAACTGGATTCGAGGACGGAAAGGGCCGTTCAACCCAACATTCGTCGATGAATGGTATCGCGAATACGAAGCACGTTACCGGAGATGATTGCTCATCTCCGCTTTTTTCTTGAAGGAGGAACTAATGGGTAGTATTAAACGTTATTTAAAGTTCGTTAAACCGTATAAAAAACAAATCGCGCTGACCATCTTCGTCGGGATTTTGAAATTCTCCATCCCGCTCGGGTTGCCGCTCCTTTATAAATATGTCATCGATAAC
Organism: Exiguobacterium sp. s64; assembly: GCF_018618035.1. Taxonomy (NCBI): domain Bacteria; kingdom Bacillati; phylum Bacillota; class Bacilli; order Caryophanales; genus Exiguobacterium; species Exiguobacterium sp. s64. The sequence goes on from NZ_JACSLH010000017.1 coordinate 3,432, forward strand.
TATTTGACGGAAGATGCTCCGGCTGCCGACTACACGGAGCTCGTCTGGCTGTTCAGCATCGTCTTCTTCGTCTTCCTCGTCTTGAAGCCGCCGATTGAATACTTACGCCAATATTTGGCGCAATGGGCGGCGACGCGGATTTTGTTCGACGTCCGGAACCGGTTGTTCGACCACGTCCAAAAGTTGTCGCTCCGCTACTATTCGAACAATAAGACGGGACAAATCATCTCGCGCATCATCAACGATGTCGAGCAGACGAAAGATTTCGTCATCACTGGTCTGATGAACATCTGGCTCGATATGGTCACGATTTTGATTGCCATCGCCATCATGTACACGATTGACCCGCAGCTGACGCTCATCGCCGTCTTGCCGCTCCCGTTCTACGCCATCGCCGTCCGTTACTTCTATGGACGATTACGCCGGCTCACACGGGAACGCTCGGCCGCCCTTGCGGACCTTCAAGGTCATTTGACCGAACGCGTCAACGGGATGGCCGTCATCCGCAGCTTCGCGCTCGAACCGTATGAGAACAAAGCGTTCGAAGAACAAAACGGCGGTTTCTTAAAGGCTGCACTCCGCCATACGGGGTGGAACGCGAAGACGTACGTCGTCGTCTCGACGATCACCGACATCGCTCCAATTTTGATTTTCACGACGGCCTCATGGCTCGTCGTGCAAGGGGACGTCTCGCTCGGGACGCTCGTCGCGTTCATCGCCTATATCGACCGTCTCTATGCACCGCTCGGCCGTCTCGTCAACTCGGCGACGACGCTCACGCAATCAGTCGCTTCGATGGACCGTGTGTTCGAATTCCTCGATGAGCCGTACGACATCGAAGAGAAGCATAGCGCATTCGTACCTGTACAAACGGCTGGCGATATCGAACTCGACCGGGTCAGCTTCGCTTATGAGAAAGACGGAGCCCGGGCTCTCCACGATGTCAGCTTGCACATCCGTTCTGGAGAGCGGGTCGCGTTCGTCGGCATGTCTGGCGGCGGGAAATCGACGCTCGTCAGCCTGATTCCACGGTTTTATGACGTCACGTCAGGCAGCATTAAAATTGACGGTACCGACGTCCGCGATTTTAAACTGCGGGCCCTCCGTGACCAAATCGGGATGGTTATGCAAGACTCGGTCCTCTTCAGTGAATCGGTCGCGATGAATATTCGGATGGGGAATCCGGAAGCGAGTGACGAAGATGTGATCGCCGCCGCGAAAGCAGCCAACGCCCATGAGTTCATCTCAAACTTGCCGGACGGCTATAATACGCCGGTCGGGGAGAAAGGGGTTAAACTGTCAGGTGGGCAAAAGCAACGGCTCGCCATCGCCCGGGTCTTCTTGAAACATCCACCGATCATCATTCTCGACGAAGCGACGAGTGCGCTTGACCTTGAGAGTGAGGCGATGATTCAGGATTCGCTCGCGCGATTGACGAGAGGCAGAACGACGCTCATCGTCGCGCACCGATTGTCGACCATCACCGACGCCGATAAAATCGTCGTCGTCGATAACGGACAAATCATGGAGACCGGGACGCACGAAGAATTGATGCGTCGCCGCGGCGCCTATTACGATTTGTATATGATTCAAGATTTAGCAGTCGTCGAATGAGACGGGACCTCGAGGAAACTCGAGGTCTTTTTGTTTTCCGTGACAGTGAGACGGGAATGAAGAAACGACATGCCAAAAGGGGGATGAACCAATGATGAACGGGGAAGGATTAATTACGGTAAAACCGCTAAAAGACGCGCTCGAGCTGACGTGGTCAGTCGAAGGGACGGTCCGGCTCACGCGGAACGGGAAGTATGTGTATGAAGGAACCGATCAACACTATGTCGATCACGAGACCGGTGTGGGAGAACAAGTCGCTTATCGCATCACGGACGAACAGGGGGAAGTGGCGAAAGTGTATACGGCCGCCGTCGACCCAACTGACGACTTGTACTGGAATCGTCATCTCACGTCGGCAGTCGTCGCCTCGAACGGCACCCATCTCCAATGGGACCCGATTGCTGACGTCGAAACGTATGCGATTTACCGGCAAGGACGACGCATTGCCGAAGTCGTCGGCCATGCTTATTTGGACGAGACGCCGCTCCATGAGCCGACAATGTATGAAGTGCGGGCGCTCCGCTCTGTGAAGCGAGATGAGAAACCGGGGACGAGTCTCATTCACGCCGTCGGCAAAGCGATGTCACTCGCCAAAGAATTGAAGACGGACACGAGACGGGACAAGGAATTGTACGTCATGTATTTTCTCGTCAGTCCGATTCGACCTGATTTGGAGACGGTGGACCAGATTCAGCTTCGCGTCCAGACGTTCATCCGCCCGCCGATGATTAAAAACCCGAACTTGTTGTCGCCTCATCCGTATTTTGAAGGAGACGGTCGCCCTTATAACGTTCATGCGACCGACTATCGCACGCGGACGGAAGTGAAGGCCGAAGGGCTGAGTGATATTCCGATCGTCTCCATCAAAAAAGATGCGAATGTGACGCGTGGCTATACGAAACATCACCGTTTGACGGGTGAAGATATCGCCTCTGTCGACCAAGTGTATCTTGAAGATGTCGATATCGACCGCGGGCGGGCGGCGTATCGGTTGCAACATTCCGTTGGCAACCCGCTCGTTATCGCGCCGGACATCAAATATACGATCGTCGCGCAATTAAAGGACAATGCTACGTTCAAGCTGTCCGGAAGTCATACGCAATCGCCACATCATGAAGTGTATCTTCAAGTCGGTGATGCCCCATGGACGACGATTCACCGGGCGGACGACCTCGGTGTCAGTTTCATGGGCAATCCGATGCCGGAGTGCCACTGGACGTACTTGACCTGTATGGACTAAAAAAAAACCGTCGACTCATCGAGTCGGCGGTTTTGGTTGTTGGTCGAGAAATCGGCTCCGTTCTTCCGGCGTCGGCAGTTTGCACGTCTGTTTTTGTCCGAACCACTGATAACGATGTTTAGCGATCACATCATAGCCGAAATCACGAATCGGTTTTGGGACGAACCTCACAAACCTGAGCCAACGCCACTTCCCATCCAATCCTTCAGCGATGCGGACCGCCGCGTCGGATTTAATGTACGGGACACCATCGCGAATCAACACGATGCTGTCGACCGAGTCGTTGATACGATGACGTTTACGTAAAGCTTGACCGGCCTCGCCTTGAAGCGAGGCGAAATGAAAGTTCCCCGTCGCGTCACGGTTCAAGATGAACTGGACGCTCGCGTCGCAAAAGTTACAGTCTCCATCAAATAATACAATGGCTGGCATACCACTCGCCTCCTTCACTCTTGCCTGTTTCCGTTCCGGTGTCACTTCAAACGTCATGCGGCGAGCTGGCGCACCGATTCCATCCTATATAACGAGACGTAGTAGAGGTAGGCACCGAGCGCTCCGAACAAGAAGATGTAGCCACTCATGAACACGGGTCCGATGAATGCTCCGACGACAATCCCGGCCGCGGCCACGAGTTTGGCCCCGTGGAATGTGAGTCCACCGAAAGCAAGGTACGAGGCGCGACGCTCCGGGTCGAGCAAATCGACTTGTTTCACTTGGCGGATCGGCGAGTACAGCAATTCGCCGACTGTGAAGACAACGGCCAAGACGGCGAGAATCAGGAACGAGTTCATCGACGTGATGGCAGCGTACGCCGTGATGTATAACGACAAACCGATGAAGAACACGTATTTCTCACGGTACCGTTTCACAAACGCAGTGACGGCGAACGTGATGGCGACGACGAGTAGTGTATTCTCGAGTTGCATGAATGCCATCATTCGGACACCATCGAACGGAACACCGACGATCGAGCGCTGTTGAAACGATTCCGCCAAATGAACACCGATATAGTTCGCCATATGGAACTCTGTCGAGAAGACGAGCATGCTGCCGAGCACGAACAACATCCAGCGTCGGTCATTGAGGGCGATCCGGTAGTTTTGAATCACGCCGACAATCGGATTGGCCGGCGTCGACCGGTTACCTTGATGCGAATCGACGAGATAGCGTTGCAAGACGACCGTTGTGATGGTCAATACGAACGTCATCCCGACGAACAAGCCGAAGCGGTAGTCACGATAGAAGGCACCGCCGAGCATGACACCGCCGGCGATAGCCAAGTTGACGAGCCAATAATCATATACATAAATCGCTTTCCGATTCGATTCTTCCATCGAATCGATGACGATTGCCTCCAAGGCCGGATAGTTCAACCCGTTGGCGACCGCGTGACCGAAGTAGAGAATGGCCACGGCGAGTGCCCAATTGTTTGATGGGTGAATCGCCACCGTCATTCCGATGAAGCAAAGGATTTGAACGAGTTGGCCGATTTGTAAGACGTGCTTGCGATTGAAGCGATCCGAGAAGTACCCACCGAACAAGCCGGTGACATACCCGACGATGACGAATGACGTCATGATGATCCCGGCAGCGATTTTGCCGAGTTCTTCTGAAAAGTATAAAGCCATGAATGGAAAGATGGCCGAGCCGACGATGCGGATGAAAAAGCCGCAGACGAGTCGAAGCCGAACGTTGGTTGGAAAATCTTTGAATTTCATGTGAGCACCTCCTTGTCACTACTTTAAACGTGGACTACACTTGGTAAAAAGAGACAAAATATTTGGACATGTCCACTTTTAGGGGGAAGGTCATGAATGCGAAACTAGTGGCAATTTATCGCTATGCGTTACAGGCGGACAAAATGGACGTGACACTCCGGCAAGCCGTCGAGGTGGTCGGCTATAGTGAGAAACAAGTGAAGCGCGATATCAAGGCATGGGAGGCGATGGGGTGGGTGACCTATCAAGCCGGCAAAGGGCGCGGCCATGAATCGATGCTTCGTTTTCAGTCGGACTTTGACGAGACGCTCCAGGCGTGGGTCGTAACCTCATTTTCTGAGGCTACGATGGCGCAGGCGGCCAAATGGTTGGAGTGGGATTGGCCACCCGCATTACGGGAACTGATCCAAGCGCGGATTTGGAGTCGATTCGGTTTCGAACAGACGGAAGAAGACCGATTCGTGTTCCCGCGTACCCGGACGCTTGAATCACTCGACCCGCTCGACATCCATATCGCGATGGAGGCGTCCTTGTCTCGGCACGTCTTCGATCGCCTCTTCGAATGGGATGGGACGACGGTCCAAACGTCCCTTGCCCATCATATCGAAGAAGTGACATTCGGATTTCGGTGTTATATCCGAAAAGGCGTCACATTCCACAACGGAATGACGTTAGCCGCCAAAGATGTCGTTTACTCGTTGAATCGATTATTGGCTCGCGGAAAACAAGTTTGGTTGTTCGCGCCAATCGAACGGGTCGAATCGCCGGCGCCTTACGTCATTGACATCCATACGAAAGCGCACCGGGCCTACATCGAACGTTTACTTGCCCAAACGCCGGCATCCATTACGTATGAAGGGGCAGAAGGGATTGTCGGGACGGGACCGTTCAAATTGGAGAAACGGTCCGAAGAAGTCGTCCGGTTGCGGGCGTTCGAGCGTGGGCTTCGACCGCGTCCTTCATTAGATGTGGTCGAATTTGTCACGTTCTCAGAAACGGATTATGCCAAGTGGAGCGCCGGTGATGATCAGAGCATCGTCAAGTGGATCGCTGAGGCCGGGGCGCGTTATCTCATGTTCAACTTGCAGCACTCTTGGCTCAAAGATGATATGGACACACGACTTGCCATTCAACAGGCAATCCATAAAGAAGCGTTCGTCGACTTGGGAGGAGAGCGTCATCAAGTGGCCCATGGTTTTTTCCCGGAGGCGAGTCGACCGGTGGCGGCACCAAAAGCAACGGGAAGTTCGCGCCGTCCACTGCGTCTATTGCATTTGCCGTTCGACGTTGCGACAGAAGACGCGATGCTTGTCGCGGAACAGTTGCGCGTAGCCGGCTTTATCGTTGAGACCGAGACGTATACGATTGCCTCGTTACTACAAGAGGAGACGCTGCGCCGTGCTGATTTGATTTTATGCGGGGAGATGATGAGCGAAGATCTCGATTTGGCGTTTCTCGCGTTTTTGACGAGTGAACTGTCACTCGTCGGCAAGTTAATCGCGCATGAAAAGGAGCTCCGGACGATGATGGACCGTTACCGTCAGACCGATATGAGTGCGTGGCCGTGGCTCCATCGTGATGTCGAGCGTTATTTGACAGAAGCAGCACTTGTTATTCCTCTGTATCACGTGGCCCGAGAGCGGCGATTCCCGAGCTTTCTAGGGGAAGTTCCAGTCGATGTGTTCGGCCACCCCCGCTACGACCAGCTGTGGATTCGGCCTTCGGTGTAAACGAAAAAGAGATGCCGCGGCATCTCCTTTTGCTTATAGTTGGGCGAACGCGCGATTCACAGCGGCAATCGTCTCTTCGATATCTTGTTCGGTATGCTCAGTCGTCAAGAACCAAGCCTCGTACTTCGAAGGGGCTAAATTGACACCGTTCTCGAGCATCAATTTGAAGAAACGTCCGAACACTTCACCGTCTGATTTTTCGGCGCCTTCGTAATCGGTCACAATCTCGTCCGTGAAGTAAACCGTAAGGGCACCTTTTAAACGGTTCAACGTGATGGTCACACCATGTGTTTCTGCGGCTTCACGAATCCCGGCCTCGAGCTCGGCACCGAGTGCGTCGAGCTTTTCGTAAACGCCGGGTTGCTCGAGAACCTCGAGACAAGCGAGACCCGTTGCCATCGACGCGGGGTTGCCGGCCATTGTTCCGGCCTGATAGGCTGGGCCGAGCGGAGCGACCGTCTCCATGATTTCAGCTTTACCGCCATAGGCACCAATCGGCAAGCCTCCGCCGATGATTTTCCCGAGTGCGGTCATATCCGGTTCAATCCCGTACACTTGCTGGGCGCTTCCGTACGTGAAACGGAACGCCGTGATGACTTCGTCGTAAATGACGAGTGCACCATGTTCATGGGTGATGTCATTGACGGCCTGGAGGAAGCCTGGTTTCGGCTCGACGATCCCGAAGTTCCCGACAATCGGTTCGACGAGGACGCAGGCGATTTGACTTCCCCATTCGCTCATCATGTCTCGGAACGCCTCGACGTCATTGAACGGCACGGTGATGACTTCTTTCGCCGTAGCTCGTGTGACGCCGGCTGAGTCTGGTGAGCCGAGCGTGGCCGGTCCACTGCCTGCCGCGATGAGCATCAAGTCCGAGTGACCGTGATAGCAACCGCTGAATTTGACGACGAGCTCACGACCGGTATAGGCGCGAGCGACACGAACGGTCGTCATGACCGCCTCGGTCCCTGAGTTGGTGAAACGGACTTTATCCATTGACGGGATGGCCGCCTTTAGTTTTTTCGCGAACTCGACTTCAAGCGCGTGCGGTGTCCCGTAAAGGAGCCCTTTAGACGACGCCTCAATCAACGCTTTATGGATATGCGGATGGGCGTGGCCTGTGATAATCGGTCCGTACGCCGCCAAATAGTCGATATAGCGATTGCCGTCGACGTCATAGAAATAAGCGCCGTCTCCTCGTTCCATATAGACGGGTGCACCGCCGCCGACTGCCTTGAATGAGCGGGAAGGGCTATTGACCCCGCCGACGATGTGCGTCAAGGCGTCGGTATACAAAACGTCTGAATTGTTGCGTGTAGATGGTGTTGCCATATGTATTGCCTCCTTTTACAAATTCGCACTTATTGTATCATAGCCGTCAACCGCATAAGCTCAACGTTTGACGACCGTTCAAGAAATCAGTACACTATTTATAAAGATTACTATGTAAGAAATAGGTTAATTCTAACTGACATTTCGCATGAATTTTATAGAAGAAATGAGGGATTGACGTGGGAAGCGAAATGCTTGACCATGCTGTTCAGTCGCTCCGAGAACATGGAGTCAGAATGACGCCTCAGCGCCAGGCCATTTTGGAGTACCTCGTCACGGAGCACAGTCACCCGACAGCGGATGACATTTATAAGGCACTTTCGGCGAGATTTCCGAACATGAGTGTCGCTACCGTCTACAATAACTTGCGCGTCTTTAAAGAAGTCGGACTCGTTCAAGAGATGAACTATGGGGACGCTTCGAGTCGCTTTGATTTTGTGACGTCGCGTCACTACCACATCATCTGTGATGCATGTGGGAAAGTCGTCGACTTCAACTATCCGGTCCTCGACGAGATCGAATCGGTCGCGTCTCAATTGACAGGGTTCAAAGTCGATCGTCACCGTCTTGAAGTATACGGGACGTGCCCAGCTTGCCAAGCTGAACAAGCGCATAAACATTAAAAAACATCCTCAGGCAGAGGATGTTTTTTTATTCGTGTGAATGGGTTTGACGCTTATTATATTTTTCATCGAACTCTTTACCTTCGAGCGATTGATCGATCGTGAGCGGTTCGTCGCAGTGCATACATAAATCGACCCGGCCGAGCATCTTTGTCGGTTTCTCACAATTCGGGCAAGTGACGACGATGGCTTTCGTGGATGCCATCCCAATAATAAAGTAGAGCGCTGAACTCGATAACACCATCACGAAGCCGAGCAACATGAAAATAATCATCAGCCATGTGATGCTTTTCGCCAACAGGCCGAGATACATGACTCCGATTCCCGCAAAGACGAGCAACAACGCAAGGTTTCGAGCGCGGTTGATTTTATTCCCCCGTTTTTTCATTTCGTAATCCCTCCATGTCTATCTTTACTATAGCTCATCTGCACGACCGTGAGAAGTTCATACAATCGCTGGCAGGAGAATTTTAAAAGAAGGCGAATCATTTTTGTATCAGATTATTGGGTGGACGATTGTGGTTCATCATTATAGAAAGAAGGTATCAAGGTGACTATGGAGTATGCGACGCGCACGATCTATTCGGAATATGCGGCCTTGAAGACAACGCTTGGCATCATTGAAGTGAAAAAGAAACGGCCGAGAGACCCTTTGACCGATCAATCGGACCGGCTATTGATTGTGATTGAAGCGAAAGAAGAACCGTTCTGGACAGTGAAACATTATCAAGTTGGGCAAGAAAAAATTATTCTTCATCTCGTAAGTGACTCGATGATGGATCGTTGGATTTTAATGAACGAGAATCGCCGGGCCATTCATTGGATTGAAGATGGAATGGTCTTGTTTGAACGAAATACGTTTTTATTAGACTTGCGACAACGCCTTCGTAATTTTTCGAATGATGAGCAACGTCTGCAACTGTCCCTTGCTTTTGCGAAGTTGTTGCGACGCTTTGAAGATGGACGAAGCTTATTTTTACAAGAGGAGCATCAAGATGCTTTCACCCAAATCCATCACGCCTTGACTCATTTGGCGCGGTTGTCGGTGTTGGAGGCCGGAATTCATCCGGAAATCATATTGTGGAAGCAAGTGCGCACACTCGATTTAGAAATATATAAACTCCACGAGGAACTCGTGAGCGGACAAGAGTCGCTTGAACAACGGATTCACTTGGTGATTATCGGAATGGAACATTTGATTCAATCAAAAGTGTTGCCGGGCACGCTTCTGCTACTGCAAACGATGCAACAACGCGATGAACCGTGGCCGTTCTCGGAATTAATGGAACACCCGAACTTGCAAGCATTGAAAGTCGACCTAGGTAGTATCGTCGGGTTCCTTGTCCGCAAAGGATATGTCCGTTCGGTCGCGCGACCGACAAAAGGTGTTGGAGTCGAAGCCATCGCCTATGAGATCGCCTAACTATATAGAAGCGAATGGAGTAGTTGAATCAGATGAAAATCGTCAAGTTTATATTCGGTAGTGTGTTGATTGTGCTTGTGACCGCAGTCATATCGGTCTTTACAGCACTCTTTACGATGGGCAATCCGATTGCAGGAGGACGCCCGATCCTTTGGACCATTTGGTACGTTGCCGCTTTATTAATTCTCATTATGGCGCTATATGACTTTTCGTCGTTAACGAAGGGGCAACTCAAACGAGTCGGATTGATTGGAACCGTGATTGGAGTCGTGTTCTTCGGTTCAGTGAAAGGGTACTACGTGTATACAGAGGGTTTGCGGATTGAAGAACGCGGTGTTGAGTTGTTTGACTATCAACCGTTTAAAGAGGAATCCGATTTAGCTAAGCTCGATGCGCCATCTTCGTTTAGAATCGATTCAAATCTCCCACGCCTCGATGGTGCTACGGCACTATATCCACTGTATGCGTCTTTTGTCGAAGCGGTTTATCCTTCTGACGAATATAATCCGTATAGTACGGAGGAGAGTCCTGTCGTCTCAACGACGACAGGAGAAGCGTACGATCGGTTGATTCAAGGGAAGACGGACATCATCTTTGTTGCCGGACCATCAGATTTTCAAGTGGCCGCGGCTAAGAAGGCTGGTGTGGAGTTCAACATGACACCAATTGGGCGCGAAGCGTTTGTCTTTTTTGTACATGAAGACAATCCAGTTGATTCGCTTAAATTAGACGAGATTCAACAAGTATATGCCGGAGACATCGATAATTGGAGTGAGGTTGGAGGCGAGAATGATCCGATTCGAGCCTTCCAACGTCCAGAAGGAAGCGGGAGCCAGACGGCCTTGCGGCGGGTGATGGGTGATCGTAAATTGATGGCTGCACCCGTTGAAGATGTTCCGGAAGGTATGGGCGGTATTATCGAACAGACGGCCGCATACACTAATCATAAAAATGCGATTGGGTTCTCTTTCCGCTTCTATGCGACCGAGATGGTCGAAGATCACGACATTAAATTACTTCAAGTGAATGGAATCGCTCCAACGGTCGAAACCATCGCTGACGGGACGTATCCGATCACTTCTGAATTTTATGCCATCACGACAGAAGAGAACTATGAAACGCATAAGCCGTTTTTAGATTGGATGACATCTGAAGAAGGGCAGACATTGGTGGAGCGGACGGGCTATGTGCCGCTAGCGAAAGATTGAAGCGTTGGGCCTCATGACGGGGGCTCAACCTTTTTTATTTTTTGTAATATTTCTATTGACGAAGTGGTAAATAGAGATTATAGTTATAAACGTTGTCACGGCAAAAGATTATTTCAGTAAAACAATTTGTGAAAAAAAGTTGTTGACGCGGAGATAGACGACGTGATAAATTAATGAAGTCGCCAAGAGCGGCAGACGAACTTTGAAAACTGAACGATGAGGCAAAAAAGTTTTACAATGTTTGAATGAAGCGCAAGCTTCGTCATTTTTAAAGAGCTATATCAAATTCTTTGGAGAGTTTGATCCTGGCTCAGGACGAACGCTGGCGG
>NZ_JACSLH010000018.1:0-12482 GCF_018618035.1 Exiguobacterium sp. s64
AAAAGGGGCTCGGGCAGAGCGCCTAAAGGCCCGAAAACGACAAAGTCACGTTTCAGTTCGCCTGAAACGTGACTTTGTCTACAATCTGACGAGAACACGTTCGTGGTTCTCGTTTTTTGTTGTCGACGAGATTTTTTGGGTACACTACATAGTAAGGAGGGATTTATTATGGCAAAAGCTACATTCGCGGGAGGCTGTTTTTGGTGCATGGTCAAACCGTTTCATAAATACGAGGGGGTCGAGCAGGTCATTTCTGGCTATACGGGCGGACATGTCGACAACCCGACGTACCAACAAGTCTGTTCGGAGACGACCGGTCACCTCGAGGCGATCGAGGTCACGTTCGACCCGGACGTGATTTCCTATGAGGAACTATTGCGCATCTATTGGCGTCAAATCGACCCGACCGATGGTGGTGGACAGTTCAATGACCGGGGTGAGTCGTATCGACCGGCCATCTTCTATCATTCAGAAGAACAGCGCGTCGCGGCCGAACGGTCGAAACAAGAAATCGAGGACTCAGGCCGGTTCGATCGACCGATCGAAGTCGAGATTCGTCCAGCGAAGACGTTCTGGGAAGCGGAAGATTACCATCAAGACTATTACAAGAAAAACCCGTTCCGTTACGAGATGTACCGCGTCGGTTCTGGTCGGGCCAAGTTCGTGAAAGAAGCGTGGAGTGACAAGAAGCTCCAGAAAGAATTGAAAGATCGTCTGACGCCGATCCAATATAAAGTCACGCAAGAGAACGGCACCGAGCCCCCGTTCCAGAACGAATATTGGGATGAGGAACGGGAAGGGTTGTACGTTGATGTCATCGATGGCACGCCGCTGTTCACGTCGCGTGATAAATTTCAATCCAACTGCGGTTGGCCGAGCTTTGCTCGTCCAATCGAGGAGAAGCGCATCGACATGAATATGGACACAACGCACCATATGGTCCGGACTGAAGTCCGCTCGAAAGGAGCCGACAGTCACCTCGGTCACTTATTCGATGACGGCCCGAAGGAACTAGGGGGTCTGCGCTACTGCATCAACTCGGCAGCACTCCGTTTCATTCCAAAAGAAGAACTTGAATCTGCAGGATATGGAGAGTACAAGCACTTATTCGATGCGTGAAGGGGAGAAGGTCATGTTCACATCCGTCAAACAACAGATCCGTCGTGAGACGCTCGCGACCGTCTTGGATTACTACGACAAATCGATTCGGAATCTATCGGAAGCGGCTAGAGATGAGAAGTACAACAAGATGAGCGCGACCCCGTTCTCGTTTTTCCGGGGGAGTTCGCACTTGTTCTATTATGACTTTGCGAAAGTGCCGCTCGCGTTCGATACCGACGCGTCCCATCCGACGTTCATTCAAGGGGACTTGCATTTTGAAAACTTCGGTGTGTTCGAAGATGGGGCCGGGACGATCATTTACGATGTGAACGATTTTGATGAGGCGTATCTCGGCTCTTATTTGTTTGACGTGCTGCGCATGGCCATCTCGGTCGACTTGTTTGCCGCCGAGTCAGGTTTTGACGCAACTCGGGCCATCGAGACGTATGCCGACACGTATGCGCGCGCGATGGAGCGCTATGCGAATGGGAAAGACGAGGATGTCCAATTCACGAAAGCAAACACGTGCAAAGCGATCAAGAAAGTGATTAAAAAGGCCGAGAAGAAGAAAGACGCGTTCATGGCCGAGCGGACGGAAGTGCGGGATGAGGAGCGTTACTTTGCGACGAGTGACGACCTCGTTCCGGTCAGTCCGAAGACGGCGAAGCAAATCAAGCAGGCATGGCCGGACTATTTGTCGTCGTTATCGGAGAAACATCGCCATCACGCCGACCATTACAAGATTAAAGATATCGCCATTAAACGTGAGAGTGGCACCGCTTCGATTGGACTCGAACGCTATTATATTTTGATTGAAGGCGCGGACGAGGAGCATGACGAGGATATCATCCTTGAAATGAAACAAGCCCAATCGGCCGTCCCGTCTCTCTTCTTGCCGACGCATCCATTGTTTGAGGACGGGCTGTCCCATCAAGGGGCCCGTGTCATCGCGGCTCAGCGTGCCATGGTGCACAGTCGTGACCCGTATCTCGGCTACTTAACGATGGACGGGAACGAGTATTACGTGCGGCAACGGTCACCTTATAAGCGGAAAGTGAAAGCGAAGCACATCAAAAATGAAGAATCGCTCATTGAGACGTTGAAAGTACAGGCGGAGATCACGGCCAAGATCCATGCCCGGGCGGACGCGGATGCGAACGTGCTCGATTATGAGGCGAGTGAACGCATCGCGACGGCCATCGGTGTGTCGCGCCCACTGTTTATCCGTCAAATCACAAGGTGGTCCCAATTTTACGCTAATCAAGTCAGGTTCGACTTTGAGGCGTTCCAGACATGGCTCACGACGCGCTCAGAGACTCACGTCTGACGAGCATCGGACTTGCGGCCAGCCCCTCGTTTGCCTCAGAATGGAACGGTAAAGGATGTGTGCGATAGATGATTACGGAACAACAGGTCATCCTGCAGATGAAGCAAGTGATGACACAAATCGAACAATCGAGCGGAGAGGCCCAGAAGCGCCACTTGGCCAAGCTGATGGGGTATTGCGAGCTACTGCTCGCCGATTCGGCTCCGACGCAACAAGCAGTGGTTCCTGTGGCCCAACCGGTCGAGTCGAAGCCGCCGCTCGATCGTCAGATGGCGGCGTTCCTTGGAATTCCGCTTGAAGAAGAGGATAAACCGAAAACTGATTCATTGCTCGACTTTTAAGCTGTGCCCTGTGGCACAGCTTTTTTTGTGAGGCGTTCGCGTTGACTTATATACCGTAGGGGGTATAATGGGGTTAACTAAACTATACCTAACGGAGGCGTGACTATGCTTGACTTCTTGTTTGTTGCAGTAGTGATCGGATTGATTTATTTTTGGTGGACGAAGCGAAACAGCGTCAAAACAGTTTCGACGGATGAATTGAAACGGAAGATTGCCGAAGAGCGAAACATTCAACTGCTCGACGTTCGCGAACCACACGAATACCGGGGCGGGCATATCAAGCAAGCGAAAAATGTGCCGTTATCGGGATTCGGGAACGCGAGTGCCCAATATCCGAAAGATAAAGAACGTCCGGTCTACGTCATCTGTCAAAGCGGGATGCGAAGTCAACGGGCCGCGGCCATGTTGAAGAGCGCGGGTTATACGGACGTCTACTCGGTCAAAGGCGGTATGAGTTTCTGGCGTGGCTGACAGTTCTCGGTTGAACATTTGTTCAGCCGTTTTTTTATGGACTCTGAATTTCACTTTTAGAGGTGAGATTTGCGTGTGACGTTTCCGCTTTCGGTTTTCAGGGGATTCTGCTACGGTAGGAACATAGGAAAGAGAGAGGGGACCAGACAATGGCAGTCATTTTATTTGATATCGATGGGACGCTCGTCGACACGACCGGACCGATGACGCAAGCGATTCACGAGGCGTTGGAGCAACTTCCGCATTTACCGAAACCGAGTGAGGATGCGGTCCGTTCCGGTTACGGGTTGGCCGGCAACGCATTTTGGGAACATGTCATCCCGGAAGCGACGATTGAAGAGATTCGCCAAATCCGCAAGTTACGGCATGAGACGCTCGAGCGGGCGATGGAAGGACAGCTCGTCTTGTTCGACGGGATTTACGAGATGCTCGAGGCGCTTCATAAAAAAGGGCATACGTTGACGACCGCGAGCAACTGCGGCGTCCATTATTTGAACCTGATTCTTGACTCGCAAAACATTCGCCAGTTCATGACGGCGCCAGAATGCCTCGAATCCGTAAGTGGTGAGAAAAAAGCCGACATTTTGACGGCGCATCGCCTCCGTCACGGCGAGAACGACTATGTGATGGTCGGGGACCGGAAATCGGATGTCGAAGCAGCTCGGGCCCATGACTTCCCGGTCGTCTTGACTGGCTTTGGGTTTGGAAACGAGGATGAATGGGCTCTCGCGGATCATGTGATTGCGACGCCGAACGACTTGATTACGTATATCGAATCATAAAAAAATCCGGTTGAACATCGCGTTCAACCGGAATTTCTTTAAAGGCCAAGCGAGATATATTTGATTTCCAAAAATTCTTCGATGCCATGGTGACCACCTTCACGTCCGAGACCGCTCTGCTTCCACCCGCCGAACGGTGCTTGCGGTGTCGACGGGAGACCGTCATTGACTCCGACGATGCCGTATTCGAGCGCTTCGGCCAAATAGAGGGCCTCGTTGATGTCTTGTGTGAACACGTAGGAGGCGAGACCGAACGGGGTCGCGTTCGCCCGCTCAATCACTTCCTCGAGCGTATCGAACGACGCGATTGGGGCGACGGGCCCAAACGTCTCCTCGTTCATACATAGCATATCCTCATTCGCATAGCGGACGACGGCCGGTCGGACGAACAATCCGTCGAGCTGTTCGCCACCCGTGATTTCCCCGCCCCGGATTTGGGCGTCTTCCAAGTGCTTCATGACTTTATCGACCGCAGCCTCGTCGATGAGCGGGCCGATGTCTGTCCCTTCATCGAGTCCGTTCCCGACTTCGAGCGCCGCGACGGCCTCGATGAATTTTTCGGAGAACGCATCGACGATGGACTGCTCGACATAAATCCGGTTGGCGCAGACACACGTCTGTCCGCCGTTACGGAATTTCGTGGCGACGGCTTGCAGTACAGCCTTGTCGAGATCTGCCTGCGCCGTTACGATGAGCGGGGCGTGACCACCGAGCTCGAGCGAGATTTTCTTCATTGTATCGGCGGCGCCGCGCATGAGCGTCTTGCCGACCTCGGTCGAACCGGTGAACGTCAATTTGCGGACACGGGGGTCGTGTTGCCACGTGTTCACGATGTCAGAAGCTTTCCCGGTGACAAGATTGATGACACCGGGTGGGAAGCCTGCTTTCTCAGCCAGTTTGACGAGTTCGATCGCCGTCAATGGTGTCGCTGATGCCGGTTTCAATACGACGGTACAACCTGCGGCAAGCGCCGGCGCCAATTTTCGGGTGATCATGGCGGCCGGGAAGTTCCATGGGGTGATGGCGGCGACGACGCCGACCGGTTGTTTAATGGCAAAGATGCGTTTCTTGTTTGACGATGCCGGAATCGTCTCGCCGTACACGCGCCGACCTTCCGCGGCGTACCACTCGATAAAGCCGTTCGCATAGCGGACTTCGCCGATGGCTTCTTGGAGCGGCTTGCCTTGCTCTTCGACCATCGTCCGAGCGATGGCTTCCGTATGTTCATCGATCAGTCGATTCCATTCGAGCAGGAGGGCGCCTCGTTCTTCTGCCGTTTTCTCTTGCCAGTCCTTCAAGGCGTCGTGGGCGGCATCGACAGCCTGTTTCGCTTCGGCGGTGTCGCTCTTTGTCACCGTGGCCATAATGTTGCCGGTCGCGGGATTCCGCACCACGATCGTGTCCGATGTATCAATCCATTCTCCGTTGATGAAATTGTTCTCCACTCGCATCTTGATTTCCCCTTTCGTCTAGGTGCACATTAAGAAGGTACCCGATTTCAAAAATCATACACAATTTTACAACGGGGGAGGGGTCGCTATGTGGGTCATCATCTTGGGCTATGTCGTCGGCAGTATACTTGGTGGGCGCTTATACGGCAGGTGGAGCGGTCAAGACTTGGCAACGAGTGGGTCGGGAAACACCGGTGCCCGCAATGCATTACGGATTGGCGGGAAGCGAGCGTTCTTGTTCGTTTACGGATTCGACGTCTTGAAGACGGTACTCGTGTTGTCAATCAGCGGTCCATATTTTTTTGAGACCGGACTCGCCTTGACGCTCGGGCACATTTATCCGATGTGGCATATTCGCACCGGTGGGAAGGGGTACGCCGTATTTTCTGGAATTATATTAGCGTACAGCCCGTTATGGTTTTTAGCAGGACTTGCCATGTTGCTCATTCTCATCAAACTGACGCGTAACTCGCGCGAGACGGGGCTTGTCATGCTCATGCTCTTGCCGCTCGCGGCCTGGGGGGACGCAACAGATGTCAGTGTGGCCAGTTTGACGATGATTTTGATCATGTACCATCATATAAGGGGGAAACAACGTGCTTGAATTTCGAAGAGCGACGCCGGGGGATGCGGAAGCGATTCATCGATTGAACTATGAGACGTTTGTCGAAGAAATCCCGCAACACCATCCGAACGAGGAGCGACGACTCGTCGATCGCTTCCATGATACGAATACATACTGGATTGGGTTGGCAGACGGGCAGCTCGTCGCCATGTGTGCCATCCGTGACGAACACCCGTTTTCACTTGAACAAAAAGGTGTGACGCTGCCGCCGGGAGAGTGGATTGAAGTCCGACTATTGGCTGTGACGCCCGCCTATCGGAACACAAGGACGTTTGCCGGACTTATGCGAGCGATGCTCATGGAAGCGACAGACCGGGGTGTGGAAGGGATTGTCATCAGCGGAACCGTACGCGAACAGAAGCTATATCGACGGTTCGGGTTTATCCCGTTCGCACAACCGGTCGGGACGGCGGAGGCGTTATACGTGCCGATGCAGTTGACGCGCTCTGGGTTCATGCAGTCAGAGACCGCTCGAACGTTGCGGCCAAAGTTACTCCTCGCCGGTCCCGTCGAACTGTCGAATCAAGTGCGCGCTGCGCTTGCCGCTCAGCCGGTATCACATCGGTCGACTGAGGCCAGCCGTTTGCTCCATTCGGTCCAGTCGAGGCTGAGCCATCTCGTCAAGTTGCCTCATGTTTACACATTACTCGGGAGCGGGACGATTGCGAACGATGCCGTCGCTGCCCAGTTGCACGGACGTGGCGTGATCATCGACACAGGGGAGTTCGGACGGCGGCTGATTGACCATGCCAATCGGGCTGGTCTTGAATTTGATGTCGTCCCGCTTTCGGCTGGGCGTCGTCTCGACTTAAAGCGAATCGGACAACATGCACCAGATTGGATTTGGACGGTCCATTGCGAGACGTCGACGGGGAAGCTGGTCGATTTGGACCAGTTGCGTAAGTATGCACACACACATCCGACGAAGATTGCGATTGATGCCATCAGTGTGGTTGGGACGAAAGTGACCGACTATTCGTTCGCGCATCTGGTGACGTTCGTCTCGGGCAAAGCGCTCCGAAATGCCCCTGGATTGGCGTTTGTCGCCATGCGAGATCGAGCCGTCCCGAACCCGTCGATTCCGCGTTATTTAGACTTGGCAGGCTATGACCCAATCGCCTTCACGCAATCGGTCCCGCTCATTCAAGCGATGGACGTCGCCTTGCGCGAACTGACGGACGCGGAGATTGCGACCCATCAATCCAAACTTGATGCGTTCGTACATGAACTGGTGCGCCGCGGTATATCGGTTGAACTCGGGGACGATCAAGCGCCCGGCATTTTTTCGCTCGCGCTGCCAGACACACTGTCCTCGATTGAGCTAGGATATCAATTGGCGTTCCATGGCTATCAAGTGCAGTACGAGAGCGTTTATTTGCGGCGTGCGAACTGTCTCCAAGTCTCCACGATGGGATGGACGACCGACCGGGATTTGCAGCAAGTCGCCGCCTATATCGGTACGTGGCTCCAGAAAAAAACCGCCACTCCAGGGAGTGACGGGTTCAGACGCGGAAATCTTGGCGGGCCAAATGACGAATCTTTCGACCGAGGCGTCTTGAGTTGAAGTAGGCGACGACGGCGACGACCCCACCTGACCAAAACAGCCACTCATCCGGTCGGAGATAGCCGAATAGCCCGACGACGAGGCCGAGGATGATGACCCCTGAGTTGAACGTCTGGCGGTGGAGCAGTTCTTTCGACTCGAGCTCACGTTGGAACATCGCTTGTTCGGACAGGCGCTTCCGGGTCGGCTCTTTCAAATAGTTATCGAGGAGTGGCGGGGCGTTCAGCAACTTCTTGCCGTAGTTGAGCGCCGTCATGACGTAACGGTTCTGAATCGTCGTCCCATCGGACTCGAGCCATTGAATGACAATCGGTTTACCGAGCGTAAACAAATCGATTTTTGAATCAAGGATTTGCAGAATCCCGAGCAGCGTCGAAGCGGCCCGACCGAAGAAGGCGAACTCGGCCGGCAGTTGGATCGGCTCGTTCTTGACGAGCAGTTGGATATCTTGCAACACTTTTTCGATCAGCTTCGTATCGACCGTATCGATATCGGTCTCTAAATAGAACGTGACCGCTTTTTCAAGCGCTTGACGAATGTTATGCTTGTTCGCCGTCGGCAACAGGAAACGCAAGTCCTCAAGTCCGTCGACGACACCGTCATAATCAAGCGAGATGAACGCCTGCAAGATTTTACGGATCGTCGCCATGTCTTGGGCAGTCGATGACCCGACCATTCCGAAGTCGAGCAGGATGATCGTCCCGTCGGCCCGGATTTGGACGTTACCGGGGTGGGGGTCGGCGTGGAATTGTCCGCCGAACAACAGTTGCTCGGCTGCCATCGTGAACAACCGTTTGGCAAGTGCGGAGCGGTCGATATTATTTTCTTTTAAGAAAGCGAGGTCGGTGATGCGGCGGGCTTCGACCCAATCCATCGTCAACACCCGATTCGTACAAAGGTGGTCATAATAGTCCGGGATGTACACGTCGGGGTTATCGGCGTATTTCGCTTTGAAATAATGGGCGTTCTTCAATTCGGTTTGGAAATTTAACTCGTCCCCGATGACAAAAATCATTTGGCGATATAAGCTATCTAAGTCGGTCGATTTTGCCAGCGATGTCCGCTTGAGCATCGTCGTGACGATTCGCATCGCTTTGAAGTCGGTCCGAATGATCTTTTCAATGTCTGGACGCTGGATTTTCAAGGCGACGCGCTTCCCGTTCTCAAGCAACGTCGCGCCATACACTTCCCCGATTGAGGCAGAGGCGACGGCGTCGATTCCGACGTCTTTCACAACTTGTGTATACGGGACGCCCCATTCTGCTTCCAGGATGGCGCGGGACTTGTCCCAGCCTGATGTAGGGACACGGTCGACGAGCTCGGATAACTCGTTCAATACAGAAGGAGGCAACAAGTCGGCCCGAATCGATAGAAACTGCCCGAGCTTGATGAGCAGCCCTTCGAGCCGGAGTGCGTTCCGCTTATACTCGCGGGCAAGGTTCAACATGAGCGTCTCATACTCTTCGGTTGACGCGAGACCTTGTTGCTGTTTGCGGGAGAATGCATAAATTTTAATGATGAATCGGGCGAACATCGTGACGATAATCCATATGCGGAACAAGGCGATTCGTTTCATAAAAGTACCGACATCCTTTACAAGCAGTCGCTCGACTGATCTGATTTTTTATATCTTAACTTTACCACAGAATGCTTTAAAGAAAGGGCAAGGGATATTTATGGAGTGGGAATTACTCAACGTCGTCGGAACGATTGCGTTTGCGGCGAGCGGTGCCATCATCGCGATGGACGAGAAATATGATATTTTTGGGGTATGGTTGCTCGCTTTCACAACAGCTTTCGGTGGCGGGGCCATCCGAAACGTCTTGCTCGGAAACCCGGTCAGTTTGATTTGGCAACAAAACGATCTCTTCATCCTTTGTTTTCTTGTCGCATTGCTCATCTTCCTGCTGCCAAACGTTGTTTTGCCGCATTGGGAACGCTGGGGCGTCATCGTGGACGCAATCGGTCTCGTCGCCTTCGCGTTTCAAGGAGCACAGGTCGCCATCAAGCTTGATTTACCATTATCGGCCGCGATTGCAGCGGCCGTTTTGACGGGTGTCGGTGGCGGGGTCGTCCGTGATTTGTTGGCCGGCCGAAAGCCTCTCGTCCTACAATCGGAAGTATATGCGATTTGGGCGATCATTATCGCGGTCGTCACATATTATTTCCGTCTTGAAGGAGGACTTCCTGTCTATACGTTACTTGTTGTCGTTGCGGCGCTTCGAGTGATATCCTACTATCGAAAGTGGAATTTACCTGCACGTAAAGTGCGATAAGGGGGAAATTAGTGATGAAAGCTTTACTTATTATTGGCGCCGCTTTAATGGCGCTCGGCGTCGCGTTCGGTGCGTTCGGGGCCCATGCGTTGAAAGAACGTCTGGCACCGAATATGCTTGCGAATTGGCAGACCGGTGTGCTCTATCATATGATTCACGCTATCGGCATCATCGCTTTAGCGAGCATTTTGATGAAAGTGAGCATTAGCCAGTTCAACACAGCAGGATGGCTCATGTTTGCCGGGATTCTCTTTTTCTCAGGCAGCCTGTATGTCATGGCATTGACCGGAATCACGAAGCTTGGAGCGGTCACACCAATTGGTGGCGTGCTGTTTATCGCCGCATGGGTGTTCGTCATCATCGGCGCATTCAAATTGTAATCAAACGTTAACGTCTGATTAACAGTCTTCTTGTATCATTCAAGGTGTGAGACCCCTTGTCTCCACACCGACGAACAATTGGCCCGTTTAGCCTTTTTCGCCTGGAGCGAGAGACTAAATAGGCCCTTTTTACGTTTTTTGGAAATGGTTAGACTTAGAAAAATACCTGGATTATACTTTTTTAATATAAGGTCAATAATTTCCTATTTTCATCTATTATTACAACTATGTTTCGAGAAAAGAAAAGTGAAAAAATGTTGAAATATAAAGGGGTGGGGAGCCGTATAAGGTTTCCCACCCCTTCGTCGTAATAAAAGTGAAATATAACTTTAACAGGAAAACATTCGACACTTCGATATAATTAGTCGTGTTGAAACTAAAAAAATAATCGTTTTTGTTACATAGCAAAACGACTGACCTTTAAATAGTACGTGAACCCTAACCCCGTCAATAGAAAGGATGTCCCCATTGATCAATTGGAAACGCACCGTCTCGACACTCACGCTTAGCGCGCTTCTTCTTGGGACGCACTCGGTGGCTGATGCCTCGACGTCAATCAAGGAGAAACAAGAGCAGCAGAAGAAAGTGCAAGAGCAACGGAATAACGTCAAACAGAACCAATCGAATACGTCTTCGAAAATTAAGCAAAATAAAAATGAAATCTCGAAAGTTCAAGCTGAAGTCAACAAGATGGATGCCCAACTTCAAGACATCATCAATGATGTCGCAGCGAAACGCCAAGAAATCAAGCGTACTGAGTTGAAAATTGAAGACCTCGAAGCTGACATTAAAGGCTATGAGAAGAAGATGAAGGCTCAAGAAGCAATGATGAAAGAGCGTATGGCCACGATGCAAACGAATGGCGGCGGCTCAATCAATTGGGCTGAGTTCATCTTCGGTTCGAAAAACTTCTCGGACTTGATCACACGGATGATCACGGCCGGAACGATTCAACGAAGCGACCAAGAGTTGTTTGAAGACTATGAAGCGACGCGTCAATCGTTACAAGAAGCGCAAGCATCACTTAAAGAAGAACGCACATCGCTCTTGAAGCAACAAAAAGCGCTAGAAGTACGTCAAGCTCAACTCGAGAAGAAGATGAAACAGCGCGAAGCTCGCATCAAAGAGCTCGAGGACAAGAATATCAAATTCGAATCGCAAATCTTCGACCTTCAAGAAATCGAAGCGACGTTAATCGCGCAAGAAGAAGCGATTGCGGCTGAGATTGAAGCGCAACGTCGTGAGGAAGAAGAAGCGCGTCGTCGTGCTGAAGAGGCGGCTCGTCAAGAAGCAGCCCGTAAAGCTGAAGAAGCTCGCCAAGCAGAAGCGGCGCAAGCAGCAGCAGCGGCCCGTCAAGCAGAAGAAGCAAGAGCGGCAGCGGCTAAAGCCGAGGCAGAACGAGCAGCAGCTCAAAAACAGCAGAACAATAACAATAATACCCAGTCGTCTTCATCTTCAAACCAGACGACACAAAATAGCACACCGGCACCGAAACCGGCTGCGCCAGCACCAAAGCCGGCGCCGGCACCAGCGCCTAAACCAGCTCCGATGGCACCGACCACATCGGCACCGGCACCATCGGGCGCAATGTTCATTCAACCGACAACGGGACGTTTCTCACAAGGATGGGGACCGGCAAGCGGTCAATTCGGCTACTCGTTCCATAACGGCGTCGATATCGCTGGACCTGTCGGAACACCAATCCGTGCCTCGGCAACGGGAACGGTCATCCGTGCCGGCTGGGGTGGCGCATACGGGAATCACGTCATGATTGCCCACGTCATCAACGGACAAGTTTGGACGACGGTCTATGCCCACATGAACTCGGTCTCAGTAAGCGCCGGTCAACGTGTGACACAAGGCCAAAACATCGGCGCGATGGGTAGCACAGGGAACTCGACTGGCTCACACTTGCACTTCGAGGTTCATCAAGGCAGCTACTCGTACTCAGGAACGAGCGCGGGTAGCACAGTCAACCCACGTCAGTTCTTCTAATGATCAACGAGGACCCGTCAATCGTGACAGGTTCTCGTTTTGTGTCCCATCAAAACCAAAAAACAAGCGCCTATCCGTTGCTGAACTGCTCCCCGTCAAGTAGACAGTGTAAATAATGAAAACCAACCTAGGCGGCTTGAGACCTGTATTCGACAGGACTCAGGCCGTT
>NZ_JACSLH010000019.1:0-3426 GCF_018618035.1 Exiguobacterium sp. s64
TGTGTAATGCAAAATAGGAGTGGTTCTTACGCAATGTTGGTGAGGTAGTGATACCGACATTATGGGAATAAAATCAAAAAGGATTGATTCTCATGAACGAGTTGGAGTTCTTAGATGATCGACTGTGCGTCACGAGTGCTCACTCACACGATGGGGTGAGACACTGTGCCGCTCGTCTCGTGTCCAGCGGTGCATGCTGTCCAGACTGTGGTCGGTTTTGTCACCGACGTCACAGTTTCACGACACGGCGGCTAAAAGACTTCTCAGGAATACATCAAGTTTTCCGTCTGAACATTCAAGTACCGAAATGGTTCTGCGACAACTCAATATGCCAACGTTCCATCTTTACAGAGCGATTGCCGTGGGCCATTTCTCATTCGCGGAGAACGCTCCGTACGGAGCGTGTGTTGTCCACTTTAATGTTGGCCATGAGTGCGAAGGAAGCCGAGCGTGTTACGACCGTCCTAGGTTTTCGAATCAGTCACGACACACTACTTAGGGTGCTACGACGCGTTCCCGTCCCGAGCCCCTGCGCTGAGGTGATCGGCATTGATGACTTCGCCTTCAAAAAGGGTCACCGATACGGGACCATCATCTGTGACGCGACCACCCATCGTCCCATCGACCTGCTGCGGACCCGCGAAGCAGACACGTTGAAGGATTGGCTTGTGAATCTGGAGAAACGGCCTATCCGCGCATCGGTCGATCGATTCCCAGCCTATCAAGAGGCATTGCTCGACCAGGACATCGTAGTGGTGAGCGACCGCTTCCACCTCGTAGATAACCTATGGCGATGCCTCAATTCGATATGCCAGCGTGTCCTCCCCTCTCGAATCCCTGTAAATCCGAAAGGTGCCGTATCATACGGTTTGAAACCGCAACATCCGACTGGATCCGAGAACGAGACAAAACGACCGTTGGTCGAAAGGGTTCAAAGCATGCACCGCCAAGGGATGAGTCTGAATGCGATCGCCCAGATGCTCAGCTTGAATTGGAGGACCGTCAAAAAATACAGTGATCCGGCTTACGAACCCTCCCCGCCGAAACGACAAAGACCTCACTTGATCGATCGTTTCATGCCACAATTGAGGGAATGTGTCCGAAATCGATACACACTCCAGGAAACGGACGCTCATCTGAGACAATTAGGTTACAGAGGCTCGTTTGGCGCGGTCCGTCACCGTTCACGTGACGCCCGGAGTGAGGGTCTTCCCGAACCCCAGGTTTTCGTATCGCGCAAGGATGCCTGTCGTCTACTCTGGCAATGGCCTGTCACTAGGACGGATGACACCATCGATGTCTCGTACCTGTTGGTCCGTTACGAAGACCTCGCCATCCCGTTCTGTTTCATTCAAGGATTTCGGGAAGCGATTCGGGAACGGGACGCGGGGCATCTCCTTTCGTTGATCACCAATCCACAAGTCACATCACATCCCGGACTGAAGCGTTTCGTGGGTCGCCTCAAACAAAATGTAGAGGTGATCCTGGCAGCCTGTCAGTTTGAAGAAAGCAATGGTTACGTGGAAGGAAACGTCAATCGTCTAAAGATGATGAAGCGACTCATGTACGGAAGGGGAAATTTTGACTTGCTCAGAATTCGGGTGCTTTGTCGAAATCCCGATCCGAGTTGTGCTCACTGATATTCCAAAAAAATGAGCGACCACCTTCGGGCGATTGCTCATCATCATTCACCAACATTGCGTAAGAACCATTTGTGGTTCTTACGCAATGTTGGTGAGGTAGTGATACCGACATTATGGGAATAAAATCAAAAAGGATTGATTCTCATGAACGAGTTGGAGTTCTTAGATGATCGACTGTGCGTCACGAGTGCTCACTCACACGATGGGGTGAGACACTGTGCCGCTCGTCTCGTGTCCAGCGGTGCATGCTGTCCAGACTGTGGTCGGTTTTGTCACCGACGTCACAGTTTCACGACACGGCGGCTAAAAGACTTCTCAGGAATACATCAAGTTTTCCGTCTGAACATTCAAGTACCGAAATGGTTCTGCGACAACTCAATATGCCAACGTTCCATCTTTACAGAGCGATTGCCGTGGGCCATTTCTCATTCGCGGAGAACGCTCCGTACGGAGCGTGTGTTGTCCACTTTAATGTTGGCCATGAGTGCGAAGGAAGCCGAGCGTGTTACGACCGTCCTAGGTTTTCGAATCAGTCACGACACACTACTTAGGGTGCTACGACGCGTTCCCGTCCCGAGCCCCTGCGCTGAGGTGATCGGCATTGATGACTTCGCCTTCAAAAAGGGTCACCGATACGGGACCATCATCTGTGACGCGACCACCCATCGTCCCATCGACCTGCTGCGGACCCGCGAAGCAGACACGTTGAAGGATTGGCTTGTGAATCTGGAGAAACGGCCTATCCGCGCATCGGTCGATCGATTCCCAGCCTATCAAGAGGCATTGCTCGACCAGGACATCGTAGTGGTGAGCGACCGCTTCCACCTCGTAGATAACCTATGGCGATGCCTCAATTCGATATGCCAGCGTGTCCTCCCCTCTCGAATCCCTGTAAATCCGAAAGGTGCCGTATCATACGGTTTGAAACCGCAACATCCGACTGGATCCGAGAACGAGACAAAACGACCGTTGGTCGAAAGGGTTCAAAGCATGCACCGCCAAG
Source organism: Exiguobacterium sp. s64 (assembly GCF_018618035.1). NCBI lineage: Bacteria > Bacillati > Bacillota > Bacilli > Caryophanales > Exiguobacterium > Exiguobacterium sp. s64. The sequence continues at coordinate 2,647 of NZ_JACSLH010000019.1, forward strand.
GGATGAGTCTGAATGCGATCGCCCAGATGCTCAGCTTGAATTGGAGGACCGTCAAAAAATACAGTGATCCGGCTTACGAACCCTCCCCGCCGAAACGACAAAGACCTCACTTGATCGATCGTTTCATGCCACAATTGAGGGAATGTGTCCGAAATCGATACACACTCCAGGAAACGGACGCTCATCTGAGACAATTAGGTTACAGAGGCTCGTTTGGCGCGGTCCGTCACCGTTCACGTGACGCCCGGAGTGAGGGTCTTCCCGAACCCCAGGTTTTCGTATCGCGCAAGGATGCCTGTCGTCTACTCTGGCAATGGCCTGTCACTAGGACGGATGACACCATCGATGTCTCGTACCTGTTGGTCCGTTACGAAGACCTCGCCATCCCGTTCTGTTTCATTCAAGGATTTCGGGAAGCGATTCGGGAACGGGACGCGGGGCATCTCCTTTCGTTGATCACCAATCCACAAGTCACATCACATCCCGGACTGAAGCGTTTCGTGGGTCGCCTCAAACAAAATGTAGAGGTGATCCTGGCAGCCTGTCAGTTTGAAGAAAGCAATGGTTACGTGGAAGGAAACGTCAATCGTCTAAAGATGATGAAGCGACTCATGTACGGAAGGGGAAATTTTGACTTGCTCAGAATTCGGGTGCTTTGTCGAAATCCCGATCCGAGTTGTGCTCACTGATATTCCAAAAAAATGAGCGACCACCTTCGGGCGATTGCTCATCATCATTCACCAACATTGCGTAAGAACCACATTTGTATTGCAAAATACA
>NZ_JACSLH010000020.1:0-2526 GCF_018618035.1 Exiguobacterium sp. s64
ATCCCCTCCAGAGTGGATCCTGAGTACGGCGGGACACGTGAAACCCCGTCGGAATCCGGGAGGACCATCTCCCAAGGCTAAATACTTCCTAGTGACCGATAGTGAACCAGTACCGTGAGGGAAAGGTGAAAAGCACCCCGGAAGGGGAGTGAAACAGATCCTGAAACCGTATGCCTACAAGTAGTCAGAGCCCGTTAACGGGTGATGGCGTGCCTTTTGTAGAATGAACCGGCGAGTTACGATGGCGGGCGAGGTTAAGCCGATGAGGCGGAGCCGCAGCGAAAGCGAGTCTGAATAGGGCGCATCAGTCCGTCGTCGTAGACCCGAAACCAGGTGATCTACCCATGTCCAGGATGAAGGTCAGGTAACACTGACTGGAGGTCCGAACCCACGCACGTTGAAAAGTGCGGGGATGAGGTGTGGGTAGCGGTGAAATGCCAATCGAACCTGGAGATAGCTGGTTCTCCCCGAAATAGCTTTAGGGCTAGCCTCGAGGTGAAGAGTTCCGGAGGTAGAGCACTGATTGGACTAGGGGCCCCCACAGGGTTACCGAATTCAGTCAAACTCCGAATGCCGGCAACTTGTACTCGGGAGTCAGACTGCGAGTGATAAGATCCGTAGTCGAAAGGGAAACAGCCCAGACCATCAGCTAAGGTCCCCAAGTGTATGTTAAGTGGAAAAGGATGTGGCGTTGCACAGACAACTAGGATGTTGGCTTAGAAGCAGCCATCATTCAAAGAGTGCGTAATAGCTCACTAGTCGAGTGACGCCGCGCCGAAAATGTAACGGGGCTAAACATACCACCGAAGCTATGGATCCCGTAAGGGATGGTAGGGGAGCGTTCCAAGCAGCAGTGAAGCGGTATCGTGAGGAGCCGTGGAGCGCTTGGAAGTGAGAATGCCGGTGTGAGTAGCGAAAAGAGGGGTGAGAATCCCCTCCGTCGAAAGCCCAAGGTTTCCTGAGGAAGGCTCGTCCGCTCAGGGTTAGTCTGGACCTAAGCCGAGGCCGAAAGGCGTAGGCGATGGACAACAGGTTGATATTCCTGTACCGCCGTACCACCGTTTGAACGATGGGGGGACGCAGAAGGATAAGGTAACCGTGCGACTGGAAGTGCACGGACAAGCAGCGAGGCCGTCGGGTTGGCAAATCCGCCCGACACACAAGGCTGAGCTGTGACGTGGAGCCCGTAGGGCGAAGTACCGGATTTCACGCTGCCAAGAAAAGCCTCTAGTAAGGAGGTCGGCGCCAGTACCGTAAACCGACACAGGTAGGCGAGATGAGAATTCTAAGACGCGCGGGATAACTCTCGTTAAGGAACTCGGCAAAATGGTCCCGTAACTTCGGGAGAAGGGACGCTTATGGCAACATAAGCCGCAGTGAATAGGCCCAAACGACTGTTTAGCAAAAACACAGGTCTCTGCTAAATCGCAAGATGAAGTATAGGGGCTGACGCCTGCCCGGTGCTGGAAGGTTAAGGGGATGTGTCATCGCAAGAGAAGCACTGAACCGAAGCCCCAGTAAACGGCGGCCGTAACTATAACGGTCCTAAGGTAGCGAAATTCCTTGTCGGGTAAGTTCCGACCCGCACGAAAGGCGTAACGATTTGGGCACTGTCTCAACGAGAGACCCGGTGAAATCATAGTACCTGTGAAGATGCAGGTTACCCGCGACAGGACGGAAAGACCCCATGGAGCTTTACTACAGCCTGATATTGAGGCTTTGTACGCGATGTACAGGATAGGTGGGAGTTTGTGAAGCCGGAGCGCCAGCTTCGGTGGAGACACCCTTGGGATACCACCCTTTGCGTATAGAGTCTCTAACTCGCAGCCGTGATCCGGCTGGAGGACCGTGTCAGGTGGGTAGTTTGACTGGGGCGGTCGCCTCCTAAACAGTAACGGAGGCGCCCAAAGGTTCCCTCAGAATGGTTGGAAATCATTCGAAGAGTGCAAAGGCAGAAGGGAGCTTGACTGCGAGACCTACAAGTCGAGCAGGGACGAAAGTCGGGCTTAGTGATCCGGTGGTTCCGCATGGAAGGGCCATCGCTCAACGGATAAAAGCTACCCTGGGGATAACAGGCTGATCTCCCCCAAGAGTCCACATCGACGGGGAGGTTTGGCACCTCGATGTCGGCTCATCGCATCCTGGGGCTGGAGTAGGTCCCAAGGGTTGGGCTGTTCGCCCATTAAAGCGGTACGCGAGCTGGGTTCAGAACGTCGTGAGACAGTTCGGTCCCTATCCGTCGTGGGCGCAGGAAATTTGAGGAGAGCTGTCCTTAGTACGAGAGGACCGGGATGGACGCACCGCTGGTGTACCAGTTGTTCCGCCAGGAGCATCGCTGGGTAGCTACGTGCGGACGGGATAAGTGCTGAAAGCATCTAAGCATGAAGCCCCCTCCGAGATGAGATTTCCCTTTGAGCAATCAAGAAAGACCCCTCAGAGACGATGAGGTAGATAGGTCATGGGTGGAAGCACGGCGACGTGTGGAGCTGAATGATACTAATCGGTCGAGGCTTTGATCTAGTCTAA
>NZ_JACSLH010000003.1:0-131152 GCF_018618035.1 Exiguobacterium sp. s64
TATGTCGACTTCTCGTCATAAAAAAACACTCCCCAATCAGATAAACAGATTTGTTATTTCATCTGTCTACTTATTGGGGAGCATATCATGCGGACAGGCGCTTGTTTCAGTTGGCTTGTTCGATGTCGTTTAATTGTTCGTTCGCTTTGCGGAAGTGCTCACGCACGAGATAGATGACGGTCAATCCGACCAACCACGGAATCCCGAACTTGAGCAGAATATTGAAGTCGGTGAACCATGTCGTGATCATGAGGCTGAGCAATAGTCCGGCACCGAGTAACGGCAAGAACGGGTAACCGATCATGCGGACCGGTAATTTGCGTCCTGTCCACTTTTTGCGGAAGAACAGGTGCGAGACGAATACCATGAACCATGTGAAGATGGCTCCGAACATCGAGATCCCCATGAGGAACGGATACGACGATTCCATGAACACTTGAAGCAGCGCCGCGAGAATGATTCCGCCTGTAGAGACGAGCAAGGCGGGCATTGGAATCCCGCTAGTGCTGACTTTTTTAAAGAGACGCGGAGCATCACCAGCTTCGGCGAGGGAATACATCATTCGCGTTGAAGCATAGAGCTGAGCGTTCATCGCTGACAACGCAGCGATCAAGATGACAAAGTTTAAAATGCCGGCTGCGCCAGGCACGTCGAACTGCTGCATGACGAGAACGAATGGGCTTTGATCAATCCCGGCTTGCTGCCAAGGGATGAGCATGAGCATGATGGCGATTGTGACGAGATAAAAGAACGTCAACCGGAATACCGTCGCACGTAGCGCTTTCGGGACGGCGCGGTCCGGGTCTTTCGCTTCGCCGGCCGTGACGGCGACGAGCTCGGTCCCGAGGAAACTGAAGAGGGAGATGAAAATCGTCACCCACATCCCGTAAAACCCGAAGGCGAAGAAACCTTCATCACCGGTCGTGATCGATTCGATTGGTGAACCGGGTTGACCGAACAGCGTGGCTGCCCCGAGCACGATGAAGAGGATGATGGCGGCCACTTTGATGAACGATAACCAGTATTCGGTCGTCCCGAACGTATGGACGTGCCGGGCGTTCACATAGATGAGTAAACCGCCGAATACGGCGACCCAGACGAATCCGTTCACGTCGGGGAACCAGTAGCGCATATAGATGGCGATCGCGCTCACTTCGACGCCGATGGCGAGGACGTTGGCGACCCAGTACGAGTAGCGGACCAAAAAGCCGGCGAGTGGATGGACATATCGCTCGGCGATCGTGCCGAATGAGCCTGAGGTCGGATGGGCGACCGTCATCTCGGCGAGACAGCCCATCAGTAAGAGGACGATGAACGCCCCGATGGCGTAACTGACGAGCACGCTCGGTCCTGCCGTTTGGATGGCGAGCCCGCTTCCGAGGAAGAGGCCCGTCCCGATGGCGCTACCGAGCGAAATCATCGTCAACTGCCGTGTGGACAGTTCACGTTTTAATTTGCTAGTTTCCAAAGTTGATTCTCCTTTAGTTGAGTGAAGTGTTGTTGGGGACGACTATAGCAGACAAAAAAATCGGGTGTCAACTCGCGAAATCGTAAAAAGCGGTATCGATTCGGCCGCACCTATAGAAGCAAAGTTTTTTTGTACGCTTTTGTTTGACAGGGAGTTTCCTGCCCTGTATAGTACGAGTTAACTTAACTGAAACGAATAAAGGCGTCGACGAAGAGAAGTAACGACGGTCCCCGTATGACAGAGAGCTGATGGTTGGTGTGAATCAGTATGCGGGACGTCGCGAATGGACTTCCGAGCTCTAAACCGAAACTTTTAGTAGGCTTTAGCGGGTCACCCACCGTTACCATGGGAAAGCGGATGATTGTCCGTGAAGTGGGTTCTACGGAACCAACGAAGGTGGCACCACGGGGTTACTCGTCCTTCTCATAGCGCAAGCTATGAGAAGGGCGGGTAACCCTTTTTCGTTTCAATACATCATAAATCAGTGATTGAGAAGAGTAGCGTGAACAAGTCTCGTCAAGAGAGCCGGGGGTGGTGGGATCCTGGCCGAGACACTTACGTGAATGGGCTCATGAGAGCATGGCTGAATCAAGTAGGTCATGACGGTTTCCTCCGTTATCGGGATACGATGTGATAGCATCGGAAAGTGGGATCAATCGATCCAACGAGAGGTGGCACCGCGGTCCATACCGTCCTCCATACGACAGACGTCGTATGGAGTTTTTTTATACCCAAAATGCTTGAGGAGGAACGGACATGTTAACACGACTATTGACGAACCCATTGACGACGAATGAAATGAAACGGGCGGCGGCCGAGCTGTTCCAAGCCGACGAAGCGCAAATCGCCGAGGTGTTACTCGCCATGAAAGCGCGCGGTGAGACGGCCGAGGAGATGGCCGGACTCGCTGATTACATCCGTGAGGCGGCAACGTTCCCCGAGACGGCGCTTCCTGTGCTCGACGTCTGTGGCACGGGCGGCGACGGGGCGAACACGTTCAATATCAGCTCGACGGTCGCGTTCGTCTTGGCGGGGCTCGATATCCCGGTCGCCAAACATGGGAATCGCAGCGTGTCGAGCCGGTCAGGCAGTGCCGACGTCCTCGAGTCATTGAATATCCCGATCGTCCAAAGTCATGAGGCGATGCTCGCCGACCTCGAGCGGACGAACTTGAGCTTCTTGTTCGCCCAACACATCCATCCGGTCATGAAGCACGTCATGCCGGTCCGAAAACGACTTGCCACGGCGACCATCTTCAATCAAATCGGCCCGTTGACGAACCCGCTCAAGCCAAAGCGGCAATTGATTGGCGTGTACCATCCATCGCTCATCGAGAAGATGGCGACGGCGATGCGCCACCTCGGCGTCGAGCGCGGCATGGTCGTCCATGGGGCAGGCGGGCTGGATGAAGCGAGTCTCGCCGGCAGAAACGACGTCTTGTTCTTCAACGGCGACAAAGTGGCCCGCTACACCGTCGACCCGCGCGACGTCGGATTGATGCGAGCGCCGTTGTCGGCCTTGCAAGGCGGGACACCGACTGAGAATGCCGAGACGCTCCTGGCCGTCTTGAACGGAGAGCAGGGACCGACGCGCGACGTCGTCTTATTGAACGCCGCACTCGCCCTCTGTACGTACGGGACGGTCCAGACGCTTCGCGAAGGCGTCGCCGTGGCAATGGCAAGCATCGACGAAGGGCACGCCATCCGCGTACTCAAACAATTACAACGAACGGAGGTTGGCGCATGAGCTACTTGACGAAAATCATCGGAACGAAAATCGAAGAGGTTAATCAAATGGAAGACATCGAGGTGGCGAAGACGACACCGATCTCGCTACAGCGATTGATGGGGGAAGGGTTTCATGTCATCGCGGAGATTAAACGGGCTTCTCCGTCGAAAGGGTTGATTCGCGGCGAAATGGACGTCGCGGAGCGAGCCCGGACGTATGAACGGGCGGGAGCGACAATGATTTCCGTCTTGACGGACGAGACGTATTTTCAAGGTTCGTTCGACGACTTGCGCGATGTCGCGGCCGCCGTTGAAATCCCGGTCCTCTGTAAAGATTTCATCATCGACGAACGGCAACTCGACCGGGCCAAAGCGGCCGGGGCGAGTGCAGCACTGTTAATCGTCGCGGCGCTTCATCCGAGCCGAATCCACGCCTTGAAGACGTATGCCCGATCAATCGGCCTCGACGTGCTCGTCGAAGTGCACGATGAGGCCGAGCTCCAGACGGCACTCGAACTCGGAGATGTGTTGATTGGCATCAATAATCGGAACTTGAAGACGTTCGAGGTATCGCTCGATACATCGGTCGATTTGATGACGAAGTATCCCGATGTCGCGTTCGTCAGCGAGAGCGGTGTCAGCACAGGAGAGGCGGCCCGTCGGTTACAGACAGCCGGGGCCCGGTCGATTCTCGTCGGAGAGGCGCTTATGCGACAGGACGACCCGACAGCCTTGATCGAGGAGTTGACGTCATGTTCGTTAAAATATGTGGACTGACGACCGAGGCCAGTGTCGTCACGGCGGTAGAGGCGGGAGCGGACGCCATCGGGTTCGTGTTTGCGGATAGCCCGCGCCAAATCGATATCGCGACAGCGCAGCGGTTGCGACGGTTGATTCCAAATGAAGTTCGGGTCGTCGGCGTGTTTCTCGACCCGACAGTTGAAGAAGTCGAAGCTGCCGTCGCTTGTGGTTTGACCGACATTCAACTGCACCGTCGGACGCGTCCGCTTGAAGCGTTCCGTCAGTTCGAGCTTCCGCTCATCGAAGCGGATCACCACCAGTCGGAGGCCGACATCATTTTACTCGACGCGCCGACACCGGGCAGTGGGCAGGCGCTCGATTGGGAGACGCTGGAACGTCCGGAGCGAACGTTTTGGCTCGCCGGTGGATTGACAGTCGACAATGTCGGCGCGGCGATTCGCGCCATGCGACCGGACGGCGTCGACGTCTCGAGCGGTGTGGAAACGAATGGACAGAAAGATCATGATAAAATTCGCGCGTTCATCGGACACGCCAAGGAGGAAACACGATGTATACACAACCAGTGAACGGAAAGTTCGGCCCCTATGGAGGGAAATATATACCGGAGACGCTCATGCAAGCGGTCGAAGAGCTCGAAGTGGCGTACGAGGAAGCGAAACAAGACCCTGAGTTCCAGGAACGCTTCAACGATCTCCTCAGTGAGTATGTAGGACGGGAAACGCCACTCTATTATGCGGAGAACATGAGTCGCCGTCTTGGGACGAACGTCTATTTAAAACGAGAAGATTTGAACCATACCGGTGCTCATAAAATCAACAACACAATCGGTCAGGCACTCCTCGCCAAACGAATGGGCAAACGAAAAGTCGTCGCCGAGACAGGGGCCGGGCAGCATGGTGTCGCCACGGCGACGGTATGTGCGCTCCTCAATCTCGAATGTACGATTTTCATGGGTGAGGTCGACGTCGAACGTCAAGAATTGAACGTGTTTCGGATGGAGCTACTCGGTGCGACCGTCGTTCCCGTCAAGTCGGGGAGCCGAACGCTGAAAGATGCCGTCAACGAGGCGCTCCGTTACTGGGTCAAACACGTCGATGACACGCATTACGTGATGGGGTCGGTGCTCGGACCGCACCCGTTCCCGACGATGGTCCGCGATTTCCAAAGCGTCATCGGGACGGAGACGCGTCGCCAAGTACTCGAGAAGACAGGTCGTCTCCCTGACGCGGTCGTCGCTTGTGTCGGTGGCGGGAGCAACGCGATGGGCATGTTCTACCCGTTCTTGAATGATGAAACGGTCGCCTTATACGGTGTCGAGGCAGCAGGGAGTGGCGTCGATACGGACAAGCATGCGGCGACGCTCACGAAAGGTGAGGTCGGGGTGCTCCACGGGTCGCTCATGTACGTCTTGCAAGACGCGGCCGGACAAATCCAGGAAGCACACTCGATCTCGGCCGGGCTCGATTATCCGGGTGTCGGACCAGAGCACAGCTTCTTAAAAGACATTGAGCGGGTTCGCTACGCGGCGGTAACGGACGAAGACGCACTTGCGGCCTGCATGACGCTCAGTCGCCAAGAAGGGATCATCCCGGCACTCGAGTCATCGCATGCGCTCGCCTATGCGGAAACGCTCGCCAAAACGATGGACGCGGATGACGTGCTCGTCATCTGTCTATCTGGTCGCGGGGATAAGGATGTTCATACGATTCGAGAAAGGGTGACACAATGATGCGATTAGATGAAGCGATTCGACAGCGGAGTGAAGGGACGGCGTTCGTCCCGTACATTATGGCCGGGGACGACGGTCTCGACAGCTTGATCCCGACGATCGAACGGTTGGAGGCGATGGGTGCGACGGCGATCGAGCTCGGTATCCCGTTTTCCGATCCGGTAGCGGACGGCCCCATCATTGAGGCAGCTGGAATGCGCGCCCTCGAACAAGGGGTGACGTTGACGGACGTGTTGGACCGTTTAATAGAAGGAACGGGTCGTTTTTCGGTCCCGATTGTCCTGATGACGTACTTGAATCCGGTGTTCCGGTTCGGGGTCGAGCGCTTCTTCGAGCGAGCGGCAGCGTCTGGAGTCAGCGGCGTCATCATTCCCGATTTGCCGTTTGAAGAGAGCCTCGATTTGTTCGCCGGCATCGATCGTCACGAGGTCGCGGTCGTACCGCTCGTCACGTTGACGAGCAGTCAGGCTCGCATCGACACGATTCTGGATCAGGCGGAAGGATTCGTCTATGCGGTGACGCTCAAAGGGACGACCGGGAAAACGGATGTGTTCCCGGAGGCGTTACTCGACCACTTGCGTTCGTTGACGGAGCGGTCACCGGTACCGGTGCTCGCCGGATTCGGTGTCCATCGCGCCGATCAGGTTCGGACGCTCGGGGCAGCCTGTGACGGGGTCGTCGTCGGTAGTTTTATCGTCGAGGCGCTCCACGCCGGACGTGAACAAGACGTGGCGGCGTTGATTGCATCGGCACGGACGGTCAGCGTAAAAAAATAAGGATCGTGCTTCGGCACGATCCTTGTTCATTCCTCGATTTCGATGGTGCGTGTGCTCGAGCCGTCATCGGCTTTCGGTACGGTCAAGTGGAGCACGCCGTCCGACAGTTTCGCTTTGATGGCGTCTTCTTTCACGTTCGGCAGATAGAGTGAACGTTGCATCGATGTGACGCGGCGTTCCCGATAGACGTAGTCCTTGTCTTCTTCCTTCTCTTCACGTTGATCGACCGAGAGGATGAGATAATCTTTGTCGTAGCGGATGTGGATGTTGTCTTTTTTGATGCCTGGCATCTCGGCCTCGATGACGTATTGGTCGTCCTGGTCCCGAACGTCGAGTTTGAACGAGTCGAGGAACGACGTCGCCCCGTCTTTCGGGTCGAACAGATGATTCATCCGATCAAAGACATCCCCAAACAAGTCTTTGCGCAATCGATCGAGTTCATTCTTCCGAAATGGCGTCAAATCGAACATACAAATTCCCCCTTCAAAAAAACGGACAGAGTAGAAGTGTTGTCACTTTTACTGTGTCCGTTTTTAGCTAGGGATAAACGTAATCGACGTGACAGTTTATTGAAGAAACGAGAGTCACAATTCGACGCGTTCTAACCCGTCCTCCCCGAATTTTCGGTCGAGTTGGTCGTGGCGATACGTCGAGGCGAGCACGTACAACAAGTCACCGGGTTCGATTTTTGTCTGTCCCGTCGGTGGGATGAGATAGTCTTGACGGACGATAGCATTCACGACCGTGTTCGGTGGCAAGGTGATATCAGCAAGCGTCTTGCCAATCATCGAGGATTCCTCGGTCGCTACGTAAGGGACGAGCTGATGCTGCGATTGCTTGCTCGAGACGAGTGCGATCGTATAGGGCGATCGAATTTTATCCGGTCCGAGCAAATCGAGTTTCGCCGCAAGCGGTGTTAATGTCGTTCCTTGAATCAAGGCACTCGTCACGACGACGAAGAAGACGGCGTTGAAAATCAATTGGGCGTTGTCGATGCCTGCGATGAGCGGGAACGTAGCGAGGACAATCGGCACGGCGCCTTTCAGTCCGGCCCACGAGATAAACAGTTTTTCTTTGTGGGTAAACTGCATCTTGATTGTCGATAAATAGACGGCAATCGGCCGGGCGATGAACATCAGGATGAATGAAATCAATAACCCTTTCCAGATGAGCTCGGGGTCAAGCAACTGTCTCGGGAAGACGAGCAGACCGAGGATGACGAACATGATGATTTGCATGATCCAGGCCAAAGCCTCAGAGAATTGAACGATTGTCACTTCATGGGCCGTGTGCGCATTCCCAACAATCATCGCGGCGAGATAGACGGCAAGTAGTCCGCTACCGGCAAAGTAAGCAGCGACCCCATACGTCATAAAGGCCATCGAAATCATGAGGACAGCATGCAGACCACTCGACTCGAGACGCAAATGGTTGAGCATGAGTCGGGACAAGTTTCCGAGCATGTAACCGACGAACGCGCCGACAATGATTTGCAGGATGAACATCCAAATACCGTCCCAAATCGTCGTGTCGGGTTTTAACATGAAGTCGAGGGCGAGAATCGTCAAGAACATCGCCATCGGGTCATTCGTGCCGGACTCTGCTTCGAGTGTCGAACCAACTTTCGGTGAGATATTCTTTCCTTTGAAGGCGGCGAAAACAGCAGCCGCGTCAGTAGAGCCGATAATGGCGCCAAATAGGAAGGATTCCACCCAGTCGAAGCCAAATACGAAACGAACGGCCACAGCGATGAGTCCGGTCGTCAACAGCACACCAATCGTGGCGAGTGAAGCGGACGGGGCGAGCACGCTCCGGATCGACGACCATTTCGTCTGTAAGCCACCTTCGAACAAGATGACGACGAGGGCCGCGACCCCAATCATTTGGGCGAGATTGGTGTCATCGAAGAAAATCAGCCCGGTGATATCGCTGCCCATCAGCATGCCGATGCCCATAAACAAAATCAGGGCAGGTAAGCCGAAACGCGTCGATACGCGTGTGGCTAACACGCCGGCGACAAGGAGCAGACCAAATAAAAGAATCAAAAAATCGGTACTCAAAATCGGTGCGGTCAAACACATCACTTCCTTCTTCACGTTAATAGTCGCATTGTATTATTAAGTTCATTATACCATGAAATGGTTATGAAGTAAGAATCAACGCACTGTCGATTATGCAGATTGGAATAATCGGATATGGATATGGTAAAGTAAGGACAATCAAAAGGGGGATTCACATGGCCAAAATTCACGTACTCCACGAAAACAACGAATGGACGGACCATCTCGTCCGACGACTCGAGGAATTATCACTTCCATATGAGCTGTGGCATCTCGATCAAGGCATCATCGACATCGCGGCCGAGCCGCCAGAGGGCGTCTTCTATAACCGGATGAGTGCCTCGTCGCACACACGGGGGCACCGGTACGCGCCGGAGTTGACAGAAGGTGTGCTCGCTTGGCTCGAGGCGAACGGACGGACCGTCTTCAACGGCACACGCGCGATTCGGCTCGAAGTGAGCAAGGTCAATCAGTATACGGCGCTCCGCCAAGAGGGAATTCGGGTGCCGAAGACGATTGCGGCCGTCGGGAAAGCCCAAATCATCGAGGCGGCCGAGAAGCTCGGGATGACGCCGTTCATCACGAAACACAACCGGGCCGGTAAAGGGCTCGGGGTTCAGTTGTTTCATTCCGTTGATGCGTTGAAGGCATACGTGAACGGACCGACGTTCGAGGAATCGATTGACGGGATTACGCTCATCCAACAATATATCGAGGCACCAAAACCGTTCATCACACGCTGTGAGTTCATCGGGGGCAAGTTCGTTTACGCGGTACGAGTCGATACGTCAGACGGCTTCGAACTCTGCCCGGCCGACGCCTGCTCGATTGAAGACCAGTTTTGCCCGGTCGGCGAGACGCCACCGGCGAAGTTCGAGATCGTCTCTGGTTTCGACGACCCGATTATCAAGCAGCTAGAGGCGTTTCTGAAGAACAATCACATTGCCGTTGCTGGAATTGAAATCATCGAAGACGAGGATGGAAACGTGTACGCGTATGACGTCAACACGAACACGAACTACAACTCGGACGCCGAAGCGAAAGCAGGGCAGTACGGTATGCTCGAACTCGCGACATTCCTCGGGGACGCCTTGACGGTCACGACTAAATAAAGACAGAAGAAAGGGTCAGGCTTTTGCCTGACCCTTTCGCTGTGTATGTTGTAATTGCTGTTCAAATCGAAGTTGGACTAGTTCTGCCGTCGGTGCCATTCGTTCGATGAACGAATCTAAACGTTTCGCCGTGTCTCGATCTGATTCCTTGAACACGCGCATCGTTGTTCACCTCATTGATCATTGTTATGTTGCTTCTACAACAATGATTCCCGAGGGCATGATAGCGTAAACCTCGATTACCCGAGGAATGTGCCGAGTTCTTCTTTTGGAAGGATGTTCCCGACATAAAAGTCGCCGAACTCGCCATATTTGGCACTGACTTCATCAAAACGCATCTCATAGACGATCTTTTTGAATTGGAGCGAGTCTTCCGCAAACAAGGTGACGCCCCACTCCCAACCGTCAAAACCGGTCGAACCGCCGATGAACTGTTGAATCTTGCCGGCGTAGCTGCGGCCGATCATGCTGTGGCGATACATGAGGTCTTTGCGCTCATCCATCGACAACGTGTACCAGTTGTCCCCGTCGCGACGAGCCTTGCTCATCGGGTAGAAGCAGATGTGGGCCGCTTTCGGGAGTGTCGGATAGAGGCGGGCCCGAATGTGAGGGTTCTCGTACGGGTCACCGTCTCCTGAACCACGGTACATGCCGAGTTCGATGACAGACACGTATGAATAGCTTGGAATCATGTAATCGTACAATTTCGTCTTCCGAAGAGCGAGTTCGACTTGCTCGAGCTCTTTGAACGTCGGACGAAGGACCATCAAGACGACGTCCGCCTTTTGACCAAGGATCGAGTAAAAGGCATGGCTTCCTTCACCGCGTGTCTCGACCTCTTCGAGTGAGCCGAGGAAGGCGACGAACTCGTCAATCATTTCTTGACGGGCGGTTGGGTCGACTGCTTTTAAACGAGTCCAATCGATGGAGCGGAAATCATGGAGCGTATACCAACCGTCTAACGTGGCGGCTGCGTGTTGCGTTTCGGTTGTCGGTGCTGGACGTTCTGACATTAAAAAAAACTCCTTTCGAGACTAGGCTTCGCTGACTATTTTACCATACACGTTTGACCGTCTGGCAAATTTGACGCCGCCGTGAGGATAGTCACACTCCGGGCGGGGTAAAGAGATAGGGAGCAAGATTTTTGAAAACGGCTTCACGATGGGCTGTATCAGTCGGAAATGGTAAACTGTTCTATTCATATAATGATTGATTTCAAGCGATTTATGACGAAATGGGCAGAATAGTTTATTTTAAAAATCGTACTGTGTATAATAAAACTCGCATATGGACGAGAGCGTCCGAGAGAGAAAAAATCCGATTTCTTCTAATCGAAAAGGAGTTCATTCACTATGAAACTATTTGACACGTTGAAACAAAAAGTCAGCCCGATTCGCCCGACCATCGTCTTCCCAGAAGGGATCGATGAGCGCGTCCTCGGTGCCGCTGTCCGTTTGAAAAATGATGGCATGGTTGAACCGATCGTCATCGGACCAAAAGCTGAACTCGAAGCGGTCGCTTCGAAGCACGGCTTTGACATCTCAGGTTTGACGCAATACGACCCAGCGACGTACGAAGACATCGATACACTCGTCGAATCGTTCGTTGAGCGCCGCAAAGGTAAAGCGACACCGGAACAGGCACGTGAATTGTTGTCGTCAGACGTGAACTACTTCGGTACGATGCTCGTCCACACGGGTAAAGCAGAAGGTCTCGTCTCAGGCGCGATGCACGCGACAGCCGACACGGTTCGTCCGGCCCTTCAAATCATCAAGATGCAACCGGGCATCAAAAAGACGTCAGGCGTCTTCATCATGGTACGCGACGACGAGCAGTACGTCTTCTCGGACTGCGCCATCAACATCGCACCGGATGCGGCTGACCTCGCCGAGAACGCCTACTTGTCAGCGTTGACAGCGAAGACGTTCGGCATCGAGCCGCAAGTCGCGCTCCTCAGCTTCTCGACAAAAGGATCAGCGAAGTCGCCAGAGACAGAAAAAGTCATCGAAGCGACACGTCTCGCCAAAGAGAAGGCGCCAAACCTTCCAATCGACGGCGAACTTCAATTCGATGCGGCGTTCGTACCGAGCGTGGCGGCGAAGAAAGCACCAGGCTCTGAAGTAGCCGGAAATGCGAACGTCTTCGTCTTCCCAAGCCTCGAAGCCGGAAACATCGGCTACAAGATGGTTCAACGTTTCGGCGGATTCGAAGCGATCGGACCAATCCTTCAAGGTCTCAACAAGCCGGTCAACGACTTGTCGCGTGGCTGTAACGAAGAGGACGTCTATAAATTGACGCTCATCACAGCGGCACAAGCGATCGACGAGCGTAACGAAGCGTAAGTCGCAAGCATCCTTCCTGAGCGGAGGATGCTTTTTTTGTATGCCCATTGTAAACTATTGGAAAAGGGGGCGAGGAAATGGATGAAGAGGAAGGCATCATCACATTGCCGGAAGGGCATCGGTACGCCATGTTCGGTGGCGGGGATGATTATCCGATCAAAACGTATTACAAAGGGGTGTTCGAAACAGTATTCGTCGTGTTTCATCCGTTTCTGGTCCCGAAAGACGACCCGACCGCGGTTGACCGTTATGTCGAGTTGGATAAAAACGAGGTCGAACAGCAATTTCGGGCCATCACATGGGCAGATATGTGTCGCCGACTTGATTTCGATGACATCAAACGCATCGATCACGCGCTCCGGACGATGATTGCGGCGCTGAAACCGCATGCCGAAGATCGAGAAGGTGCGAATCGAATCATCGAATTTTGCAATCGCGAGAACGTACTTCCACCAGGCGAAGGAGAGCTGTCGAATCTTTTAGAGAATCAGGTGTTACGAGCACTGCTTGGGATGGGAGAAGAGTGGATGTGGAGCGGAGACGAGTTCTGCACGGAACGGCATCTCATCAACATTCGGGAGACGCTAACCTCCGATACGTGGGGGATGCGGCATCGGACGTTCTTCGGACATCAACATGATTGGCTCATCGTACCGCCTTGGGATAGCCATTTCACGTTGATTTGTGGCAGCCGAGCTTGGGTCGAGCAGGTGGTCGAGCGGTGCGAACTCGAAGGCTTCTATTGTGATGAAAACACGACAATCAATTGGAGTTTGCTTGATCGAAAACTGAGGTAAACTAGTAGGGGACAACACTATTAAGGGGGAACTACCATGCAAAACATCCATGCAACTGAATTACGGGAAAAGCTTGAGAACGGCGAAACGCTCCATATCATTGACGTGCGCGAACAAGACGAGTACGACGCGGGCCATATCCCGCACGTGCCGCTCTATCCGCTGTCTGAATTTCCTGGCGTCACGGACAAGCTCGCGAAAGATAACGTTTATCACGTCATCTGCCGCTCAGGCGGCCGCAGTGTGACGGCATGCGACTATTTGGAGTCGGAAGGCTATAAGGTCGTCAACGTCGAAGGCGGCATGCTCGCGTGGGACGGCGATATCGAGGCGTGATGCTCGACAATCCATGGGTCGTCATCCCGCTGTTAATCGCACTCTATTTGACCGTCTATACGTTCGTCAAACGAGTCGATGGCGATAAATGGAGGCTCGTCTGGGCTGTCTGGCTCGTCGTCATCGTCATGATGTTGACGATTCAGCTCGTCCAAAGTCTATAAAAAATGAGTGAAGCCCGCACAGGCTTCACTCGTTTTTAGTTATCGCGCTTATCGAATGTGATTGAGGCAATCGCATCGTGCTGATGAATCGACTCTTCGTTGCGGCATTCGACGAAGAAGTTGACGACTTGTTTCATTTCATACAAGTCAGCCGCGATCAAGCGGACCATGTCTTCGACGAAACGCGGGTTCTCGTAGGCGATTTCCGTGGCACGCTTCTCATCCGGACGTTTCAAGACAGGGTGAAGCGGGGCCGATGCGTTCGACTCAGCTGCCTCAAGGAGCGCGAGACGCCAGTCGAAACCGTCGAGCGATGCTTCATCGAGACCGGCTTCAATCGTGATGTAGCCGCGTTGGTTGTGGGCGCTGTACTCGCTGATTTCTTTCGAGCATGGGCAGAGCGTTGTCACGTTGATGACGAGACCAACCGTCACGCTTGCCATCCCTGTCTCGAGGTTGTACGTCACGTTGTGCATGACGTCCGCATTCATGAGACCGCTGAGACCTGTGGCCGGGGCTTTCCGGCTGAAGAACCATGGGTAACGGACCGTCAATTGACCTTCCGTCTGTTCCATGCGCTCGGCGAGTTCTTGCGCGAACTCGATGAGCGAGCGGTTCGATAACGTCCAGCCTTGCGTGTGGTACGCGTCGAGCTGTTCTGTCAGACGTGACATGTTGATGCCTTTACGGTCTTGGACGAGCGAAGTCGTCAACTCGAACGTGGCGACCGTCGCTTGGATGCCGTCTGGCGTCTCGATGTTGACTGGGTGTTTGACGTTTGAGATGCCGACGCTGTCAAGCGCGAACAAAAAGTTTTTTGGTGTGTTTTGTAGATCGACCATTTTATCTTTTTCAGTTGGTTTCGTGCCTTTGATGGGCGGGACCGAACCAAATAATTTATGTCGTTCTGCTTTAGTAGGTAAAGCGACATGGCTTGTAGACATAATCGGATTCTCCTTTTTTGAGAGGGCAAATGACTGCCACTCGTTCTTGTTAGGATTTTATCACGAAATGTACATCGACCGGGTACCATTTTGCTCTCTGAACATGCTTTGAACGTGCTTTGCATTGTTACTTCAAATTATATTTTGCGTTTTATTTGACAAACCGTCCTACAATATAAAACTATCAGTAGTTTTATATGGGTTATAGAAGTAAGTAATAATAGAGTAGTAGTAATTTTGAATAGAATTTTAAAAAACCAGTAACCTTAAAAAAGAAACTGGTTTTTAGAAATATAAACTTTTTTATAAAAGCTTCCAATAATCTCTCATATGTTAACTAAAAAAGAAATATTGTAAAAATGGTATTTACCCCTTGAACCTTACGTAAGGTAATGTCTTATAGTGAAACTAGCTTACTTTTGTAAAAGGAGGAATTATTGTGGAAAATACCATTGTTAAGGCATTGATCTACGAAGAGCAGATACGTTTATATTTTATTGATAATACCCAGCTGCTTCGAGACATCTTTGCCTTAAACCAGGAACTTCCTGAATCTCTTAAACTCATGTTGGGTAAAACGGTATCAGCGATGAGCATACTCTCTGGCACGCTCAAAGGGAACCAGCGCATGAGCATCCAGGTAACGTTGAGTAACCCTCACCATAAGATTTTTGCGGAAGCCGAAGCGAATGGAAATGTCAGAGGATACTTGAACGATGAACTTTTGAGATCTTCTGATACAGAAGAAAAGTCGATGCAAGATTTGATCGGACCTTCTGGGATGATCCGTGTCATAAAGGGTTCTGAGATGAATCAATTCACCAGCATTACCGATATGCCAAATCAACATATCACGGATGATATCGCCAACTATTTTGTGCAGAGTGATCAGACGCCGACCTATCTTTATTCCGACATTCAGTTGGATAATGAAGCTTCCCTTCTTTCCAGTCATGCACTGTATGCACAACTTCTTCCCGGTGCACCACCACAATTGCTTTCAGAAGTGAAAATGATTGTAAAAGCCAATCCAGATATTTTCAGTAAACTAAACGCTGAAGAAGCGAGTGACAGCGAAGAAGCGTTAACCCAGTTGTTTGGGGATGCAAAAATTATCGGCCATAGCTCCAGTCAATTTTTCTGCGGATGCAGCAAAGAAATGTTTTATGGCATGCTTTATTCCTTGAGTGAAGAGGAGATCAAACGGAGCATGGATCAAAATGAAGGCATTGAAGCTTTTTGCCATATTTGCGGGAAAACCTATACGTTTGAGCAAAAGGAGATGGAGCAACTCCTCTAACTTCGAATTTGTCGTTTTTAGTTGGTGAATAGAAATGTTGTTAAATGGAGGCTAAGCGAATGAAGGAATATTGGAAAGTCGGAGAAGTTGCAGAATTGGCGGGTTTAACGATTCGAACTTTACGCTATTACGATCAAATCTGTTTATTTTCACCTTCTCAGTATACGGAGTCAGGGCATCGGCTTTACACGAAAGCAGATTTGGTCCGTCTTCAGCCCATTTTGTCCTTAAAGCAGATGGGAATGTCGTTAGAAGAAATACAACTTCTGTTGTCTAATCCGGAGGAACAAACCGTTGCGGAGATTTTGCAAACCCAAATTTCTCGAGTCAAAAAAGAGATAGAGGTTCAGCAAAAACTAGTAGCGGAGTTGGAAAATGCGTTATCGGCTGCACACAGCAATCGGACCCTCTCGATTTCAGAACTTACTAAATTAATGGAGGCGCTGAAAATGAATAAGGAAAAATACTTTTCGAAGCAGCAATTGGATACCATGGAAAGCAGCTATGAAAATGCGGACAAACAGTTCTTGAAGCATACAGAACAAGAATTTGAAGCTCTCATCATGGAAATTCGTTTGGAAAAAGATAAAGGCACTTCTCCCGCCGATGAAAAAGTACAGCATTTAGCGAAAAAATGGAACGACATCGTGAATGTCTTTTCCGAAGGCGATATGGCTTTCCGTAAGCAAGCCGAGCGTTTCCACGCTGAAAACCCAGGGAACGAACTGCAACATGGAATAGATGGCGAGCTATACCAATTCATCAATAAAGCATTGAATCCTAAGTAATGTTAGAGAAAAAAGGAAGAGGAAAAGCTGGTTATAAAGCTTCTCCTCTTCCTTTTTTTTGTTGGTTTTTAGAGAACTGCTGATAATCTCGTGATATGTAAACTACTCTTTATAGGTCGCCTTATCCTTAGATTACAAACTCAAAACTGAAATAGGTCTCAAATACAGATATGGTATAAATTATTAATCTATTAGTATCTTGTGGAAGCGTTCTTTGACTTGTGGCCAATCCTCTTTTGTCACACTATACATGACGGTATGTCGAATTGTTCCTTCTTTGCGAATCATGTGGTTCCTTAAAATCCCTTCTTTAATGGCTCCGATTCTTTCAATGGCGCGTTGTGAACGGATGTTTTCATGACCTGTCTTGATTTGAACGCGATTCAATCCCAGTTCTTCAAAACAATACGTCAACAGTAAAAACTTGCAATTGGTGTTGATGTTCGTTCGCCAACTTTTGGGATTTAGCCAAGTTGAACCAATCTCTAGTCTTTTGTGTGGCATGGAAATGTCGAGAAACCAGGTGGCCCCAATGATCTTCTTTGTCTCGATATCTACAATCACAAAAGCAAACTCTGTTCCAGCTGCTCTCTTTTTTTGAGCGTCTTGTACATATTGTTCAACGTTCCTTTTGTCCGTCAAATCCACCGACATATGTTCCCAAATTTCATGGTTATTCGCTGCCTCCCAGATTCCTTCTATATGACTGATTTCCATCGGGACTAGCTTGACAACTTCATTCTCTAAGGTTTTCATTTCCCTCACTCCTTTCTATCATTACACTTCATTTCTGGTATGCTTAACATAACCAATTCGGAGTAAAATTTACATACCAAGGAGTGTTTGGAGTGGAACTGCAAGTAACGTTTCCATCGGGAACCACAAAATATATGGCCATTTATGAACACATCAAACAGCTCATTCTACAACAACAGTTAAAAGCGCATTCAAGAATGCCCTCTAAACGCGAATTAGCCAATCAATTGAATGTCAGTGTATTTACCGTACAGGAAGCATATGCCCAATTACTGAGTGAAGGTTACCTGTATTCAACAGAGAGACAAGGTTATTTTATAGGGGAGATTGAAGTCCCCTTCCAAGAAAAAGCTGCCCTTCAAAAAGAAGAATTACTGCCAACGATAAAAGAAGAGTCCTTAAATTTTAGAAACGGACAAGTTGATCCAACAGAATTTCCATACAAAATTTGGAACCGCCTGTATCAAAATTTTCTGGCTCCTGCCCATATTGCGAATGGTGCTTGGCAAGGGGAACCGGAATTACGGAACGAAATTGCAAACTATTTGCGCCGATCCCGAGGATTGCATTGCCATGCAAAACAAATTTATGTTTTCAGTGGTACTCAACAACAATTAAGTTGTCTGTGTCAATTCCTCATTCCTTCTAAAGTAGGAATCGAGGAACCTGGCTTTATTCGGGCAAATGCGGTTTTTCACCAATTAAACATACCTGTTTTACCTCTAAGGTTGGATTCTGAAGGCTGTACCGTACCGAAACAGCCAGTGACACTTCTTTATACAACTCCAGCTCACCAATATCCACTTGGCACCATAATGTCGATCAACAGGCGCCTTGAGTTGTTGACATGGGCAAAAGCTTCTTCCAGTTACATCGTGGAAGATGATTATGATTCGGAATTCCGTTACCGAGGAGCCTCCATTCCAACGTTGGCTCATTTAGACTCTTTAAATCAAGTTATTTATTTTGGTACGTTCTCAAAAACCTTACTGCCTTCTATTCGAATCAGTTATCTTGTCCTCCCCTTATCTTTAGTGAAAGAATATGAAGCATTCAATGCACTGCAGAAATCCACTGTTTCCAAAATCGATCAGTTAGTTGTTGCAGAATTCATTAAGACAGGTAGATATGAGAAGCACATCGCCAAAATGCGAACCCTTTACCGCTCAAAGAGAAAGTGCTTGATTGAAGCGATAGATGAATTTTTAGGAGAAGATTTTTCTGTTAGAGGAGATGAGGCTGGATTGCATATCATTGTCCAATTACCTGCCTTCTTAACGGAACGAGAAGCAATTGCAAGGGCGCATTCGCTTGGCATTGCAGTTGATGCCGTATCCCATATGTATCAAGAAACCAAATCCACCGACCGAGTGATCATCGGATACGGGGCTTTGAGTGTTGGAGAAATTCGGAAGGGCATTCAATCGCTTGCATCGGTCTGGAAAAGTCCCTAAGTTAAAGTCTTAAGAATAGGTTTCATATCTATCAAGCGTTCGTAAATGTGTCAAATCATTTTACGAACGTTCGTCACCTAACACACACTTTTAAGTGCAAGATAACGGTTAAAATCATCGCAAAATAACAGTAGAAGTAACACTTTGCATGTCCTCATAAATAAAAAAACTTCAGCAATTGAAGAAAAGAAGATTGATTTCGATATGAATCGGGAATAAAATGTTCCTGTGAACTTAAAAAATAGATCACTGTTAAATATGAAGGAACACAACAAAAAAGGGGATGTTTTTAATGGATTGGCAGTTAATTCTGCAGTACGCCTGGATCATCGTCGTACTCGTCGGTCTCGAGGGGCTACTTTCTGCAGACAACGCGCTCGTCTTGGCGGTCATGGTCAAGCACTTGCCGCGGACAGAACAGAAGAAGGCACTATTTTACGGATTACTTGGAGCGTTCGTTTTCCGCTTCATCGCCTTGTTCTTGATCTCATTCTTGATCAACGTCTGGCAAGTCCAGGCGCTCGGTGCGCTTTACTTGATCGGAATGAGCGCACGACATCTGTATATGACCTATAAGGCTCGTAAAACGGAGCCGAAACAAGATCTCGCTGCTGAGGCGAAAGAAGAGACGGCTGTCACAGAGAAGCCGGTCACGAAGAAAGAGTTCTGGTTGACGGTTGCGAAAGTCGAGTTTGCTGATATCGCCTTCGCGGTCGATTCGATTCTCGCAGCGGTCGCGCTCGCGGTCAGCTTGCCGCCGCTCGGTCTCGGTGAAATCGGTGGGATCGACTCTGGTCAGTTCTTCGTCGTCTTGACAGGTGGACTCATCGGGGTCATCTTGATGCGTTTCGCTGCTCGAATTTTCGTCAAGCTGTTGCATCAACGTCCGACACTTGAGACAGCCGCCTTCATCATCGTCGGCTGGGTCGGTGTGAAGTTGACGGTGCTCGTCCTTGAACACCCTGGCTTCAAGGAATTGATTGCCGGTACACCGTTCGCGTTCATGGGTCTTCCGGACGGCTTCGTCCACTCGACGGCGTGGACCGTGTTCTTCTGGTCGGTCATGGTCGGGATCGCGGTATGGGGTTGGTTCTCTTCAAAACCGACAGCCGCTGCCAAACATTAAAAAAATGGTCTCTCGCACAAATGCGAGAGACCTATTTTTATGCCTTCACGTCTTGTTTCTCGTAAATCGGCACCCAGCCCTCTGTCGTCACGAAGATGCGGACGGCGACGACTTTGCGGTCGTCTTGGAGCGTGAAGTAGTGGCGCGTGTTCACCGGCACCGAGATGAGGTCGCCGGGGTTGAGCTCGATGTTGAAGTAGCCACGCTCGGCGTCATCGATGGCGAAGATGCCATGGCCGCTGACGATGAAGCGGACCTCGTCATCCGTATGATGGTGCTCCTTTTGGAAGTTGACGAGCAATTCGTCCAAGTTCGGCGTCGCGTCTGACAATGAGATGACGTCTGCCGTCTCATAGCCGCGGCGCTCCGATACATCACGAATCTCGTCACGGAACGTCGACAAGATCGCTTGTTTGTCCTCGTCCGTCAACTGATAGTTCTCTTGCAGGTTTTCCGGTAGCTTCGTGATGTCCCACTGCTCATATAAAATCCCGCGAGACTCTAAAAAGGCGCTCACTTCAGTTTGATCGACGTAACGCTCTTCGGTTTGTTGGAAATAGACAGTTGCCATGGTTGGTTCCTCCTTATGAATGGACGCCTAGGGCGCGTAGTTTTAATGTATAGCTGAACAAGAACTCGTAAGCCTCTAAATAGCGTTTGGCCGCGGCCGGGGTCTCGCCCCAGACGGTGATGCCGTGATTGCGAATGAGGACGGCACCGGCGTTTGCGTGAATGTGAGGGGCGAAAGCGGCCGCAAGAGTCGGAATGTCCGCATGGTTCTCGATAATCGGTACGCGGACGACCGCATCCTCGTCCCAGAAGCCGAGCGCTTTGATGATTTCTTGACCGGTGAAGACGACTTCGCCGGTGGCGGCATGGAGCTCGGAGATGACATTATTGTCGACCGTATGGACATGGAGCGAACACGTCGCATCCGTCCGATTGAACACTTCGACATGTAGCAGCGTCTCGGCGGATGGTTTTCCTGTCTGTTCGCCGATTAAGCGTCCGCCCGCATCGACATGAACAAAGTCGTCTGGCGTTCGTTTCCGTTTATCGCGTCCACTCGCCGTGACGAGAAATTCGAGCGGGTCGTCAGAGACGCGAATCGCCAAATTCCCACTCGTTCCGGGGAACCAGTCGCGGGCGGCGAGTTCGTCTTTAATCTCGGCCAGTTCAAGCCAACGTGCCGTAAGGCTCATACGGCCACCTCCTTCAAGTGATGGGTGATGTCGTCGAACGTCTCGAACGGGGCGTAACGGATGCCTGCGTCTTCGCAGAGCGTGATGAGTTGACCCCGGGCGTAGACGAAGTCGGCACGCTTCGCGACCTCGAAGTCGGTCACCGAGTCGCCGATGATGATTAAGCGGTCACTCGGATTGACGATACGGCGGGCAATCGTCGGCTTGCAACAGCCGCAATCGTTCGTACACTGTTCGTCACAAGCGTGCGGCCACGTGACGGTTACCGTCTCGTCGGAGAAGTCGGCGACGTTACAGTAGATGTGCTCAGGGGCGACGTGACCATCTAAGACCGGCTGGACGAAGAAGTCCATCCCGCCGCTGACGACGTCAAACTTCCAACCGTGCGCCCGAACCTGTTCTAAAAATGATGGGAACCCTTGGCGGAGCGTGATCCGCTCCAACAAATAATCGTGGTAAGCCGGGGCGGCCTCGCTCGGCAATAGTTGAAACATTTGACCGACACCGGAGCGAATGGAAATCCGTTGTTCGAGCACCGCATCTTTCAACTCGACCCAAGCCGGCGGGGCGAATGCCTTCATCAACGCGATGATATTGTCTTCCGCCGTGATCGTCCCATCGAAGTCGCACAGGATGTGGACCGTCATCGTGACGCCCACGCCTTTAACGCGGTATCGAGTTCGTCCGTCTGTCCTTCGGTGGGACCGAGGACGTGAGTGATGGCTTGGCGGAAAGCACGGGCCCCGGCGGCTGCACCGTCCGGGTGACCATGAATGCCACCGCCGGCGTTGATGACGACCTCCGTCCCGAAATCACGAATGATATCGGCGACAAGCCCCGGATGAATCCCGGCTGACGGGACCGGTA
Source organism: Exiguobacterium sp. s64 (assembly GCF_018618035.1). Taxonomy (NCBI): domain Bacteria; kingdom Bacillati; phylum Bacillota; class Bacilli; order Caryophanales; genus Exiguobacterium; species Exiguobacterium sp. s64. The sequence goes on from NZ_JACSLH010000003.1 coordinate 21,711, forward strand.
AAATTGGTTTCGACCAATGCGGTTCGGCGCTCAAGTCACGAATCGCGAACGCCTCGTCCCGTGGTGTCGCGAGCGAACCGTATGGAGACGGGAAGAGCGTCAAATCGGCCCCGGCGAGACGTGGGAGTTTACCGAGTAAGAGCGAATGACTGATGGACCCGGTCAAGGCGCCGGCAAAGGCCGGGTGGGCCAAAATCGGCACACGGATGTCTGGGTCGTTCGCAAGTTCGCGCAGTGCGTCAAGACTGTACGTATAGACGTTGAATAGGAGCGCCGTCGCACCGGCCTCGATCAGCCGGAGCGCCTGGTCGCGAAGACCGAACACAGGGCCGCTCAGCGTGATGGCGTAGAGGACACGTTTCCCGGTCGCCTCAAAGTGCGCTTGAATGACGGCCGCTCCGATCCGGGCCCGTTCGAGCGACGGCGTGAGCGGATTGTCGTATAAAATCTCGTCGTCTTTGACGATATCGATGCCGCCGGCGAACTGATCGCGGAGTTGCTGCTCGAGAAACGCGAGGTCACGCCCGATGACGCCTTTGAAGATGCTCATGACGAGCGGACGGTCATGGACACCGAGCAACTCGCGAATCCCGTCGACGCCGAACTTGGCGCCTTTGAAATGAGGGGCGAGCGTTTCGGGCAACGTCAAATCGATTAACCGAATCGAATCGTCGAGGGATAGTTTCCCGAACGTCGTCGTCAAGATGGATGAAAAGTCAGGGCTGACATTATGTAACGGATAGCGGATCGTGAACCGGCTCGTCGTCTCCGTATGGGTGGTCGATACGACCTCACCCCGGTACGCCTGTAACTGCTCTTGCTCTAAATGACGCAGCTCAGTCCATGTGCCGACGGTCAGCTCGAGGGCGATTTTGTCGGCAATGCTTGCGACCGCATCCGTCCGTTTGATTTCATATGTGGCAGTGATACTCATATGGTTCCTCCTTCCAGGCAAACAAAAAATGACCCCATGCCGAGGCAAGAGGTCATCATAAAAAATGAACTCTTATCTCTCAGCTTTCGCTGCAAGAATTAGCACCGTGCCATCTCTGGTCGGTTGCTGCGACATCATCGGGCTCGTCCCTCCGTCTGCTCTTGATAAGAATGTGATTTGAAGTTGTGAAATTTAATTGAATTTTTACACAGATTCGTCACGTCGTCAATTCCTTTTTTTCCAAAAAAAATATTTTGGGAAGTTGTTTCCATATATGCACAAAAAAAAGACGAGTGGCACGGAGAAAAGGACGTTGACAATTGTGACGTCGAGTCCGTAATATTCATCACATAAGTTCACCGAATCGAATAAACCACTCTTATCGCGAGTTGGCAGAGGGAATTGGCCCGATGACGCCGCAGCAACCGACCATTAGGCACGGTGCTACATCCACCAGACGAATGTCTGACAGATGAGAGGAACAACCATTTTGGCTGTGCCTCTTTCTCGCGGAGAAAGGGGCTTTTTTTGTGGGCAACGTACAGGAAGGGGAAAACATCATGTCATATCAACCATTTACAGAACAGTCTGTCGTCGAGCACGTCCGTCAATTAGGATACTTGCAAGACGGAATCGCCGAGTGTGAGGAAATCGGGGACGGCAATTTGAATCTCGTGTTTCGGATTCGCCAAGGCGAACAGCGCCTAATCGTCAAACAGGCGCTCCCATACGCTAAAGTCGTCGGTGAGAGCTGGCCGCTTACACTCGAACGGGCATGGATTGAACAGTTGGCACTCCGTGAGTTTGCGAACGTGGCGCCGCGTTTCGTCCCGGACGTCCTCGGTAGCGACCGGACGCTCGCCTACACGATTTTAGAAGATCTGTCTGATTATGAGATTGTCCGCACCGGTTATTTGAAAGGGGAGAGCTATCCGGAACTCGCGCGTCATGTCGGTGAATTTTTAGGCGAGACGCTGTTCGCGACGTCGGATTATGCGGCCGGCCCGATCGCGAAGAAGCGGATTGAACGTGACTATTACAACCCGGAACTGTGTGACATCACCGAGAAGCTCATCTTCACCGACCCGTTCAAAGACGCGGAGTCGAACAACATCGAGGCGGCGCTTCGAGAAGATGTCGAACGCCTCTGGCAAGACCAGGCGCTCAAGGTCGAGGTGACGAAACTGAAAGTCGGATTTGTCACGAAACATGAGGCGCTTCTGCACGGTGACCTACATACAGGCAGCATCTTCGCGACTCAACAAGAGACGAAAATCATCGATCCAGAGTTCGCATTTTACGGACCGTTCGGCTTTGATTTGGGCCAAATTATCGCCCATTTGACGCTGTCGACGTTCCATGACCCGCTCAAACGCTTCGAACGTTTCACGGACGTCTTGACGGTGTGGGAGACGTTCGAGAAGACGTTCCGGGCCAACTTTGAGCGCGCTGTCGAGCCGTTCAATACGGACGGTTTCGTCGACGAATTGTTGCGGACAATCTTCAGCGACACGATCGGCTATGCCGGTTGCGAACTCATTCGCCGTGCCGTCGGACTCGCCGGTGTCGCCGATCTCGAGACGTTGCCGGAAGCGACGCGGCTCGAACGAAAACGTGACGCGCTTGCCCTCGGGACGGCGCTCATTAAAGAACGCCACAGCGTCGAATCGATTGACGACTTGGTGACGCTTTTGTCGGGGGTGCGCGTATGACGGTCCAAAACATCCGCTTTAATTCGCAAACGGACGAACTCATCCTATTGGATCAGACGTTGTTACCACATGAAGAGCGTTACGTGACAATCGAGACGCTCGAACAGGCCGAACATGCCATCGAGACGCTCCAAGTCCGTGGTGCCCCGGCCATCGCTTACTTCGGGGCGTTCGTCCTCGCCAAAGAGGCAGGCCGGTTAGTCGACGACCCGGACTTCACCCGTCGACTCGACCTCGTCGGACGCCGCTTGATTGCGACAAGACCGACGGCGGTCAATCTGCAAAACGTGATCGAATCGCTCCTTGATTTAAATGTCGGGGACGACTTTGAGGCGATTGCCGAGGAAATCAAACGCCGCGCCATCGCTTTGTACGACCGGGACGTCGATACATATCGGGCCATCGGCGAGCATGCGCTGACGGTGTTGCCGGCCGGGGGGAACGTGTTGACAATCTGCAACGCCGGTGCCATCGCGACATCGCGATACGGCACAGCGCTCGCGCCGTTTTACGTCGGAAAAGAACAGGGCGTATCTTTCAACGTCTTCGCCTGTGAGACGCGGCCGCTCCTGCAAGGGGCACGCCTCACTGTCTGGGAACTCGACCGGGCCGATATCGACGTGACGCTCATCACCGACAATATGGCGGCTTGGACGATTCAGTCAAAACGAGTCGACGCCATCATCGTTGGAGCTGACCGTATCACACGGACGGGTCACGTCGCCAATAAAATTGGGACGTTGCAGCTCGCCGTCCTTGCCAAACATTACGGCATTCCGTTCTATGTCGCGGCGCCGCATTCGACGTTCGATTTGACGGCGGATGACACGATTGAAATCGAGGAGCGGAACCCGTCAGAAGTGACACATATCGGTGGTCAACCGACGGCACCCGTCGGCATCACCGTCTTCAATCCGGCGTTCGACGTCACCCCACCGGACCTCATCACCGGACTCATCACCGAGGCGGGTGTGTTCGAGCCGACAGAGACTGCCATCACACATCATGTAGGGGGAACAATTCATGTCTAAAAAACTATTAATTTTACTATTCACATTCGTCTTGGCGCTCGTCGGTTGCACGAACGAACAAGCGGCCCCATCGAAGCCGGCTGAGAAGACACCGGAGACGAAACCCGTCTCGGTCTCGAATGCCACACTTCCGAAAGATATCGATGTCGCCCTGATCATGCAGATGTCGATCGGGACGTTCTCGTCGCAGTATATCAACGGGGTGACGGAACAAGTCGAATCGTTCGGCGGCAACGTGAAAGTGTACAACGCCGACAACGACCTGTCGAAGATGGCGAGCTATGTCGATACGGCGACGACGCAAGGCGTCGATGTCATCTTGATCGACCATGGCCGTGCCGATGCGTTGAAAGAACCGGTCCAACGCGCGCTCGATAAAGGCATCAAAGTCGTCGCGTTCGACAACGATTTGACGAACGAAGGCGTGACCGTCATCGACCAAGACGACTATTCGCTCGCTTGGCGTTCACTCAAGGCGCTCGCCGAAGATTTGGACGGTGAAGGCAAAATCGTCACGATTTGGGTTGGTGGCTTCACACCGATGGAACGTCGCCACACGATTTATGATGCGTTCTTGAAGCGTTACCCGGGTATCACAGAAGTCGCCAAGTTTGGTTCGGCGACGAACAATACGGCGCTCGACACACAGAGCCAGATGGAAGCAATTTTGAAGAAGTATCCGGAAGGTGAGATTGATGCCGTGTTCGCGATGTGGGACGAGTTCGCTAAGGGTGCGAGCCGTGCCATCAAACAGGCCGGACGCGATGAGATCGCCGTCTATGGGATTGATTTGAGCGATGAAGATTTGCAGCTCATGCAAGAGGACGGTAGCCCGTGGAAAGTGACGGCGGCGACCGATCCGGCTGAAATCGGACGGATTCAAGTCCGTTACGCGTATCAAAAATTAGCTGGTGAAGAGACGCCGTCGATTCATTCGGTCGACCCATATCTCGTCGACCGCGACGTCTTGCCGGACGAGAAAGTAACGATGGACGACCTCGGTCAATACGTCCCGAACTGGGGCGCATCAGACGCGGCCTGGTCGGACTGGATGAAAGGGACGGACTGATGTTACGGCTTGAACGCGTCACGAAACGCTATGGTGATGTCACGGTGCTCGACGACGTCAGCTTCACGCTCCGCCGTGGCGAGATTCATGGCTTGCTTGGGTTGAACGGGGCCGGGAAGAGCACGCTCGTGAAGCTGTTGAGTGGCGCCATCATCCCCACATCCGGGACGATCGAGCTCGACGAGACACCGGTCACATTCACACCGGCCGAGGCGATACGCCGTGGGATCATCACGGTGTCGCAAGAAGTCGATGACGCCCTCTATCTCGATTTACCGATTTATGAAAACGTCGTGCCGTGGCAGGCGGTCGAACGGATTCGTCCTCGTGAACTAAAACAGCGAGCGGCCACCTACTTGGAACGTGTCGGACTAGAGATTGACGTGACCGAACCGGTCGGACGATTCCCGCTCAGCGTCAAACAACGTGTCTTGATTGCCCGGGCGCTCGCGAGTGATGCGGCCTACCTCTTGCTCGACGAACCGACGGCCGCCTTGTCGACGGAAGATGCGACGTCACTGCTCACGTTATTGCAGTCGCTCGCAGAGGAAGGTGTCGGCATTCTTCTCATCACGCATCGGTCGGACGAACTGTCGCGCGTCACCACGACGACGACGTTCCTCCGGGATGGCCGTATCGCCTATGAAGGGCCGTTTCAGGCGTTGTCAGAACGGGATATCCATACGTATTTGAGCGGATCTGACATGGCAGAAGCGGTAGAGAAAGCCGTTCCGGAAACCGAGATGCGGATTCAGGCAGAGCTCACGTTACCGGCGTTCGGGACGAGTTTGCCGTTCACGGCGTATAAAGGCGAAGTCGTCGGCATCGGCGGTGTTACCGGGAGCGGGAAGACGGAGTTGATCGAGGCGCTATTCGGTCTCTCCGGCGTTGAACAACAGATGACGTTGGACGGAAAACCAATCAAGATTCGAGAACCGCGTCAGGCGGTCCGGTCCGGGTTCGCCCTCGTACCGGAAGAACGCCGGAAACAGGGACTCTTCCTCGACGATTCGATTGAACGGAACGTCCTCGCGATCGAAGGGAAGGCGAACGCAGTCACGCGCGTCTTGGCCTCGCTCCGTGTGAAATACGACCAGGTCGGGCAACCGGTCCGAGAGCTGAGCGGGGGGAATCAACAAAAAGTTGTCCTCAGCAAATGGCTCCTCGAGGACCGGGACGTCTATCTGCTCGACGAACCGACGAAAGGCGTCGACGTGACGGCGAAACGGGATATTTATGAACTCGTCACCCGCCTCGCGAAAAGTGGAAAGACTGTCATCTTTACGTCGAGTGAACCGCATGAACTAGAATTGATCGCCAACCGGACGCTTTGGCTCGACCGCGGCCGTTGGCAACAGAAAGGAGGGGTTTAACATGGCCCAACTCGTCATCAAACAACGCACGAAACGCTTCAGTGGCATCGGTCAATACGGGACGTTGTTCGCGATTCTCGCACTCATCGCCGTCTTCGGCGTGACGAACGACCAGTTTTTGACGTACGCGAACTTCAGCGACATCATCAAGTCCGTATCGATCGTCTCGCTGCTCGCCCTCGGAGTGACGTTCTCGCTCATCGTCGGCGGGTTCGACTTATCGGTCGGCTCAACGGCGAGCCTCGCGACAATCGGTGCGGCGTCGAGTCTCGTATTACATAGTCAAGAACTGCTCGTCGCTTTGCTCGTCCCGATTGCCCTCGGCGTGCTCGTCGGACTATTGAACGCGCTCGTGACAATCAAGTTTCGGTTACCGGATTTGCTCGCGACGCTCGCCATCATGTACGTCATCAATGGGGTCCAATTGACGTATACGAAGGGTTTTTCAATCTACGACAATATGCCGATTGAAGGAGGGACGGCACCGGGACGATTCATCCCGTCGTTCCTCTTCATCGGCCAAGGTTCGATCGGTCCTGTCCCGTTCGTCGCCATCTTGATGCTTCTCTTCTTCGCCGGGGCCCATCTATTTTTGACGTATTCGAAGACGGGACGCGAATTTTATTACGTCGGCTCGAACGTCGAGGCGGCCCGCCGCTCCGGCATCGCCGTCACGCGCATCAAGCTGTACGCGTATGTGTTGAGTGGTCTGTTCGCAGCCATCGGCGGCATTATCTTGGCGTCGCGCATCGGTACCGGACAAGTATCGGCCGGAGCACCGCTCCTCATGGACGCGGTCGCAGCCGCCTATATCGGTTACGCCGTCTTCGGGACCGGACGACCGAACGTCGTAGGTACGTTAATCGGTGCCGTCTTGATTGGGATTTTGTTGAACGGACTGACGATGTGGGACGTGCCGTATTACGCACAAGACATCGTCAAAGGCACAATTTTGATTGCGGCGCTCGGCTTGTCATACATCCAAAAGAAACAGCTCACATAGGAAAAGTCCTCAGAACGGTTGGTTCTGAGGACTTTCTTGACGTTCCATCTGAATAAAATTGAACGTGCTCCCGTTCGTCGGTTGTTGAAACGAACCGGTCTGCTTGAACCCGCACGTCTCATAGACACGGATCGCCCGCGCGTTGAAGGCGGCGACGGACAAGGTGATGCGATGAGGTGAGTACGTCGCTTTGACGAAGTCGAGAATCGATGTGACGAACGCTCGTCCGCTCCCGTTCCCGGTCAAATCGGGCTTCATGCCGAGACCGATATCGACCGTTTCAGCATCCGTTTGCGCGACGCTCACGAACCCGACGAGTGCACCGTCAGACGTGATGGCGAACACCGACTGTCCGCGCTGTTCGACGTCTAAAAATTCGGCTAAATCGTCTTTGTCGGCCGCCATATTGTAAAACGCATAATCGCCTTCGTAGTGCCACGTGTAGGCGATCGTTTCCGCCTGTGGCTGGGTCAGGACAGCGAATTGATGGGTCATTTGAATTTCCTCGTTTCACGAGCAGGATGTAGTGCTACACTCATCATAGCACCACCAACTTGGAAAATGAGGTGATCACATGGGAATCAAGCTAGATATGATTGGCATCGTCGTCGAAGACATGAAACGGGCGCTCGATTTTTACCGTTTGCTCGGCCTATCGATCCCGGAAGCGATGGATGGGGAAGCGCACGTCGAAATCGATGACGGCGGTGTCCGGCTCGCCTTCGATACGGTCGAAGTGGCGGAGTCGGTGTATGGGGAATGGAAACCGGCGACGGGGCACCGGGTCGAACTCGCCTTCTTGTGCGATAGTGGGGATGAGCTGGATGCGCGCTATGAAGCGATCGTCGGAAACGGTTATGCCTCGCACCGCGAACCGTGGGATGCGTTTTGGGGACAACGTTACGCCATCGTCATCGACCCGGATGGAAACCTCATAAGTCTATTCGCAGCATGACAAAACCCGCGCCGGATTCGGCGCGGGTTTATTCGTCGTGTGTCTCGCCCCAAGAGCAGAGCGCCTTCATGGCTGGTTGCAGGCTGAGTGCGTCCTCGGTGAGCGAGTATTCGACGTGAAGCTGTTTCTCGGTCGAATAGTCGATGCGGCGGACCATACCGAGCTGTTCGAGCTCGCGCAGTTGATCGGTCAACACCTTGCGGCTGACGTCAGGGATGGCGCGTTGAATCTCCGAGAAGCGGCGCGGGCCGTTTTCGAGCGTACAGTACACTTGAGGCCGCCATTTACCGCCGATGATGTCGAGCGCCTTATTGACGGGGAACGGGGTCGTCATGTTCAATTCGCCTCGCTTTCGGGTAGTTACTTGAATGTGCGTACTTTTTTTTATTGCTTCGATGAAGGTATCGTATCGTTATCCATCAAATTGAGCAAACAAAAAGGAGCAGATGACAGTGACATATCCACGTACATTCTCACATATCGGGCTATCGGTCCCGAGTGTGACCGAAGCAGTTAAATTTTATGAGGACGTGATGGGCTGGTACACCATCATGCAACCATCGGACGTCGTCGAGGACGACTCGCCGATCGGTGTCATGTGCACGGACGTATTTGGACCGGGCTGGGGCAGCTTCAGAATTGCCCACATGTCGACGGGTGATAAGATTGGCATCGAGCTGTTCGAGTTCCCAAACAATGAGAAGCCGGAGAATAATTTCGAGTTTTGGAAGACGGGTATTTTCCACTATTGTGTTCAAGACCCGGACATCGAAGGGCTCGTTGAGAAAATCGTCGCCCATGGCGGAAAACAACGGATGCCAATCCGGGAATATTACCCGGGCGATAAACCGTACCGGATGGTGTATTGTGAAGACCCGTTCGGCAACCTCGTCGAAATCTACTCGCATTCCTATGAACTGACGTATTCGGAAGGAGCGTATTGAGTATGAAGGCTTGGCTACTTGATCAACCTGGATTAGAACATCTGCACATCGGTGAGGTGGAGCGACCGACACCAGATGCGGGCGAACTGCTCATCAAAGTCGAAGCGGTCGCCTTGAACCCGGTCGACTATAAAGTCGGCACGAACGGCAACCCGAACTGGTCCTATCCACACATTCTCGGCGTCGACCTGGTCGGGGAAGTCGTCGAAGTCGGTTCGAGCATCGCCAATATCATTACCGGTTCACGTGTCGCCGTCCACACGAGTCTTGGAAACAACGGCGGCTTCGCCGAGTATGCGGTCGTCGATGCGCGTGCTTGCGCCGTCGTCCCGCCGGAAGTGAGCGACGAGGCCGCTGCGGCCATCCTCTGTGCCGGCATGACAGCGTATGAGGCTATCATGCAGAAGTTGAACACGCGCGACAAAGAGACGATTCTCGTCCACGCCGGAGCGGGAGGAGTCGGTGGTTACGCGATTCAACTCGCCAAAAAACTTGGGCTTAAAGTGTTCACGACGGCATCGCCGGAAAACTTTGACTGGGTCACATCACTCGGTGCCGATGTCGCCATCGACTACAACGTCGAGGACGTGACGGAGAAAATCATGGAACTGACAGACGGTCGCGGTGTCGACCTGATTTTGAACACGGTCGGACGCGATGTGGCGACGGCCGATCTCGACCGGCTCGCATTCAGTGGACAGCTCGCTTATATCGCCGGTCCACCTGACATGTCGAACATGAAAGGGTTCACGCTGTCGCCGTCGATTCATGAAGTCGCCCTCGGTGCGGCCCATGCGAGTGAGAACGAGCGGGCCATCCGTAACTTGTCCTATATGGCCGAAGAGATGATGAAGCTGCTCGAGGCGGGTGAATTGAACGACCTCGTCACGGACGTCTTGCCGTTCGAACGGTTAAAAGATGGTTTGGAACAGCTACAAACACGAAAAGTACGCGGCAAATTAATCGTCCGCATGCGCGACTAACTGATGGCCTCCTGTCTATGGACAGGGGGCTTCTTGTGGAGGGGATGACATGGATTTACGGACATCGTATCAACAGACGTCACATCAACTGAGCGGTCACGGGAAACGAACTGTCGGCGTCTTGCAACAGGCGTTCGCTGAGGTCGACCCGAATCAGGTGAGCGACCACTATGGGACGGGCGAGGTCATCATGCGGTTCGAGCAAAAAATGGCGCAAGAACTGGGTATGGAGGATGCGATTTTCTTCCCGAGCGGCACGATGGCACAACAAATCGCCTTACGGATTTGGGCGGACGAGACCGAAAATCGAAACGTCGCCTATCATCCGCTCTGTCACTTGGAGATTCACGAACAGGACGGGTTGAAGGAGTTGCATCACCTCGAACCGATTTTGCTTGGGGATGACGACCGGTTGATGACGCTCGACGAAGTGAAGGCGTTACTGGATGTCGCCTGCCTGTTGATTGAGTTGCCGCAACGGGAACTCGGCGGTTACTTACCGTCATTTGCTGAACTTGAGGCGATTAGTCATTTGTGCCAGGAGCGAGGGATTCGTCTGCATCTAGATGGAGCGCGCCTCCTCGAGACGCTCCCATATTATGAGAAGACAGCAGAGGACGTATGTGCGTTGTTCGATAGCGTCTACGTCTCATTCTATAAAGGCATCGGCGGTATTGCAGGTGCCATCTTAGCAGGACCTAAACCGTTCTGTGACGAGGCGAGAATATGGAAACGGCGGTACGGCGGTGACTTGATTGGACTGTACCCGTACATCATCCCGGCTGACTATTACTACGAGCTACGGAAAGACCGAATGGGGATGTATGTCGAGCAGGCGAAGGAACTGGCGCGCCGCTTCAATGCGCTCGACGGAGTGTGGACGACACCGGAAGTCCCGGTGACGAACATGTTCCATCTTCATCTCGAAGGGGACGACGAAGCGGTCGCGGCACGGATTCAATCCGTTCAAGAGACGACAGGGGTCGGCGTCACGGGATATCTCGTATCACATGACGACTATTGTTCGACCGAGATCAGTATCGGGGATGCGTATGGAGAGATTGATGAACATCAACTCAATCGATTATTCGAACAATTAGAGCAATGATGAGCTAGAAAGAAGGGATATCGGTGAAACTAGATTTAGAGAAGACGGTCGATTCGCAGTACATCCAGCAACATCTCGCCAATGAGCGGACGTTCCTCGCCTGGATTCGGACGGCCATCACGGTCATCGGAATCGGCTTTCTCGTGACGAACTTCCACTACTATCGAAGTGAAAATTTGAGCGGGGCCGAGCACCAATTGATTACGGCGATCGGCATCTTGTCGATCATCTTTGGGATCGCGACGATCCTCGTCGGGACCCGGTCGTATTTGAAAAAGGTGCATACGATCAACTCTCAGCAGTTCAAATCGGCGAAGATGAGCCTTGTCGCGCTCGCCATCGGGATGGTGTTCATTTTCACGTTGATTTTGATTGTCAGTTACTTTTTATTTTGACGACAAACAAGCACCGTGCCTCGAGAGGGACGGTGCTTGTTGTTATCGAGAGATGATGGCGTCGAGCCGTTCGAGTTGCGAAGAGAAGCCTTCGACAGCCCCCATCTCGACGACTTGCTGGAGCGACTCGGCGTCCGTGAATTCGGAGCGGCTGATGAACAGTGTGCCGTTCGGGATGTCGACAAACTCGTTCGTGATCGTCATGACGGGAAGTTCGGGATTGACGTGTCCGTCCGCGTCCGAAAATGCGTCCGTATAGACGATTTTTCGGTGCGGATCGATTTCGAGGAACGTCGATTTCCCCCATGACTCCATACCGTAGTAGTCACCCTGCTCCTTGTCGACACATGTCATTTTGTAATGCCATGTGCCACCTGGTTCGAACTCGAACGTACGAACCTCTGTCTTCCATCCGGCCGGTCCCCACCATGCTTCGAGGTGGGCCGGTGTTGAGAATGCCTCGAACACGAGCGCACGCGGCGCGTTAAAACTGCGTTCGACGACTAATGTTTTGCCTTCGATTTGAGACTTTACTTTTTCCATTGGAAAGACCCCTTTCTCGAGACAGAAGATACATCTGTCTAATCAATGTATTCTCTATTCCCGATTCAGGGATTTGTTCAACCTTTTCCGTCAAATAACAAATCGAGCACGGTCTCGCCAATCGGTCGTTCCTTGCCTTCGTAAGGGAAGGCGTGGATATGGATGGCCGGATTGAAGTTCAGCTCGATGATGCCGTAATCACCTTCACGCGCGAGCGACGGAATCATCATGTCGACGCCGCATATCGTCGCGCCAATCGCTCGGGCTGACTCGACCGCGATCCGTTTGTATGAATCGGAAATCTGGTCTGTATAGTCGATACTGTCACCTCCCGTGCTGATGTTCGAGTTCTCACGAAGGAAGACGAGTTCGCCATCGGCGAGGACACTGTCTGGCGTCTTGCCTTGTGGACGCAGGAACGCGACGACGATGTCATCGATGTCAATTTTTTCGAGCGGTGTCTTATAGCCTTTCCCGCGGAGCGGATCCTCATTCTTTTTGGCGACGAGTTCACGAATCGTCGATACGCCGTCCCCGGTCACGTTCGCCGGGACACGGTGTAAAATGCCTGCGACCTCGTCACCGATGACGAGGAAACGATATTCTTTCCCGGGTAGGAACGTCTCGAGCAGGACGACGTCGTCAAACGCAAGAGCGTGACGAAACGCCTCGAGCGCCTCCTCGAACGTCGTCCCGTCCTTGAAGATGTGAATGCCGATCCCGAAGTTCGTCGATTTTGGTTTCAAGACGATTGGTTCATTCGCGAACATAGTCCAGGCGTCCTGTAAATCGGCTTCACTGCGGAGTTCGATTCCTCCCGGAACACGGATGCCATGTTCGGCGAGCACATGTTTCGTCACCGTCTTGTTTTCCATCATGAGGACCGACACGTAGTTGTCTTTCGACGTCTTCGTCGCTTGTTTGACGTACTCGGTCTGGTTGCCGTTCCGGATTCGGATGAACTGATCATCCCGGTCAATCACGTCGACGGCATAGCCGCGTTTCAGGGCCGCCTTCATCAAAATCTGCGTCGACAGCTCCATATCCGTGTAGCCGTGCATCCGGAACCGGTTAGCGTATGCGTCTTGATAGAACAGTTCGGCTTGTCGGAGCGACCACTTTGTATAGCCGTCTGTCATCATGGCGGAGGTGAGGCGTGACGCGTAAGTCGCCTCGACACGGTCAATCCGATCCCGGACAGAGGCAAAGACGTCGTCGAACCCGAGTGTGTATCGGTCATTGAACGCTTCAATTTCGTCGAGCAAATCGCGTGCGTACGTCTGAAGTGGCACCGCCTCGCCATTGCGGTACAACATGAGTGTTGGCGATAGACCTTCTTTCGCGACGCGTTGTTGGTTGTGGAACGCCTCTGCCTGCCAATCCACAAATCGTGTCTCGTCTTTCAACGTCAAGTAGAGCAAGAAGACGTGCAGGAACTTCAAGTCGGACAGGGCGATGCCGGTCTTCTCGAACGGGTTGAGGTCGATGTTACGAATCTCGATGTAATCGATGCCGTTCGTCTCGAGTCGTTCCAAGTCATTGCCGCCCCGTGACGTCTTCAACCGAATCGGAGAGTAGAGCTCGTTCGGGTTGGCGATGTCACCTTGGGCGATGAAGCGGCGCACGCTCGCGGTATAGTCCGAGAGCGTTGAATAGTCCGGATAGAGCGGCTCGACATTCGTGTAGCCGCAGTCACTATTGCGGTACGACAACGCCGTCGTATTTGAATACACATCCTCGCTGAGCGCCTGCATTTGACTGACGCAGCGTTCTTCATAGCTCGTGTGGACGGCCGGAGTCCCGCCTAACAGATAGACGACGAGCCAGCGTGTCCGTAAATAGTTTCGGACGAGTTTTAAATACAGGTCGTTCTTGAAACGGTCGTATCGTTCCGGCGATCCTTCATAGAGGGAGGCAATCAACTCGTCTGCGAACGAGAAATTGAAATGGATGCCCGAGATGAGCTGTTTCTTCGCCCCGTATTTTTGGAGCAGGTGTTCCCGATAGCGGCCGGCCTCGAGTCCTGAATTGCCGAAATCCGCGAGCGGGATGACCCCACCGTCCGGAAGCGCGCACGGCATCGATTGCGGCCAAAGCCGTTCGTCACCGATATTCAGTGCCGTGATATCATACAGCGTCTGTAGGAAGTCGTGCGCCGCTTCGACGGTCGGAAACGTCGGGGTAATCAGTTCAATCTGACTTTCCGAGAAGTCGGTCGTAATATACGGGTGCGTCGCCTTGTCACCGAGTCCTGTCGGATGCTTCGTTACGGCGAGCGTCCCTTCAGGTGTCACGCGGAGCATTTCACGCTCGATGGCGAAGCGTCCGTGCAACAATTGTTTGGTTAGTTGATTAAATCGCTTCTGCAAGGGAAGTCACTTCCTTTTTCATTAGTCGGACATAGAGGACAGAGACGAGCCCTTTGACGATGCTTGAGATGGCGATGCTCCACCAAATGGCATCGAGACCGAGATAGGGCTCGAGGGCAAGCGCGAGCGGGATGCGGGCGACGGTGAAGACGATCGAGATCGTCGCTGGGATTTTAGGGAGTCCGAGCCCCGAGAAATAACCGTTCCCGATCATCTCGAAGGAGGCGAAGATGAGCGAGATCCCGATGATCCGTAAATAACTCGCGCCGATTTCGATTGTTCTCGGATCATCGACGAACAGCCCGATTAGGACGTCCGGTACGAATAAAAACACGAGTGTGATCAACCCGGTATACAAGACACCGAGTCGTGTCGTCACCCGATAGCCTTCATGGACCCGGTCCACTTTGCGGGCGCCGAGATTTTGTCCCGTGTAACTTGCGATGGCACCGTTCAGTCCACCAATCATCATATAGGCGATCGACTCGACTTGAAGCCCGATGCGCTGGGCCGCGATCGCTTCGGTCCCGTATGAGCCGATCATGCGGGCGAGGAAAATACTGATGACCGTGAACAAGACGCGCTGGGTCGCCATCGGGAAACCGAGGCGAAGAATTTCTTTATAGTCCGTGCGATTTGGTTCGACCGTCTCTTCCCAATCGAACAAAGCGCGGGCCCGGTGCCAGAAGAAACCGAACATGACGACGTTCGCGACGAGCGTCGCGAGACCGGCTCCGACGACGCCGAGTCCGAGCGGATAGATGAAGAGCGGTGACAGGATCATATTGAGGGTGACCCCGGTCGCGTTGATACGCATCGCCGTCGTCGTATTGCCATAGGCACTGAACAGACGGGCGAACAACAAGTTGAAGAACGAAAAGATGAGCATCGGTGCACTGACGAGCAAATAGCTGTAAGCCAATCGTTCGACAGCCGGTGCGTCCATGTTCAAAAAGCCGATAAGCGCCTGGCCGAACGCGGCGAGGACGGTGACGAATAACAGGCCGAGACCAAGGTTCATCCGCCTCCCGGCCCGGACGTAGCGCTGAATCAACGCCTGATCCCGCCGTCCGACGGCTTGCGACACTTTGATGCCGGCGCCGACGACGATAAGGGATTGAATCGCCTGACCGAGCATGATATAAAAGCTGGCCGCGCCGATGCTGGCGACGGCGTCGCTACCGAGCGCACCGACCCAGAACATATCGACGAGACTATACGTGAACTGTAAAAGCGAACTGCCGACGAGCGGGAGGGCAAGCGCCACGATGACGCGTTGAACCTGACCGGTCGTCAAATCGATGGTTTTCACGATGAAAGACCCCTTCAATACATTTAGTATATAACCGTTTAGTTATATATAAGCACGACGTGACCGAATTCGCAATCGTAGGGAACGACTCGACGAAAAATCGACACAAAAAAAGGAATTCGATGTGAATTCCTTAACGGGTATAGGCGCGGATCCAAGTCGTCATATAGACGAGTGTCGAGATGATCAGTGTCGAGGCGAGCGCGTAAATCGGATAGGCTGGGAGCGCGTTCTCGAACAGCGGATAAAACATGAACGACGCCATGAGGAGCGGTACGGTGATCCCGAATGAGACGTAGGCCGCTTTCGTCGCTTTCGCCGTGATAATCTGTTCCCGCTCGTCGACTTCGCTAAATTCCGTCATCCGGACCGACCATTGGCCGAAGCTTAAGTTTTGGTTCGGGCGTGTCTTGAACGAATAGATTGTCCAAATGATAAAGAAGCCGACTAACAGCAAGAGCGGTAACAGGTTAAACTCAATCTCGAATCGGTCGGTCTCGATGACGGTCGACACGTTAGACAAGAACGAACTGAACAGAAAAGCCATCAGGACATACAAGATGATGCTGGAGATGGATTGGATGACGACGTGTTTCAATTTGTTTCCTCCTCGATTGTGAAAATAGATTCGACCGGTTCCTCGAACACGCGGGCGATTTGCATCGCCAGCAGAAGCGACGGGGTGTAGCTCCCCTTTTCGAGCGAGATGATCGTCTGTCTCGTCACACCGACCTTGGCTGCCAAGTCGCCTTGGGTCAATTGATGCCGGGCCCGCAACTCTTTGACGCGATTGATTAATGGCATGCCGCCACCTCATTTCTTGTTTCTATCTTCAGTGTAAAGTAAACTTTACTTAATGTAAAGCTAACTTTACTTATTTGTGGATGGTACAATATAATCAAAGTTGAAAGGGGAGAAGTCGGATGAAGGCGATTTTAGGACAACATCACGTATCGGCGATGACAGGGGACGCGTTGAAGAACTTGCGATTCTATACGGAGGTACTCGGGATGCGACTTGTCAAAAAGACGGTCAACCAAGACGATCCATCGATGTATCACTTGTTTTACGCAGATGAATCGGGGACACCGGGGACGGATTTGACGTTCTTCGAGCTGCCTTTTCTCGGGCAAACGTATAAAGGGTCGAGCAGCATCTCGCGTACAGCGCTTCGGGTGCCGGACGGGGCATTGTCGTACTGGCTTGAGCGATTTTTCGAATTCGGTGTACTCCATGATCCGGTCGAGGAAGTGCTCGGTCGTCCGACGCTTTACTTCGAGGACGAGGAGGGGCAACGGCTCTGTCTTGTCGAGGGCGGATCAGGGACGCCGCGGAAAAACGGACCGGTGCCGGCAAATGTCGCCGTCTTCGGCCTCGGATTTAGCGAGTGGACGGTGCGGCGAATTGAGAAGACGGAGCGGGTACTGACGGACGTGCTTGGTTATCGGTTCACGTCCGAGTTCGAACGGAACGGCCAATCGGTTCGTGTGTTCGAGACGGGGGACGGGGGTGTGGCGACCGAGATTCATCTCGTCGACCGTCCAGATTTACCGTCGGAGCGTCCAGGACGAGGCAGTGTCCACCACATCGCGATCCGCGTCGAGGATGATTTGGAGATGGCGCGTTGGGTCGAGCGGCTCGATTCATTCGGCATCAGTCATTCGGGCCTGATCGACCGTTATTATTTCAAATCGATTTATTTCCGTGAGCCGAGCGGGATTTTAGTGGAACTCGCGACGGACGGGCCGGGCTTTGCGACCGATGAGCCGGTCGAGTCACTCGGGGAACGCTTGGCGCTGCCGCCGTTTCTCGAGCCGCGACGAGCGGAAATCGAGGCGAAGTTGAAACCGCTATAATTGGTTACACGGCTAACATAAGTGAGAGGATGAAACGATTGGACGAGCAGGAGATTAGTCTTGTCATTTCCAAACTGTTAGGGGACATCATCGAGAAATACCCTCCGTATCAATGGGTCAAAACAGTAGAGTCGTTTCCACATCCATATCAATTCAATAAAGTCAGCTATGACTACTCTGGGGACGTTGAGCCGATGACGATGGAAGTGTTTCAAACCATCGTAAAAAATCTTGGAGCAAAAGAATGGTATTCGTCTCCATTTGAGGAGTTGTTGCACGACATCCATATTAATCAATGGAAACCGACTTTCATCTCAAATTTCGGAAAGGATTGGATATCCTATCACGATTTGCTTCAAGACGCATATGATGATTGGAAATATGAACACTTCGAATTGTACGACGAGGACGGGAATGAGCTTGATGAAAACCTCGAGATTGATTTGAACAATTGTTTATATCATTTCCTGGAACATACATCTCCTGAGTTATACGTGAAGAAAATCATGAAACGTTGGTGGGGATGACATGCAAACATCATACCGACATACAAAACCCGACGGACTATTCAGTCTGTCGGGTTTTGTATGCCTAGCAACATGGCGAGTTCGTTCGTCCGGTTGGCGACGAGGTCGGCGATTGTGTAGCGGTCGAGCACGTGCAGGAAGGCGAGCATCGCCTCGTTCAAGACGCTCCGCAAATCGCATGCGGGCGCGATGACACATCGTCCCTCGCCGAAACATTCGACGAGCTCGAACGGTTCCATCGTCCGGACGACGTCGCCGACGTTGATGTCCTCCATCGGTCGGGCGAGTCGGAAACCGCCGCCACGGCCACGCACCGATTCGAGATAACCGTGCTTGCCGAGCTCATAGACGACTTTCATAACGTGGTTCTTTGAAATCTGATATTGATCCGCCACTTCTTGAATCGTCACGAGACGATGGGAGAACGTGGCGCTATACATGAGTGTTCGGAGTGCGTAATCGCACGTTTGCGTGAGCCGCATGATGTTTCACCTCTTCATCCGTTCATTGTACAAGACATCTGACGAAAGCGCGACGATGGAAGATGTGAAAAAAGCGTGGCGGATTCAAGGCGGAAATTTGAACTTGTGTCTAAACAAGTATTTTATATATTGCTTTTGGAGTGACTTACCTCACATAATGGACGTGTACTTTCAAAAAGGGGGAAACAATATGTTAGATCAACAAACCATGGATATCGTCAAAGCAACCGCACCGGTCTTGAAAGACCACGGCGTTGCCATCACGAGTCACTTCTATAAGCGCATGTTCGAAAACAACCCAGAAGTCCGCCACTTCTTCAACCATACGAACCAAAAACGCGGTCGTCAGCCAGAGGCGCTCGCCAACGCTGTCTACGCGGCAGCCGTCCATATCGATCGTCTCGAAGCGATTCTTCCAGCCATCCAACCGGCGCTTCATAAACATAAGAGCTTGAACATCCGTCCGGAACATTATCCGATTGTCGGCGAGAACTTACTTGGCGCGATTCAAGACGTGCTCGGTGAAGCAGCCACGCCGGACATCATTGACGCGTGGGCGAAAGCATATGGTGTCATCGCCGACGTCTTCATCTCACTCGAGAAACAGATGTATGCCGATGCGCCATGGATCGGTTTCAAACCGTTCACGGTCGCTGAAGTGATCGAAGACACGCCGGAAGTGAAACGATTCCGGATCAAAGCGAACGATGGCGTCGTCGGGACGGCCATCCCAGGTCAATACATCTCGGTCCAAGCCCGTATCGCTGGGGAAGACATCTTGCACCATCGTCAATATAGCGTCGTCGAGACGACAGAAGACGGCTACTGGATCGCTCCGAAGGCGGAAGGTCTCGTCTCAAACTGGCTCCATGAGCAGACGGTCGGCACGGAAATTCCAGTGAGTGCCCCAGCTGGCGAATTTGTCCTCGAAGAGACAAATCGTCCGCTCACACTCGTCGCCGGCGGAATCGGCATCACACCGCTCTTCAACATGGCGAAAACGGCACTCGGCCAAGGGCGTTCAGTCACGTTATTGCACGCGGTCCGTAGCACGAACCTCCGTCCGCTCGGTGAAGAGCTCGATGAACTTGTGAACGCTGGTCTCCAGCTCATCACACACGTCGATGACGTATCAGGTTGCATGAGTGCAAAACAACTCGAAGCACTCGATGTCGACGGACACGACGTCTACACGTGTGGCCCGACCGCGATGATGGAGACGGTCGTCCAAACGATTCCACAAGCCCGTTACGAGTTCTTCGGTCCATCGGCCGTACTCGCCAAAGCATAAGAAAAGACGACTGCAAAAACAGTCGTCACATCACCGCAGACCGGTCATCGGTTTGCGGTTTTTATAATTGTTCAGAATGAAGCACATTTTTTTCACGGTCGAGCGTTTCGAGTGTCCAGTCGCCAAGTAGCGTCTTCTCTAGAGTAATCAAGTAAGTCCTTATATATCCTTCGTCTTGAGGATTGTTGACCATGTAGGTTTTACTCCAATCGGAATTCTGTAACCGCAAGTACACGACGTCTTCGGGTTGATTGTTCAACCGAACCCCAAGGTATTCGTCTGTTCCATTGCCAAGATGAGCCCAGTCGAATGGTGTTTCTTCAATTGTGTCACGTGTCGAGCTACTAAACTCACCGTTCGTTTTCATGATGCCTAGACCGAGAATCGTGTCGTCTGCGTTCGTGAATAGCGTGACGGTCGATCCTTCTAATTTATGGTATTCGTAAGCAGACCACCCTTGGGCAGTCATCTGGTCGTTCAATTCTTGTTGTACCTGTTCGGATGCTTGCTTTTCATGTACATCGTTATACGATTGGATTCCGGCGGTCACGGAAATGGTGATGACGGTGAGCATTCCCAGTAGCAAGATTAAAAATCCACGTGCAGACATTTCGTCCCTCCTTTATAGCAACAGCCCATGCCTCAATCCTGAGCGCATGGGCTGTTTGATTAGTACGTCAAGCTCGCGGCGACGATGATGCCGACGACGAGTGAGGCGGAGAAAAGGCTGATCCCGATGGCGAGGTTGCCGTTCTCGACTTCTTTCTCTAAGTTCACGCCTGGCGTCAGGACGTATTCAAACGTCCAGAAGGCGAGCACTTGAGCGAGAATCCCGACGAGTCCCCAGATGAAGGCATCGAGCAAGTTAACGCTGTTCGCCCACACCGTGTAGATGACGATGGCGAGTCCGATTGCTTTCCCCCAAAGTTTCAAGGCGACGGCGACGTTACCTTCTTTAATCAATTTACGTTCCGAATACTTCGTCGTAAGGGCGAAGACGACAAGTCCGGCTAAAATCAGGCCAAACCCTGTGCCGAGGTGAGCGAGGAAGCTCAAGATGGAATCGAGCGTGATGAACGTCATAAGTTATTCTCCTTTGTTGTGCCGATGGCTAAGTAGTAAGACTGGTTGTTCGTGATCATGCTGCCGGCGCGGACACCGAGAGCGGACGGATGGCCGTTCAAGCAAAAACAGCCGACCATGTAGTGCGTCTCAAGCGGACCGTTGACCGTGTTCGTCAGACGGGTCGGCAGCTCGATGAACTGTTGATACACCGCCGTCTCGTCCGCGTACGTCTGGAGCGCCTCTTTATGGAACGGGACACCGGCTTGGTCGTATAGGATGACCGAGTCGCCTTCTCGGCCGAAGGCGGGCTTTTGTACGTATGCGCTCTTGTCGATAAACGGCTCGGCCTCGAGATACGTCGGTAAAAAATACGTCTCGATGATAGAACGCTCCGCTTCGTCGAAATATGTATCGGCCTCATACAGTTCCCAAATGAGCGCTTGGACGCCTTTGGACTGCATGAGAAACGCCGAGAGCGGATTGAGGAGCGAGACGTGTTTGGCCGCGTTCAGTTCGAGCAGGCGGATGCCGATTAAATCGCCATCGGGTGCCCGGTCGTCGATCAGATGTTCAATCGGGTACGTCTGACGATACAAGACGTCAATCCGCTCCCCGGACGGTGTGAACACGCCGTCCGTATCGACGAGCAAACGGTCGAGCGGGACGAACTCCGACGGCAAGTCGAGCGTCTCTTGGAGGAAACGCGTCGTCCATTTGTCCTCGATGTTGTCATCGTGGGCCGTGAAGACGATTTTCGGTGTCCCGTCCCGGCCGAGTCGTTGCCACGCCGCGATGACGGCTTTTCGAAGTTCGGTCTTGAGCTCGTCGGTCGACGTCGCGTTCGGGTCATCGAGTCCGAATTCTGTCGTCACATAGCCGTTCACATCGAACAGTTCTTTGATGAACGTCGGCGTGTCGGCATTGAACTCCATCAATTTGATGGTGCCGTCTTTGACAATCCAGTCATAGCGGCCAATCACCGTCTCTTGCGGCAGCGCCTTGTCCCGAAGGAACGGCAAGCTCGCCTCGGGATAACCGAGCAAGCGGAGCGTATCGTCCGGGAGCGTTCGCAACAGCCGGTTCGTCTTGCGGAAAATCGTATCGACGTCACGCGTCGCCGCCCGAATCTGCCTCACCGCGTCCGTGGACATGGTGAGACAGTCGTAAAGGGCGTATTCCTCGTCGTTCAAGTCAGGCCAAAAGAAAGGGATTTGGCCGAATAATGCGTCCCGTTTCATCCCCCGAAGCCGCCTCGTGAGCCGCTCCCGAGTCCCGATTTGGAACTTGAGTTTGATTTGTTCGGGGTGATGCTGTTGGCGCCGCCATTCGAACGGTAATTCTTATAAGACGAGGAGTTCTTCAATGCACTCTTTGAATTGAACAAGCTACCGAGTAAGAAGAAGCTCCCGAAGTGAGGGGAGCGCTCGTCGTCACAGTAATATGACTCCGTCTCATCATCCCAGTCCCAATCGTCGCACTCATAGCCCGTCGGTTCTTCCGGTAACGTTGCTTGTTCGGTTTCGTCGGTGCCACACGCCGCGAGTGAAGCGGTTAATACCGCGGCTGACAGACCGCTCAAGATTTTTTTGCTTGTCTTCATGTTGATTCCTCCAATGTATAACCTGTAGGGGTGACGTAAATGACATAGACGCCACGATCTTCGTCCGCCTCGGCCGAGTCACGTTCATATTCTTTGCCGGCGACGTACAAGTACTGGCTGCCGAGCATGGCGAGCGCGTCGAGATGGCGGTCGACGTAATACGCCTCGAGCATCGGATTGTCGAAGCGGTCGTCGAGCGTGCGGATCTCAACTTTGATGTCGCTCGTCTCGTGTTTGTCGACGGGGCCTTCCGTGTAGCGGTCGACGTAAATCAAGAAATATTGTTCGCCTTCAAGCGCCGATGAGCGCTGTTTGTAGGTCATGCCGTCCTTGACGAAAAATTCGCATTCGCGGCGGGCGAGTACTTCATCGAGGCCGAGCGATGTATAATGGTAGAGTGGCTCGAACGAAAGTTCATTTTTATAGAGTCGATATTCTAAAACGATTGAGTTCATGACGTCGTCCTTTCTTTTTTCTTTCTATACGAAACCGAACTTGACACTCCCACGGCTAAAGCCGCAAGCCCATCCCTTCAGGATGGGTGGGATTCTGAAGTGCCCGTGCGGACGCAGGCCATTTCTGTTTTGTCCGAGCCTTCAGATGAGGGTGTGCCATCACCCCTCCTGAGACAGACCCTATAGGTTCTCAGGCTGGTTGACTGTCACCATCAACCACAGGTGCGTATCGGATGTTCATCGCACCGACTAAATCTCTATGCTTCTTGAATCCGCATGAACACGAATATGTTCGATCTTTCGCTTTATTTCGGTTCCCGCAAGAAGGACATGTCTGAGATGTGTATGCAGGGTTGACATATTCGACCTTGATTCCTTCTAACTTCGCCTTGTATTCGATGAATGTTGCTAAGCGATAGAACGACCAGGTGTGCAGGTTCTTATTGTTTTTACGGCTTGTTCTTGCCGTCTGTCGGATGTTCGCCAGTCTTTCGAGGCGGATGACAGAGATGTGGTTCTCTTTCGCGAAGTCGACGATCCCACGGCTCACCTTGTGATCCTTGTCTCGCATCCAGCGCTGTTCTTTGTTGTCCAGTTTCTTGATCGCCTTCAGTTTCTTGTGTTGACCGAGCTCTTTCCGCTTCGCCCGGAACTTGCGCTTCATGTACTTGTTCTCGCGCCCGTTCCCGAAGAACCGCGCTTT
The DNA here is from genome assembly GCF_018618035.1 of Exiguobacterium sp. s64. Taxonomy (NCBI): domain Bacteria; kingdom Bacillati; phylum Bacillota; class Bacilli; order Caryophanales; genus Exiguobacterium; species Exiguobacterium sp. s64. The sequence goes on from NZ_JACSLH010000003.1 coordinate 45,421, forward strand.
GTCGCAGCCCGTGGACGCGACGGCAGGGACTTTCAGGCCGAGGTCCACCCCGAGCACGTTGGTGCCCGTCTTCTCCGTCGTGCGGATCGTGACGGCGATCTGGGCGATCCATTTGTTCGACTTCTTCGTGATGCGGAGCGTCCCGAGCTTGTTGGCGAGGAGCGTGGCGTTCCGGTTGTCCGGGTCGACCATATCGGCGCGGATGACCGTCTTCTTCACGTTCCCGTCGATGATGATCGGGAGGGAGACCGACTCGAAGTCGAACGAGTAGTTCTGGTTGTTCCAGGTGCAGTACGGTTTCTTCAAGACGGGGATGACCTGGAAGTCCTTCTTCTTTGCCCTCTTGAAGATGCTCTTCGCGTCCTGGATGGCCTGGTTCTTGACGGCGCTCGGCAGGTCCGCCGTGACATGTTTGCTCGTCAGATTCAAGCTCTCCCGGGCCTGCACCATGGCCGCGACGAGCTGGTTCGCCGTGCGGATGTAGGTGTCCATCATCCGCTCCAAGATGGCCTGTTGCGCTTTCGTCGGATGGAGTTTGATGTTCACGGTCAATGTCTGCGACACGGTCTCATCCCCTTGTCTTTTGTTCCTCGACATAACGTTTGATGGTCTCGCTGGAGACGTTTCCCGCCGTCGACACGAAGAAGGATCTCGTCCAGAGGCTCGTGAGATGTGTGAGGTGCGGGAACTCCTCCCTGAGCCGCTTCGACGAGACGCCTTTGATGCGCGCCATGATATCGGACGGGCTGATGGACGGCAATGCGGATAAGAATAGATGTGTGTGGTCCCGGTCGCACTCGATGGCGAGGAGGTGGATGTCGAGCCCTTCGCAGACATCATGGACGATCTCTTTGAACCGTCGCTCGAACAGGTCGTCATCGAACAGTTTTCGGCGATACCTCGGGCAGAACACGAAATGATAATGGAGCATCGACACGGTGGTGTTGGTTCTTCGATAGTTGTTCATACGTTTATCGTATCACTTTGTCTATTTAAGCGATACATTTTCTCGGGATAAGATCACACGTGTTGATCTCTGAAATTCCGACTAGCGGAATTCCGAAATCAAGCTCACGTTCATCCCACACTGAAGCAGTGGGCTTTCTCGTTCGCAAATTCTGTAAATCAAGTAAGTTGTCTCTAGTATATAGGAAAAGGAGGGAATTTTCTGTGCATATCTTTTTTCGTGTCTGGCGCGGATTATCGAAATTATCGTTTTTGAACGTCGTCTTGGCATCGCTAGGCATCATCTTGACCGGTACCGTCCTCGGGTTTGTGCTCGAGCCCGAGACGTTCCCGTCGATGTTCGACTCGTTTTGGTGGACGATGACGACGCTCACGACCGTCGGATACGGTGACTTTTTTCCGACATCGGTCGCGGGACGCTGGCTCGGGATATTCTTGTTCCTGTTCGGGATTGGGATTATCGGGGCGTTGATTGGAAAACTCGTTGAAGTCGGTGCGACGTTTCAACGGTTAAAACGGGAGGGAAAGCTCATGTATCGAGGAGAAGGACATTACGTCTATATCGGCTGGTCGCCGAAGACAAAGAAGGCCATCGATGAAGTGCTCGTCTATGAGCCAAAGGCCGAGATCGTCTTAATCGATCAGTTGAAGCAAGAACCGTACGACCACGATCACGTCCACTTCGTCCACGGTGACGCGTCGGACGAGTCCGTGCTCTTGCAGGCCAATATTTTAAAGGCGCGCCGGGTCGCCATCTTCGCGGATGCCCGCATCACGGAGACACTCCTCGCCGACGGGAAATCATTGCTCATCGCGTCAGCGGTCGAAGCGCTCTCGTCTGAACGCGGCGTCGATTTGCATACGGTCGTCGAGGTGTGCGAAGAACGGAACATCTCGAAATTCAAACACGTCCGAATCGACGACTTTATTCTCGCGAACGACTCGGTGTCACTCCTCATGGCGAAAGCGACGCTGCAGCCGGGGACGACATCGATTTTCCGTCAGCTGCTTAGTAAACAGTCAGGCGGCAACATCCAGGCGCTCGCGCCGAAACCGGAATGGACGACCATCCGGGACGCTGCGGAAAGCTTGTTGCATCAAGGCGTCACGTTAATCGCCGTCAACGACCGTCTCGATTACGCGACGGTGCTCGATACACCGCTTCAAGCGAACGATATGTTGTATGTCGTCTGTCACGATGACTCGTGGGAGCGACTGAACCAAGGGGGAATTTGATGTATAACGGAACGTTTATCCGCAAGATGACACGTATGCAGAACGTGCAACGTTGGGACGAGTATGCGCCGCATTATCATGACAATGCGGCAAGCCACAGTTTCCGCGTCGCTGTCTTCAGCTTGATCGCGGCGTACTACGAAGAGAACAATGGACGGGACGTCAATTTGCTCGACGTGCTCGGCAAGGCGCTGTTCCATGATATGAACGAAGTGCAGACCGGTCCAATCATGCACCGGACGAAAAAAGAATCGACGCTCAAAGAACATATCGAACGGATGGAGCGGACGGCGAGTCTCGGACTCGTCGAGTTGTTGTCGCAGTCGCTCCGGCCGCATTTTTATCGTTTCCTCGTCGAGGCGGAGGACGACTCATTCGAAGGACGGCTCGTCGATGGAATCGATTCGTTCGACGCGATGCTGTTCGTCCGCCGGGAAGTCGGACACGGCTCGCCCCATTTCGTCGCGAAGCTTGAAGAGATGAAAGCAGCCCTGCGCAATCATCCGCTCGAATCGGTCCGCTGGCTCTATGAACAAGTCGAGGCCGAGACCGACGTGGCGACGTTCATCGAGAACGTCATGCGGATGGACAGTGTAAGACGGTGGAAAGGCCGTTTCAATACGATCGACGATAACGACGCCATCCATGGATTCCGGGCGGCCGCGCTCGGGCTGTTCAGCGGCTTGTTGGAGCGCGAGAAGTATGATGTCGACGTCGATGTCGCCGAACTGACGGCCCGACTTCTCTGTCACGACCTCGTCGAAGGGGTGACCGGGGACGTGCTCGGACCGGTAAAGCATTCGACCGCCGAGACCGGGACGGCGTTCGAGGCATACGAACGGGCTGAGAGCGAGGCACTGTTGTCGCTCCTTCCAGACTATATGCAGCCGGCGTTCCGCCGCTATATGGCCGATTCGAAAGATGACACGTATGAAGGCATGCTCGTCGATATGATGGACAAGCTCGACGCGCTCATCAAGATGAACATGGAGAGGAAGATGAACGGGGCCGAATATGAGGTCACGTATCGGGAGCAACTCCGTAAAGTGCAGATGCGTTATGAGAACCCGAGCATGTTGTTCTTCTTGGCGTACATCTTGCACGATTTAGATTACGTCACCAGTTAAGGAGGCCGCAGACAAATTGTCTGCGCCTTTTTTTATATCATTTATTGACATATATCATTCAACGATATATATTAAGGGTAAGATATATCAATGAATGATATAGGAGGTGGCGGGATGCCGCGCAATGACACGATCGAGCTCGGAGAATTGACCGACAGCATGCTCTATATCCTGCTCGCCTTGACCGAGGCGCGTCACGGTTATTTGATTATGCAGTTCGTCGAGGAGCTGACGAACGGACGGATCAAGATCGGTCCGGCGTCGATGTACACAATCATCAAGAAGCTCGTGAACGCCCAGTTGATCGAGCCGATCGACGGGGACGGGAAGCAGAAACGCTATGTGATCACGAGCCGAGGACGCGCGCTCGTGGAGGAAGACGTAAAACGACGGCAAACAATCGTTGATGATGCACGCTTCATTTTAGACGGGGAGGTACACCGATGAAACGGAAATATATGTCGAGTTGGGGCTTGGCGTTCGCGGAAGAAAAAGAAATGAAAAAGCTAGGAGAGATGGCAGCCCGGGGCTGGCATTTAGAGAAGTTCGCACCGCTCGGCTATACGCTCGTCGAAGGGGAGCCGATGGACGTACGCTACAGTCTCGATTATCGCAAACAGCCTGACGAGGATTACTTTGAGCTGTTCGCCGCGAGCGGGTGGGAGCACGTGACGTCGACCGGTGATGAGATTCACGTATTCAAAGGCAGTCCGGACGCGACACCTCTCTATACCGATCGCCAGACGACCCAAGAGAAATATGGGCAAGTCGAGCGTGCGATGGGGCGGGGTGCGCTCATCTGCTTGCTGTTATCACTTGGATTTGTGTTCATGCTTCAACTAGATTGGCCGCAGACGGCGGAAGCCATCATTTTGGTGTTACAGACGCTTGTCGTCATCGGGCTCGTCTTCACAGGACTCCCGTATCTCGGTTTCCTCGTGAAGCGAAAACGTTTGGAACGGAATGAATGACTAGGCGGATGGCATAAGCCATCCGTTTTGTTTTGGTCGACTGAACTATTCAAGAAAAAAATAGTTAGGTGCAGAGAACTGTTTTATGGAAATCCTCTATTCAACCAAAATAGAATCGGGCATGATAATTAATGAAATCGCTTGCATTCATTTTGAAGAGGAGGAAAGGGCATGGGTAAAAGACGGAAAGGCTTGGCGGTGACGGCTGGTGTCACTGCGATTGCACTACTCGCTGGGCAACCGGTCGCACAGGCGGCGACGCCGCAAAACGGCACGATGATGCAGTACTTTGAGTGGTACGTCCCGAACGACGGCCTGCATTGGAATCGGTTATCGAACGACTCGCAGCACTTGAAAGACATCGGGGTGACGACGGTGTGGATCCCGCCGGCGTATAAAGGCACGTCACAGAACGATGTCGGGTATGGGGCGTACGATTTATACGACCTCGGCGAGTTCAATCAAAAAGGGACGACCCGGACGAAGTACGGCACGAAAGCCCAGCTCCAGACCGCCATCTCGAACTTGCGCGGCAAAGGCATCGGCGTCTACGGCGACGTCGTCATGAATCATAAGGGCGGTGCCGACTATACCGAGTCCGTCCAGGCAATCGAGGTCAATCCGTCGAACCGGAACCAAGAGACGTCCGGGGAGTACGGCATCTCAGCCTGGACCGGCTTCAATTTCGCGGGGCGCAACAATACATACTCTCCGTTCAAATGGCGCTGGTACCATTTTGACGGGACCGATTGGGATCAGTCACGCAGCTTGAGCCGCATCTATAAGTTCAAGAGCACGGGCAAGGAGTGGGACACGGACGTGTCGAACGAGAACGGAAACTATGACTACCTCATGTACGCGGACGTTGACTTCGAACATCCCGAGGTCCGCCAAGAGATGAAGAACTGGGGCAAATGGTACGCCGACTCGCTCGGGCTCGACGGTTTCCGGTTGGATGCGGTCAAACATATCAGCCACTCGTACTTGAAGGAGTGGGTGACGAGCGTGCGCCAGACGACCGGGAAAGAGTTGTTCACGGTCGCCGAGTATTGGAAGAATGATCTCGGTGCCATCAACGACTATCTGTACAAGACGGGCTACACGCACTCCGTCTTCGATGTGCCACTCCATTACAACTTCCAAGCGGCCGGTAACGGCGGCGGGTATTACGATATGCGCAACATCTTGAAAGGCACCGTCACCGAGCAGCATCCGTCGCTGTCCGTGACGATTGTCGATAACCACGATTCACAACCGGGCCAGTCGCTCGAGTCGACGGTCGCCAACTGGTTCAAACCGCTCGCCTACGCGACGATCATGACGCGCGGTCAAGGCTATCCGGCCCTCTTCTACGGGGACTATTATGGAACGAAAGGGACGACGAACCGTGAGATCCCGAACATGTCGGGCACGCTCCAACCGATTCTGAAGGCACGAAAAGACTTCGCCTACGGGACGCAGCATGACTATCTCGATCATCAGGACGTCATCGGCTGGACACGTGAAGGGGTGACCGACCGCGCCAAATCGGGTCTCGCGACAATCCTATCGGACGGTCCGGGCGGCTCGAAGTGGATGTACGTCGGCAAACAGAACGCCGGCGAGGTATGGAAAGACATGACGAACAACAACTCCCGTCTCGTCACGATCAATGCTGACGGCTGGGGTCAGTTCTTCGTCAACGAAGGCTCGGTCTCGATTTATACGCAACAATAACGAAAACACCCGATCGAAGTGAGGTGAACCTCTCTTCAATCGGGTGTTGTTTGGATTTAGCGTTTCCAGACCCATTCGTCACTCTCGTACTTGGCGACGAGTTGCTGAATCTCTTGTTGCTGCGTCTCGGTGAACGTCAGCGGTTCGAACGTCAAATCGAACGCGTCACGGAACCCGTCCGTGAACGCTGCCGCGACCTCGTCGAAGGCGACCGGTCGTCCGAGTGTCTCGTTCAAGGAGACGGCCTTGTCACCAAAGCGGGCTTTCGCCTCCGCCTTCGCATCGGCCTCGAGATTGAAGCAGTCGAACAAGACGTCATCGTCAATCGACAATGGGATTGACCCGTGTTGCAAGACGGCGCCTTGGTGGCGCACTTGGGCGCTCCCGGCAATCTTTTTCCCGCCGACGGCGAGCTCGTAGTACGAAGCGGCGTCAAAACAGACGGCCGACTTCGGTTTTCGGAGCGCCTCGCGGTCTGCCTCGGTCAATGGTACCGAGAATTCGGCCGGGACGCCGAGCGCGTGGTAGCCGCGACGCACCCCTTCGGTCAGGAGGCGATAGCTCTCGATGACGTTCGTCGGCAAGGACGGCATCGTCTCCGGCAAGATGACGCTATACGTCAGTTCATCTGCGTGCAAGACGGCCCGCCCACCGGTCAAACGGCGGACGACCGGGATGCCATTCAACGCGAGCGCGTCGCGGTCGAGGTCGCGCGTCGCCCGTTGGAAGCGCCCGACGCTGATGGCGTGCGGGGCCCAGGCGTAAAAACGGAGTGTCGGTTTCATGTCGCCGCGTGCGACCCAGCCGGCGATGGCCTCGTCGATGGCCATGTTCTCGGCCGGGGACAGCGGGGCGGTGTGAAGCAAATGCCATGTCGTTCCAGTCATATGTGTCTCTTCTTTCTCTTAGTCGATTGGCAACATCGTATGACGACGCGCCTTGTGGACTTGTTCGTCCGCATGATATGAAGAACGGACGAGCGGTCCGGCTTCACAGTGGGAGAAGCCTTTCGCCAAGGCGATCTCTTTCAACTCGGCGAACTCATCTGGATGGTAGTAACGCTCGACGTCGAGATGCTTCTTCGTCGGCTGCAAGTATTGGCCAAGCGTGAGGATATCGACGTGGTGGGCCCGCAGGTCATCCATCGCCTCAATCAACTCTTCGCGTGTCTCGCCGAGTCCGACCATGATCGACGACTTCGTCGGGATGTCCGGGTTCAGCTCTTTCGACCGTTTCAAAAATTCGAGCGTCCGGTCGTACGTCGCTTTGGCGCGGACTCTCGGCGTCAAGCGGCGGACCGTCTCCAAGTTATGGTTCATGATGTCCGGTCCGGCATCGATGAGCGTCTGGAGTGCCGAGAAGTCACCCATCATATCGGACGGGAGCACTTCGATTGACGTCTCGGGGTTCATGCTACGGACAGCGCGGACTGTCTCGGCGAAGACGGTCGCCCCGTAATCGTTCAAGTCGTCGCGGGCGACGGCCGTGATGACGACGTGCTTCAAATTCATGAGACGGACCGATTCGGCGACGCGTTTCGGTTCTTCCCAGTCGAGCTCGTTCGGTTTGCCTGTCGTGACGGCGCAGAAGCGGCAAGCCCGCGTACAGATACTTCCGAGAATCATGAACGTCGCCGTACGGCGGACGGCCCAACATTCGTGGATGTTCGGACATTTCGCTTCCTCACAGACGGTATGTAGATTTTTCTCGCGCATCATGTTTTTGAGACCGGTGTATGTCTCGTTCGTGTTCAGTTTAATCTTTAACCATTCCGGCTTTCGTTTGATTTCCCCTCGTGCCAAGATGATTTCCCCCTTTGTGAAAGTTAACCCCTAACGGAATGAGTTTACCAAAGATGGGGCCGAATTCGAACCAGCGAAATTATTGGCTTTGCCAATACAGGTCAGCTGTGTGTCAAAACAGAACATATATTTCAAAATGGTTACGCTTTCACGTGAAGTGTTGTTTCCCATTTTTTGAATTGCTATACTGACGTTGACCACCTGAATAAGGACCATATGTAACTGATACGATCAGGCATGGGGTGAACGAGCGTTGGTGAGGCAACGCTTCTTCCTCCATGCCTTTTTGTTTGGGGGTAGGGGAAACTTTCAAAAAGGAGTGGGGAAAACATGAACAAAGCACTGAACTGGACGGCGACACTGGGGCTAACGACAGCACTACTCGTCTCATCGGTCCCGATGGCGAACGCGGTCGTGGCAGAGGAGACGCCGGCCCCGTCGATTGAGCAGCGTGTCGACGCCAAGCTCGATTCGATGACGCTTGAACAAAAGCTCGGCCAAATGATCATGCCAGACTTCCGATTATGGAACGGGGCGAACCATACGGCACTCGCGACAGACGTGGCGCGGGTCGTCGATCGGTTTGACCTCGGGGGTGTCATCTTGTTCGCGGAAAACGTGACCGAGACCGAACAGACGACGAAACTCGTCCACGACCTCCAAGAAGTCGTCAAACAAGACGAAAGCAACGATATACCGCTCTTCATCACGATCGACCAAGAGGGTGGGATCGTGACACGGCTTGGCACGGGCACGAACTTGCCGGGTAACATGGCGCTCGGGGCGACACGGAGCAGCCAGTACGCATACGACGCGGGGAATATCATCGGTTCGGAGTTGAACGCTCTCGGGGTGAACGTCAACTTCGGTCCGGTACTAGACGTCAACAACAACCCGGCCAACCCGGTCATCGGCGTCCGCTCGTTCTCGAGTGACCCGGAACTCGTCGGCGAGCTCGGCTCGGCGATGACGCAAGGGATTCAAGACCAGGGTGTCGCTGCGACGGCGAAGCATTTCCCGGGTCATGGTGACACGGCGGTCGACTCGCATTACGGACTTCCGATTGTTGACAAGTCGCTCGAAGACTTGCGTGGGCTCGAACTGTTACCGTTCAAACGGGCCATCACGGAAGGCATCGACATGATCATGACGGCACACATCGGGATGCCGCAAATCGAGGATGAGGTCGTCAACTCACCGCGCGGCACGTTCCCGCTCCCGGCGACGCTCTCGGATGACGTCATCACGGGCGTGTTACGGGAAGACATGGGCTACGACGGCATCGTCATCACGGACGCCTTGAACATGCAGGCGATCGCCGACAACTTCACGGAAGCGGAAGCGGTCATCAAGACGTTCGATGCGGGCGTTGATATCGCGCTCATGCCGACGATTTTACGGTCGAACGCGGACGTCGTGAAGCTCGAGACGATTTTTGAAGACGTCATGGGCGCTGTCGAGGACGGACGCCTGTCAGAAGAGAAGATTGATGCAGCGGTCGAGCGGATTTTGACGCTCAAAGCGAAACGTGGTATTTGGGACGAGTCGGTCGACACGACGACGCTCGAGGCGAAACTCGCCGAGGCGAACGCGGTCGTCGGCAGTGCCGAGCATAAAGCGAAAGAACGTGAAATCGCCGAGGCGGCCGTCACGCTCGTGAAGAACGACGACAAGACGCTTCCGTTCAAACCGAAAAAAGGTGAGACGGTCCTCGTCTTGTCACCGGCGAAAGACCAGACGGACAGCATGATCAAGACGATTAAGTCGCTCGAGAAGAACGCCGGCAACATGAAAGACGTGAACGTCATCGCCGCGAACTATACGGCATCGACGAAACACTTAGATCAAAACCCAGACTTGAAAGCGAAACTCGATGCGGCCGACTATATCATTGTCGGTTCGAACGTGAACAACAGCGCCAAGCTGAAATCGACGTCGGCGGACAACTACGTGCCGGCCGAAGTGTTCCGTTACGCGAACGAGACGGGCAAGAAGTCAGTCTTGCTCAGCCTGCGTAACCCGTACGATGTGGCAGTTCAACCGGACGCACCGGCCCAGCTCATCATCTACGGCTTCAAAGGTGACCCGAACGGACCGGACTCAGAGGCGGGCAATGCCAAATCGGCAGGTCCGAACCTCCCGGCCGGCATTCGCGCCATCTTCGGTGAAGTGAAGCCGACGGGCAAACTCCCAGTCGACGTACCGACGTTCGAGAACGGCGTGTTCGGTGACGACTTGCACCTCGAGTTTGGTGACGGATTCCGCAACTGGAACAAGTAAACAAAAACCGCGGGCGCCCCATGAGGGTGCTCGCGGTTTTTCATTTGAATAACGTATCAAGGATGGCGTAGTTGACGGTTTCGAACTCGCGGTCACGGAGACCGTGTCCTTGTTCCAAATTAAAACTTTGACACTCCCACGGCTAAAGCCGCAAGCCCATCCCTTCAGGATGGGTGGGATTCTGAAGTGCCCGTGCGGACGCAGGCCATTTCTGTTTTGTCCGAGCCTTCAGATGAGGGTGTGCCATCACCCCTCCTGAGACAGACCCTATAGGTTCTCAGGCTGGTTGACTGTCACCATCAACCACAGGTGCGTATCGGATGTTCATCGCACCGACTAAATCTCTATGCTTCTTGAATCCGCATGAACACGAATATGTTCGATCTTTCGCTTTATTTCGGTTCCCGCAAGAAGGACATGTCTGAGATGTGTATGCAGGGTTGACATATTCGACCTTGATTCCTTCTAACTTCGCCTTGTATTCGATGAATGTTGCTAAGCGATAGAACGACCAGGTGTGCAGGTTCTTATTGTTTTTACGGCTTGTTCTTGCCGTCTGTCGGATGTTCGCCAGTCTTTCGAGGCGGATGACAGAGATGTGGTTCTCTTTCGCGAAGTCGACGATCCCACGGCTCACCTTGTGATCCTTGTCTCGCATCCAGCGCTGTTCTTTGTTGTCCAGTTTCTTGATCGCCTTCAGTTTCTTGTGTTGACCGAGCTCTTTCCGCTTCGCCCGGAACTTGCGCTTCATGTACTTGTTCTCGCGCCCGTTCCCGAAGAACCGCGCTTTGTCGCAGCCCGTGGACGCGACGGCAGGGACTTTCAGGCCGAGGTCCACCCCGAGCACGTTGGTGCCCGTCTTCTCCGTCGTGCGGATCGTGACGGCGATCTGGGCGATCCATTTGTTCGACTTCTTCGTGATGCGGAGCGTCCCGAGCTTGTTGGCGAGGAGCGTGGCGTTCCGGTTGTCCGGGTCGACCATATCGGCGCGGATGACCGTCTTCTTCACGTTCCCGTCGATGATGATCGGGAGGGAGACCGACTCGAAGTCGAACGAGTAGTTCTGGTTGTTCCAGGTGCAGTACGGTTTCTTCAAGACGGGGATGACCTGGAAGTCCTTCTTCTTTGCCCTCTTGAAGATGCTCTTCGCGTCCTGGATGGCCTGGTTCTTGACGGCGCTCGGCAGGTCCGCCGTGACATGTTTGCTCGTCAGATTCAAGCTCTCCCGGGCCTGCACCATGGCCGCGACGAGCTGGTTCGCCGTGCGGATGTAGGTGTCCATCATCCGCTCCAAGATGGCCTGTTGCGCTTTCGTCGGATGGAGTTTGATGTTCACGGTCAATGTCTGCGACACGGTCTCATCCCCTTGTCTTTTGTTCCTCGACATAACGTTTGATGGTCTCGCTGGAGACGTTTCCCGCCGTCGACACGAAGAAGGATCTCGTCCAGAGGCTCGTGAGATGTGTGAGGTGCGGGAACTCCTCCCTGAGCCGCTTCGACGAGACGCCTTTGATGCGCGCCATGATATCGGACGGGCTGATGGACGGCAATGCGGATAAGAATAGATGTGTGTGGTCCCGGTCGCACTCGATGGCGAGGAGGTGGATGTCGAGCCCTTCGCAGACATCATGGACGATCTCTTTGAACCGTCGCTCGAACAGGTCGTCATCGAACAGTTTTCGGCGATACCTCGGGCAGAACACGAAATGATAATGGAGCATCGACACGGTGGTGTTGGTTCTTCGATAGTTGTTCATACGTTTATCGTATCACTTTGTTTATTTAAGCGATACATTTTCTCGAGATAAGATCACACGTGTTGATTTCTAAAATTCCGACTAGCGGAACTCCGAAATCAAGCTCACGTTCATCCCATCCCTGAAGCAGTGGGCTTTCTCGTTCGCAAATTCTGTAAACGACATGCATGACACCATCGCGTCGTTTGACAAAAAAGTCGTACATGATGTCCGGTTCATCAACTAACGTGACATGGAACATGGTACCGAATTGAGTAATACTGGCATGCGATGAATAAGACGAATCAGAAAGTGCATGATGTTCCTGCAAATAATTCTGAAGAAACCGTCGTTTATTGGCTTCATCGATGTGAAACAACGCATATGCTCCAATAATCAGGAGTAATCCGATCGTGAGCCAAACGCGTCGTTTCGTCATGCTTCAAAATAGCCGACGACGAGCAAGCCTGGGCCTGTGTGCGCCCCGATGGCCGAACCGACGATCGTCTTCGTGACGCTCGCTGGGTTCACATGTTCCCGTAACAACGCCTCGAATTGGTCGGCTTTGACTGGATCATCGCCGTGGCCGATGAAGACGTGCCCACCCTCGACGAGCGGTTTCGACTCGGTCATCCATTCGACGATGCGGCGTAACACTTTCTTGTGACCGCGCACCTTCTCGATTGGGACGAGCTTGCCGTCTTCGACTGTCAAAAGCGGTAGAATCGTCAACAAATCCCCGATGAACGCGCTCGCTTTTGAGACACGACCTCCGCGCATCAAATACTCGAGCGATTCGACCGTGAACAAATGACGGATTTTGCCGACGAGCGACGTCGCGTAGGCGACCGTCTCTTCATACGTATGATCTTGGCCATATTCAGCGACCGTCTTGACGAACAATCCTTGGCCGACGGAGGCGGCACGCGTATCGAGAATATGGAACGTGCTGTTCGGGTATTCTTCTTTAAGTAGGTTTCCGACCATGACGGCCGTCTGATAGGTGCCTGAAAGCTCACCGGAGAAGGCAAGGTACAGGAACGGGATTTCCGATTCGAGATGTTGACGGAAACATTGTTCGAGGCGGGCCGCCTCGATTTGGAACGTCTTCGGCGTCTTCCCGGCACGCATCGCGTCGTACACGTCTTTCGGTTGAATCGTCTCACCGTCTAAAAATTCGTCGTTGTCGATGACGACACCGAGCGGTAGCATTTCGAGACCGTACTCGACGATCTGGTCTTGGGTCAAATCGGCGCCGGTATCGGTTATGATTTTAAACATGCGGTCACTCCTCTATTAATTGTTGTTCAATCTCACGGATCGGTTCATTGCGCTTCCACATCCGGTCGAGCTGGGTCACGAGCGTTGCCTGCTCTTCCGCGTCGAGAGTGCCAGGTATGAGCCGGCTCACGTCACTAAGGACGGTGTAGGCGCGGCGCAACACGTCATCGACGGTGAGCGGGATACCGAGCAAGTCCTCGAGTGACGCCATCGTCTCAGGGACGATGGCCGGGTAGGTGAATTTTGTCGCTTCGCCTTGGATGGCGCGCTCATAAAAATCACGGATGAGGGCGGCGCGTTCGCTCCCGCTCTTGCGGACGCTCAAATAAATTTGGACGGCGACACCGCCACGGACACGGCGCTGTGAGATGCCGGCGAACTTCTTGCCGCCGATGGATAAGTCGAAACTGCCGGGGCAGTAAGACCCAACGATTTCGCCAGCGACAATGTCTGTCGTCACGTCTTGAAACATGAGTTGGATGAGCGACGTCATCGCCTCGTAGCCGCTATCGATTTGAATCCCGTCTTTTTCAGGTAAAATCAGGGATAAGTTCAATATGTCTTCATCCAAGACGACGGCAAGCCCTCCTGAATTTCGCACGACGGGACGGAATCCATGTTTATGTAGAAAACGGATGCCGTCTGACAAGTGAGGCAGGCGGGCGTCTTGAATGCCGAGCACGACCGTGTTTAGATGAACCCAGGCCCTGAGGACGGCACCAGACGTTGCGGTCGACGCACAGAGCGTGTCGTCCGTCGCGAACGATTGCTCGGCTTGAAACGCAGGACCGAGCGAGGACTGATCGATGACACGGTAGGTCGGTTGTTGTAATAATGGATGGGTCATATACATAATTCCTTTTCAATAAATAATTTCCTCCCCATTATAGCATGGGAGGAACAACTCGCTAGAAGTCGAATCCAATCATTAATGAAATGTAGGGGGCAACGTCATGTACACGTCACGAGGTCAATTATCCGGGTCGAAAGTGTTCAAAGATCCGGTTCACCGCTATATATATGTCTATGATCATCTCGTCTGGGAATTGATCAACACGAAAGAGTTTCAACGCTTACGGCGCATCAAACAGCTCGGGACATCATTTCTGACGTTCCATGGTGCCGAACATACCCGGTTCCATCATTCGCTTGGCGTCTATGAGATCGCCCGGCAGCTGATTGACCAATTTCACGAGTATCCAGAGTGGGACGACCGCAACCGGGAGCTGTTGCTCGCAGCGGCGCTCCTGCACGATGTCGGCCACGGTCCGTTCTCACACGCGTTCGAGCACGTCTTCGCCGTTCGTCACGAGGTATGGACCGAACGAATCATCCTCGGCGACACGGAAGTGAACAAAGTGCTGTCGGAGATGGGCGTTGGTTTCCCGGAAGAAGTGGCGGCTATCATCAATAAGACGCACCCGAACCGCTTGCTCGTCAATATACTGAGCTCGCAGCTCGATGTCGACCGGATGGACTATCTGCTTCGCGACGCCCATTTCGCCGGTGTCAGTTATGGGAAGTTCGATCTTGAGCGGATGTTGCGAGTACTGCGTCCCGATGAGGACCAAGTCGTCGTCAAACAGTCGGGGATGCATACGATTGAGGACTATATCATGCGCCGCTATCAAATGTATTGGCAAGTCTACTTGCATCCGGCGACGCGATCGAGCGATTTATTGCTCAAAGCCGTGCTCGAACGGGCGCAAGAACTATACGAATCGGGTTATTCTTTCGAGATGACTCCAAAGCATTTCTTGCCGATTTTTAACCATGAAGACATGACGCTCGAGCATTATTTGAAGCTCGATGAGACGATCGTCTATTTCTATTTCCAGGAATGGATGGATGAGGCGGACCCGATTTTGGCCGACCTTGCGAGCCGCTTCGTCAACCGTCGTTTGTTGAAATATAAGAACTTCCCGGAAGCGAACCGCGTCCGCTATATGGACCGCTTGCGTTCAACGATGGAGGCAATCGGTTTACCGACCCGCTACTACTTGCTCGAGGATCAGCTCAGCCAATTGCCATACGATTTGTATAAAGGGCACGGGACATACGAAGGCATCTATCTCAAGATGAATGAAGGCGACCGCCGGGAAATTTCGGAAGTGTCGATGCTCGTCCAATCGATTTTAAACTCACGACAGTCCGACGAGAAAATCTATTATCCGGAGGACGTACTGCTCAACTTGAAAGATCACGCATCAGAAAAAACATGGATGTTGTCAACGTTACGAGGCGATTGAATCGTTGAAAAGGAAGTGACACCATGGGAATCGGCACATTGGTCGGGGGAGTCGGCATCTTCCTACTCGGGATGATGCTGTTGACGGATACGTTGAAAAGCATGGCCGGGGAACGCCTCCGGCAACGATTGAATCGCTTGGCTGAAGGACCTGTTTCGGGTGCCTTTCTCGGAGCGACGATGACGACGTTGTTTCAGTCCTCGACCGTGACGACGCTCATGACAATCAGTTTTGTCAGTGCCGGCCTGCTGACGTTCACCCAAGCGCTCACACTCGTCATCGGAGCGAACGCGGGTAGCGCGACGACCGGATGGATCGTGGCGCTCTTAGGTTATAACGTCGATATCCGCGAGCTGTTGCTCCCGCTCATCGGGGTCGGCATGGCGCTGCGCTTGGTTGGGCGGCGCGTCAAACGCATCGGCATGCTCATGGTCGGACTTGGCCTCATTTTTGTCGGCATCGGAACGCTCCAAGAGGCGATGCGGGAAGTTGTCACGTTCTCGTTCGCCAGTTGGGAAGCGGACACACCGCTCCACCAACTTGCGCTTCTCGGTACGGGCCTGTTGATGACTGTTTTATTGCAGTCTTCAAGCATCGGTCTCGTCTTGACGATGACGGCGCTCGCGACCGATACGGTCACCCTTGCCCAAGCGTGTCTGCTCGTCTTAGGGCAAAGTGCCGGGACAAGTCTCGTCGTCGCGCTCGGGTCGATCGGAGGTTGGAAGTCGGCCCGCCGCATCGTCTTGGCGCACGTGCTCGTCCACGGCTCGATTTTACTTATCGGCTGGCTAACCTTCCCGCTCTTGTTCGGCGTCGTCAACGGTGTGGCCGACCGTCTCAATTGGAACGAACTGTTGCGGCTCGCCTTGTTCCACACGTCGTTCCATCTGCTTGGTGTGTTCACGTTTTTGCCGTTCCACGAGGCGTTCAGCCGTCGGTTGCTGAAGTGGGTCCCGAGCCGAGCGGAGAAGCTGACCCGGTTCTTGAACCCGAACATGGCCCGCATCCCGACGGTCGCGCTCGAAGCGGCCCGCCGCTCGTTGATTGAAATCGAGCGCTATCTCGCCAAAGAGACGAAACTGTTGCTAGCGGAAGGACGAAAGCGCGACGACGAGCTCCAACTCGTGGAGAAGACGCTCGGGGACGTGCGTGTCTTTTTGAGCACGATTCAATTGGAAGAAGGGCGGGGCCGCAATGACTATGGGCAACACTTGTCGCTGCTTCATACGATTGATCACTTGGAGCGGTGGCTGTTCGTCATGCGTGAAGTCGACCCGGTCGACGCCCTTCGGGATACAGACTTCCTAGTCGCGCGCCAGCTCGTCTTGCATGAACTCGACATGTTGGAGACGCTCAACCATCACACGCCCCCGGAAGAGTCTCGGCAGTGGAAGACGGCCTCGAAACAGCTCGCCGAATATCGAAAAGCGCACCGGGCCGAACTGCTCGAGGAGACGGCGGCCAATCAACTCGAGATGGACCAAACGATTCAAAAGGTGCAAGCTCTCCTCTGGCTCGACCGAATCGGCTATCACATTTGGCGTGCGACGCGTCATCTCATTAAACCGACCGTCCCGAGCGAACGGTTTGAAGTGAATCTGGAAGACTGACCACATTTGTAAAAATGCATCCAACATTTATTATGTAATTGAAAATATATACCAAAAAAATAAAAATCCAAACACTGTTAACATCTATATTTGTATAATGATTGTACATTAGACATTATAGGAGGATTTTTTGTGCCATTTAGAAAACCTGTTTCAACAATGGGCGGATTGAATTTTTGGATTAATGTTCAACAAAATGAGCATTTTGTGATGCAAAAACACAAAACTGGGCTCTGGCCATATAAATTCCGTATTTTAATGAGAGCAACGTCTAAAGAAATTGCCAATGCGAATGATTTAGAAACGATTCAATATGATTGGAGATTCCTTGAGACTAATGCGGTTCCACGGATTGATGAGAGCGGCTTTTTAGAAATCACTAAAGTCGAAACAATCGTAGAAGATTTGATTATGAAAACTATTTCTAATAAAATGCCGTTTTGAGGCAAAAAGAATGCCATGTCCACAACAGGGACATGGCATTCTTTTTACATCATTACTTCTTGTCCGCGTGCATAACGCCGGCTTGACCGTAGTGCGTCGCGTCCATTTCTTCGATGAAGACGGTGATGTTTTCTTTCGGTGCGTTCGTCGTCTCCGAGACGGCTTCCGTCACTTTTTCAATCAACGCACGTTTTTGTTCGACCGTGCGGCCTGGGAGCATTTTAACCGTTACGTATGGCATAACATTTCCTCCTTTTAGTTCGTTCCCTTTCATTCTAGTGAAAGGTGGGGCGGGTGGAAAGCAGAAAATCGATTGAGCGGACAGTACAAAGAAAAAATGCAGGTGCGAAATATGTGAAAACGGGGTAATGAACAAGACAGACTAGACGTAGGAGGAACAGGCTGATGAAATGGAAGGGTAGACAAGCAAGTCGTAACGTTGAAGATCGACGGGGACAACGTGTCGGAGGGAAAGGGATTGCCGGGATTGGCGGAGGCTTCGGTCTCATCTTGGTCATCGTCTTCACGTTGCTGAACGGGGGCAATCCGGCAGACATTGTCAACAACATCGGGATCGGCGAACCACAGTCGTCCGAGACGTACCAAGGGTCGGCACGGGAAGAAGAGATGGCAGACTTCGTGTCGGTCGTGCTAAGGGATACCGAGGAAGTATGGACCGATATATTCGCAGAGAACGGATTGACGTATCGGGAACCGACGCTCGTCTTGTATAAAGACCAGGTTGAATCTGCCTGCGGTATCGCGGGATCGGCTGTCGGACCATTCTACTGTCCCGGTGACCAAAAACTATACATCGATTTAAGTTTCTATGATGAACTCAGTCAACGTTTCAACGCACCGGGTGACTTCGCGATGGCGTATGTCGTCGCCCACGAAGTCGGCCACCACGTCCAGACGTTGCTCGGCACGACCGATGAGATCATGCCGCTCCGTAACGAGATGAGTGAGACGCAATTCAATAAATATTTGGTCCGCTTCGAGCTTCAGGCCGATTATTATGCGGGTGTCTGGGCCCACCACGCCCAAGGCATGGGCTACCTCGAGGCTGGCGACGTCGAAGAGGCGATGAATGCGGCGCACCAAATCGGGGATGACACGCTTCAAAAACAGGCACGCGGCTATGTGACGCCAGACTCGTTCACCCATGGGACGTCCGAACAGCGGAAACGCTGGTTCGACAAAGGGTTCCAAAACGGGACGATTCAAGGCGGCGATACGTTCAATGCCAAAAACTTATAACGATCAGGTCAAGCTTCGGCTTGACCTTTTTCATATCCAAGTTGGCTTGTGCAGAAAGAATCCGCTATCATGGAAACAGAAACTAGAAGTAGGAAGGGGATGACCCGATGGAATCCTTACTCAAAAAAATCGAACTCGCTAAAAGTGAGATGACGTCTGTCGAGAAGAAAATCGCAGACTATATTTTGACCCACTCGACGCTCGTTCCGAACATGACGACGAAAGAACTTGCTCAAAAGACGGATGTGTCAGAGGCGAGTATCGTCCGGTTCGCCCGCGTCGTCGGCATCGACAGCTTCAAGGCGTTCAAGCTCGCCCTCGTCAAAGACTTGGCCATCACCGAGACGACACTCACCGACTTCAACGTGTTACAGCAGAAAGACACACCGTACGATTCGTTTCAAAAAGTCATCCATGTAAACAAGATGGCCATCGAGGCGTGCGCCGAGGCGATGGACAAGCGTGAGCTCGAGCATGCGATCGATACGTTCGCCCGAGCGAATCGGGTCGTGTTTTATGGGGTCGGCGGCTCGTCGACGGCGGCGTACGACGCCCAGTACAAATTCACGAAACTTGGCTATGCGGCCCAGACGTCGCAAGACTTCCATTACATGTTGTCACTCATCCCGCATCTCGGACCGAACGACGTCTTTGTCGCCATCAGCACGTCGGGTCGGACGAAAGATGTGCTCGAACTCGTCCGCTTCGCCAAAAAGAAAGGGGTGCCGGTCGTCGCCATCACGGACCTCGATAAATCTCCGCTCTATCGGGAGGCGGACGTCCGTCTTTGCACGCCGAGCGTCGAACGTGATTTCCGGATCGCGAGCATCGCTTCACGGATGACCCAGTTGACGATCATCGATACGCTCTATATGGGTCTGTTGCACCGAAAAGGCGAAAGTTTGATTGACCGTTACGCCGAGGCGCGTGACGAGATGGTGAAGTTGCGCCGATGATTCACGTTTATGATGCGACGTGGCGCGACAAGGTCGCGACGTTCTTATTGCGGCAGTCGGCGTTCGCGAGCTTGAACGGACAGACGCCTGAAGCGTTTCGAGACGAGAATTTGACCGACTTTGAAGCCGAAGGGACCGTCAGCCTCGTGTTTGAAGAAGGGGGCGTCATCGCGGTCGCTGATTTGTTGAAAGAACATCCAGTCGACGGATCGCTCTGGCTCGGCCTGTTCGTCGTCGACGAGCGATTTCATGGTACCGGTGTCGCGCAACGGCTGTATGAGCAACTTGAACAGGAATATATGCGCCCTTTCCAGACGGTGTTTCGGCTCGGAGTCTTGCCGCACAATGAACGGGCACATCACTTTTGGGAACGACAAGGTTATGTGTACGAAAAAGATTCCGTCACGGCACGGGGCGACCACGTCCACGTGATGAAGAAACTGGTCGAATGAAGGGCTCGGTCCGATATGGGCTGGGCTTTTTCTATGGAATGGGTAACATCCTCATTTCTTTTATGAAATTTTACTTCCTTATTTTTTTAAATAAATTTGACTTTTAATTTCAAGTTAGTACAATAAAATCAGAGAGAAGAAAGGATGGTGGCGATGTTAGACAAATTGGCTACTGAAAGACGGAATGAACGAACGATGCACTTGGACGAGATGGCGGTCGAGGAGTTCCTCGCGGTGATGAACGAGGAAGATCAGTCGGTCCCCCACGTCATTAAAGAAGAGCTATCGGTCATTGCCGAAGTGACGAAGCGTGCCATCGCATCCTTCAAACAAGGCGGGCGTTTGATTTATATCGGCGCAGGGACGAGCGGACGACTCGGTATCTTGGATGCGGCAGAATGTGTGCCGACGTTCGGCGTATCACCGGACATGGTTGTCGGACTCATCGCCGGAGGCGAGCGTGCGCTCATCAAAGCCGTCGAGGGAGCAGAAGACAGCAAGGATTTGGCAGTCAATGATTTGAAAGCGCTTCACTTGAGCGAGAAGGACACGGTCGTCGGAATCGCCGCGAGCGGCCGGACACCGTACGTCATCGGCGGGCTCGATTACGCCCGTGAAGTCGGGGCGACGACAGCTGCGTTATCATGTAACAAAGGATCAAAAATCAGCGACCACGCCGAGTATAAAATCGAGGTCGAGACGGGACCGGAAGTGTTGACCGGTTCGACCCGTTTGAAAGCAGGGACGGCGCAAAAACTCGTCCTCAACATGATTTCGACGGCGTCGATGATTGGAGTAGGGAAAGTGTATCAAAACCTGATGGTCGACGTGCAGCCGACGAACGAGAAGTTGGAAGTGCGGGCCAAACGGATGATTGCGGAAGCGACAGGGGTCGACGAACAGACGGCCGCGCGTTATTTTGATTCATCCGGTGGGCACGTCAAGACGGCGATCGTCATGATTTTAGCCGATGTCCCGCATGCGGAGGCAGTCGAGCGATTAGAGCGTGCGAACGGATTCGTCCGTGACGCACTATAAGGGGGATTCGAGATGAAGAAAGAAGAGGTTCTTGCGCATGCGATACTCGAGCATGTCGGGGGGAAAGACAACATTCGTCAACTCGCGCACTGTATGACACGTGTGCGTTTGGCGCTCAAGGATCCGACGACAGCGGATCTTGCCGCCTTGAAACAAATCGATGGTGTCATGGGTGTCATCGATGATGAGACGTTGCAAATCGTCGTTGGCCCGGGGACGGTCAACCGCGTGGCGGACCATCTCAGTCGTGAGACGGGGCTCGCCATCGGAGAAGAATCGGTCGACGCGAACTTGACTCCGGACGAACGGGCCGCCATCGAACGTCAAAAAGTGAAAGACAAACAGAAGTCGCCGTTCAAGCGCTTCTTGCGTCGCTTAGGGAATATTTTCATTCCGCTCATTCCAGGACTTGTCGCTTCAGGTATCATTAACGGAGGAGCCAACTTCGCGAAGAACGCCGGGGTCGACCCGACGGAAACGTGGATGCAAATCCTCTTGTTGCTCGGTAGCACGGTATTCGCCTACCTCGCCATTCTCGTCGGTTGGAATACGGCAAAAGAGTTCGGCGGGACGCCGGTACTCGGTGCCATCGCCGGGGGGATCCTCTTCAACCCGGTGCTCGCGGACATCACCATTTATGGGGAACCGCTCGTCGTCGGGCGGGGTGGACTGTTCGGGGTCATCTTTGCCGCTTGGCTCATGACGTACATCGAGAAACATGTCCGTCGCTTCATGCCGACAGCGGTTGATATCATTTTCACACCGCTTCTTACGGTACTCGTCGTCGGTTTCACGGCGCTCTATGCGATTATGCCGGTCGCAGGCGTGTTGTCGGACGGTATCATGCAAGGTCTTAACGCCGTGCTCGAAGTCGGTGGACCGGTCGCAGGGGCTGTTCTTGCTGGATTCTTCTTACCGCTCGTCATGGTCGGATTGCACCACGGACTCACACCGATTCACTTGGAGTTGCTCAACACGGTCGGTAACACGGCACTCTTGCCGATCTTGGCGATGGCCGGGGCCGGACAAGTCGGGGCAGCACTTGCTATCTTTGTGAAGACGCGCAACCAACGTCTCCGTAACATCATCAAAGGGGCGATCCCGGTCGGATTCCTTGGCATCGGTGAACCGCTCCTCTACGGGGTCACGCTTCCGCTCGGTCGTCCGTTCTTGACGGCTTGTATGGGGGCCGCGGTCGGCGGTGCCTTCCAAGCGACGATGAAGACGGCAGCACTCGGGATTGGGGTCTCGGGTCTCTCGCTCACACCGCTCATCGACAACGGCATGTACTTGACGTACATCGCAGGTCTTGTCATTTCGTATACGGCTGGCTTCATCTTCACGTATTTCTTCGGCTTCAAAGAAGAGATGGCAGACGGGATTTAACAACCGAGGCGGCTCTTTGGAGTCGCCTTTTCATTTGATGAGGAGGGTTTTCTGATGAAAGGATTATCGGTTTATTTGAGCGAACCGCTCACACCGCAGTTCAAGATATGGATCGGACGCATGCGCGAGATTGGCTTCACCTCGATGTTCACGTCACTGCATATCCCCGAGGACGACACGTCGGTGTATACGGAAAGGCTCCGTGATCTCGGGACGCTCGCACGAAAACTCGACATGGAGCTGTTTGCGGATATCGCACCGATGTCGCTCGCCGCGCTCGGCAAGACGTGGGACGATGCCCATACGCTCACCGAGTGGGGCGTGACGGGGCTGCGCGTCGATTACGGCGTGACCCCAAAACAAGTCGCCGACTTGTCGACCCGGATGACGGTCGCCTTGAACGCGAGCACGCTGTCTGAAGCGGAACTCATAGAGATGAAGCAACACGGCCTCGTGACGGACAACGTCGAGGCGT
This sequence comes from Exiguobacterium sp. s64, assembly GCF_018618035.1. Taxonomy (NCBI): domain Bacteria; kingdom Bacillati; phylum Bacillota; class Bacilli; order Caryophanales; genus Exiguobacterium; species Exiguobacterium sp. s64. The sequence continues at coordinate 68,406 of NZ_JACSLH010000003.1, forward strand.
GGCACAACTTCTATCCGCGCCCAGAGACGGGGCTTGATCGAAACTGGTTCGATGCCAAGAACGATTGGTTGAAACGCCAAGGATTGAGCGTTCAAGCGTTCATCCCGGGAGATGGGTCACTCCGCGGACCGTTGTTTGAACGGTTGCCGACGCTCGAAGACCATCGAACGTTATCGACGTTCGCTTGTTACTTGGACCTCGCCGATTCGGTCGACCGCATTTTAATCGGCGATCCGGGACTTGCCGACGAGACGATCGAACAGTTCGCCTCACACGCGGACGGGATGCTCGTCCTCCGGGCCGAAGCGGAGACGACGATTGAGGCCGCCTTCTATCGCGTCCAGACGAACCGGATGGATCCGGCCCGTGACGTCATCCGCTCGGTCGAGTCTCGGGCTTACGGCCGACCTGGGGACCGCTTGCTTGAACCGATGGATGCGAGACCGCGTCCGCTTGGGACGATCACGGTCGATAATGCGGATTACGGGCGCTATGCCGGCGAGATGCAAATGACGAAACGGGATCTTCCGCCTGATGCACGAGTCAACGTTCTCGGCCGGGTCATCGAGGCAGACCGGCCGCTCATCCGTGCCATCGGACCGGGTACGACGTTTCGGATTGAATGGTGCTGACGTTCCGGATTGCCACATTCCCTCGTCTTTGTGTACAGTAGAGAGGGAGGGAAGTCTATGAAAGAGATTAATTTTAACATCGTCGCTGACGATTCGACCGATGGCCACGGCGGTTTTGGGGTCGGTTCGCTCAGTTTGAACAATATGTCTCCCGTCATCATCGATGTCGAGGCGGGGACCGCGGTCATCGATATGGGGGCCATGCATGCTAAATCGGCGATCGAGAAACGCATCAAGTTTTTGACGGATCCGGAAGCGGTGCCGAACGGCAAACCGTACTGGATCGTCTGGGTCACGGTCGGTCGAAAGCCGGAAGGGTTCTATTATGGCGGTGTCGCGGCCTGTGACATGTCGGTCGACCTTGAGGCACGGCGCGGATACAAGCTGTTGCCGTACCACGTCAACCAGATGGACAAATCGCTCAAAGGCCGTATTCTCATCGATATGATGGACGCTCCGTCACGCAACGTGCTAGCCGCGTTTTTGAAAGAACATCGTCCTGAGATTTGGGAGCAATCGACCGAACTTCAAACCGAACTTGCGCGTCTCGATGCCGAGTGAAAAGATTGGACCGTTTTGGTCTCCAATCTTTTTTGTTTTCGTTCAAGTGAAGATGGGAATATGAACTTGTTATGATGTTGTGATTTCACCGTAATTGTATGAATATTCAGCATTATGCTATACTAAACGCACTGTGCAAAAAAGAAAGGGTGACACGATGAGTGAAACGAAGAAAATTTTAATTGGTCTCGCCTTAGGGGTCCTTGTCGGGCTAGGGCTCGCCGGTCTGTCCGGTAACGTATATGACATCGTCAATACGTATATCCTTTCCCCAGTCGGTACTGTATTTTTGAACTTGATTAAAATGCTGGTCGTTCCGATCGTCTTCTTCTCGATCATTCTCGGCGTCATGGGTCTCGGGGACCCGAAAGAGCTCGGGCGGGTCGGATCGAAGGCGCTCCTCTTCTTCTTGACGACGACAGCGCTCGCCATCATCTTGGCGATGGGTGTCGCTTCGGTCATCAAACCGGGAGAACGTGGTGACTTCCAAACGGCAAACCTTGAATTCGAATCGGGTGCGGCTGAAGAGTCGTCAAACATCGTGCAGACATTCGTCAACATGATTCCGACGAACCCGATTCAAGCGCTCGCTGAAGGCAACATGCTTCAAATCATCGTCTTTGCGGCTCTCATCGGATTTGCGATGATCGCTCTCGGCGAACGGGCCAAAACGTGGCGCCGTTTCGTCAAACAAGGCGACCGCATCATGATGCACTTGATTCACTTGGTCATGAAGCTCGCCCCATACGGCGCGTTCGCTTTGATCGCCTCGGCCATCGGAGGGATCGGTTTCGATGCTGTCAAAGCGATGGCGTGGTATATGTTCGCGGTCGTCTTGACGCTATTTTTACACTCGGTACTCGTCTACGGCGGGGCGCTCGTCCTGCTCGGGAAGATGAGTCCGGTCTTCTTCTTTAAAAACTTCTACGAAGCGATCACGCTCGCGTTTTCGACGTCGTCTTCGAACGCGACGCTCCCTGTATCGATGGAACTCGCCCAGAAGAAACTCGGCGTGCCGCGTTCCATTTCCTCATTCGTTCAGCCGCTCGGCGCGACGGTGAACATGGACGGGACGGCGATCATGCAAGGGGTCGCGACGATTTTCATCGCCCAAGTATTCGCGGCTGATTTGACGATGACCGAACTCGTGACGGTCGTCATCACAGCGGTACTCGCCTCAATCGGGACGGCGGGTGTACCTGGTGTCGGGCTCATCATGCTCGCGCTCGTCTTGCAGTCGGTCAACTTACCGGTCGAAGGGATTGCCCTGATCATCGGTGTCGACCGTATTCTCGACATGCTCCGGACGTCGGTCAACATTACCGGCGACGCGACATGCGCGGTCGTTGTCTCGAAACTTGAAGAGAAACACCTTCCACCTGTCGACGAAGACGCGTGGGATGAAGTCGAAGCAAAATAAACAAAAGGCTGACCCGTCGTTGACGGGCCAGCCTTTTCACATGAAGTGAGGTTTTTATATGGAATGGGCAGCTTTGCCGATCCCGTTGTTTGTTGTGATCAGTATCTTGTTGAATATGCTCATCGCCGTCGCCGGTATATTACCGAGCGCATTTTTGACGGCACTGAACGTGCAACTGCTAGGATTTGGACCGGGCGTCGCCGTCTCTATCGTCGGCGAGGCCGTGGGTGCTGTGCTCAGTTTTATTCTTTATCGCAAAGCGCTCCACCGGTTCACGTCACCGGATGGGGAGCGTTTGAAACGGCTCCGCGAAGCAGGTGGTATTGAGGCATGGTTTCTTGTCCTCGGGCTGAGGCTGATGCCGTTCGTCCCGTCCGGACTCGTCACGCTGTCGGCCGCGTTCAGCCGAATGTCGCTCCCGTCCTTCGCCGTAGCGAGCATGATTGGGAAAGTGCCGGCATTGTTGATCGAGGCGCTCGCGGTCGCGGCGGTCTTACACGTGGCCGCGGGTTGGCAACTCGGTCTCATCGCGTTGCTCATCGTCCTGTATGCGGTTTGGCGTGTGTCTCAAAGGAGTGGCGAGAAGATATGACAGAACGCTTCGATGAAACGTTTGCCGCTCGATTTCTTGCGAAGCATTGACCAGTCGATGAGAATCGACTCATCAAAGTCTTTCAAGAACGCTTCTTGCAGCTGTTGGATGGACGACGTCTCATACTGGGCGATTGTCATCTCGTGGTTCAAATACATGCTCCTAAAATCAAAGTTAGCCGTCCCGACGAGCGCAATCTTGCCATCGATGAGGACGGTTTTTGCATGGATGAAATGGCGATTGTATTTATAAATCCGAATGTTCCGTTTGAGCAGTTGTTCGAAATAATATTCGGTCGCATGGAAGCTGAACCATTCGTCTCCTTTTCCGGGGACGACGATTCGCACATCGATGCCACGCCGGCCGGCGACTTCTAACAGCGCGAGCAACTCGGGAGGCGGAATTAAATATGGTGTCGTGATCCAAATCGACTCCTTCGCCTCCATCAAAAGCGTAATGAGCCCGTCTCGGATTGTGACATCTTTTCCAGGAGACGTGACGAGTAGCTGGGTCGCCCCGTTATCCGGTTGCGGGTCGTCGATGAAGTATTCTGGCAAATGTTTGCTGTCGGCGAACAAGTCCCAGCGTTCTGTATCGTCTTCATGACCGGCATACAGCCAATTCTCGACGAACAAACGCTGAAGTTCCCGGACGAGCGGTCCTTCGAGGCGCAGATGGGTATCACGCCAAAATCCAAGCTTTTTATGTTTCCCGAGATATTCATCCCCGACGTTCAGTCCGCCGGTGTAAGCGATTCGCCCATCGATGACGATCAACTTTTGATGGTTGCGGAAGTTGGCGTTAAAGACGAGGAGCGGGTGGACGACCGGGTCGAACGCCTCTACGTGGACACGGGACTCGCGGAGCGGTTCGAGAAACGATTCGCTAATCTCTTGACTGCCGAGGCCGTCATACAAAAAGCGGACGGTGACATTCTCATTTGATCGTTTAATGAGAGCGTCACGAATCTTGAGCGAGATTTCATCGGTCCGGAATAGATAATATTGGACGTGGATATGATGGGTCGCTTGCTCGATATCTTTAATCACCGCATCGAATTTTTCCTCGCCGTTGACGAGCAGTTTCGTCGACGTGTGACCATCCGCACCGGTCGCGCCGAGCTTCTCGAGTGTGCGCGTGAGAGGAAAGCGATCCGACACGTCGTTTGCCGTCTCGATCCGTTCGGCCTCGATTGCTTGCCGGAACATCCGAATCTCGGTCGAGGTCCGTTTGATGCGTCGGTGTCGTCGAGGTGTTCGGCCGAACAGTACCCAGGCGAGGGCACCGAGGAACGGAATGAACAAGACGGCGAGCAGCCAGGCGAGCTTGGCCTGCGGTTGGACATGGTCAAATAAGATATGCCAGCCGACGATGAGCGGAATGAGAATGGCGGCCTCAATTAGGAACGGGATGAGCCCATCGATCGAGTAAAGCAAACCAAGAAGGAAGATGCCGAGTACAATCATGATGAGGAGTTGCCAGACGCGTCGTTTCAACAAGTACACCTTCTTTCTGTTCAGTTGTCATCACTAGATTCATTCCACCGTTTACATGTTCTTAACCTAAAAAACGTTTCAGCATGAAGCGCGAGGGAATTAACCGTACTGTACGACACAACGTAAAAAGGGGTGTTCATGATGAAAAAGAAAGGTGCATTGGCTGCGTCGCTGTTGGCGACGGGCATCATCCTCGGGGCTTGCGGGGGAGCAGAGGAAGAACCGATGAACAACGAAGATACCGAGATGCAAGAAGATATGGACGAAGAGGAAGACGAGGATTAAAAAAACGGCCTAGAGCGGGTGCTCTAGGCCTTCATTGCGTCAAAGCACATAAGGAGACGGTTTACCGAAGTAATAGCCTTGGGCGAGGTCGAACCCGAGTTCGCGACAGACGTCGACTTCTTCGGGGCGTTCGATGCCCTCGGCGAGGATGGTGATGCCCATTGAGCGTGTCAATTGACGTACGTTTTTCAAGAACGCTCGTTTCTCGGCGTCTTGGTCGCAGAAGGAGATGTACGACCGGTCGATTTTGACATAGTCGGGCTCAAGTCGCTTCAACATATCGAGCGTCGAGAAGCCAGCGCCGACATCATCGAGGGCGACTTTCATACCACGCTTCTTATATGTAGAGAACACATGTTGCAAATGGGCGACATCTTGGACTTTCTCCGTCTCAACGACCTCGAAGATGAAACGATCGGGACTGAGTCCGTACCGGTCGATAAGCTCGAACGTGTGTTGGAGACAATAGTCTGGGTTATAAATCGTCGAGGGCAAGAAGTTGATGAACGTCTTCTCGTGCGGCTCGACGGCGTGATACGTCGCTTTGATCGCTTCGGCGCGAGCACGTTGATCTAGCTTCGAGTGAAGTCCGAATCGGTTCGCGGCCCGGAACAGTTCGCCCGGTGAGACGTTGTTCTGGCTTCTGAGAAGAGCCTCGTAGCCGAACCGTTCTCCGGTGTCGAGATGGATGATCGGTTGCAAGTGGCTCTCGAGGTCACCGTGTTGAATCAATTCGATCATGTCGCGGTTGGCGATTTGTTCGAGCAGGTCGCTCGCCGAGACGACGGCGGTCTGGCGTTTTGTGGTCGGGTCGACACAGTACACGTCTTCCTCGACGGCGGCGAGGTGTTCCGTCAATTCGTCAAACGAGTCGTACGGGTGGGGCTTGTCATTGACGACGACGAGGCCCCGTTCAAAAAATGGGATGGTCGTGGAGCAGGCGGTACAAGGAGACCACATAGGATCCCTCCTTTCAAATAATCGAAATACTCTTTAATCAGTTTATCGGACAAAACTCACCTAAAACTCACACATCGAGGTAAATAAATAAAAAAATCGTGCAAAATGGGTACAGTTTTTGTATACTTCCTATCGTATGAATAAGAAGCGCCTCAAAACGCCACTCGCATACGAACAACTTTTTGAACAGAAAGGGGTTCTATCGATGGACCAAAAATTAAAATTATGGTTTACGGAGCACCAAACAGAAGATTACGGAATCACGTTCCGTGTAAACCACGTTTATGAGAGCGAACAAACGGAGTTTCAACGACTAGAAATGGTCGAAACGGACGAGTTCGGAACAATGTTGTTGCTTGACGGAATGGTCATGACGACGGATAAGGACGAATTCGTCTATCACGAGATGGTGGCTCACGTCCCACTCTTCACACACCCGAATCCGAAGCATGTGCTCGTTGTCGGTGGCGGAGACGGTGGCGTCATTCGTGAGATTATGAAACACCCATCAGTCGAAAAAGCAGTTCTCGTCGACATCGACGGGAAAGTCATTGAATATTCGAAGAAATACTTACCAAATATCGCAGGTGAACTCGACAACCCGCGTGTTGAAGTCATCGTCGGTGACGGCTTCATGCATATCGCCGAATCAGAGAACGAGTATGACGTCATCATGGTCGACTCGACAGAACCGGTCGGCCCAGCGGCCAACTTGTTCACAAAAGGATTCTACGCCGGCATCTCGAGAGCGCTCAAAGACGACGGCATTTTCGTCGCGCAGACGGACAACCCATGGTTCACGCCAGAGCTCATCCAAACGGTTCAACGTGACGTGAAAGAGATTTTCCCAATCACGAAGCTCTACACGGCCAACGTACCGACGTATCCGAGCGGCATGTGGACGTTCACGATCGGCTCGAAGCAGTACGACCCAGAACAAGTGCCGGCCGAGCGTTTCCATGCTATCGAGACGAAGTACTATACGCCGAAGCTTCACAATGCGGCCTTCGTCCTTCCGAAATTTGTGGAGGACTTGACGAAATGATTAAACGTTTCGATGAAGCCTACTCAGGCAAAGTGTTTATCGCGAGCTTGCCGGAAGTGACGGACGCGAAGACGGTCCTTTATGGGATGCCGATGGACTGGACGGTCAGTTTCCGTCCAGGCTCACGTTTCGGTCCGAACCGAATCCGTGAAGTCTCGATCGGACTCGAAGAATATAGCCCTTATCTTGATGGTGATTTGACGGAAGCAGCCGTCTATGACGCTGGCGATATCCCGCTCCCGTTCGGGAATGCCCAGAAGTCACTCGACATGATCGAGTCGTTCGTCAAAGACATCATCAAAGAAGGCAAGTTCCCACTCGGTATGGGGGGAGAACACCTCGTCACATGGCCGGTCATCAAGGCGATGCATGATGCGTACGGGGATGATTTCGTCATCTTGCACCTCGATGCGCACACGGACCTCCGTGACGACTATGAAGGTGAGCCGCTCTCGCACTCGACACCGCTCAAAAAAGCGGCCGAACTCATCGGACCGTCGAACTGCTACTCGTTCGGAATTCGTTCTGGGATGAAAGAAGAGTTCGACTGGGTCAAAGAAGTCGGCTATAACATGTATAAATATGAAGTGATTGAACCGCTCAAACGCGTGTTGCCGACGCTCGCCGGGAAGAAAGTGTACGTCACGATCGACATCGACGTCCTCGACCCGTCGGCGGCCCCGGGAACGGGTACGCAAGAAATCGGCGGCATCACGACGAAAGAGTTGCTCGAAGCAGTGCACGCCATCGCGAACGCCGACATCGACATCATCGGTGCCGATCTCGTCGAAGTGTCACCAGCATATGACCAATCGGACATGACGGCCATCGCCGCCGCGAAGATTCTTCGCGAGATGATGATCGGATTCGTGAAGTAACGATGCCGAAAAAAGGTCAGCTCGAAATGGAACTGAGTGCTCGGATCACACAATGGGAGAAAGAGTATCTCGGGCGCGGCTCTTTGACGTGTAAAGCAGACCTGCTCCGCGACTTGGCCATCGTGACGCTTCAGGGCGTCTTGACCCCGGCCGAGTATGAACTGGCCGCCAAATCGGCCGGTCGTGAGCAATTGAAGAAATATCGCAATAACCTCGTCGAATCAGGGCGGGCCCAACTCGAGGCGATTTTACATGACGTGCTCGGTCGGCGTCTCGTCTCGCTTCACACGGATATCAGCACGAAGACAGGGGAACGCCTCATCGTCTTTCGACTTGATGCACCATGGGATGGCGGGATTGACAAGCCGTGACGACATTTTTACACTAGAAGCAGAGACGGTTCAGGATTGGGAAGTGTCCGTGCGATATTCCCGTCGTCCTGTCCCGGAGCTGCCGAACTAAATACCCGACAGTTGTCGGCTAGACGGAGCGAACGTGTTCGAGCCGTCGGCATGCAGCGCACACCTCTCTTTGGTGTGCGCTTTTGTCGTCCAGGAGGAAAAGATGGAACAATTGATGTTTTTATTGACGAGTGCCCCGGTGCTCCTATTCGTGACAGGTGTGATTGCCGCTCTCGGCAAATCGAATTTGAAGATTCCTGAGTCACTCAGCATCACGCTCAACCTATACTTACTGCTTGCTATCGGATTGAAAGGAGGGATGGGGCTCGCCTCGGTATCGATGGACGAGTTGGCGTTCCCGCTCGCCGTCACGCTCGTGCTTGGTCTCGTACTTCCGCTCGTCGCGTTCGGCCTTGGAGCGTTCTTGAAGTTCACGTTTCCGGAGCGTATTGCCATGGCCGCGACGTTCGGTTCGGTCTCGCTCGTGACGTATGTCGCTGCGACGGCGCAGCTCGAACGTCTCGGCATCAGTTATGAGCCGTTCATGACAACACTCGTCGTCGTCCTCGAAATTCCGGGTCTCGTCGTCGCACTGTTGTTATACAATCAAAGCCGCGTCCTCGGCATCACGGCGGCACCGACTCAATCACTCACCGTCATCCGTGACAGTCTGCTCTCGAAAAGCATCTTGCTGCTTTTGGCTGGTCTCATCGTCGGGCTGGTCACCCCGGATACGTCGGCATTAACCCCGTTTTTTGTCGATTTGTTCCCAGGCGTGTTGCTGTTGTTCTTGCTCAGCCTCGGCGTAAAGGTCGGTCATCAGCTGAAGACGCTACCGTCGTACGGGATGAAGTTTTTAGTCGTCGGGATGACGTTTCCGCTCGTCGGCGCGGCCATCGGTTTTCTCGCTGCCGGAATGGCTGGACTGTCTGATGGGGGAACGATTCTGCTTATGACGCTCGCGGCGAGCGGGTCGTACATCGCCGCACCGGCTATGCTCCAAGCATCGGTCCCGGAGGCGGAGCCGTCGTTTTATTTGACGCTCGCCCTCGCCGTCACGTTCCCGTTCAACTTGCTCATCGGCATCCCGCTATTCATTTCGATCGTCACTTGAACAAAAGCCCTGTCTCACGATGAGACAGGGCTTTTGTTATTGGGTGATCGTCTGTTCTTCCATGCATTTTAATGCGGCCGTCCAACTGCCGAAGAGGGCGTTGATGGTCGACGTGCTCGGCACGTTTCGTCCTTCGGCCCATTTCCGGTAATGCAGAATACTGAAGTGGGACAATTCATGTTTCGCGACGCGGAGGGCTTCGATGACATCTTCTTCGTCCCATTTCCGTTTCGGCGGGGCGATGTCGAGGACGAACAAGGCGTAGCTCCAAGATCCATATTTCCGGGCGATCGTCGCGACTGTCGGATAACCGCGTTCTTGGGCCCAGATGGCGTAGTGCTGGGACGTGAGACGTTCGAGTTCTTCGGACGCTTCAATCAAGGCTTGGATGATGCGCTCTTCATTGTTTTTCGCGGCGGTCGTCTGAAGTTTCGCTTCCCGGAGCGCGTTCGACCAAGAGCCGAAACGGCTGCTGATCAACGTGAGCGACGGGGAGCGCGTCACTTTCGACCATTCCCGATACGTTTGGCTCGTGAAGAGCGGTAACTCCTCGGCAGCTTGATTCAACGCGCGGAGGATGTCTTCATCCGAGTAGTAATGGAACGACATTTGGATTTGGGCAGCGGCGAGCGCCTCGCGCCAAGACCCGAACTGATGGATGACGGTGGAAAGGGACGGGACATTTTTGGTTTGCGACCATACACTATACCGTTTCGAATCGAGCTCGGCATGTTCTTGAGCAGCTAACTGCAACGCTTGTACGATTTGAGGGCGTGTCCATTTTTTCATCTTGGTGTCTCTCCTTTGGAGGGAGACGCAGCGAGCGTCTCGGAAGGTCTCTTGGTGTGAATGAACAGCATGTATTGGTTGAAGAGTCAACGAGCTAGTCAAAAAGGATGCTTATGATCGATTTCTACCTCCTTATGTGGCGTTTTAGCTAAGTTCAAAATAATGTAAACGATACCCAATTCGGGTTATATGTATTTCCATTTCCCGTTTGTCCGACAATTATTCATTATGTGAATGAAATCATGATAATAATTTCGTGAACTCCTTTTTCGCATCTATGTCGTTAATGAGAAAAAGCTCGTTTTATCTTTAAACTTGTTGAGGATAGTCGGGTAGTTTACTAGCATCGACGCATCTTTTGCGCATTCCAACTTACACCACGAACGAACAACTCAGACTCTTGGAGGTGCGAACTACCATGGCAACACTTGTGAACGTCTATCGGAAGAATCAACGCAATTTGCTCTTTTTATGTCTCGATATCTTGATCGTCTCGTTTGTATTGTACGCGACGTTTGAACTGATGTTCTCCACGATCACGTCGTACGCGGCACTCGAATCGAGCGAGATGTTGATGATGGTCGCCATTAAAATCGTCAGCTTCAGTCTCGTCGGAAGCGTCTTGAAGATTCATCGCATCGACTGGCGTTACGCTTCGGTCCATGAGATGAAACAAGTCGCCATCGCCTTACTGAGCAGTGACTTGGTGTTGTACGCCTACAACCAGTTCCACTTCGGGGCTGGCCTTGGGATGATCATCGCCGTACAAGGGTTGCTCGCATTCAACCTCATCTTGTTCACCCGCTTCTTAGCCCGCAACCATGTGTTTGACGTGTTCAAACCCCATTCGAACCATCCGGGACGAAAAGCACTCATCATCGGAGCCGGGGATTCCGGACAGTTGATTGTCCGCGAGTTGAAGGAGCATCGGACGACCGTCCTCTGCGTCGTCGGTCTGCTCGACGACAACCCGCAACTGCAGACACTCTACGTCCACGGCGTCCCGGTCCTCGGGATGACGGACGATTTGGAACGCATCATTCAAGAACATGGTATCGAAGTGGTTATTTTGGCCATTCCAAGCTTGCCTTATACACGGCGTCTCGCCTTGCTGAAACGAATCGAGAAGACAGGAGCCGAATCCCACGCCTTGCCGATGATTTCGGAACTGGCGACCGGAAAAGTCTCCATCAACGAGATTCGCGAAGTGAAAATCGAGGATTTGCTAGGACGTGAGCCGGTTCAATTGGATATATCTGGAATATCTCGCCATGTCGAAGGCGCGACTGTGCTCGTCACTGGCGCCGGTGGATCAATCGGCTCGGAGTTGTGTCGCCAATTGATCAAATTCGCCCCGGCAGAAATGATTCTCCTCGGTCATGGGGAGAACAGCATTTACTTGATTGAGCGAGAGTTGCGTGGGCTCGGCACGGAGACGATCCTGCATCCGGTCATCGGGGATGTGCAAGACGAAGCTCGGCTCGAAGATGTGTTCCGTACGTACCAGCCGGACATCGTCTATCATGCCGCCGCTCACAAACATGTGCCACTCATGGAAGACAATCCGCTCGAAGCCGTCAAAAACAATATTTACGGGACAAAACATATGGTCGATGTCGCGGCCCGGCATAACGTGAGCCGCTTCATCATGGTCTCGACCGACAAGGCGGTCAATCCGACGAACGTGATGGGCTCGACAAAACGAATCGCCGAGATGGTCGTCCAAGAGAAAGCCCGAACGAGCGAGACGATCTTCGCAGTCGTACGCTTCGGAAATGTCTTAGGCAGTCGCGGCTCGGTCGTACCGCTCTTTAAAGAACAGATTCTCCGGGGCGGACCGGTCACCGTCACCGATCCTGAGATGACCCGCTACTTCATGACCATCCCGGAAGCGAGCCGGCTTGTCATCCAAGCGAGCGTCTTGTCCAGAGGGGGAGAGATTTTCGTGCTCGACATGGGCGAGCCGGTCAAAATCATTGACTTGGCGAAGAAAATGATCGAGTTGAGCGGTTTTACGACCGAACAGATCGACATTGAAGTCACCGGCATTCGTCCGGGTGAGAAGTTATATGAAGAATTGCTCGCCGCGAGCGAACTCGGTCCAGAAGCGAACGTCTTCCCCAAAATCTTTGTCGGCCGGACCCGTCCCTTCACGACCGTCGCTTCCGTGCTGCACCTGATTGAGACGTTACGAGACGACCAAGAGGCCCTGATCTACCTGCTGCTTTTTATCGCCAATAGTGACGACCTCGACCGAGACATCGATCGTCTCTTTACACATGGCGTGAAGCGAATGCGTCCTCATATCGCCGGGACACGCCTCGCTGACGGAAATTGAAGGTCATAACGAGTGAAGAGGGGGAGAATGATGGTCGATCAAACGGTTCTTATTGTCGGGGTAGCCAGTTTCCAAGGGTTTCATATCGCACGTCGGCTATTGCAGGAAGGGTTTGATGTCGTCGGGATTGACGATGAAGGGCGGCACAAGACGCGAATCGCCAAACAGCGGCTCTACGTTCTCACCCACCCGCAGTTCCATTTGATCCGTTCAACGCTCGCGAACAAGACAGTCATGCGCAGCGTTTTGAATCGACACGAACCGAGACACATCATCTTATGTTCGACCCGTCGCCATAACGGAAGTGAAGAGCCGCTGGAACGTTACGAGTTGATGAAACGCTACATCGCCATCCAAACGAAACGGGTCCCGGTTGAATCGTTCATCACGTTCGACTTGCCTGTGAAACAGGAGGACGGGGAACGTCCGGTGATCCATCTGTTCACAGAAGACGTCTTCGGACCTTGGGACGATGCCTCGACGCTAGTGTCAAAGGCCATTGTCGCCGTCGACCGCGGTGTCCGACTCTCAGGGTATTACGCGACGGATATCATCAACGTCTCTTATATCGATGATGTCGTCGAATCGGTCGTCCGCTTGCTTCGCTTGATTCAAACCGGGATGTCGCCAGTCGGATATTTCCAAATCCCGGCCTCCGACTACGTGAACGTCCAAACGTTACTGTCCGACATCGGACATATCCTCAACAAATCGGCGAAGACGTCGTTGCCGATGCGCGAGTCGGTACTTCGGCAGTCGGCCGTTCCGACGCTCGACACGCTGATCGGCTTCAGCCCGAGCACATCGCTGTTTGAAGGACTCGAGCAAGTCGTCGATTGGTATATCTCGTATAAAACCATGATGAAGGAGGGCATCAAATGAACATCCTATTATCGAAGCCCCATATGTCGGGCCGTGAGATGGCCTACATCGAAGAGGCGTTCGCGAGCAATTGGATCGCCCCGCTTGGGCCAAACGTCAACGCGTTTGAGGCGGAAGTCGCCGCTTACGCAGACCATCCGTACGCCTTGGCGACAAGCTCAGGGACGGCTGCCCTCCATTTGGCGCTACTTACGCTCGGCGTCGGGACAGGGGACACGGTCTTCTGTCAGTCACTCACGTTCGTCGCATCGGTCAATCCAATCCGTTACGTCGGCGCCATTCCGGTCTTTATCGACTCGGAAACGACGACGTGGAATATGTCGCCAGACGCGCTTCGGAAAGCGCTCGTCCAAGCCGCGACGAAAGGAAAGCTTCCGAAAGCGGTCATCGTCGTCCATCTGTACGGCGTCGTCGCGAAAATCGGTGAGATTCGCCACATCTGTCGTGAGTTCGGTGTCCCATTGATCGAGGACGCGGCCGAATCACTCGGCTCGACGTGGCACGGGCAAATGACGGGAACCATCGGGGACATCGGGTTTTATTCGTTCAACGGCAATAAAATCATCACGACATCAGGCGGCGGCATGCTCATGGTACCGAATGAGGAAACGAGACAGTTGGCGCTCAAGTTGGCCACGCAAGCTCGGGAAGACGCGCCGCATTATGAGCACGAACAAGTCGGCTATAACTATCGATTGAGCAACGTCTCGGCCGGGATTGGTCGGGGACAGCTCGAAGTGATTGAGCAGCGCGTTCAAGCACGACGTCGCGTGTTCGCCCGCTATGAGCATATGTTCCGTCAGCTCGGGACGACATATCAGCAAGAAGTCCCGCACTCACGGGCCAATCGTTGGCTGACCGCCATGCAGTTGGATCAGACAGACTTGCACCGTGACACGGTGATGGAGCGACTTGCCAGTGCCGGCATCGAATCTCGTCCTGTCTGGAAACCGATGCATCTGCAACCGGTGTATCGCGATGCCGAATATGTGACGGTCGATGGAGAAGATGTCAGTCGGCGTCTGTTCGAGAATGGGATTTGCCTTCCATCGGGATCCGACTTGACCCTCGGGGAACAACAGCAAGTCATCCAGACCGTGCTCGATACGCGCTCGATCGTCACGGAACAAAGTGTCTGAGGAGGAAGAACGATGAACCGGGAAGCAGAGATCATTCAAGCGCTTCGAGCCGCTGCATCTCTGACTCCGACCCTCACGGTTAAACAATATCAGCTCTGGAGCCGAGACCGGGACGTCCCGACATTTCTCGACGTTCTCAATTTTTACGGGTCATGGACCGGCGCCTTGAAAGCAGCCGGCCTCTTAGAAGCCCGAAAGCACTATACCCAACAAGAACTCGTTGCAGCACTTCGGCTCGCACTTGAACAGGAAGGGAAGTTGACGAGCACCCATTACCAACAATGGGTCAAAGATCATCCCGGTCCTTCCCTAGGTGATATTATTTCCCATTTCGGGTCTTGGAGTCTGGCCGTGAAAACGGTAGAGCGTTTAGAGGAGCTCCATTTTACCGTCCAGCCAGAACGTGAAAAAGCAGAAATCGTTCAATCGTTGCTAGAAGCAAGTCGGGTCGTCGTGCCATTCAACGCGATCACCTATCAAAAATGGGCGAAACAACATAAACGACCAAGTGTCGCCAAAGTATCCCGTCGGTACGGCTCCTGGAAACGGGCGCTCGCCGAACTAGAGCTTCGTGAGTCGTGTGAAGGAAAGAAGTGAAGACAGAGGAGGGGTCTCGATGAACGGAGCGTTTGTCATCTCACTAGATTTTGAATTGAACTGGGGCACGTTTGACGGTACGACGATTGAGGCGTATGGCGATAATTTACTCGGGGTCCGGCAAGTCGTACCGAGCTTGCTCGACTTGTTTGCCGCGCACCAGATTCATGCGACTTGGGCGACGGTCGGATTCCTGTTCTATGAGACGAAAGCAGAGCTATTGAAAGACTTGCCGACGATTCAACCGGCGTATCGGCATCCCGAATATTCTTCATACAATTGGATGCAGCACGTCGGGGCGGACGAGGCGGTCGACCCGTATCACTTCGGGAAATCACTCGTCGATCAAATCGCGGCGACACCTGGTCAAACCATCGGGACGCATACGTATTGTCATCTGTCTTGTTTAGAAGAAGGAGTGACCATCGAGGCGTTCAAGGCCGATCTCGAGGCGGCGAAGCGGGTGGCCGCACGTCGCGACTTATCCATTCAGAGCATCGTCTATCCGCGCAATCAATCGAGCCCGGCGCATTTCCAAGCGGCACAAGAAGTCGGAATCGATGTCTATCGCGGCAATGAGACCCATTACATTTATCGGGCCGATGCGAGAAGGGATGAGGGATTAGGACGACGGGCTCTTCGTCTGCTTGATGCCTACGTCAATTTGACGGGCCACCACACGGTCTCGTGGGCAGCCATTCGGCAATCATCTCCTTATAACGTCCCATCGAGCCGATTCCTGCGACCTTACGTGCCGGCGCTTCGCTTCCTAGACCGACTCAAAGTGCGGCGCATCAAACGGAGCATGACGCATGCGGCAAAACGGGGGGAAGTGTTCCATCTTTGGTGGCACCCGCACAACTTCGGCAAACATGTATCCGAAAACATGGCCTTGTTGGGTGAAATCATCGCCCATTATGAAACGTTGCATCAAACGTATCAATTTGAAAGTTTATCGATGGAAGAAGTGGCGGACCGTTGCCGCCCGGCCGTCGTCTCGACGCAGGAGCGACACGGATGAGAGGCGTTCGGAGGAAGAGAAAGGGGAGGGACAAAATGGGCCGACCGATCGTACTACTCATTGGAGAACACCGGACATCTGCCTACGTCTATCATGCGATCCGCAACTTAGGGGTAACCCATGTCGTTCAGGAAGATGGGCCGAGCGAGCATCGTCCGGAATCCATCAAGCATTGGCTGACGCATGTATACGTCCGGCTGACGTCGCCTGTCATGCGCCTTTCGAGCCGGACGCGGATCCGAGAACTGAAAGGTCGCTATCCATTGAACGATGAGCCGATTCCGTTCCACCACATTCTACGTGTCACCTCATTGAACGATACGAAGACGACGATGTGGCTCGATCGTCTCGACCCGCAGCTCATCGTCACCCATGAGACGGGGCCGATTGACCCGAGCGTCCTCGCCCGCTTCGACTGCCCGGTATTGACGGTCGCACCGACGATGGCAGAAGGACAACTCCAAGCGTACTGGGCGTTCCGGGCCAAACCGGACGTCTGTGAGGCACGAATCGAACAGTGGACCGAGCGGGGCTGGTCTGTGGTCGACCGGGCCGTGCTCTACATCGGCGGGACGGATGATTTTGCCACGTATCCGTACTTGCAGCTCACGACGGCGCTCCCGCTCTTGAGACGTCAAATCGAGTTATTGCTAAAGGAAGATGTGTATGACCGTCGAACGGCAAAATAACGGCCAAAGCGCGATGCTTTGGCCGTTTAGCTTTGGGTGATGCAATAGTGTTGGATGGCGTCATTATAATAGACGGCCAGTCCTGGCGCGTACTTGTCATAGAACGCGGTGAAACGCTCGTCCGTGACGTACATCTGACCGAGTCCGCTGAACATGTCGAGCGAGCAGTCATAAAACTGGTCATTGATGAACAGGTGGTTCGCCCGGACGGCCGCTTGGACACGAGGGTCTTCGACCGGGACGCCGGCAGTGAACAAGTCGACGAGCGGCTTGACGAGATCGACTTGTTGTTGACTGAGCGCTTCCCAGTCTTCTTTCGATCGCTTGTCGGCGCGCGCACGTGACGTCTTGTACGCCTCACTCTCGCCCCAACGTTCTTCTGTCTCCGCCTCGTGCTTCGCTTCATGGGCTTTCAGTTCGTCAAACGATAATCCCTTGAACAACGATTTGTCTTCCATTGGAATTCCTCCTCTCAGTGAGGTGAGCGTCGATTCCGCCGTCTCGGCGAGTGTCGCAAAATAGGCGGCTTTCGCGCGCAGGGCGGTCACTTGCTCCTCGAGGGCACGGGTCCGATCGAACGGTTCGGCTTCGAGTAAGCCTTGAATCGTCTCGAGCGGGAAGTCGAGCGAACGATACAGCAGAATCGTCTGCAACCGCTCGGCATCATGCAACGAGTAGCGCCGATAGCCGTTGACGTCACGTTCCGGGACGAGCAGACCGACGGCGTCATAATGACGCAACGTCCTTGTGGTCGTGCCAGAGAGCGTCGCGAGTTGTTGAATCGTGTACATGTCCTCACCTCCTTGAAGTCAGCGTACACGTTGACGTCGCGTCAAGGTCAAGCCTCTTTTTCGAACAAAGAGAATCCATCTCGTTCGCCGACATAATTGAAGCCGAAGCGAGGATAATAGGCGTTCAAGAAGTGATTCGTGGCGACGCAGTCGAGACGGATGCGATTCGACGTCGCTGCAAGCGCATAACGCATCAACTGTTCACCGACTTGTCGGCCTTTCATCCGGTCATCGACGACGAGGCGATGTAAATAGACGGCCGCGTCAGGATCGTCCCACAAGTTCTCGTCCCAAGACGTCGGCGGGATCAAGCTGACCGACCCGGCGATGTCTCCGTTCGCTTCGTATACATAGACGGTTCCGTTCGTGACGTCATGGGTCACAAAATCGGTCCGACTCGGCTCTAAATATTTTTGCCATTGCGTTTTTCCAGCGGCCCGAAACGATTGCGCTTTCGTTAAAATCAGTTGATCGATTGCCGAGAGATCGGCCTGTGTGGCCAAACGGATCATGTAAGTCGCCTCACTTTCATTTCATTTCAAATTCGTGTAGGGTACACGATGAGTAAGCTGTTGAAAACATCTTTGTGTCGTGGAATGATTTTTGGTAAGATAAACTTACTGCAATCGTGCAAACGATTGCGCTAACGAGATAAAGAGACAACAGCACTAATATTAGTATATAGGATGCGCAGTGAGTTTAGGGACAAGGGAGTATCATTGACACATGCAACTTTTACAACGTGACCAACACACACAAACGAAAACACTAAAACGAAACTGGTGGAAAGAAGCTGTCGCTTATCAAATCTACCCGCGCAGTTTTTATGATGCGAACGGGGACGGGATTGGCGATATTCAAGGCATCATCGACAAACTCGATTACTTGAAAGACCTCGGCGTCGACGTCATCTGGATTTGTCCGATGTACAAATCGCCGAATGATGACAACGGCTATGACATTAGCGACTATCAGGACATCATGGACGAGTTCGGGACGATGGAAGATTTCGACCGTCTGTTGACGGAAGTCCATGCGCGCGGCATGAAATTGCTGTTAGACCTCGTCGTCAACCATACGTCGGATGAGCACCCATGGTTCATCGAATCGAAGAGCTCAAAAGACAATCCGAAGCGTGACTGGTACATTTGGCGTGACGGCAAACCCGACGGCTCGAAACCGAACAACTGGGAGTCCATTTTTGGCGGGTCGGCTTGGGAGTTTGACGAGACGACGGAACAATACTTCTTGCACGTCTTCTCGAAGAAACAGCCGGACCTGAACTGGGAGAACGCCGAGATGCGCCAGACGGTGTACAACATGATCAACTGGTGGCTCGACAAGGGGATTGACGGTTTCCGTGTCGATGCAATCAGCCATATCCGCAAACACCCGTCGTTCGGCGACTTGCCGAACCCGGAAGGTCTCGACTTCGTGCCATCGTTCGAAATGCATATGAACGTCGACGGGATTCACGGTTATTTGGAAGAACTTCGCGACGAGACGTTCAACAAGCACGATATCATGACTGTCGGCGAAGCGAACGGCGTCTCACCTGACGATGCCCACCTTTGGGTCGGCGAGAAGGAAGGCAAGATGAACATGGTGTTCCAATTCGAACACATGGGTCTCTGGCGTGAAGACGCCGAGTCGAAGCTCGACGTCGTCCATTTGAAGAACGTCCTCACGAAATGGCAAAAAGGCCTCGAAGCAGACGGCTGGAACGCCCTTTACGTCGAGAACCATGACCAAACGCGGACCGTGTCATCATGGGGTGATGACGAGCGCTATTGGAAAGAGAGCGCGAAATCGATTGCGATGATGTATTTCCTCATGCAAGGGACGCCGTTCATCTATCAAGGCCAAGAGATCGGCATGACGAACGTGAAGTTCGACTCGATTGACCAGTACGATGATATCGCGACGCGCAACCGGTATTACATCGGTCTCGAGAACGGCAAGAGCCATGACGAGATGATGGACATCACGTGGAACTCGTCACGTGATAACACGCGCACACCAATGCAGTGGAGCGACGCCCCGAACGCGGGCTTCACGTTCGCGGAGACGCCGTGGTTCGGCATCAACCCGAACTACACGGACATCAACGTCGGCGCCCAGCTCGAAGACGACGACTCGATTCTCAACTTCTATAAAGAGATGATTCGTCTTCGCAAGCAAGATGAGACATTCGTCTATGGGACGTATGACATCGTCTTGCCGGAGCACCCAGAGATTTACGCGTACACACGCACGCTCGGTGACTCGCAATACCTCGTCATGACGAATTTGACAGGGAAAGAAGCCATCTTTGCGACGGAGATCACGCTTCGCTCAGAAGACGTCGTCTTGAAAAACATGCCGCTCGAGCCGCATGACGAGACGACACTGCTTCATTTGAAGCCGTTCGAAGGTCGCGTCTATAAGCTAAGTTGATTCAAAGACAGGGGGAACCCTGTCTTTTTTGTAGTGTGAACGGTCCGCGAACCGGGAAAGAAAAAGTTACCGATTCCGGACCGTTCGCGTGATATGGTACGATGGGACAGCGGAAAGGGGAATCACCATGGCAATTGAACCGAAACGCGTACGTGTGCGCCAAAAGACAATGATCAGTGAAATCGAGGAGCCGATTGAGCTGCAAGCCGACGGGCTCTATTATGAATTGAAGACCGGCTTCGTCTTGACGTTCGATCAAGAACGAGAAGACGGCGTCGTGCCGACAACGATCAAATATACGACGGGCCGGCTCGCGCTCATCTGTAAAGGACCGATTGAGATGAATCATTCCTTTATTGAAGGGCGCTTGACCCAAAGCCTATATAAAAACCCATACATGTCGATGACGATGGCGACGACGACGGAGCGGCTCGCTGTCGCGGACGGACGTTGCCGCTTCGCCTACGAGTTGTCGATGAACGATGACTTGGCAGGTAACTATGTAGTCGACGTCACGTGGACGTTCGAAGGAGGAGAGTTCGCATGAATTTTGCAGAACGCGTGAGAAAGATTGAAGAGATGTTGAACGAGGATTGGTTCGAGATGCTCGAGACGAATGAGGACGAATATGAAGAGTGGCGCGGCCGCCTCGAGGACCACGCCGAACAGGTCGTCGGGCACTACGATAACGAGACCGGCGTCGATATGGACTCGGTCGATAAATTGCTTCAATTGAACGATGAGTTCCCGCTTCTTTACGGGGAAGACACGGTCCGGCTTTACGTCGCCTTGATCGAGGCGCGACCGGAAGATAGATCGGTATACGACCGCTACATCGACTACTTGGCCGCCATCGGTGACGCGACGCACGAGGAGTTTTTACGGTTCCATACGCTCGTCGAAGCGGGCCGTCTTGACGAGGCACGTGAGCTCGCCCCGCAGATGCCAAAACGATTAGGACTCGAAGATTAAGGCCGCTTTGCGGTCTTTTCTATACATAAAAATAGGGGGAAGCGTTATGTTGCGACTAGTGAAGACATCCATGGAGCAGGAAGCGAACGTGCTCGATTTTTTAAAGGAATGGCGGGAACGCTCCGAGACGATCGTCCCGAACGCCGTCGACCGTGACGCGTCCGACTTTGCGTCGTACGTTAAACAGATTCGTGATAAAGAAGTACGGGTGAACAACGTCAGTTGGGTGCCGAGCACGACGTATTGGCTGACGGATGGGGACGAGTTGCTCGGGGCGACGAATATCCGTCACGAATTGAATGACAACCTCCTCAACTTAGGGGGACATATCGGGTACGGCATCAAGCCGAGTGCCCGCGGACGTGGTCTCGCTACGAAACAACTCGAGCTCGCACTCGAGAAAGCGAAAGAACTCGGGATCGAGCGGGCGTTGATTACGTGCGACCGGACGAACGAAGCGTCACGCCGAGTCATTTTGAACAATGGCGGCGTGCCGGACACGCCGTTCACAGCGGAAGGCGGGAAAATTGTCGAGCGGTTTTGGATTGAACTAAAGGGGTGACATGAGATGGCGAACTGGATCGTGGTCTATTTAGCGCTCATCAATTTTTTCGGAATTTATCTGTTTCCGCGAGACCGGGTGCCGTCTCAAAAATGGTTCTCGTTTTCGAGCGGGATCGCCATTACATACTTTTTCATGTATCTCTTGCCGTCCTTGAACAAGCGGCAAGACACGCTTCAAGTGGATTGGCTCAACCTGGCCTTGCCGTCGGAGATTTATGTCATCAGCCTGCTCGGTTTCACCGTCTTTTACGGGACGATGCGTGTCGTCCGGACGCCCCATTTCAAAGACGAAACGATTGAACAGAACGTGTCGTACTGGCTCCAAGTGACGCTGTTGACGGCATATATGTCGTTCTCGGCTTACGTCGTCACAGCGTCATCCGTCACGTTCGTCGCACGCAGCTTCTACGCGACGGCGCTCGGCGTACACTTCCTCGCCGTCGGCCACGACTTGTATCGCCATTACGGGGAACGGTACATCCGGCAAGGGCGTTATTTGTTGAGCGGCGGGATTCTTGCTGGCGGTTTCTTCTCCCGCTTGATCGACCTCGCCTCGCACGTCGAGGCCATCTTGTTCGCGTTCGTCGCCGGGGCGATGATTCTGAACATCGTCAAGTTCGAGCTCCCGGCCGACCGCAACCTTCACTTCCGGACGTTCGTCCTCGCCGTCGTCGGGTATGGCGGCATCCTCTTATTCTTGAAGCATGTGCTCAATTTTTGACCCCTTCGATAAAAATGAATGACTGTTCATTCATTGTTTGATATACTGAACTCAAGATTGAATCCGTTTTCATAAGGGGGAGTTTTGGGGATGTCTACATTTTTAATCGTCAACTGGATTCTATTCTTGCTCGTCCTCGGCTATGGACTATATTTGTTCGCATCGTTGGTGTACCAGCGCTATACGTTCATCAAGCTCGGGAAAAAGGCAGAGTGGAGCCAAACGAATAAGGAACGGCTTGAACAGGTCATGATCAACGTGTTCGGGCAAAAGAAACTGTTGAAAGACAAGAAGAGCGGCATCATTCACGTCATGATGTTCTATGGGTTCATCCTCGTCCAGTTCGGGGCCATCGACTTCATCTGGAAAGGACTTGCTGTCGGGACGCGTTTCCCGCACATTCCGCTCGGTCCGCTCTATCCGATTTTCACGTTCATGCAAGAAATCGTCATGCTCATGATTCTCGTCGCGGTCGTTTGGGGATTCTACCGCCGTTACGTCGAGAAACTCGTGCGTTTAAAACGAAACTTTCTGGCCGGTCTCGCCCTCATCTTCATCGGTGGGTTGATGGTATCGGTCTTGTTCGGGAACGGGTTCTACCTCGTCTATAAAGAAGAACTCCCGATGTGGGGCGAACCGGTCGCGACACTCATCGGTTCGGCGTTCGCTTGGGTACCGGGAGGGGTCGCCTTCGCCTTGTTCGTCGTCTTTTGGTGGCTTCACCTCTTGTTCTTGCTCAGCTTCATGATCTATATCCCGCAAGGCAAGCACGCCCATTTGATTGCCGGGACGCTCAACGTCTGGCTCGGACGGACGCACCAAGTTGGTCGTCTCGCACCGGTCGACTTCTCAGCGATGGAAGAGGCGGAGGAGTCGGATGAAGAAATCGTCTTCGGCGTCAATAAGATTGAAGACTTCAACCAAAAACAACTCGTTGACTTGTATGCCTGTGTCGAATGCGGACGCTGTACGAACGTCTGCCCGGCGACCGGGACTGGTAAAATGTTGTCGCCGATGGACCTCATCGTCAAACTGCGCGACCACATGAACATGAAAGGGGCCGCCATCACGCGTAAATCGCCGTGGGCACCGGCGCTCATGTTCCAAAACACGCAAGGGGCCGAGATTGCGGCCGCGGCTCAAGACGGGCATATGCTCGTCGCCGACGAGTTGATTGGCAACGTCATCACCGAAGAAGAGATTTGGGCATGTACGACATGTCGCAACTGTGAGGACCAATGCCCGGTCATGAACGAGCACGTCGACAAGATCATCGACCTTCGCCGTTACCTCGTCATGATGGAAGGCAAGATGGATCCTGAGGCGCAACGTACGGTCGCCAACATCGAACGTCAAGGCAACCCGTGGGGGATGAACCGGAAAGAGCGCGAGAATTGGCGCAAAGACCGGGAAGAACTTGTCATTCCGACGGCGAAAGAGAAGAAGAAGGCCGGTGAAGAGTTCGAATTCCTCTTCTGGGTCGGGGCGATGGGCTCATACGATAGCCGCAGCCAAAAAGTCGCGCAAAGCTTTGCGAGCGTCTTGAACAAGGCCGGTGTCTCGTTCGCCATCCTCGGGAACGAAGAGAAGAACTCAGGGGACACGCCACGCCGCATTGGGAATGAGCTGTTGTTCCAAGAGCTTGCCGAAGCGAACATCAAACTGTTCGAAAAGTATGGGGTCACGAAAATCGTCACGGTCGACCCGCACGCGTACAACACGTTCAAAAACGAGTATCCAGACTTCGGACTGAGCGGTGTGAAAGTATATCACCATACCGAGCTCCTTGCCGAGCTGCTCGATACGGGCCGGGTCAAGCCGGACTTCTCCGTGAACGAGCGTGTCGTCTATCACGATTCGTGCTACCTCGGGCGCTATAACGGCATTTATGACGCCCCACGCTTCGTCTTGGAACGCATCCCGGGTGTCGAACTCGTCGAGGCGGACCGGAACCGTGAGAACGGCATGTGCTGCGGTGCCGGCGGCGGTCTCATGTGGCAAGAAGAGAAAGTCGGGACGCGCGTCAACGTGGCTCGGACTGAGCAGCTGCTCGAGACGAAGCCGACCGTCATCGGCTCGGCGTGTCCGTACTGCTTGACGATGCTCTCGGACGGGACGAAAGCGAAAGAAGTCGATGAGACGGTCGGCACGTTCGACGTCGTCGAATTGCTTGATCGCTCGCTTGCCCCACTTGAAGTACCAGAACCGGTCATTCAATAAAAAAACAAGGCACGGTCCTCGGACCGTGCCTTGCTTTGTCGTCAGTGCATTTCGGACGTAGCTAGTAAAGAAGACGTCAAGTGCGATAAGCCTTGCGTCGTCTCGTTGATGGCGGAGATCGTCTCGACCATTTGGCCGAGGTCTTGCTTGTTCCGTTCGAACGACAGGACGTAATTGCCCATCTCGTCTTTGACGGTCGAGAAGCCTGCTTTGACAGCACCGAGTTGACGCATCGCCTCGTCGTTCGTCTGATGCATCTGTCCCATCTGGTCGAGCAGGGCGGCGATGTTCGTCTCGTTCTCATGGATGAGGACATTGATTTGACTGCTCAACTGCTTCGCGTTCTCGGCGAGCGTGCGCACCTCGGTGGCGACGACGGCGAAGCCTTTACCGTGCTCACCGGCCCGGGCCGCTTCAATCGATGCGTTCAAGGCGAGCAAGTTCGTCTGATTGGCGATCTGTTCGATGCTCCGGGTCATGCTGACGATGTCTTGTGAACCGTCCTTGAGGGCGGTGATCCGTTCGAGCGAGGCATCGACGTACGTCGCCGATTGCTTGAACTCGGTCTCCATCTGTTCGATTTGTTCGCCGTTCGTATGCGTCAAGTTCATCAAGTGGCGGCTCATCTTCTCCGTCTGTTCGGTTTCGGACAAGACTTGATGGGCCCGCTTGCTCGTCTCGGACATGGCGTGACCGGTCTGTTCCATCGTCGTCGCGACTTCGGTGCTGACGCGGCTCACGTCATGAAGTAGCGTCGCCCGAGCGACGTTCGCCGATTCGATTTCATCGAGGCGGGCGTCGACATATTGTTCGGTGACGATTTGAGCGTCCAAGTTCATCGCGTGAGACAAAGCGAGGAGCGACTCAGTCATCGTGGCCGGGTCGTGTTGATACGCCTCGACGATTTTGGGGATGAGCAACGTGTTGAAGGCGGAATACGTCGCGAGGAACCAGACGACCGGTACGGCATAGTGGTGATGCGTCTGGCCCATCCGTTTACGCATCGCAAGGAACTTTTCATCGATGTTTCCGGTCAACAAGCTCCGGAAGTAGTCAGCGAACACTTTTTTAAGCCGCTCACGTGTCGACGAGGCGTTGGCGATTTGGACCATCTCAGGCTGCAACATCAAGTGGTCGAGGACGTTTTCGAGGACATCGTCTAACACGGACTCGACGAGCGGTTCCATGTCTTGGAGTCGCTTCACTTGCGATGCCGTATAACCCATATAATGGGTGCGCCCGTTCAAATTTGGATCGGTCGGTCGTGCGGTCTTAGCCACATCAGGGAAGCCGATCGACGCGGTGTAAGCGGTAGGTTTTGATTTACGGAACAGTGCCATGTTTCATTCTCCTTTTTCTCGTACAGCTAAAATAGCGTTCTATTCTATATCGGCAAACATGTGAAAAAACTGAGGAGCTGATGTGTGATTCGAGAGGTTCTCGAATGGAAGGGGGCGGGAAAGAAGGAAAGGAGAGCGATTCAATCATTTTCTAGAAATGAGGTATCTTTAATGAAAAACACGGTCGTGTTATTGACGATTGTCAGTGCCCTCAGCAGTCAAATCTTGCCTCAAATTTTATTTTTGTCCATCATGGCGGTCGAAGACGGCGTTGGACGATTAATCCCGTTCATGATTTTTTACGTGGCGAGTATGTCGGGACTGCTTCTATGGGTGTACATCATTGGTCGCCTTGGCTCGAAACAGACATTCTTACTGGCGCTGACCGTCTTGGTGACCGGACTCATCTGCTTTTTGCTGCCGTTTGGCTGGGCGATCGAATTGAGCGCTTTTCTTGTCGGTGTCGGATCGATCGGTGTCGGGTCGATTATGACGACGATTTTGTCACAGCTGAAGGAACTGTCCACCACAGACGAGTCGGCGGATCAGAAAGGGAGTTCGCTCCCGCTCGTACTCGCACTCGTTGCCTGGATCGTCATTTTCTCTTATGTGCTGACTCGATCATATGACGAGGCTGTCATCCTCTTCCTCGTCAGTCTGATCCTGCCTTGGCTGTTCGTGAGAAAGTTGCCGCTCGAGAAAACGGCGACGTGGGCATGGGCGACAGGGAAGTTCGTGCTTGCCTTCATCACCGTCACCGTGTTCACGTTGGTGAGCCGTCTCCTCAGCCTGTTGGAAGAGGCGAGCGGGTACGTGGAAATCTTTTTATTGATGATTATTTTGCTCGGCTACGTCGGGTGGGTATTGTTCCAGGAGCGGACGAGAACGTACGTCAGTGCCACCAAAACATGGCAAGTCCAGTTGCTCTCGTTCGTCGTCGGGTTATTTGGCGGTTGGACGTTGATTGGCGCCGTATTCGTCAGTCTGGCCCTATACTCGTTTCAAGTGCTCTTATTCTACGTGTTCATGCCGTTCTTGGCGGGCGTCATCGGCTGGATATTATTGAACCGTGTGTTCGACGTGGCACGCCATCCGTACTACGTCCTGCTCGTCACGTCGCTGCTATTCTTCCTCGGTTTCTTGGAGCCACTTCGCTGCTATTCTTCCTCGGTTTCTTGGAGCCGCTCGTGTTTATTCCGGTCCTGTTTGTGAGTGGGTACGTCCAGACGATGTACGCGAGTGCGGGTCACGTCTATCTATATGCATCGTATGGGGACAACAAAGAGTTCGCCTCGCTGCTCTTGCAACTATGGAAACGGATCGGGATGGTCGTCGCTTATTCCGCGCTCATGATTGGATTGCTCGGCTACGGCCTATATACTGGCCAGTCCGTCAATGCAGAGTTGTCCTTCAAAGTCCCGCGCGGTTGGATGCTCGGGGTGCTCGGTTTGACGTGAATCTTCAACGTCGGATTGATTACGCTCTATTGGTTAAGCATCCAAAAAACCGTTGAAACTTCAAAATAATTTCCTCTAGCTTTTTCATATCGGTTTTGTTTATAATGAGGAGTGATGTTTAACTAGTGACGGAAAAGGAGTGTCCTTTAATGAATAAATCGTTGATCGATTTCGTTTACGAAATTCTTCAAAAGACTGGCGAGCAACCAGTGTCATTTGATGAGATCCGTGAGCTGATCAGACAAAACTATACGTTCGCAAGTGAAGAGGAAGAGCTCGAGAAAATCGCGCAACTCTACACGGACATGAACATCGACGGACTATTCGTCAACTTGGGAGCTAACCGTTGGGCGCTTCGTGTTTGGTATCCGTTCGATAAGTCAGACGAAGATCTCGTCATCGAAGCACGCCAACGCGGTGAGCTCGATGAGTTCGAAGAAGGGATCGATGAGACAGATGAAGGCATCGTCGACATTGAAGACGACCTTGACGTCTTTGCAAAAGGTGAAGATTTTGACGCATCTGAGTTCGATGCCGAGGATGAAGCCGAAAAAGTGGAAGGCCTTGACGAGTTCGAGGACGAAGACTTGGACGACGACCTCGACCTTGAAGACGAGGATGATTTATAAGAGACCGCAAAAAGCCGGGCATTTGTCCCGGCTAGGCGTGTCTCTTTTTCTTTTTTGATAGTTGAAAAAAAGAAAAAATAATGACTTGACGACTGCATCGTCTCTGACGTAAATTAGTCATGGGCTAGTTTAGCACGTAACGATGCAGCAAAAGTGTCCTCCATTTCAGTGGGGGCACTTTTGCTTTTTTTGTTTTTTCGTTTCCCGTTGTGGCATTCAAGAGAGGAGAATGATGATGACAAAGTATATTTTCGTAACAGGTGGGGTAGTATCTTCACTCGGTAAAGGGATCACAGCCGCTTCGCTCGCACGTCTACTCAAAAACCGAGGTTTGAACGTGACGATTCAAAAGTTTGACCCATATATCAATATCGACCCAGGGACGATGAGCCCGTACCAGCACGGCGAGGTGTTCGTCACAGATGACGGCGCCGAGACGGACCTTGACCTCGGTCACTACGAGCGCTTCATCGACATCAACTTGTCGCAAAACGCCAACGTGACGTCAGGTCGCATCTACTCGACGGTCTTGAAAAAAGAACGCCGTGGCGATTATAACGGGGGTACGGTCCAAGTCATCCCGCACATCACGAACGAGATTAAAGACCGTGTCTTCCGCGCCGGTCGCGAGACGAACGCAGATGTCGTCATCACAGAGATTGGTGGAACAGTCGGGGACATCGAGTCGCTTCCGTTCATTGAGGCCATTCGTCAAGTGAAGAACGACATCGGCAAAGAGAACGTCATGTACGTCCACTGTACGCTCGTCCCTTACCTTCGCGCTGCCGGTGAGATGAAGACGAAACCGACGCAGCACAGCGTCAAAGAGCTTCGTAGTTACGGGATTCAACCGGATATCATCGTCCTCCGTACCGAGCATGACATTCCGGAAGATATGCGTGAAAAGATCGCCTTGTTCTGTGACACGCGCAAAGAAGCGGTCATCGAAGCACAAGACGCATCAACCCTTTATGAAGTACCGCTCAACCTTCAAAAACAAGGGATGGACCAACTCGTCAACGACTACTTCGGCTTCAACACGCCAGCTGCGGATATGACGGCTTGGAAAGAGCTCGTGCACACGGTCACGCACCTCGAGAAGAAAGTGAAAATCGCCCTCGTCGGGAAATACGTTGAACTTCGTGACGCGTACATCTCGGTCGCGGAATCTCTCAAACACGCCGGTTACGCCTTCAACGCGGACATCGATATCGATTGGGTCAACGCAGAAGACGTGACGGCGGAAAACGTCGAGACGATTCTCGGGGATGCTGATGGGATTCTCGTCCCAGGCGGATTCGGAGAACGCGGAATCGAAGGGAAAATCGAAGCGACACGTTATGCCCGTGAGAACAACGTCCCATTCTTCGGGATTTGTCTCGGCATGCAGCTTGCGACGGTCGAGTTCGCCCGCAACGTCTTGAAGCTCGATGGCGCCCATTCGGCGGAGATCGATCCGACGACGGACTACCCGATCATCGACCTTCTCCCAGAGCAAAAAGATATCGAGGACCTCGGTGGCACGCTCCGTCTCGGCCTCTATCCATGTAAGCTCGAGCCAGGAACGAAAGCGCACGCCGCTTACAATCAAGAGCTCGTCTATGAGCGCCATCGTCACCGTTACGAGTTCAACAACGAGTACCGTGAGGCGTTCGAAGCGGAAGGGTTCAAGTTCTCAGGAACGAGCCCGGACGGCCGTCTCGTCGAAATCATCGAGATTCCAGAGCACAAGTGGTTCGTCGCGTCACAGTTCCATCCAGAACTCATTTCGCGTCCGGAGCGTCCACAACGCTTGTTCCACGATTTCATCCAAGCTTCACTCGGCGAGTGAGTGTTAGGTCACAGTCTCTCATCAGACTGTGGCCTTTTTTCTCGGGCAAAAGGCTGATACATTCCGTAGCCCCAGATGGATACATCGAGGCAGGAATCCGGGTACACTAAGAGTAGAACGGGGAGAGGGCGATGCGACATGAAGAAACGAATGATGGTGTATATCGGATACGGAGGCGCGCTCGTAGCGCTCAGCCTGTTGCCGTTCGTCGTCTTGCCGACGCTATTGCTCCCTTATCAACTTGGATGGACCGGGATCGTGTTGCTCGCACTCTCAATCGGTCTATTGCGATCGATTCGTGAAGGGTCGAATACGTACTTGAAACAGATGTTGAAAGTGACGTTTACACTATTTCTTTTGTTTGTCTTCTTATATTACGTTTCATTTGGACTCGTCCTGTACGATTCATATGGACTTGAACGATTGCTCGAACAGTATGGGGAGCAGGCCATGTGGGTGTTCGCCGCATTCAGTTTTTTACAACCGATTGCACTCCCTGTACCAGAGGCGGTTAGTATCCCGATTGGGAGCGTCGCACTCGGTCCGCTTCGAGCGGCTTTGATCGGTAGTATCGCCACGACGCTCGGTATTCTCGTCATGTACGGGATCGCGCGCTTCGGTCGAGAGCGAATGATGCGGCTTATCGATGCCGACAAACTTGCGACGTATGATCGGTACGTCGATCAATATGGGCTCGGTGTCCTGCTCGTCTTGTTCGTCATTCCGATTTTGCCTGATGAAGTGATTTGTCTCGCTGCCGGATTTAGCCGGGTTCCATTTCCACGCTTTGCATTGATCGCAATCGGGGCGAAACTTGTCACGTCGTTCGGGCTCGCTTACTCGGTCGCACTAGGCGAGTTATTCCTCACCGGGGCAAGCCCGTTCGCGATCATTTCCGTGATGGCGAGTCTCATTCTTGTTATCCTTGCTTTTATCTGGCGTCAACGCAGGAAAGGGAACTCCAACTGATGGTTATAAAATGGATGTGGAGCGAGAACGCGATTCAAAACGCAACGTCTCAATTGGAGGCGTTGCGTTTTTTCTGATTTGGAATAGTGACGTAAGCGTCTTTCCTTCCATAATTGAACCACATTGATCGTAGCGCATTGAATGAATAATTGATGCCAGATTGATAATTTTTCTAGAATTGGATTTGGTAAACTCATAACGTCTAGATGATCTGTGAATAGGAGAGAGAACGATGAAACGCAATAGGTGGATTATGCTCGCGTTTTTATTGATTAGTGCGGGCACATGGTATTACATGGCAGATGCTGCCCCGACAACGAAAAAAATTCAGACGCCATCCTTTACAGGGAACTATCCTGGTCTCTATTTGACCGTCGAAAGCGTTCAGACAAAAGCGTATACGATGGCAATGTCGGTTCCAAGAACTGACCATGATGCAGTGAACGAGAAACTTGATGCTTTTATAGCAGAAAAACGAGCACTATTTGAAGCAGAACTAGTAGAACACGATAAGCGTCAAGGGCATTTGAATATTCAAACCGACACGGTTCGAGTGAGTGAGACGGTCTACGCACTCGTCGTCCATACATATGCATTCACTGGAGGTGCAAACGGCACGGCAACGGTGAACGTATTTCGATTTGACGTTGCGACAGGGGAATGGATCGGATGGGACGACGTATTTCAAACAGGGAATGAATCGAAAGACTGGTTCAAAAAAGTGGTGTCCGAAGAAGCTCAAAAAAATGACTACGTATTCGAAGAGCTCTTAGACGAAGCACTTAGAACACCCGAAACGACGAACTGGTTGCTCACGTCGTCTGGACTGACGGTCTGGTTTGATGAGTACGAAGTAGCAGCTGGGGCGGCTGGGGCCATCGAAGTGAACATCCCGTTCGAGGTCGTCAAACCGTATGTTACGATGGATGTGGATGAGGAAAAGAATGATCGAGAAGATGTGGTGACGCCATATCCGGATCGGAAACCGCTTGACCCAGATGGAAAGTATGTCGCTTTAACGTTTGACGATGGTCCGCATCCGACGGTGACGCCACAGGTGCTCGCTGCGTTAAAACAGTATGACGCTCGGGCGACGTTCTTCATGCTCGGTAGTCAAATGGCATTTTATCCAGATGTGGCAAAAGCAGTCGCTGCGGCAGGACATGAATTGGCGAACCATACGGACCATCACCCAAACTTGGCACAACTATCAGCCGATGCGATCGATGTCGAACTTACTGCTGTCGACACTCAAATCGAGGCGATCATCGGTGAGCCGGCTCATCTCGTCCGTCCACCATATGGTTCAAAAAATGAGGTGGTGGAACGAACGATCGAGTCGAGAGGACAGACGCTCGCCTTGTGGACTGTCGACTCGCTTGACTGGAGTCATCGTGACGCTTCACAGATGCATGAGTTGATCATGGGAGGGATCCATCCGAACGCAGTCGTACTCATGCATGATATTCATGAGTCGACAGCAGAAGGGCTCCCGCGTGTTCTTGCTTCCTTGCAAGAGGAGGGATATGAATTTGTCACGATGAGTGAACTGTTGACGATCAAATGACAGGAGAAAACCCGCTCGTTGGCGGGTTTTCTTGTTTACTTCACTTCTTGGTCTTTGATTGGGAACCAGCCGGCGCGTGTCGTGATGGCGTTCCAGAGCGGAGCCGGTACGGCGAGTTCGGCTTGCTTGTTCAAGTCGAGTTCGGTCTCGATTTCGTCTTCTCGGTCGTCTTTCACTTTCTCGAGCCAATCCGGGTCGATGATGAGTTCGCGGCCTAGCGCGGCGAGGTCGATGACGTTCAGTGCGTCTTCGACTTGACCTGGGCGCTGGAGCTGTCCGACTCCGATGAGCGGGATGGCACCGTTGATGCGTTTGGCGATGCGATCAATCGACCGCTCCGTCACGTTCTCGTTCCGCATTGAACCGATGTTGAAGTTCCAGAGCGAGGCGTGGAGGTAATCGAGGTTTTCTTCGAGCAACATATCGATTAATACGTCCGTATCGTCGAGCGTGATACCCGGCTCCTCGACTTCTTCCGGTGAGAAGCGGTAACCGATCAAGAAGTCGTCTGTGCCTTCGGCCGCACGTTTCACCGAGCGGATGACTTCACGCGGGAATGTGAGACGTGCGTTCACGTCGCCGCCGAAGCGGTCGTCGCGTCGGTTCGAGTGGGGTGAGAAGAACTGCTGAATCAAGTATGTGTTCGCCCCATGAATCTCGACGCCGTCAAAGCCGGCCTCGATGGCACGACGTGTCGCATCGCCGAACGCCTCGATGATGGCTTCGACTTCCTCGGTCTCGAGGGCACGTGGAGTGGCGGCCCCTTCACGGACCGGTGCGACGGCACTTGCGCTTACCGGTTGTTCGTTCGGTACGAGTTCCGGAGGAGACATGCGTCCCGCATGGAAGATTTGGAGAATCGCTTTCGCGCCTTCCGCTTTTAGACTTTCGGCGAGCTGGCGCAGCCCTGGAATG
This sequence comes from Exiguobacterium sp. s64, assembly GCF_018618035.1. NCBI lineage: Bacteria > Bacillati > Bacillota > Bacilli > Caryophanales > Exiguobacterium > Exiguobacterium sp. s64. Next base: position 101,657 of record NZ_JACSLH010000003.1, read on the forward strand.
AACTTGTCGTCGTTCACACCGAAAGCGTTCGGGAATCCTTTGCCGTCCTCGGTCACGTAAGCACATGCCGTGATGGCGAGTCCGACGTTCTTGGCCCGCTTCCGGTAGTAGGCGAGTTCGTGCTCTGACACTTCACCCGTCGGTTCAGACGAATAGTGCGTCATCGGCGCGAGGACGAGCCGGTTGTGGAGCTCGACGCCGTTTTTAAATTGGAAAGGTTGTAACATGCGTTTCATAAAAACTCCTCCTTGTTGGTGATACCTTGAAGTCTAGTCGTCTCTTTTCGAAATTGCGAGCAGGACGCTTTCTGAGGAGCACGTTGCACACTTGGTGAGCGGGTCGATGGTTGAAGACGTGAGAATAGGGTATAATACAGGAGAAAAGTTGATAACCGGTTGGAGACTATAGAGAGACCACGACATGGGGGGCGAAGCCTTGTTTTGTTGTGGTCTCTTTTCATATACATCTGACCGGATTCATTATAGGAGGGGACAAGATGGAAATTAGAAATTTCTCAGCGAAAGAACGTGCCAAACGATACGAACAATTGACGGGGGAACGCCATGATATTCTCGTCGTCGGCGGAGGCATTACTGGTGCCGGGATTGCGCTCGATGCCGCATCCCGTGGGATGAAGACGGCCGTACTCGAGATGCAAGACTTCGCGGCCGGAACGTCGAGCCGCTCGACGAAACTCGTCCACGGAGGTTTACGTTATTTGAAACAGTTCGAAGTCGCACTCGTCGCCGAAGTCGGTAAAGAGCGGGCAATCGTCTATGAGAACGGGCCACACGTCACGACACCGGAGCGCATGCTGTTGCCGATGCATAAGGGCGGCACGTTCGGACCACTTTCGACCGCGGTCGGCTTGATGGTGTACGACTTCTTGGCCGGCGTCAAACGCGCAGAGCGCCGCGTGATGTTGAAACCGGATGAAGTCATTCAAAAAGCACCACTCGTAAAAAAAGACGGTCTTGTCGGTGGCGGATATTACGTCGAATATCGGACGGATGACGCTCGGATGACGATTGAAGTTGCGAAAGAGGCGGCCAATCACGGTGCCCTCTTAATGAACTACTCGAAAGTGACCGGTCTCATCTATGAGCAAGGCAAAGTCGTCGGCGTGCACGTCGAGGACCAAATCGACGGCAAGACGTATGAGGTGTATGCGAAGAAAGTCATCAATGCGACCGGACCTTGGGTCGACGTGCTCCGCGAGCAGGACGGCTCGAACAAAGGGAAGATGCTCCGCTTGACGAAAGGGATTCACCTCGTCATCGACCAATCGAAATTCCCGCTCAAGCAAGCGATTTACTTCGATACACCGGACGGACGGATGGTATTCGCGATTCCACGTGACGGCAAGGCGTACGTCGGGACGACGGACACGTTCTTCGATAAGGATAAGGCTCACCCACGTATGACGACCGAGGATCGCGACTATATTTTAGAGGCGATTCACTATATGTTCCCAGATGTCAATGTGACGGCAGACGACGTCGAGTCGAGCTGGGCCGGGATTCGTCCGCTCATCTATGAAGAAGGCAAAGACCCGTCTGAGATTTCACGTAAAGATGAGGTCTGGCAGTCAGAGAGCGGTTTGATTACGATTGCCGGCGGGAAGTTGACGGGTTACCGCAAGATGTCAGAGACAGTCGTCGATTTAGTGGCGAAACTGCTCAAACAAGAAGAAGGTATCGTCTTCCTCGCCTCGCGTACGAAGCATATGCCGATGTCGGGCGGCCATGTCGGTGGCTCGAAAGGGTTCGATGACTTCTTGACGAAGAAGAAGGCTGAACTGAAAAACCTTGGTCTCGATGACGTCAAAGCCGAGCAGCTCGTTCGTCTATACGGATCGAACATCGATCGTGTCATCGAGCGGATGGACTCGAACGCGTACGACCTTCCAGAGTACGTCTATGCACAACTCATGTACGGCATCGAAGAAGAGTCGGTCGTTCGGGCCATCGACTTCCTCGTCCGCCGGACCGGGGCGATGTTCTTCGACATCGATTTCGTCCGCGACCATAAAGATGGCGTGCTCCGTTGCATGGCTGACGTCTTCAAATGGTCGGATGCTCGTCTCGCTGAAGAGCGGGCCGAAGTCGAGAAAGAGATTGACCTCGCCGTTGTCCCCGTGACGGTTGAATAATGAAATGAACCAAAAGGAACCTCGCCGCGGCGAGGTTCCTTTTCATATGCCCAGTTCTTCATAATACGCCATGATGCGTTCGTCGAGCGCCTTGACGACGTCTGGTTCACCGAACAAATAGAGATAAAGATACGTACCGTCCTCACGGTACACTTCTGTCTCGAGTATCAGCGTGGTCGGACGTCCCTCGAAGATGACATCGATGGTGCCGAGCGCGTGCACGTTCGCTTCATCGAGATTCGGGTTGGACGCTAGCGTTTTTATGCGGGCGATGTCACCGTCTGCGATAGGTTCATCGAACGTCTCGGACAATACGGCGAACGTCTCCGGCAATTCCTCGAGATCGGTCTCGATGGCCGCGGCGAGCGGTGTCTCTTCTTGGTCTTCCCCGAAGACGTTCACCACAAGTGCGACCATGCTTCCAAGCGCCAAGACGAACAACACGTATAACAAATATTGTTTCATGATTTAGCTCCTATTCGAGTCATGTGTTCAGTATATCAACGTACCGGGTGTTTAGAAATAGGTAGACAATGGTATTGAAAAAGATGGAAATGGGAAAGGCGGGAGAGTTACGATGAAACGAGTATTTGCAATCGGTGGTGTCGTTTTCGTCTTGATTCTCGGATGGCGGTTTATCGATACAGACCGGCTGTTCGCCGACGTCTACTATGCAAAAGTGCCGAGCGCAAACGTCACCGATCAAGGGAAGACACATAAGTATGACACGATTGGCTATAATAAAGACGGCAAGAAACGACCAATCACGTTCGAGGCACCGGTCCGATTGGCTGAAGGCGATTTTTTGAAACTGTACGTGAAAGATGAGCGGATGGTTACCGCCTACGATTCGGTGTCTGAGTCGGAAGTGCCGGTCCAGTTAAAGGACGAACAAACCGAGCAACCGGTATCGATTCCGTTGCCTTGATTTCAAAATAGGTCCGTCGCCAAACGAAATTGGATTTGATATGGTTAGACTAGTGCAAACTATGGAGAGAAGGTAGATGGATGTCACGGATGTTGATTGCAGACGACCAAGACGGGATTCGGTTGATGTTGGCGCAAGTGTTCCAAAACCTCGGCATCGAGGTCGACACGGCGAATGACGGACTGAGCGCTTGGGAAAAGCTTGAACAGAACGGATATGATTTAGTATTGCTCGATATGAACATGCCGCGCATGTTCGGCCATGAGGTGCTTCGAAACATGCGTCAACGAGACATTGATACCCCGGTCATGATCATGACCGCGTTCGGCGAGAAATCGACACTCGAAGAAGTGCAACGCCTGGGCATCACCGCGCAATTTGAAAAGCCGTTCGATATTTATGGTATGATTGAAAAAGTGAAAGAAGTCCTAAAAATCTAGTGATTCGTCACGAAGATGACATATGTAAACGCTTGCGCAGAGCCATTTCTATGCTCGAATAGCATAGGCACACGTTTCGACGTGTGTTATAATGGGAACGAATTGCACGGGAGCACTTTTCCCATAGTGCACAATAGCGAACAGACAGGAGGATGTCATTATGCCATTAGTATCAATGACAGAAATGCTTAACAAAGCATTCGAAGGCAAGTATGCAGTCGGCCAATTCAACATCAACAACCTCGAGTGGACGCAAGCGATTCTTCGCGCTGCGGAAGACGAGAAATCACCAGTTATCCTCGGTGTATCAGAAGGTGCAGCGAAGTACATGGGTGGCTTCACAACAGTTGTTAAAATGACTGAAGGTCTCATGCACGACTACAACATCACTGTTCCAGTTGCAATCCACCTCGACCACGGTTCATCTTTCGACAAGTGTAAAGCAGCGATCGACGCTGGTTTCACGTCTGTTATGATCGACGGTTCACACCACCCGATCGAAGAGAACATCGAAATGACGAAACAAGTCGTTGAATATGCACACGCTAAAGGCGCTTCAGTTGAAGCGGAAGTCGGCACAGTCGGCGGCGAAGAAGACGGCGTTGTCGGCGGCGTACAATACGCTGACCTCGACGAGTGTGTACGTCTCGTTAAAGAAGCGAAAGTTGACGCTCTTGCGGCAGCACTCGGTTCTGTACACGGAGAATACCAAGGCGAGCCAAAACTCGGCTTCAAAGAGATGGAAGAAATCGCAGAAGCGACTAAAACTCCACTCGTTCTTCACGGCGGTTCAGGTATTCCTGAGCACCAAATCAAAAAAGCAATCGAGCTCGGTCACAGCAAAATCAACGTTAACACAGAGTGCCAACAAGAATGGACTCGTGCCGTACGTGAGAAGCTCAACACGGACTCGAAAGTATATGACCCACGTAAAGTCATCGGCCCTGGTGTCGAAGCGATCTACAACGTCGTTACTGGCAAAATGCGTGAGTTCGGTTCAAGCAACCAAGCATAATCCTGTCACACCAGTCGGTTCTCCCTGTGAGAACCGGCTTTTTTTGTTGAAACATACAGGAGTAGGGGAACGTATACATATGAAAAGGGGGAGTTTTATGGTTTATCAAGAACGTCAAACGGAATTGTTTTGGCGCGCATTTTATGTGTATGGAGCGATTGTATTGATTGGCCTTTCTTTAGCGTTGGCGGTGGCTCCGCTCGCCTTGATTTATTATTATCCGGTCGCCTGGCTCATCCCGTTGTTGGTGTTTGTGGCTATCGGTGGGTTTGGGGTGTACTGGTTCACGAATACGTTTCGTCGCTTATTTTGGAAGGAACGACATCATTCTCGATACGAAGTGACCGCGACACACATTGAAGGCGTGACATATCGGCACGAGCCAGGCGAGTCGGTCGAGCAAGTCTTTCCGCTAGCTACCATCCAACAAGTCGTCTTCTTCCCGGCCATCGTCCGGAAGACGCAGCCGTCGCCGACGGTGCGAATCGGGCGACCGACAGTGGAGTATACGCCTATGCTCGCCATCATGACCGAAACGGATTCGATGGAAATCTTGTTCGATCAACACGATCTTGCCGCGTTCGAACAGTGGATTCAGTATTTTGATGAACGTGATGTCCCGCTCTTCTACACGCCGAAACGGCTCTACTGGATAGGTGCGAACATCTCGACACGGCGCGAGCGGTTCGAACGATTGTCTCGGTCGGAAGAAATCATCCCTTTCACATACACGGGCGATCTCGTGGCAGATGAACAGACGGCAGCCACGGATTGGGTCGAGACACACGGCTCAGAGCGCTTGAACGAAGGGCCGCACGAGGCGTACTACGTGAAGCAGCGCAAGATCATGAAGTGGACGTTCTTCGGGACGATTGCTGGGATTGCACTCCTCGTCGGCTCGATGCTCGCTATTGCCGCCTTCACGTAAAGGGTGTAGCAATTCCATGACAATTTCCTCATAATAAGAAGTGTAAGCGATCACAACACCATTCGAGGAGGAATTGTACATGCGTTTTTTCATTGACACGGCAAACGTGGAAGACATCAAGAAAGCTCATCAGATGGGCGTCATCGGGGGCGTGACGACGAATCCATCGCTCGTCGCCAAAGAAGGCGTCGATTTCCATACACGGCTACGCGAAATCTGTGAGATCGTCGGGGATCTCTCAGTCAGCGCGGAAGTTATTGCGCTTGACGCAGCGGGTATGGTGGAAGAAGGAAAGGAACTTGCGGCCATCGCGCCGAATATTACTGTCAAGGTACCGATGACGCCAGCAGGGATGGAAGCGGTCAATACGTTTTCACAGCTCGGCATCAAGACGAACGTGACGCTCATCTTTAACGCCAACCAAGCGCTACTCGCGGCTCGGGCCGGCGCGTCATACGTCTCGCCATTCATCGGTCGCCTCGACGATATCGGTCAAGATGGCCTCGACCTTGTCGAGACGATTGCCAATATCTTTGCCATTCATGGGATCGAGACGGAAATCATCGCGGCTTCCGTTCGCCATCCGGTTCACGTGACGAAGGCGGCCCTCCTTGGAGCCGACATCGCCACGGTACCATATAAAGTCATCGAACAGATGATGAAACATCCGCTCACTGACAAAGGGATCGAGCAATTCTTAGCGGATTGGAACAACGCTCAATCCAAATAAGTTTGTCGCAGAAAGGTTTGATCATCGTGGAAATTCTCCATATCGTAGGACAGCAAAAGCTTGAAGGAACAGTTGACATTAGCGGTGCCAAACAGAGCGCTTTGCCTTGTCTCGTCGCAGCACTGTTGACGGAAGAACCGGTGACGATTGAAAACGTCCCCGTGATCGAGGACGTCGAAGTGATGCTCAGTCTATTACAAGAACTCGGGGTCGCGATTGAACGGGACGGGGAGCGGATGACGCTTCATGCGAAAGACGCTGTCGCCATGCCGCTACTCGGCTCAGAAACGCGTAAAGTCCGAGCCGCTGTCTATTTGCTCGGGGTGTTTGCGGCTCGTTTTGGGAAAGGGGCCGTCGGGCTTCCCGGTGGATATGCGATTGGTCCACGACCGATCGATTTACATTTGAAAGCACTCGAACGTCTCGGGATTAAAGTCGAGAACGAATCGGGACTCTATCATGTGAACGCTGAAAAGTTAGAAGGGAATCGGATTTATCTCGACCTTCGTTCGTTCGGGGCGACGGTGAGCGCCATGCTCGCGGCCGTGCTCGCAGACGGGACGACCGTCATCGAAAACGCGGCCATCGATCCGGAAATTGTCGACGTCGCGACGATGCTCACTTCGATGGGGGCACATGTCATCGGGGCAGGGACCGACGAGATTCGCATTAAAGGGGTCGACAAATTACACGGCTGCACGCACACGCTCATTCCTGACCGCTTAGAGGCCGGGACATTTATGATTTATGGCGCGGTCGCGGGCGAAGTGACGGTACGAAACGTCATCCCGACCCACTTAGAAGGCGTCATCCAAAAGTTGATGGATTACGGGGCTGAAGTCGAAGTGGACGAAGAATCGATCACGGTGCGGGCGAACGCCTTCCGTCCGATCGATATTCGCGTCTTCCACTATTCGGGATATCCGACCGACCTGCAACCGATCATGTCGGCCGCGCTCCTAAAGGCGAACGGAACGAGTGTCGTCACGGATAAACTGTACGCCCAACGCTTCCGCCATATCGCGGAAATGCGACGGATGAACGCACAGATCACGCTCGAGGACGCTTCGGCCGTCATCCGTGGTGGGTCGACGCTCGCCAATGCGGAGATGGAATGTGCGGACGCGAGGAGCGGGGCGGCACTCGTCTTGGCAGGACTTCAGGCGAGTGGCGAATCCGCGGTGATCCATGCGGAAAAATTGAACGATTCTTATGTCGATTTCGTCGGCAAACTAAAACAACTCGGCGCCCTCGCCTGGGTCGATGAGGTGTCCGAGTAACAAAGGGGAGAATTCGGGTGGAACGTAGTTTATCAATGGAATTGGTCCGAGTCACAGAAGCGGCAGCGCTATCTTCGGCTCGCTGGATGGGTAAAGGCTTGAAAGAAGAAGCGGACGACGCGGCGACGACCGCGATGCGTGAAGTGTTCGATACGATCCCGATGAAAGGGGTCGTCGTCATCGGTGAAGGTGAGATGGATGAGGCGCCGATGCTCTACATCGGTGAGAAAGTCGGGAACGGTTATGGCTCACGTCTCGACGTCGCCGTCGACCCGCTCGAAGGGACGAGCATCGTCGCGACGGGGACGTGGGGAGCGCTCGCCGTCCTCGCTGTCGCCGATGCCGGTGATTTGCTGCACGCGCCGGACATGTATATGGACAAGATTGCTGTAGGTCCGGAAGCGGCCGGATTGATTAGTCTCGATAATTCGATTGAAGAAAATATCGCCATCGTCGCCAAGGCGAAGAACAAGAACGTCGAAGACGTCGTCGTCACGATTTTACATCGTGACCGTCACGAAGAGATGATTCAACGCGTCCGGGCGACGGGTGCTCGCATCAAATTGATTCCAGACGGTGACGTGGCCGCGGCCATCAACACGGCGTTCCCGAAAACGGGGGTCGATTTATTGCTCGGTTCGGGTGGTGCGCCGGAAGGCGTTATCGCGGCCGTCGCGATGAAGTGTCTCGGCGGTGACTTCCAAGGCCGTCTGCTTCCTGAAGACGAAGCCCAAGAGAAGCGTTGCCAAGACATGGGCATCGCCGACACGGGCCGGATTTTGCTTCTAGACGACCTCGTCAAAGGTGAAGACTGCATCTTCGCGGCGACGGGCGTGACGGACGGGGAGTTGCTCCGCGGCGTTCAGTTCACCGGACAGGGCGGTCAGACACATTCAGTCGTCATGCGTGCCAAGTCGGGGACGGTCCGCTTCGTTGAAGGCATCCACTCCTTGAAGAAAAAACCGAAAATGGTCATGAAACCTTAATTCTCTCGAGTCGCGGACGTGATGTCCGCGGCTTTTTTGATGTGTTCCTACATATTTACAATGCACGCAGAACGGGAAAGGAAGGGCAGGAGGTGTGTGAGGATGATTGAAGTGGAGTCACTCGTCAAGACGTTCGGAGATGTCCCTGCCGTCGATGGCATCTCGTTCTCGGTCCAGGAAGGGGAAATCTTCGCATTTTTAGGGCCGAACGGGGCCGGGAAGTCGACGACCGTGCAAATGTTGACGACGCTCGTCCGGCCGACCGAAGGGAAGGCGCGGGTGAACGGATTCGATGTCGTCAAACAAGAGAAAGACGTCCGGTTGTCCATCGGTGTCGCCCTGCAAGAGACCGGAATCGATAAAGTAATGACCGGGTGGGAACTGCTTGTCCTGCAAGGGCGGTTGTTCAAGATGACCAAACAAGAGGCGGAGATGCGCGCCGAGGAACTGCTTCGTGTCGTCTCGCTCACCGAAGCGGCCGACCGGAGAAGCGGCACATATTCGGGCGGGATGCGGCGCCGTCTCGATTTAGCGCTCACGCTCGTCCATCGTCCGACCGTCTTGTTTTTAGATGAACCGACGACGGGTCTTGACCCCGCGAGCCGCATCGAGATTTGGAACGAGGTGCGACGGCTCAACGAGGAGTTCGGCACAACGATTTTTTTGACGACCCAGTACTTAGAAGAGGCGGACGAATTGGCCGACCGGATCGCCATCATCCATCATGGGAAAATCGTCAGTGAAGGGACAGCGAAAGCGTTGAAACGACTCGTCGGCGGCGAGACGATTGCGATGACGTTTCACAGCAATCAAGAGGCGGCCGCAGCCGCTGCGCTGTTCGGTCATGCGGCGACCGGGCAACACGTGGCGTTCGAGCTCGTCGATCATACGCTGATGGAAGTCGTGCGCCAACTCGATGAGCGTTCGCTTCAACCGGAACGTTTGACCGTGAAACAGCCGTCACTCGACGACGTCTTTTTGAAAGTGACCGGGGAATCATACGAAGGTGGCGTGCCCGATGTGGACTGAGACATGGCTCTTCACGAAACGGAGTCTCGTCACGACGATTCGAAATCCGTTCTCGTTCATCCCGAACTTGATCATCTCTGTCTTCTTCTTACTGGTTTACACGAGCGGACTGTCGAGTGTCGCTTCGCTTCCTCAGTTTGATGGGAGCGCCTATTTGAACTTCATCTTGCCCGTCTCCATCGTCTCAGGGGCGGTCGGTGGGGCCGGTGGGACGGGACAAGCGCTCGTCCGTGATATCGAGAGCGGGTACTTCGCCCGGTTGCTCCTCACGCCAGCGACGCGGACGGCGATTGTGCTCGGACCGATGATTGCCGGCATGTTGCAACTGCTCGTTCAGACACTCCTCATTTTCGGCGTCGCGTTCTTGCTCGGCTTGTCGATTCCGGTCGGTCTGCCTGGCTTCTTGTTCACGGTGTTGCTCGCCATCGGGTTCGGTCTTGGCTTTGCCGGGTATTCGGTCGGTGTCGCGCTGAAAACACGGAACGCTCAGGCCGCGCAGGCGGGGACGTTACTCTTCTTCCCGCTTATCTTCTTGTCGACGACGTTCGTCCCGAAAGAGTTGATTGAGGCCGAGTGGCTGAAAGTAGCGGCGACGTTCAATCCGACGACGTATATTTTTGAAGGGATGCGTGCCGTCTTGACGCAACCGACAATCGATTGGAGCGCGTTATCGGCTGGACTCGCCGTCGCCGGAGCGATGAGCGTCATCATGGTCGTGTTCGCGGCGACGAATGCGCGCGGCGCCTTAAAACAAAAATGACGAGCAGGATTTAACCCCGCTCGTCCTGGTCGATCATAAACGTGACAATCAAAAAGAGAATGAAACTGATCAATGAGACTGTGCCCCCGACGATGAAGTAGACAAGGGTGACGGTCTCATTCCATTGGAACGGGTTCATCGTATAGAGCCACATCCCGCTCGTCAATCCAATCGATCCGAGCACGGCCGTCCAACCGTGAATCGTCACGAGCAGTTGGTTTTGGACCGAATAGACACGATAGAACATGCCCCAAGCGAAGGCCGATAACCAACCGGCGAGCAAGATATGGGCGTGAATCGGGCGGAAGGCGTAACTGCCGGCCCCCGACATATGCGAACCGAGCGCCGTCCCGATGACGCCGAACAGAGCGGCGAGGCGAATCAAACGAAGACTCCAAATCTTTTCCATGGCGTAGAACAACTCCTTCAAGGTGATGGCTCCATCGTAGCGAATCAAGATGAACGGAAGATGAACAGGGATTGAATCGATGCGCTTCGTGGAACAGCAGTAGAGAAGGAGGGAGACGATGGACCAACTGCGAACGATGCTACAAATCATACTGACCGGGGTGGGGGCCTATTTGGCGATCATCCTCATCTTGCGAGTCTCCGGAAAGCGGACACTCGCCAAAATGAACGCCTTCGATTTTATCGTCACCGTGGCGCTCGGATCAATTTTGGCGACGACACTCACGAGTCGCCAGACGCCGCTGCTGAACGGACTGACCGCGTTTGCGACGCTCGTGTTCATGCAATACGTCATGGCCAAATTGGCGACCCGCTCGAAACGTGTGAATCAACTGATCAAGTCGACGCCGGCACTGCTTTACTATGACGGGACATATTTAGAGGAAACGATGCGCCGGGAACGGGTGCTCGAGATTGAAGTGTTGCAGGCGATTCGATCGAGCGGGACGGATTTCGATCAAGTCGAGGCTGTCGTCTTGGAGACGGATGGGACGTTCTCGGTGTTGACGAGCACGGATACGGTGTTACGAAACGTCCAGACGAAAAAAACGACTCGGTTCCGATGAACCGAGTCGTTTGATCGTTTAAATTAAAGGTACGTGCCTGCACCGACATAACGTGGTGCCCAGTAACCTGATGTGAAGCTCGCGTATTTAACGCCGCCTGTTTCAGAGCTGATCATTTGTGTTTTGCTGAGTGCCATTCCAACGTGTTGGATCGTGCGGCCGTTGTGTGAGAAGAACACGAGGTCGCCGGCTTGAATCGCTGACTTCGAAACTTTTTTCGATTTTGCGTATTGCGAACGTGAATCACGTGGAATCGATTTGTTGATGGCTTTTTTGTAGACATGACCTGTGTAGCCTGAGCAGTCAAATCCTGAAGTTGTCGTTCCGCCGTAACGGTAAGGTGTACCAAGGTACTTCTTCGACTCGGCTACGAGTTTCGTACGAGCGCTTGATGTAGAAGACGTTGTTACTTTCTTCGCAGTCGCTGTTTTCGTGTTTGGCTTCAAGTACGTATATGTCGATGAAGCTGAGATATAACGGTGAGACCCTTTGTAGTTGATTTTGTAGAACGAACCAACTTTACCGAGGTATGTATAGCGTTGGCCTTTGTTCATCGTTGTCGTGACTTTCGATTTGAGCGACGGTGCTGTGCGGATGTTCAAGCCGTTAACTTTCGAGTAAGCGAATGTTCCAGTAGCGGCTTCTGCTTGTTCACCTGTTGTGAAAGCAAGACCCGAGAAAGCGAGAGTGGCAGCGACAATGATAGATGCGAAACGCTTTAACATAATATATTTCCCTCCGTTTTTTAAAATAAAACCCTAAGTGGCTGTATATGATCGATGTGTGTAAACAATAGTCGAGCACAAGTTGCGGATATTACCCGGTTTCCTGTGCAAATAAACTATATCATGCGCAAGACCGATGGCATTTTTCAATCGCGAGACAAAAACGGTTTTCTTGTAACATATTTGAAACAATATGCGAGAATAGAGACTTGTTTGTTACATAGAAAGGGAAAAGACTGTTATGTTTTCAACAATAGGGGAATAGACTGTCATGAAGCCGTTTTTCAAACAGTGACGGCTCGACAGAATTGTGATTAGATGAATGAGGATTGAACGTTTATTTTTGAAATATAGAATCATGAAAGACAGGTGACTTGAATGAGTCAAACGACAGAACCGGCTAAAAATTACACGCTTCGGGAACTCGAGACGAAGACGTTGAAAGAATTATATGAAATCGCGAAAGAAGTGAACGTGCCCCAATATCGAGAGGCACGCAAGCGCGAGCTCATGTTTCGGATTTTAAAATCACAGGCTGAATCGAAAGATCTTTATTTCCTCGAAGGCATCCTTGAGATCATCCCGCCAAACCCGCAGTCCCAAAATGATGGAGGCTTCGGTTTCCTCCGACCGATCAACTACTCTCAATCGTCTGAAGACATCTACATCGCCGCCTCGCAAATCCGGCGCTTTAATCTTCGCAACGGGGACCTCGTGACGGGGAAAGTCCGGAAACCGAAAGAGAATGAACGGTTCCAAGGGCTGCTCAGTGTCGAAGCGGTCAACGGTGAGACGACCGACTCGACTCGGAATCGGGATTACTTCCCGGCGCTCACGCCGATTTACCCGGAACAGCAGATGGTGCTCGAGACAGAGCCGAATCACTTGTCGGTCCGCGTCATGGACATGATCGCGCCTGTCGGATTTGGACAGCGTGGGTTGATTGTCGCCCCGCCGAAAGCCGGGAAGACATCGCTTTTAAAAGAGATCGCCAACTCGATCACGACGAACCATCCGAACGTCGAGTTGATCATTCTCTTGATTGACGAGCGGCCAGAAGAAGTGACGGACATCCAGCGCTCGGTGCCGGGCGCAGACGTCGCCTACTCGACGTTTGATGAGACACCGGAGAACCACGCCCGGATTTCAGAGCTCGTCTTAGAACGGGCGATGCGTCTCGTGGAACACAAGAAGGATGTCGTCATTCTGCTCGACTCGATCACGCGTCTGACACGAGCGTATAACTTGTCTGTCCCACCGAGCGGGCGGACGCTCTCCGGCGGAATCGACCCGGCCGCGTTCCATAAACCGAAGAAGTTCTTCGGGGCGGCCCGTAACATCGAGGACGGCGGCAGTTTGACGATCCTCGGTACGGCGCTCGTTGACACAGGGTCACGCATGGACGACGTCATCTATGAAGAGTTCAAAGGGACGGGCAACATGGAGCTCCATCTCGACCGGAAGCTCGCGGAACGCCGAATCTTCCCGGCCATCGACATCCGTCGTTCGGGAACGCGCAAGGAAGAATTGCTGCTCGGCAAAGGCGAGCTCGACTCGCTTTGGACGATTCGACGGACGATGAACGAGTCGCCAGATTTCGTCGATCAGTTCTTGCGGCGGGTCCGCGAAACGAAAACGAACCTCGACTTTTTTGCGGCGCTTGAGGCCGATAAGAAAAAGAGTCGACGCCCGGTGAAAAAAACGAAAACAGACTTGTAAATCCGTGAGCCGGGTGCTATTATATTCTAGTGAACTTTCTCTAGGTTGAAAGAATACTTAGGGCCGAAGGAGTTGAAAAGCAATGAAACAAGGAATCCACCCAGAATACCGTAAAGTCGTATTCATGGACTCGACGACTGAGTTCAAATTCATCTCTGGTTCGACTCGTTACTCTAACGAGACAATCACGATGGAAGATGGTAACGAATACCCACTCATCCGTGTCGATGTATCTTCTGATTCGCACCCGTTCTACACAGGTCGCCAGAAATTCGCATCTGCAGACGGTCGTATCGAGCGCTTCAACAAGAAGTACCAACGTTAATCGTCAACTTGTATGCACACCGCCTAGGGATTGCCCTTGGCGGTTTTTTGTTGTCTTCTGATGGGTAAAGAGACGAAAGACTGACGTGAGGGGGCTTTTATGGAATTCATACTGATTAGTATCAGTTTATTGATTGGCGTCGGTATTCTGTCACAATGGTTGGCCTGGCGCTATCAAATCCCGGCCATCATCGTCATGACGGTCGCCGGTGTACTGGCCGGGCCGATGCTCGGATTGTTCGACCCGCGAGAACTGCTCGGTGAACTGTATAGCCCGATCATTTCTTTTGCCGTCGCTATCATCTTGTTTGAAGGGAGCCTCGGCCTCCATTTCAGTGAAATCAATCAATTTCGCCGTTCCATCGTCCGCATCGTGACGATCGGAGTGACGCTGTCGTTCGTCGGGGCCTCACTGTTGATTCAATACGTCGGAGGTCTCCATTGGGTCGTCGCTTGGACGATGGGCGCACTTTTCGTCGTCACCGGTCCGACGGTCGTCATCCCGTTATTGCGCCAAGCACATTTAAAGGATCGGGTCGGTGCCATTTTGAAATGGGAAGGGATCATCGTTGACCCGGTCGGCGCCCTCCTCGGTTTGTTCGTCATCCGCATCGGTTATATCGTCTATGAAGGAATGGACTTGTGGATGCAACTCTTGTTCGCGGGCGCTTGTCTCGTCGGCATCGGTCTCGGTTATTTGTTCGGGCACGTGTTGATGGGCTGGTTTGTCGGTGAGAAAATCCCTCGCTATCTCCGGGCCTCGGTCACGTTGACGGCCGTCTTGATCTTGTTCTCATTGAGTGAATTCATGATGCACGAAGTCGGTCTGCTCGCCGTGACGGCGATGGGGATGACGATGGCGAACACGAAACATCGGGATGAGGAAATCATCGAGGAGTTGCAATCATTTAAAGAGGATATCTCGATCTTGCTCATCTCGTCGGTGTTCATCCTGTTGACGGCGTCGCTATCACGCGATGAACTGCTCAACATCTTCCAATGGCCGCTTCTTTTGACGATTGCCGGCATTTTGTTTCTCGTTCGTCCGCTCGCGATTTATGGATCGACAATCGGCGTCGGGCTTCCGCTCAGCGAACGTGGTTTCATCGGATGGATTGCCCCGCGTGGCATCGTCGCCATGACAGTCGCCGGTTTCTTCGCAGAAGAAGTGGCGCATCTCGGGATTGACGACGCGTCGCAAATGCTACCGCTCACGATCGGACTGGTCTTTATTTCTGTGACACTACACGGGCTGACGATTCGACCGCTCGCTCGAAAATTGCATTTGATCGATAATAAAAAAGAAGAAGCGGCAGACGAATGAAGCGAAATCGGGACGGGAGCATGCCGTTCCGATTTTTGTCAGAAGTCAACCCTTTTCCTGTGACCGAAAGATGGTTATAATCGGAAAGCGATTAACGAAGGAGAGGGCGAAGTAGAATGATGCATGTGACGAACCGTTACGGTTGGATAGAAGTGATTTGTGGGAGTATGTTTTCTGGGAAATCGGAGGAACTGATCCGCCGTGTCCGTCGGGCGCATTACGGGAAAATCCCTGTCCAAGTGTTCAAACCGGCGATTGACGACCGTTACCATGAGGAAAACGTCGTTTCCCACAGCGGCAATTCGGTCGTGGCCGTACCGATTCAATCGAGTCAAGATTTGTACGATGCGGTGCGCGAAGAGACACAAGTCATCGCCATCGATGAGGTTCAGTTCTTCGACGAAGGGATCGTCGATGTGATTGAACAATTGGCGTCAGAAGACAAACGTGTCATCTGCGCTGGACTCGACATGGACTTCCGAGGCGAGCCGTTCACGATGATGCCGGAACTGTTGTCACGTGCCGAATTCGTCACGAAACTGCAGGCGATCTGTCTGTCATGCGGGGCGCCGGCTTCTCGGACGCAACGATTGATTGACGGGGAACCGGCCCGTTTCGAGGATCCGGTCATCTTGGTCGGTGCCTCGGAGTCGTATGAGCCGCGTTGCCGCCATTGTCATGACGTCCCGAATAAACCACGCCCAGTCCGCCATACAATGGCCGACTGACGTCCACGAACCGCCCTCGGCGGTTCGTTTTTTGCTATAATGAAGACAGTTCGATTTGACGGAGAAAGGACGGATCATCATGTTTGACCGTTTGAGCGTATTAGAAGAACGCTATATGCAATTAAATGAGATGCTCGCTGACCCTGAAGTGCTCAGCGATGCGAATAAATTACGACAATATTCAAAAGAACAGTCTCAACTCGAGGAGACGGTACAGGCATATCGCCACTATAAAGAAACGAGCACGGCGTATAAAGAAGCGAAACTCATGCTTGAAGACCGCACACTCGATGCCGACATGCGGGAGCTCGCCAAAGAAGAGATGGCGCTCCTCGAGCCGGAAGTGAAGGGGCTCGAAGCGAAACTTCGCGTCTTACTGTTGCCGAAAGACCCGAACGACGACAAGAACGTCATCGTCGAGATTCGCGGAGCGGCCGGTGGGGACGAAGCGGCACTGTTCGCAGTCGACCTGTACAAGATGTACACGCGTTTCGCCGAGCGGCAGAACTGGAAGACCGAATTGATCGACGCCAACTATACAGAACTCGGCGGCTTCAAAGAAGTGACGTTCCTGATCAACGGGACCGGCGCCTACTCGAAATTGAAGTTCGAGAATGGGGCGCATCGGGTTCAACGCGTCCCATCGACCGAGTCGGGCGGACGCATCCATACATCGACGGCGACCGTCGCGGTGTTGCCGGAAGCCGAGGACGTCGAAGTGCATATCGATATGAAAGACGTCCGTGTCGACACGTTCACGTCGTCCGGACCAGGGGGGCAGTCGGTTAACACGACCCAATCGGCCGTACGGTTGACGCACATTCCCTCGGGGCTCGTCGTCTCATGTCAGGATGAGAAGTCGCAACATAAGAATAAAGATAAGGCACTCAAAGTGCTCCGGGCTCGGCTCTATGACAAGATGCAGAGCGAACACCTCGAAGAACTGTCAGCGCAGCGCAAGTCTGCAGTCGGGACAGGGGACCGCTCGGAGCGGATTCGGACGTATAACTTCCCACAGAGCCGCGTGACCGATCACCGCATCGGACTCACGCTTCAAAAGCTCGACCGCGTCCTCGCTGGTGAACTCGAGGATATCATCGACGCCCTCGTCATGGACGAACAGGCCCGTCTCATGGAGGACGTGGATTGATGCGAATCGCCGCGAGATTGAAGCAAGCGGAGCGGGAACTTCTTGACGCGGGGCGCGATGCCTCGACCGCGGAGTGGTGGCTCATGCACGTCCTTGACGTCGACCGGACGGGACTGCTCATCCGTTTATCCGACGAATTGACAGTTGATGAGGAATCTAAATTCCGAACAGGATTCGAGCGCCTGCTCGCAGGCGAGCCGGTCCAGCATTTGATTGGTCACGCCCCGTTTTACGGGCGGATGTTCGAGGTCAATCGGGACGTCTTGATTCCGCGACCGGAAACGGAAGAGTTGATCGAATGGGTCGTTGAGCATGTGACCGACGTGGCCGATGATGACATCGTCGATATCGGGACCGGCAGCGGGGCAATCGCCGTCACGCTCAGTCTCGAACTCGGTGTCCGCGTCCAGACGGTCGATATTTCCCGGGAAGCGATTGCTGTCGCCAAGCGGAACGCAACAGCGCTCGGGGCGGACGTGTCCTTCCATGAAGGTGATTGCCTCGCCCCGATTGCCGACGACTCGATTCGTGTGCTCGTCTCGAATCCGCCCTATATCGAGGCGGACGAACTGCTCGATGAGACGGTCTCAGGCTATGAGCCGCACCTCGCCTTGTTCGGAGGAGCGGACGGGCTCGATTTTTATCGGAAGATTATCGCCGACTCGATGCGCGTCTTGTGTGCCGATTGGCAATTGATTGCATTTGAAATCGGGTATAATCAAGGACAAGTTGTGAAATCGTACCTGTCCGAACGTTATCCTGAAGCAGAAACGGGTATTTTAAAAGATATAAACGGCAAAGACCGAATCGTCTACGCCGTGAGGGAAGGGATTGCGCATGGAAACGAAATGGATCAAGCCGACAGAAGTTGAGGAAGGGGTACGTCTCTTGCAGGCGGGCGAGGTGATCGCCATGCCGACGGAGACCGTCTACGGACTCGCCGGAGACGCGACGAACGACGTCGCCATCAAAAAGATTTTCGAGGCGAAAGGAAGACCGTCGGACAACCCGCTCATCGTCCACGTGGCCTCGGTCGAACAGGCCGAGCATTTCGCGCAAACCATCCCGCCGGTCGCCAGACGCTTGATGGAAGCGTTTTGGCCTGGTGCCTTGACCATCATCTTACCGTCGAACGGCCGAGCGTCTTCGTTCGTGACGGCTGGTCTTGATTCGATCGGACTCAGAATGCCGAATCATCCGGCCGCGCTGGAATTGATTCGTACGTCCGGTCTTGGACTGGCGGCACCGAGCGCGAACCGTTCTGGACGTCCATCACCGACGTCAGCCCGGCACGTGGCAGATGATTTGACTGGCCGGATCGCGGGTATTATGGATGGGGGACCGACAGGCATCGGTGTCGAATCGACTGTGATCGACTGCACGACGGAGCCGGCGATGATTTTACGTCCGGGCGGCGTGACGAAAGAAGCGATTGAGGCGGTCATCGGCCCGGTCATTCTCGATGCCAACTTGAGCGATGAAGCAGCTGCGCCACGATCACCAGGAATGAAGTACACCCATTACGCCCCGAGCGCCCCTCTTTATTTAGTCGAAGGAGGACGCGATGACCTCGTCCGTGTCATCACGACACGACAGGCGACGGGCAAGCGAGTTGGCGCACTCGTATTTGATGAAGCGACGACCCCGGCGGACGTCACTCTCTCCCTCGGTATTTCGATGGAGACAGCGGCCCAGCGTTTGTATGAGGCGTTGCGAAAGTTTGATGAGACGGATGTAGAAGAGATTTACGTGAATCGGATTGAACCGACGGGAGTCGCTCTTGCCGTATATAACCGCCTCTACAAGGCGGCAGGCGGTAAAGTCATCCGTCCACAGGAAGAGGCTTAAGGACATAGAGGAGGATCACGCGATGTCAATGAAACGCGTATTATTCATATGTAGTGGGAACACATGCCGAAGCCCGATGACGATGGCCCTGCTCCGCTCGAAAGTGACGGGGGACGAGTTCGATATTCGTTCGGCCGGGCTGCGGACGATGCAAGGGTTCGACGCCTCAGAAAATGCACTCCAAGTGTTGCGTGAACGAGGAATTGAGCTCGATCACGTGACCCAGACATTCGACGACGTCCTCGGACGTTGGGCGGACGTCATCTTGACGATGACACGGGCGCATCGTGAACAGATTCGTGACACGTACCCGGATTTGGCCGACCGCACGTTCACGTTATACGAGTTCGTCACCGGACTCGAGCGCGACATCAATGACCCGTTCGGAGGGTCGATGAACGTCTACCGCCAAGTCCGAAACGAACTCGAACCACTCGTGAATCGACTTGTGCTAAAATTGACGAATGACGGGTCAAAGGTGACAAAACCACCGAGACGCCTACCAAAGAAGACGGGGGAATGAACGAATGAAAATCGCAATTGGCGCCGATCATGGCGGATTTAACTTGAAAAAAGACATCATCGGACTATTGGAAGAGCTTGGTCACGAGTATAAGGACTTCGGGACACACTCGGCCGAGTCAATCGATTATCCAGACGTGGCGATTCCGGTCGCTGAAGCCGTCGCGGCTGGTGAGTTCGACCGTGGCATCTTGATTTGCGGGACAGGGATCGGCATCGGGATTGCCGCCAACAAAGTGAAAGGCATCCGGGCGGCACTCGTCCATGACTCGTTCAGCGCGAAAGCGACACGTCAACACAACGACTCGAACATCATGACGATGGGCGAGCGCGTCATCGGACCGGGTCTTGCACTCGATTTAGTGGCGACATGGCTCGATACAGATTTCGAGGGCGGACGCCACTCGAACCGTGTCGATAAGATGAGCGCTTACGAAACGAAGTGACAGCGATGAAGGCGGAACTTTTGAACTTATTGACGGAGTTGCACGAACGGTTTCCGTTAGATGAGGACAAGATTCTCGTCATCGGTTGTTCGACGAGCGAGGTCGTCGGTAAGACGATTGGGAAAGCGGGCTCGATTGATGTGGCGTCGGACTTCATCGAAGCGTTTCTGACGTTTCGCGACAAGACCGGCGTCCATCTCGCCTTTCAAGGCTGTGAACATATTAATCGGGCGCTCACGGTCGAACGACGGACGCAGAAACAGTTCGGGTTGACAGAAGTGACGGTCGTCCCTGTGCGCGCAGCGGGCGGGGCGATGGCGGAAAAAGCGTACGAAAGCTTCGATACGCCTTGCGTCGTCGAATCGATTCAAGCGGATGCAGGGATCGATATCGGGTCGACGCTGATCGGTATGCATTTGAAGCCGGTCGCGATCCCGGTCCGGTTGTCGGCGAAGCAGCTCGGTGAGGCGTACGTCACGTTCGCCATCACGCGGCCGAAACTGATTGGCGGCCCCCGGGCCCACTATCCAGCGAAATAAACGAAAGCCGGTCGCGATGACCGGCTTTCTTTTGCGTTATAACTCTTCACTGAACAAATATGAGATGACCATCGGGAACCGTTCGCGCCAAGCGAGCTCGTTATGCACGCCTTCCTCGATGACCTCGAAACGGATGTGGTCGACTTTGTCGCGGAGGAGCGCATAGACGCGTTCGCTCGACTCGAGATACATCTCGTTCGTCGGGCCGTCCGCTGACGGTTGTTCGACTTCTTTCCGACCGACGTCCATATATAGACGTTCGACACCGCTCAAATCGCTCGACTCGATTAACTGTTCAAGCTCGGTCTGGTTGAACCAGAACGCCGATGATAGCGAGGCGACGCGTTTGAAGATGTCGGGATAGACACATGCGGCGTAAATCGAGATCAAGCCGCCCATCGAACTGCCTATCATCGCCGTCTCGTCCGGATTCGTCCGATAGTTCGCATCGATCATCGGTTTTAACTCTTGGGCGATATATTCGATGTAGGCCGACCCTTGGCCGCCGAGCGTCACGTCTTGACCGAGCAGGCTCTCACCGATGTATGGGTTTTCCCACGGTCCGTATTCGTCGAGTCGCATCTCGCCCGGGGCACTGTCAATGCCGACGATAATCAAGTCGCGTTTCGAGGCGTCCACATACTCGCCGGCGCGCCAACTCATCTTATAGCTCGCGTCCTCGTCGGCGAACACGTTCTGGCCGTCATGCATATAGAGCACAGGATAACGTTTGTCCGTCGTGTCGTAATCCGCAGGTGTATAAATCCGAACCGTCCGCTCGCGTTCAAACGGGGTAATCGTGATCTGTTTTGTCTCAATCATACAAATCCTCCTCTGATCGTCTTCTTCATTATGATACCCAACTTGACCTCTGATTAGACGATACCCAAAAAAAGAAGCATATGTTACGATGGGGGTGTTGATTTTTAGACATTCAGAGGGGGTTTCAACATGGTAAACACGACGAAGTTGAAAGTACAGGATGCGGAATTGTTTGAAGCGATGCAACACGAGCTCGGTCGCCAACGCGAGAACATCGAACTCATTGCCTCGGAGAATTTTGTCTCAGAAGCAGTCATGGAAGCGCAAGGTGGCGTGCTCACGAACAAGTACGCGGAAGGTTATCCAGGCCGTCGCTACTACGGTGGTTGTGAGTTCGTCGACGTAGCCGAGAACTTGGCCCGCGACCGTGCGAAAGAGCTGTTCGGTGCAGAACATGCCAACGTGCAGCCGCATTCGGGTGCCCAAGCGAACATGGCCGTTTACTTTACAGTACTTGAAGCCGGTGACACGGTGCTCGGCATGAACTTGTCGCACGGTGGCCATTTGACGCACGGAAGTCCGGTCAACTTCTCAGGCGTTCAATACAATTTCGTCGAATACGGTGTGGACAAAGAGACAGAACACATCGATTATGACGTTGTCGCAGCCCTCGCGAAAGAACATAAACCAAAACTCATCGTCGCTGGTGCCTCGGCGTACCCGCGGACAATCGACTTCGCCAAGTTCCGTGAGATCGCCGATAGCGTCGATGCTTACCTCATGGTCGACATGGCGCACATCGCCGGTCTCGTCGCGGCCGGGCTTCATCCGAACCCGGTCGAGCACGCGCACTTCGTGACGACGACGACGCACAAGACGCTCCGCGGTCCGCGCGGCGGCATGATCCTCTGTAAAGAGGAGTTCGCCAAGGCGATTGACAAGTCGATCTTCCCAGGGATTCAAGGTGGTCCGCTCATGCACGTCATCGCTGCGAAGGCAGTGGCGTTCGGAGAAGCGCTTCAACCTGAGTTCAAAGATTATCAGGCACAAGTCATCAAAAACGCACAAGTGCTCGCGCAAGGATTAGAAGAAGAGGGACTCCGCATCGTATCGGGCGGCACGGATAACCACCTTCTCCTCGTCGACCTCCGTGGCATCGATATCACCGGGAAAGCGGCCGAGCATGCGCTCGACGCAGCCGGCATCACGGTCAACAAGAACACGATCCCATTCGATCCGGCCTCACCGTTCGTGACGAGCGGGATTCGTCTCGGGACGGCCGCGATGACGACGCGCGGATTGAAAGAAGACGATATGCGTGAAGTCGCTCGCTTGATTGGACGCGTCTTGACGAACCATGAAGATGAGGCGGTGCTCACCGAAGCGCACGAAGCCGTGCGCGCGTTGACGTCGAAGTTCCCGCTCTATCCTGAACGAGGCTGACGAATGGACGTACGGACACTCGCAGATCGGGAACTCGCGGAACTGCCGCTCATCGATATGACCGAATGGCTCGTCCGAAAAGGCGAGCACGACCCGACGTTTCGCCTCGTCGCGAACGAGTTCGAGGTCGTGACGACGCTGCTCGATCATGACTATTATATCGAGGCAAGTGAACGGATTGTACCGCTTCTCGGGATGAAAGTGCCGGCGGCGTTTCATCGGCTTGGGCTCGCGCTCGAAGTGAAGGCGAACGGAAAGAAGGCGGCCAAGCGCCGCTTTCGTTCGTTCTCGCCGGCCGTCATCGGTCATGCGGACTTGTCAGATTGGAAGAATGCGTTCAAGTGGGACAAGACATGGCTCGGCCTGCCGCTCGTCGTCGGGCTCGGGCTGGTCGCGCTCGCCTTTTGGCCGGACCCGGCGCCACCCCCAGTGACGCCGTCCGCTTCCGACGAGCGGGTCGTGACGGTGACGGAAGAGGAGGCACTCGCGAAACGGTTAGAAGAACTCGAGAAAGAAGTCGCCCGGCTTGAAGAAGCGAACGAGGCGCTCCAAACCGAGGATGAGACGACCGAGTCGCCTGAGGCACCGGCCGTCATCCCGCTCGCTAAAGTCGAGACACTCGTCTCGGACAAACGATACGAGGAAGCCGATGCGCTCCTCGTCGGCAAGGCGAAAGCCGGTCAAGAACAGGCGGTCGGATTTTATCGCTTGCTCGTCGACAACAAGCTCGGTGAAGCGGAAATCCAAGACTATGCCGCTTACGTCGAGACGTACCCAGAATCGGGATATAAAGCGGACGTCTTATGGATGAAAGGCATCGCCGAGAAGAAGGCCGGGGACGACACGTACCGGACGACGCTCGCCGAGGTCGCCGCCATGGATGGAACGTATTGGGCGCCGATCGCCAAGTCGGTGCTTGAAGAAGATTGAGGTCGCAGCGTGCTGTGGCCTCTTTTTCTCATCAAATTCTAATCTGTTTCACCGCTCTTTCTCAGCTCGCTCCCGTACAGTAAAGAAAGAAAATAGACAAGGGAGAGGGACATATGCGCTCAACTAGCAGAGGTAAGATTGGAAGAATGGTTCGAGGAGTGGCCGTCGGTGCGCTCGCATTGACACTCATGGCGGCAGGGGTCGCCGGGTTCTTATTATTCACCTTGACCGGTAACGCTTGGCTCGACCAAATCGCTCAAGTCGGGACTGATTTGGCGTTTCAGGCGGAAGGGATTGAAACGACGTTTGACCGGATGGGCGATTCACTCGAATTGCGCATCGAACAAGCGATTCCAGAAGCAGTTCGTCCGTTTTTTGACTGAGGAATCCGGGAACACTTAGAATGATGCGTCGGGCGGACTGCTCGGCGTTTTTTTAAGAAAGGATGAATGGAATGCCTACGATTCTCGTCGTTGAAGACGATGCTAAAATTGCCAGATTACTCGAACTTGAACTCATGCATGCCGGTTATCAAGTCGAGGTCGCTCATGACGGGCGGGCCGGGCTCGACCGGGCACTCACTGGTGGGATTGACCTCATGTTGCTCGACGTCATGTTGCCGCAGATGAGCGGTCTCGAAGTCGTTCGCCGTGTCAAAGAAGAGCAGCCGCTTCTCCCGGTATTGATGGTGACGGCACGTGGGGACCGTTACGATAAAGTGAGCGGGCTCGACCTCGGGGCCGATGATTACATCACGAAACCGTTCGAGATGGAAGAGTTGCTCGCACGGATCCGGGCGTTCTTACGGATGCGGCAACACGTCCAAGTCGATACGAGTGAACGGGTCTTATCTTATGAAGGGCTGACCGTCGACGTCAATCGTCACGAAGTAATCTGCGAGGGGCAAAAAGTCGACCTGACCCGGAGAGAGTTCGATTTGCTCGTCTATCTGCTCGAACATTCGGAACGCGTGCTCACGCGCGACCAACTCGTCGAACACGTCTGGGGCTTCGATTATTACGGGGACACGAACGTCGTCGATGTGTACGTCCGCTATGTCCGCAAGAAACTCGGAGGCTCTTGGATTCAGACGGTCCGAGGCGTCGGCTATATGTTGAAGCGTGGTGAATAAAATGAAGCTACGGACGAAGATCGCCTTGGCGATGGCGGGGTTCATGTTGTTCCTCCTGATCACCTCGTTCGGTGTCGCCTGGCTCGTCTCGCGTCAACAGATCGTCGACGCCCGCTATGACGTCTTGCGCCAGGCACTCAGCTTGCTCGAGGAGGACGAGCGGAATCGCCAGGCCGTCTTGTCGTTACACGAGGACAGTGTCGTGCTCGAACGGCAAGCGAACGGCGACTGGGGCATCATCGGCGGAGAGGCCGAGGAAGGATTGCGGTTTCCCGTCAATTTCGGCGAGCCGGCCCTCGTCGACGACTGGTTCGTCATCGCGACGTCGAATGGACTCGGCTACGCGTTTCAAGACGCGGCGGTGAGTGAGACGCTCCAGACGCTCGCCACGATCTTTCTCATCATCTTTTTGATCGCCGTGGCGATGACGTTCATCGGCAGCCTTTGGATCGTCAGGCAAGGGCTCGACCCGCTCCGCCGGCTCGAGACGACGATGGAACGAATCACGGAATCGGGAACCCTTGAGACCATCGATGTCGGGACGAGCCAAGACGAAGTGTCGACACTTGCGACGGGCTTCAATCAAATGATTGGCCGGGTCGAAGGGTCGATGGAGCAACAACGGCGTTTCGTCGCCGATGTTTCACATGAACTGAAGACGCCGCTCACGGTCATCGAAGGGTACGCCAAACTGCTCCGGCGCTGGGGACAGAGCGACCCGGCCGTCCGTGACGAGGCGATCGATCACATTTTGACCGAGTCCCGGCAAATGCGCGAAGACTTGATTGAACCGATGCTTGAACTGAGCCGCTTCTCCTCACTTGAAGAAATCGAGGCCGAAGCGATTGAATTAACCGAATTCGCCGACCAATTGACCGAGCGGTTCGAGCGTTCGCATGGCGTCCGGGTTCCAATCGAGGCGACAGGAACGTGGTACGGACACCGTGATTCGCTGCAACGGCTCGTCGTCATCTTCATCGACAACAGCTTGAAGTACGCGACTGACACGCACGTGACGATGACACCGAATCGGATTGAAGTGCGTGACCATGGGACGACACTGAGCGATGACGCCAGGGCGCGTCTGTTCGACCGCTTTTATCGACTCGATGAGGCACGGGACCGGAGCGGCAGCGGACTCGGGCTCGCCATCGCCAAGGAAGTGGCCGACATGAACGGTTGGTCGGTCGGCAGTTACGCGAACGCGCCGGACGGCAGTATTTTCTTCGTCGCAAAATGACAAACCTTTCGCAGATTCTCATCGTTTTCTAATGGAATCCTCGTGGTGCTCTAAGGTCACCGTTCTATGATGAAGATGTAGAACAAGTTCACCACATGAAACGAGGAGGAAACATCATGAAACTAATCGGATGGATTTTAGGCGTCGGCTTGGCAGTCCTCGCCGTCGCAGGAATCGGGTTGTATGTTGCGAACGACAACACGGACACGGTCATCGTCCCGCGGTCGGTCGACAGTGTGAACAGTGGGACGGATGATGCCGCAGATGACGCACAAGACGGTGCGAACCAAGAAGCGGCCGCGTCGACAGAAGGAACAGCCTCGAGTGACACGCCGGTCCGTTCGGTCGATGACGATGATTATGAATTGTATGGTACCCTCGTCAGCCTATCAGACCGTGACGTGACGATCAGCTTCAGCGGCAAGGAAGCGACGTATCCGCTCGCGGCCCGTCATGAGATTGATGATGATACGCCGAAAGCCGGTGATCGCGTGAAATTGGAATTTAATCAAAACGAGGAAGTGAAGGAAGTCGACCGCGAGAGTGACGACTTTGACATCTACGGCACGTTCGTCAGCTTGTCGGACCGTGACGTGACCATCGAGCGTGACGGCAAGTCCGAGACGTTCAAACTCGCGAGCCGCTACGAGCTTGACGATGAGGCGCCAAAAGCCGGTGACCGCGTCAAACTCGAGTTGAACCTTCAACAGCAAGTGAAAGAGATTGAACGTGACGATGACCGGGATGACCAAGACGATCAAGATGATCAAAACGACAATCAAAATGATGACGACCAAGATGACGATCGGGACGATAATCAAGACGACGACCGAGATGACGACTAAAAAAGTGCCACGCAAGTGGCATTTTTTGTTTGTTCTTCTAACTATATAAGTAATTATTATTGTATGATAAAGTGAAAAAGAAAATTTTAGGTGATAGTACCCAAATAAATGTGAAAGGAGGGGGCGGAATGAAACACGTCTTATGGATGATGATCGGTGCCATCATCTTTTTAAGCGGATGTGGCGCAAACGAGACGAACGCGCTCAACTTGCGGTCATTGTCGACGTATGCGATTCACCAAGACCGAGACATCCCGTTGACGTCTGCGCTGAAGTCGCGATTATTAAACTACTGTGAGCAAAAACCGACGGACGTGTTGCCGATGCGGCGGGCTGAAGTGGCCTCCATTACATTCCGTCATCCTTTCTACGACGAATTAGGCAGCAAGACCGTCAAATATTGGCGGAGCGGGGACGAGCGTTACGTCTCTTGTTTGAAGAGCAACGAACAAAATGAGCGCGTCTTCCGTACCGATGCCATTGAGGCGTTCGAGTCCGCAGCGGGGTCAGAACCGAGGGAGGTCGATGTCGGCAACACGCTATCGTTCATTCCTGAGTCTGACGTCACGACCGTGGCGCGCGCCTTCGCGGTCAACGAGACGCATGAGACCATTGTTCCCGGTTCGGTCTTCCGGTATCACACACCGGACCGAGGCGCGCTTCATGTCACCTATCACGTCTATCAAGACGGTGCCGAGACGGGACAGTTGATTGAGCCGGGACTGTTCGTCTTCGAGAGCGGTAAGAATGAAGGCGTGGCGTTCTTGACCCAGTTGGCCGATCAACGGATTACGCTCCAAATGGGTACAGAACAGGCGTGGGACCGAACCGTGTTACCTAGTTCGCTTTCGGGTGAGTACGTGCAAATCGACTCGATGGAAGCCGTCTTTAATTTAGATGGCGAAGGACGGCGGCTCTTGAAGCGAATCGTGCTCGCAGATGAGCCGATCGAAGACGTCTCGGATCAGGACTCTGCCGTCTTATCGACTCGTTATGATACCGTGATTGAGGTATGGGGGGCCGTCCAACGGCCGGGCGCCGGTGAATTGACGATCAAATCGGAGCAAAAAGATGCGATGCGTTTGGCGACATACGAGACGGAGACGAAAATCGCCCATCTTGGTGGACCGAGTACGAGCGAGCTATTTGAATTGTTGTCCCATGTAAAGCCGAGTAGTGGACAGCCGACCGGGGAACGATGCGGGACGCTCGCGCTCTATGAGCAGTTGACCGAACAACGGTTTGACGTCTGGATGGAGGAAGGGCAAGACACCCTTCAATTGATGGACGTCGAGACGGAACGAGTCTATTTGATTGATCGTCTCGAATTAGAGTCAACGCTAAATACTTACATATAATCGAATAACTTATCGTTTTACCCGTTTCATGACACTTTCATGTCGTGAAGCGGTTTTTTGTTGTCAAATTGACACTATGTTTTCGTGAAAAACTATCCTATAATTTTTTTTGCGAAGGTTCAACATTACATACACGAATCCGATACATCCATAAAACACACAGCACTAACCTTCTCGTCATTTGAATATAAGAAAAGGGGGAGCCACGAGACACAACTCCATTCAACCATCATCGTCCGTCACCACGTTTTGTCAGTCATCAGGAGAGGAATAGGTAGTGAAATTGAAAAAGTTAATTATGTCTCTAATGGTAGTGATGTTAATTGTTAGTCTGAACATGTCCAAAACGGGGGCACAAACCATGAACCCACTCGACGGCGTGAAGAACTATCAAGTGTATTATGGTCATCCAACGGCAGCGATTTTGAAAGATATGCAAAACTATGACCTCGTCATCATTGAGCCACTCCATTACACGAAAGCGCAAGTGGAGCAAATCAAAGCACGCGGGACAAAAGTACTCGGATATATTAGCGTTATGGAAGTCGCGACATGGAACACAGGTCTCATGTCAAAACTTCAGTCAGGTGACTTCTTTACGCGTAACGGACAACGTGTCCATTACTCGGAATGGGATTCGTACTTGACGAACATCGCCTCACCGCACTTCCAAGGGTTGCTCCTCACGGAAATCCAGAACCAAGTCGTCGCCAAAGGCATCGATGGCGTGTTCATGGATACGGTCGGTGATATCGATAACGAACATTTGAACAATCCGACCGTGCTCAAGCAGCAACGGGACGGACTCGTCAACTTCTTGAAACAAGCTCGGGCGCGCTATGGTGATATCGCCATGGTTCAAAACTGGGGCTTCGACACGTTAGAAACGTCAACGGCACCTTACGTTGACGGCATCATGTGGGAGAGTTTCAACGCCGACACGATCAAGAGCGACGCTTGGTCACAAAACATGATTAAGAAATTACAAGCAGTCGACGCGAAGCATTCGGTCAAGACGCTCACGATTTCGACACGTCTTAGCGCGGACAGCCACAAGCTCGCCAAAGATTCTGGGTTCATCCATTTCCACGAAGCGGATGCTTACGTGAACTGGAACGCAGGTCTCGTGACGCGTACACAGGATACGGCGCCGGCACCGGTCGCAGTAGCACCGACGAC
>NZ_JACSLH010000003.1:131252-282557 GCF_018618035.1 Exiguobacterium sp. s64
GAAGCCAGCTGAAACGACAACGACGAAGCCAGCTGAAACGACAACGACGAAGCCAGCTGAAACGACAACGACGAAGCCAGCTGAAACGACAACGACGAAGCCAGCTGAAACGATAACGACGAAGCCAGCTACAACGACTGCAACGAAACCAGCTGCAACGACAACGACGAAGCCTGTAACAGAAACGGCGACAAAGCCTGTCACAAAGCCAGTCTCAGCTCCGAAAGCAGATGCCTCGACGGACAAACCGACCGAGTCGAAACAAAAAGAAAAAGCTGACTGGAAGCAAGAGAAGAAAGACAAAAAAGAGAAGAAGAAGGCGAAAAAGCATGCCAAAAAACATGCTAAAAAGCATGCCGGCAAGCACAGCTCGTCTAACGACCATCACGCCGCCAAAGGAAACATGTGCGGAAAAGTGAAACACAAGACGGCCGGTTTCTTAAATTTCTTCAAATTCTAAACCATGTGTCACCTGAACCCCGAGGGATTGATTTCGTTCCTTCGGGTTTCGTCTGACCTCTTAAAAAACAGAAGTTGACCCTACCTTTCTCAGAAAAGTTAGGGTACAATGCTCAAGAGAGATTGAGAGAGGAGTGAAGCATGATGGGCAAAGTACACGTTTATGACCACCCATTGATTCAGCACAAGATGACGATTATGCGTAAAGTAGAGACGGGGACGAAGCAGTTCCGTGAACTCGTAGACGAGGTTTCGTCACTCATGGCATATGAAATTACACGCGACCTTCCGCTTACTGATGTGGAAATTGAGACACCGGTCTCTGTATCGACACAGAAGATGATTGCCGGCAAGAAATTGGGAATCGTCCCAATTTTACGGGCAGGCCTCGGCATGGTGGATGGCTTCCTCAAAATGATGCCGAACGTCAAAGTCGGTCACATCGGTCTATACCGTGACCCGGAGACGCTCGAGCCGCACGAATACTATCTCAAGTTGCCGACGGACGTCACAGAGCGTGACTTCATCGTCGTCGACCCGATGCTCGCGACAGGCGGTTCGGCCGCTGATGCGATCGCCGCGCTTAAAAAGCACGGTGCCAAGTCGATCAAGCTCGCTTGCCTCTGTGCAGCCCCTGAAGGTGTGGAACGTGTTCAAGCCGAACACCCGGACGTCGAAATCTATCTCGCCGCACTTGACGAGAAGTTGAACGACCACGGCTACATCGTACCAGGACTCGGTGACGCAGGTGACCGTCTGTTCGGAACGAAATAAGCATGAACCCGATGAGAGGATCCTGGTGATCCTCTCTTTTTTGTGGGAATGTGCACCAATCGATTCAAATTAGTTGAGACGATTGAAGAGACGGCCGATAGTAGAAGAGGAAGAGACCGTAAGTCGGTCCGATGTCGGGATAAGGGAAGAGACACGATGAAGACTAAATTCTCGCTACTGCAAAGATACTTACTCATCTCCTTGATGGCGTTGTTTTTAACGAGCGTCTGGAGCTATAGCGCGTTTCAGGACATCGAGCAGGAAAATCGACGGATTGTCGAGGAAGCCATCCCGATTTCGAACGCTGTCTCGGAGCTGTTTCGGCTATTGCTCGACCAAGAGCTATCGGTTCGGGGCTATACATATAACCAAGACGCGCAGTCGCTCGAACAGTATGAGGCGACGAAACAATCATTTATAGGGCGATGTGGTCTCGAATGAATTTAAAAATAAGCCCGGCACCCGCCGGCATTTTGACTAGCTATTACATATAGGCGTCTCCCAGCAAAATTATCCATTTTTCTGCGCAAACAATTTCAAAAAGTTGAGCGGCCGTGGATTGACCGCTCCAACACGGAGGCGCAATGCCTCGACAAACCACGCGCTTGGTACGTCGCTCCACCGTTTTCGCAGAGGGACTCGGCTACATTTGGCTGCCTAACTATATTGACGGTAAATTCTCGTTTTGATCACGTACCGTCTATTAAATCGTAGGTGGTTAAAGGCGAGGGTGTTACAGATATATCCGATATTGTAACGCATGATGACGGCAATCAAGAAGAAGGGGTCCGGCCACTGAAAATCGGTGACCGGACCCCTCTTTTTATTGAAAAGCTTTAAAACCGGCTAGTTATGTCCCAGCCTCTTTTTGTTAAATCGCATGATGATCCATCGCCTCGACGAGCAAATCGGCTAGATGGACGGCGCGCATCGATTCACTCCCATGCTCTTGAATCCCGAGTTGCATCTGCATGTGGCAGCCCGGATTTGACGTCACGATCGTTTGTGCCGCCGTGGCGTTCACGTGCCCCATCTTCATCTCGAGGATGTCGTTGGCAATGACGGGTTGCAACAGATTGTAGACGCCGGCCGAGCCGCAACAGTGGTCGGCATGCTTCTGTTCGATATAGACGGCGCCTTTGATCGCCTGGAGCAACACCCGTGGGGCGAGTGCCCCTTTTTGCACGTTGCGGAGGTGGCACGAGTCTTGGTACGTAATGAGCTGCTCCGGTAGGGAGAGCGGTACGCGGTCGAGGAAGCCGACCTCAATCAAAATCGAGGCGAAGTCTTTGATCTTGGCCGTGAACCGTTCCGCGCGTTCGGCCCATTCCGGGTCGTGCTTCAACAGATGGTCATAACCGATGAGGAACGCCCCGCAACCGCCTGCGTTCGTGATGATGTAGTCGACGTCCTCGGCCTCGAAAGCGGCAATATTCTGCTTGGCGAGCGTGATGGCGCCCGTCTGTTCGCCGGCATGGCCGTGAAGCGCCCCGCAGCACTGCTGCGCTTTCGGGATGACGATATCGCAACCTGCCGCTTGGAGCAGTTTGATCGTGTTCGCGTTCGTCTCATAAAACATCGTATCCATCAAGCAACCGCTGAAGAAAGCGACCCGGGCCGTCGTCGCGCCCGTCGCTTGAATCCGCTCGGGACGACGTCTGCGCTCCGTCTTCGCTGGGACCGTCGGTAAGATCGTCTCCATCTTTTGGAGTTGGTCTGGGAACCAGTCGAGGATGCGGAGTTTATGGGTGAGCGTCTGGACACCGGACTGTTGATAAAAGCGAAGGAAGCCCGTCGCCGTCTCCATCTTCGCTTTATTCAAGAACAGCCCGTCAAAGACGACTTTCCGGACGATCCGCTCGCGGACGGGCATCTGTCCCGTCGCACGTTTATGTTCGGTGATGGCGGCGCGTGCGTCCTCGAGCAGAACGCTATAGCGCACCCCGGCCGGGCATGCCGGCTCACAGGCGAGGCAACCGAGGCATTCGTTGATCGTCTTCTCGACGCCCTCATCCGGTTCGATCAACCCGTCGACGACTCCTTTCATGATGGCGATGCGTCCGCGCGGGGAGGCGGACTCGTCTTTCGAGCGGATATACGTCGGGCACGTCGGCAGGCAAAAGCCGCAGCGCATGCAGCCGAGCATCTCTTCGTAATCGAGCTTCTCGGTCATGCGGGTAGCGAGTTCGGTTCTTTGCTTCATGACAGTCCTCCTTGGACGATTCGTTTCTTCGCCGCTTTGGCGAACATCTTCTGCGGGTTCATGATACCGTGCGGGTCGAAGGCGAGCTTGATGCCTTTCATGACGTCTATCCCGGCCGGTCCGAGCTTCCATTCGAGATACGGGGCTTTCATCGCCCCGACCCCATGCTCGCCGGTGATCGTCCCGCCGAGGTCGAGCGCGGCGGCGAAAATATCGGCGAACGCGGCCTCGACGCGCTTCATCTCTTCGTGGTTCCGAGCATCGGTCGCGACCGTCGGATGCAGGTTGCCGTCCCCGGCGTGGCCGAACGTGGCGATTTGAATGTCGTATGCCCGCCCGATCGCTTCGATGCGGCGGACCATCTCGGCGATCTCGCTCCGTGGCACGGTCGCATCCTCTAAAATCGTCGTCGGGCTGAGGCGGGCCAGGGCGGATAAGGCGATGCGCCGCGCATAGCGCAACGTCTCGGCATGCGCTTCGTCCCGGGCCACTTCGACCGACAAGGCCCCTTCCTCGAGACAAACAGCGTGCATCGCTTCGATATCGCGCCGGACGACGTCAAGTGGACCATCCTGTTCCAATAGAAGGAGAGCACCGACGTCTGTCGGCAATCCGATGTTCGCATACGCCTCGACGACCTCGATCGTCTTTTTGTCCATGAACTCGAGCGTTGCCGGGATGACGCGGTTCTCGATGATGCGACTCACTGTCCTGGCCGCGCTGTCCAAGTCCTCGAAATAGGCGAGCATCGTCTGTTTCGTCTCGGGGAGCGGGATGAGCTTGAGCGTCGCTTGCGTGATGACGGCGAGCGTCCCTTCCGATCCGACGAGGATACGGGTCAAATCATAACCGGCGACGTCTTTGGCGAGCTTCCCGCCCGTACGGAGCACTTCGCCGTTCGGGAGCACCGCTTCGAGCGCAAGCACATAATCGGCCGTGACCCCGTATTTCAGTCCGCGCAAGCCGCCGGAGTTCTCACTGATGTTGCCGCCAATCGTCGAGATTTTCATCGAACTCGGGTCCGGCGGATAAAACAGGCCTCTCGCCTCGACGGCTTGTGCCAAATGGGCGGTGATGCAGCCCGGTTCGACCGTCACCGTCAAATTCTTCTCGTCAATCTCGACAATCTTGTCCATATGACGGAAGTCCATGACGACACCACCTGAAAGCGGCGTCGTGCCGCCGGCGAGATTTGTCGCCGATCCGCGTGGGACGACGGGGATCCGGTGTTCGTGGCACAGCCGTAACACGGCCTGCACGTCCTCGGTCGAGCGGGGGGCCACGATCGCGTCTGGCATCGCTTGATAGTTCGGCGTCGCGTCAAATGAATAGGCGAGTCGGGTCGTCGAGTCCGTGAAGACGACATCGGCGCCGATTTTCTCGCGTAGTTGGGTCATCCAATCCATTCTAGTTCCTCCTCACACGCATCAACATGCATTCGATGCGGGCGTCGGTTTCGAAAGTCACAAAATCGACACATTTTTAGATAGCGCTTACATCGTAATCGTAGCCATTCGAACTGGTATTGTCCACCCATTTCGGGTTGATAGGAAGGGCTTTCCAGGCGATTGACCGCTCGGGAAAGTCGGTGTGATATTCATCACTACAAATTCGTCAGAACCCCTCGACATGACAAAAAGATAATCGGTATACTGATACAGGGCGATGTAAACGATTTCAAAATCGGGTCAACGTTTGTTTCAAAACCTTTTGTGAACGTAAGCCGTTTTGCATTGTAATTTCCAAAACGTGAAGGTATAACTGAACTATTCTTCATCTGGTTCGTAATGTGAAATGTTATAAAGTCAACATTTTTATTTCACCGTTTCTTCATACTTTCTTAAAATTTGACGATTTTAATTTAGTTTGTGAACTGCGTAAAAGCCTTGATACGACTTGATTTAAAGCGCTTTTATAATTGTGAAATCAATTGACTTCTTATGCCATTTCCAGTACTCTGAACTTGTGTGACTTTTGATGGTCACGCGAGTGTGAATCCGATGGAGAAGATGCATGGCTCGGCAGCTCGAAAGGGGGATGAGGATGACGAAAAAAGACAATCGTTACCTATCTTATGCCTCGCTCGCCTCTCAAATCTCGACCGCGCTCGCTGGACCGATCGTCATCGGTTATCTCGTTGGCCAATACGGGGCGAGACGTGAAATTTGGGGCACGTTTGGTTGGAATGTGTCAGTGCTTCTCGGAATGGCTTTCGGGATCACGGCGCTAGTTCTCACCCTTCGAAGTTTACTGACAGGAGAGGACGAATGAACTTACAACAAGTGCAAGCAGACAGAAAAGCACAACAGCAGTTGATGAAACGCTATACGAAGTGGTTTATCGGATGGTTCGCCATTCTCCTCATCGGAGCGCTCATCGTCCCTATGTACAAACCGGTATTTCTCGGCTTGTTCTTAGGCGGGGTCGCCAGTCTCATCATTCTACATATGCAGAATCGAAGCGTCATTCGGATGTTTGACGTGATCGAACATGGACGACGCCCGAAGTCGCACGGGACTGTTTCAAGGATGGCAGTCGGTGCACTAGCCGTGATAGTCGGTCTCTTTTATGAGGATCGAGTATCGCTGATAGCGGTGGTAACTGGTCTAATCGCCGGCCACATCATACAATTTGGCGAGTTCACACTTGCCCAGCTCAGCAGGAAAAGAGGTGAATACTAATGGGTCATGAGTTTCCCACATATTCTCTACAACTCGGAGATTATACGTTATATGGGAGCTGGACGAACGTCATTACGGTGCTGATCGCATCACTACTCGTATTTACGTTTGCCGTTTGGGGAACGCGACGCTTGGCTATGAAGCCGACTGGTAAGCAGAACTTAATGGAATTCTTCGCAGAATTCACACGCGGGATTATCTCGAGTGCGATGGACTGGAAGACAGGTGGCCGTTTTATCGGGTTTGGAATGACGTTGATTTTGTTCATTCTCTTCTCAAACTTAATGGGTCTACCGTTTAACGTCATCTCTGGTCACTATCTATGGTTCAACTCACCGACGGCCGATCCTTACGTCACGTTGGCATTGTCGACACTCGTCGTTGCAATGTCGCACTATTACGGCGTGAAGCTACACGGTTTGAAGCACTACTCGGCGGAATTCGTGAAGCCGGTCTGGTTCTTATTGCCGATCAAGCTCATCGAGGAGTTTGCGAACACCTTGACGCTCGGTCTGCGTCTTTACGGTAACATCTTTGCCGGTGAAATCATGATTACCATCATCTTGGGACTCGCAATTACCGCAGAAGGGGCACTTAACCCGCTCGGTGCTGTGTTCGCAATTCTCCCAATGATTTTATGGCAAGGTTTCTCAATCTTTATCGGGGTTATCCAATCCTACATTTTCCTGACGCTTGCAATGGTGTATATCGGGCATAAAGCTTCTGCCGAGCATTAATTCGGGCAGGTCTCGCCAAAGCGTTGAACAAAAAAACTATTTACTTAACTTTTAGGAGGAATATACACAATGGAACAAATGAATCTTCTCGCAACAGCACTCGTTATCGGTCTTGGAGCACTCGCGGCTGGTATCGGTAACGGTCTCATCGTATACGGAACAGTACAAGGACAAGCACGTCAGCCAGAACTCAAAAACGAACTTCGTCAAACAATGTTCATCGGTATCGGTTTGGTTGAAGCCCTCCCGATCATCGGTGTGGCTGTCGGTTTCCTTCTCCTCAACTCTTGATTACGAGTTAACGAGAACAACGTAAGAGGGAGCGTGTCTCCCTCACTTATTTAGTCAAGAGGAGGGTATGCATGGATACGATGATGATTGCAGCTGGTGCTGGCGGCGAAGGCCTCCGCATCCTGGATATGATCTTTACACTTTTCACATTCCTCGTACTCTTGGCCCTGTTGAAGAAATTTGCTTGGGGACCACTCCTTGGAATGATGAGACAGCGTGAAGAGTATGTAGCGAACGAAATTGAGCTCGCTGAAAAGAGCCGCAAAGATGCGGAAACATATGTAGTCGAACAACGTGACGCGTTAAGCGCAGCACGTACAGAATCGAAAGAAATGCTTGATTCAAGCCGTCGTCAAGCAGAAGCGGAACAAGCACGCTTGGTGGAGCAGGCGCGTTTGGAAGCCGAACAAATCAAGATCGAGGCGGGTAAAGCGATCGAACGTGAGCGTGAGCTCGCGAAGCAATCGCTCCAGACCGAAGTCGTCACACAGGCGCTCTCGGCCGCACGCCACGTCCTTCAGTCAGACCTCAAAGGCGACGAAGCGAAACAACGTGCCCTCGTTACAGACTTCCTGTCTAAAGCGAAAGGTGCTAACTGATGAACACATCGTTAGCAAAACGCTATGCCAAAGCGCTCTTCGACTTAGCGCGGGAACAAGGCACGCTCGACCAAGTCGAAGCGGAAGTGCGTCTGCTCGATGAAGTGCTCCACGCGACTCCTGAACTCACGGATCTCTTAACGAATCCGGCAATCAGTGACAGCGAGCTTGCACAGCTTTTAACACATAGCTTTGGTGACATGACAGATATCGTGCTCAACACACTTCTCGTCATGGTCGAAAACGACCGTGCGAGCGAAGTTCGCGGCTTGTCGCGCTACGTCCTTGATTATATCAACGACTACCGTGGCATCGCCGAAGGGTTCGTCACGAGTGCTTACCCGTTGTCGGCAACAGAGTTGAAAGAAGTCGAACTCGTCTTCGGTCAGAAGATGAACAAGACGCTTCAATTGAAGAACGTCGTCGATGAAGACGTCATCGGTGGACTTCGTGTCCAGATCGGCTACACGACGTATGATGACACAATCGAAAACAAACTAACACGCCTCGAGCGTGAATTGTTGAATGCGTAAGAAATAGGGGTGAATTCAATGACGATCAAAGCTGAAGAAATCAGCGCCCTGCTAAAAGAGCGGATCGCTTCGTACGGTTCTGAAATCGAAGTCAGTGAGACAGGTACAGTCATTCAAGTAGGTGACGGTATCGCTCGTGCATACGGACTCGATAACGTTATGGCGGGGGAACTCGTAGAGTTCTCTAACGGCGTAATGGGCTTGGCGCAAAACTTAGAAGAAGGTAACGTCGGGATTATCATCCTTGGCGACTACAAAGGCATCAAAGAAGGCGACTCGGTAAAACGTACGGGCCGCATCATGGAAGTTCCAGTCGGTGAAGCGCTCCTCGGACGCGTCGTCAACCCGCTCGGACAACCAATCGACGGTCTCGGACCGATCGTGACGGACACATACAACCCGATCGAGCGTAAAGCTTACGGCGTTATGGCCCGTAAGTCAGTTCACGAACCGCTCCAAACTGGTATTAAGGCGATTGACGCCCTCGTACCAATCGGTCGCGGTCAGCGTGAGCTCATCATCGGTGACCGTCAAACTGGTAAGACTTCGATCGCAATCGATGCGATCATCAACCAAAAAGAAGAAAACATGGTCTGTATCTACGTCGCAATCGGTCAGAAAGAATCGACTGTCCGTGGCGTAGTTGAGACGCTCCGTCAAAACGGCGCCCTCGATTACACGATCGTTGTTTCGGCATCGGCTTCACAGCCAGCCCCACTTCTTTACCTCGCACCATTCGCTGGGGTATCGATGGGTGAGTACTTCATGGACCGCGGACAACACGTCCTCGTCGTGTATGATGACCTCTCGAAACAAGCGGCAGCTTATCGTGAGCTCTCGCTTCTTCTCCGTCGTCCTCCAGGCCGCGAAGCCTACCCAGGGGATGTCTTCTACCTCCACTCACGCCTTCTTGAGCGTGCGGCGAAGTTGAACGACGAACTCGGCGGCGGTTCATTGACAGCACTTCCGTTCATCGAGACACAAGCGTCGGATATCTCGGCTTACATCCCAACGAACGTAATCTCGATCACAGACGGTCAAATCTTCCTTCAGTCGGACCTCTTCTTCTCAGGGGTACGTCCAGCGATCAACGCCGGTCTCTCGGTATCGCGTGTTGGTGGTTCGGCTCAAGTGAAAGCGATGAAGAAAGTTGCGGGTACGCTCCGTCTTGACCTCGCGTCATACCGTGAGCTCGAAGCGTTCGCCCAGTTCGGGTCGGACCTCGACAAAGCGACACAAGCGAAGCTCAACCGTGGACAACGGACTGTTGAAGTCTTGAAACAAGACTTGAACGCACCGCTTTCGGTCGACAAGCAAGTCATCATCATCTACGCTCTCACGAAAGGTCATCTCGATGACGTCCCAGTCGAAGACATCCGTCGTTTCGAAAAAGAAATGAACGCATGGCTCGACCAAAACCGTGCGGACCTCTGCCGTGAAATCCGTCAAACAGGAAACCTTCCTGCTGACGAGGCGATGGTCGATGCACTTACGGAATTCAAAAAGACGTTCTCGCCATCGGTTTAATCCGGTGACGAGCGTCTATTAAGGTGGTGAATCGAAATGGCATCATTACGTGAGATCCAGATGCGGATCACCTCGACCCAAAGCACGAAGCAAATCACGAAAGCGATGAACATGGTGTCGGCCTCGAAATTGAACCGCGCTCAAGGGAGCAACGCCAACTTCAAGCCGTACATGACCAAGTTGCAGGAAGTCATCTCGTCGATTGCCGGCGGTACTTCAGGCGCAACACACCCGATGCTTCAAGTCCGTCCCGTTAAACGGACCGGCTATATCGTCATCACGTCAGACCGCGGACTTGCTGGTGGATACAACGCCAGCGTCCTTCGTGACGTGTATCGCGAGTTAAAAGCCAAACACGGTTCAACAGACGAATACCGTCTGTACGTGATCGGGAAGGTCGGCGTTCAGTTCTTCAAGGCCCGTAACATTCCGGTGTACAGTGC
Source organism: Exiguobacterium sp. s64 (assembly GCF_018618035.1). NCBI lineage: Bacteria > Bacillati > Bacillota > Bacilli > Caryophanales > Exiguobacterium > Exiguobacterium sp. s64. Next base: position 141,500 of record NZ_JACSLH010000003.1, read on the forward strand.
CATGACAGGACTCAACGACCAGCCATCATTCGTTGAAGTCGCAGAGATCGTCAAACAGACGGTCGGCGCGTTCAGTGAAGGCGAGATTGATGAATTGAAGCTTTGCTACAACTCATTCATCTCTGTCATCAGCCAAGAAGTGAAGATCGATCGATTGCTTCCGCTTGGGAATATCGAACAGACCGCATCTAATGTGATGTATGAATACGAACCAGAAGAAGAAACGATCTTAGCAGCGCTCCTCCCGCGTTACGCGGAAGGACTCATCTATGGCGCGCTCCTCGATGCGAAAGTATCGGAGCACGCGGCTCGGATGACGGCGATGTCGAACGCGACGGACAACGCGGATGAACTCATCCGTGGACTCAAGCTCAAGTTCAACCGCGCGCGTCAAGCGGCGATCACACAAGAAATCACAGAGATTGTCGGAGGTGCGGCTGCGCTTGAATAAGCGCACGCCCTCTAGATTGTAGGAGGCTAACACGATGAACGAATACGGCATGAAAGGCCGCGTAGTCGCAGTCATGGGCCCAGTTATCGACGTTAAGTTCGACAACCACTTACCGAACATCTATAACGCCCTTAAAGTCACACACGTGGCTGAATCGGCGCAAGATGTCAGTGTCGACTTGACGCTCGAGGTGGCGATTCACCTTGGGGATGACACGGTCCGTACGATTGCGATGGACTCAACGGACGGCGTTCGCCGCGGCATGGAAGTACTTGACTTAGGTTCACCGATTTCAGTACCAGTCGGAGAAGAGACGCTCGGTCGTGTCTTCAACGTACTCGGTAACCCGATTGACGATAAAGAAGTGTCACCGACTGTCCGTCGGTCACCGATTCACCGTCTCGCACCGACGTTCGATGAGTTGTCGACAAAAGTTGAGATCTTGGAAACAGGGATCAAAGTCGTCGACCTTCTCGCACCATACATCAAAGGTGGTAAAATCGGCCTCTTCGGTGGTGCCGGTGTAGGTAAAACCGTTCTCATTCAGGAACTCATCAACAACATCGCGCAAGAGCACAGCGGGATTTCTGTATTCGCAGGAGTCGGCGAGCGTACGCGTGAAGGAAATGACTTGTTCCACGAGATGACGGACTCAGGCGTTATCAAGCAAACGGCGATGGTCTTCGGTCAGATGAACGAGCCACCGGGCGCGCGTCTTCGCGTAGCCTTGACGGGTCTTACAATGGCAGAATACTTCCGCGATGAGCAAGGACAAGACGTTCTTCTCTTCGTCGATAACATCTTCCGTTTCACACAGGCAGGTTCGGAAGTTTCGGCCCTTCTCGGTCGGATGCCATCTGCCGTAGGTTACCAACCGACACTCGCAACGGAAATGGGTATGCTTCAAGAGCGGATCACGTCAACAGCTAAAGGATCGGTTACATCGATTCAAGCCGTATACGTACCAGCCGATGACTATACTGACCCGGCTCCAGCGACAACGTTCGCTCACCTTGATGCAACGACTAACTTGGAGCGTCGTCTTTCGGAGATGGGGATTTACCCAGCCGTTGACCCGCTCGCATCGACTTCACGTGCCCTCTCGCCTGACATCGTCGGACCAGAGCACTACGAAGTAGCCCGTAACGTCCAGCAGACGCTTCAACGTTACAAAGAGCTTCAAGATATCATCGCAATCCTCGGTATGGACGAGTTGTCTGAAGACGATAAGCTCACGGTTCACCGTGCACGTCGCATTCAGTTCTTCTTGTCACAAAACTTCCACGTGGCTGAGCAGTTCACAGGCCAAAAAGGTTCGTACGTACCAGTTAAAGAGACAGTCCGCGGCTTCAAAGAGATCCTCGATGGTAAACACGATGATCTTCCAGAAGATGCATTCCGTCTCGTTGGTCCAATCGAAGACGTCATCGAAAAAGCGAAGACGTTGGTCTAAGACCTACACGGAAGGGGGAAACTAGACGATGAATACTCTTCACGTCAACGTCGTCACCCCGGATGGTGCAGCCTATGAGGGCGAGGCACGGATGGTCGTCGCAAAATCGGTGACTGGTGAACTCGGTATCTTACCGAAACACATCCCGATGGTGACACCGCTCGACATCTCAGTTCTCAAACTGCGCCACGAAGATGGTGGACGCACGCTGATCGCACTCAGCGGCGGTTTCATGGAAGTTCGTCCCGACACGGTGACGATCTTAGCTGAAACAGCCGAAATGGCGGATAAAATCGACTACGACCGCGCTTCTGCGGCGAAAGTTCGTGCCGAGCGTCGTCTCCAAGACACGAAGCTCTCGGACCTCGAATTCCGTCGCGCGGAGCTCGCGCTCAAAAAAGCGATCAACCGCTTGAGCATTCGCGATATCAAAGAATAACCGACATCTCTCCTGCAGCCGCAGGGGAGATTTTTTTGCGTCTAGACCGAATAGATCACGTTCCTTCTATATATAGGTCAAAAGCATCAGAAGTTTCACGCCCAAATAGTGGAAGGAAGGGGCGCCTTATCCGATAATATAGGTGGGAACTACGGTAAAGGAGCTAAAGGGAATGAAAGTTTATGTTGCGCGCCAACCGATTTTTGATCAGAAATTACGCGTCTGTGGCTATGAACTGTTATATCGCCGCAGCGAAAAAAATATATTTGAACACGTCGATGACGCACTCGCGACCGCCGACGTGATTCATAACGCCTATCTCGTCTTCAACTTTCGGGAGTTGACGGAAGGGACGCGGGCGTTCATCAACTTTCCGCAAAATTTGATTGAGAGCGAAGTGCCGGCTTTGTTGCCACGACAGACACTCGTCGTCGAAGTGCTCGAACACGTCGAGCCGACAGAGAAAGTGTTGGCCGCTTTGCGCTCCTTGCGCCGGAAAGGCTATACGATCGCCCTCGACGACTTCGTGTTCGAAGAGAAGTATCGACCGCTCATCGGGCTCGCCGATATCATTAAAATCGATTATCAAGCAACGCCGATCGACCAACAGAAGCGGCTGATCGATGCGCTCGGGCATCGCGTCGAATTTTTAGCGGAAAAGATTGAGACGCCGTTTGAATATGAGATCGCCAAAAAACTCGGCTATCACATGTTCCAAGGCTATTTCTTCAGCCGGCCGACGGTCGTCCACGGTGCCGAGGTTCATCCGCTCCGGCATACGCTCGTCGAAGTGTTGAAAGAGCTCGACAAGCCAGAGCCGAACTTCCGCCGCATCGCGAGCCAAATCGAACGTAGTGTGGATTTGTCGTATAAGATGTTGCGTTCGGTCAACACGGTCTATCAGAAAGGTCGTCATACGATTCAATCGATCGAGCAGGCCGTCGCACGAATCGGTCTCGATGAGATGCGACGCTGGTCGTACTTGATGTTGCTTCGGGAGCTGCAGACGTCCGAATCGAAAGAATTGATTAAACAGAGTGTGATCCGCGGCAAGATGATGGAGCTGATCGCCGCCGAGACGTTGCCGCAAGTGACGGCGTTCGATGCGTTCATCACCGGGATTTTCTCGTCGCTCGATGTGATTTTGGATGAGGAGATGCAGACGCTCGTCTCGGAGCTTCCGGTCGAACCCATCGTCAAGGCAGCGCTCCTCGGAGAAGACAACGAGTTGCGGGGTTTACTCGACACGGTCCTCGCCTACGAGCAGTTGACCGTGCCTGTCGAGGAGACAGCGCCTGACTTGTCACGTTACTATGTCGAGGCGATTCGATGGAGCCAAACCTATGACGGCGAAGTGAATAATGTTTGAAATGTTGAAGGGACGTCAATTACTGTACTAAGGCCATGCGCCGATTGACGTTCCTTTTTGTATGCGGTTTATGGAGAGAAAGCGAGTTGATCGGATGAACCCATTCCACCACTCACTTAAACGCTAAGTCTTTTTTTCTCTGACGTGACATGCTATGATTAAAAATGGTACGAATTTTTGAAAAGAGGGGAATCGTCGATGTTGAACACCGTGTTATCGCTCGTCATTTACGTCGTAGCGATCTACGTCGCTTGGTGGGCACTCATGCCGGTCAAATGGGACCGCTTGCTCAATCAAGTGAGGAGTCCGCAAGCAGCAGTCTTGCGTGTCCTCGTGGCCGTCGTCTTCGGTTCACTGATCGCCCAGTTCTTTTTGGAGTATATCCGATTGGCCCAGGCGCTCGCACCATTACAGTAGGCAGGGAAACGATTACTAAACTGTAATCCTGCTGTAACGTTTCTTATAGGTTTATCGTGTAGGATAAATTCGTCTGACATGACGAATTTTTCATCAGAATTTCATGAGTGCTTTTATTATTATTTTTCTCTCTGATGAAGCGTCACGTGTTACAAACCATCGTAGTAATCGACATAACCACATCCGGTAGCGGATATCGACGTATAAAACAAAAAAACAACGAAGTTGGAGGACAAAGAGAGATATGAAGGATTTGATTGTAGTCCGTGGAGGACGTAAATTGTCAGGTACTGTGCGTGTTGAAGGAGCTAAAAACGCCGTACTCAAAACATTGGTTGCCACTCTTTTAGCAAGCGAAGGAAAGTCGGTACTTCAAAACGTGCCGCGCCTCGCTGATGTGTACACGATTAACAAAGTACTTCGCCACCTCGGTGCAGAGGTTGCGTTTGACGAAGCGAATAACGAAGTCACTGTTGATGCGTCGGGCACAATCAAAGACGAGGCGCCGCTTGAGTACGTCCGCAAGATGCGTGCCTCGATCCTTGTCATGGGTCCTCTCCTTGCTCGTCTTGGGCATGCGCGTGTCGCAATGCCAGGCGGTTGCTCGATCGGGTCACGTCCGATTGACCTCCATTTAAAAGGCTTCGAGGCAATGGGCGCGAAGACGGTCATCGGCAACGGTTTCGTCGAAGCTTCGGTCGACGGTCGCTTGAAAGGTGCGAAGATCTACTTGGACTTCCCATCTGTCGGCGCGACAGAGAACATCATGATGGCGGCAGTCCTTGCTGAAGGAACAACGGTCATCGAGAACGTCGCCAAAGAACCTGAAATCGTCGACCTTGCCAACTTCTTGAACGGTATGGGCGCACACGTCCGCGGTGCCGGTACAGAAACGATTCGAATCGAAGGCGTGGAGAAACTCCATGGTGCCGAGCATTCAATCATCCCTGACCGCATCGAAGCCGGTACGTTCCTCGTTGCTGGAGCGATCACAGGTGGCGACATCGAAGTCATCGGCGCAGAGCGCGAGCACCTTCGCCCACTCATCTCGAAGATGGAAGAAATGGGTGTCAAGTTCGAGGATACGTCGGAAGGCATGCGTGTCATCGCACCGGATGTGTTGAAGCCGGTCGACGTGAAGACGATGCCACACCCTGGTTTCCCGACTGACATCCAAGCACAAATGATGGCGCTCGTCTTAAAAGCTGGCGGCACATCGGTCATCACCGAAACAGTGTTCGAGAACCGCTTCATGCACGTCGAAGAATTCCGCCGTATGAACGCAGACATTAAAATCGAAGGACGCTCGGCGATCATCAAAGGCGGCGTTCGCCTCCAAGGTGCTGAAGTCGTCTCGACTGACCTTCGTGCCGGTGCTGCCCTCGTCCTCGCGGGACTCATCGCGGACGAAGAGACACGCGTTGGCGATCTCTACCACATCGACCGTGGCTACGTCGACTTCCACAAGAAATTGCAAGCGCTTGGTGCTGATATCGAGCGGATCCAAGGGAACGTCGAAGTTGCCGAAGAAATGGTCAAGAACTAATTAATAGACTCATAGGAGCGAGGAGAGACTCTTCTCGCTCTTTTCAATGAAGTAACGAACGGAGGAACCTACACACCATGTTTTCAAAAGATATCGGGATTGATTTAGGAACAGCAAACGTCGTCATCCACGTCAAAGGTCGAGGCATCGTCCTCGACGAGCCATCCGTCGTTGCCATCAAGCGTTCGACAGGGAAAGTACTCGCTGTCGGAACGGAAGCGTATCAGATGGTCGGGCGTACGCCAGGTGACATCGTCGCCATCCGTCCACTCCGTGATGGGGTCATCGCTGACTTCGCGACAACCGAAGAGATGCTTCGCCACTTCGTCGAGAAGATCCAAGTCCGCGGTTTCTTTGGCGGCATCCGCATGCTCATCTGTACACCGGCAAACGTGACACCGGTTGAAGCGAAAGCGATCCGTGAGGCGGCCGAGAAGGCCGGCGCGAAAGAAGTCTTCCTCGCCGTAGAACCGAAGGCAGCAGCGGTCGGTTCGGGCATGGACATCTGGAAGCCGGTCGGCCATATGATCGTCGACATCGGTGGCGGGACGACAGACGTTGCCATCCTCTCGATGGGCGATATCGTCTGCGGTGAAACGATTAAAATCGCCGGGGACCGTTTCGATACGGACATCCTCCGCGCCATCAAGGACAAGCATAAGCTCGTCATCGGTGAGCGGACGGCCGAGCAAATCAAGAAAGAGATTGCGACGGTCTTCCCAGGGGGACGTAACGAGACGATGGATATCCGCGGTCGTGACATGGTGCGTGGGCTTCCGCGTACGGTAACGATTACGTCGGAAGAACTCCGTGAAGCAATGGCCGAATCGGCGAATGAAATCGTCGAAGCGACGAAGCGCGTCCTCGAACAGACGCCTCCGGAACTTGCGGCCGATATCATCGACCGCGGCATCATCATGACAGGTGGCGGCTCGCTCCTCCACGGCATCGACCAGCTCGTGGCCGAGCGTGTCGGTTTGCCGGTCATGATCGCCGAAGAGCCGACGCTCAGCGTCGCACACGGCACGGGCATCATGCTCGAGCATTTGGATCGTTTGAAGTAATACGATATAGAGGTACGACGTCTGCAGGCGTCGTGCCTTTTTTTGCGTTCAAGACTGTCCGAATCTCCTGTAAATGGATAGACTAAAGGGGGGAGGGCTGTGGATGAATCCATTGATTGAGCGATTGATGGCGCAAGGGGTCGAGGTCACAGAGGGTGAAGACCGGGGCCAAGAAGCGCGTCAGACATGGGTGGCGCACTTCATACGACCTGAACAGCCGACACGGCTTTCTCCTTATCTATGGGAGGATATCGTGGCAAGGACTGACGGCTGTCTCGTCGGAACGGCTGCTGATCACGCGTTCGAACGGGCCGGAAAGTGGAAAGCGATCCTCTTTTTTCAACACTCGAACGATGTGCTCGAGCTCGATTTGACGCAAGCGAAACCACTCACTAGGAGAGACTTGATTGTTGAAACAATGGACTATGCGGATGTCTATATCGTCGACCCAGCTTACACGTGGACGTATGTCATCCCGCACGAAGCGGACTGGGGACCGTATTTTCTCACCAATTAAGGAGTAAAGGGGATGATTGAATGACACGACCACTTACACTCATTACCGGTGTCAGCCGGACGCAGGGCATCGGGGCGGCCATCGCGCGAAAACTTGCTATGGCAGGCCACGATTTGTATCTAACGCACTGGAGCCCGTTTGACGGCACGGAAGGCGTCGGAGCGGAACCCGACTTCATCGACGGCTTTGTCGACGAATTACGGGCCTCAGGCGTCCGTGTCGCAAACGAGGCGTATGATTTGTCGTCTGGAGACGCAGAAGGGCTGCTCGACCGCGTCGAAGCGGCGCTCGGTACTCCGAGCCGTCTCATCAACAACGCGACGTATGAGCGGCACGTGAGTGTCGATACGTTCTCGACCGAGACGCTCCGTCGCCATTATCTCGTCAATAACGAAGGGACGCTCGGCCTGACGTTCGCCTTCATCGAGCGATACAAACAAGCGGGGCATACGGACGGACGCATCTTGTTCATGGTGTCCGGGGGCGCGGATGCGTCCAACCTGGCCTATATCGCCACAAAGGGCATGCTGATCGCCATCACACCGGCGCTCGCCAACGGGGTCGGGCAGTACGGAATCTCTGTGAACGCGCTCGACCCGGGTCCGACCGATTCGGGTTGGATTGATGACGCGCTCCGTGAGCAGCTCGTACCGCTGTTCCCGCATGGGCGCATCGGCACACCTGAGGACACGGCCCGCTATATCGCGTTCCTCATGGGGCCGGACGGGGCGTGGGTCAACGGGCAACATCTTCACGTCGATGGCGGCTTCGTCGGCCGTTAAAAAGAGCTTGTCCCATAGATAGGAACAAGCTCGGGTTGTGAACGAACCGATTCGCCAAACAGCGAGTTGGTTCGTTTTGAATGGGGGCGACGATGTATAGTTGCCGTCTCTTGTGTTCAATGATCGTTATATGAATGAAGAGCGATAGACATGAAAAACGGCCGCCTGAAGGCGACCGTTCGCGTTGCTCGTCAAGGGCGCCCCGACTCCGACAGGAAAACAATCCGACGGAGACCCAGCAGCGACGTGAGTCGCGATGCGGCTCCGGGATTGCCTGCGGAAAGCGTGGGCGCCGAAAGACGAGCAGGATGTTTCATAGTGGTCAACGAGTTGAGCTTCTCCTGAATCGGGACAAGCTCTTTTTCAATGCCACGTATAGTCTTTGTCGACGAAGAGACGGGCGTTCAAATCTGCTTGTGGGAACGGTTTGTGCTTCGCGTCCAGCCAATCATGGTAATCGCATAAACAGACGTCGTCCAAGTGGAGCGAGTAGCCGTTATTGATCGTCTGGACCGAGATGCTCAAATCGTACTCAGCGAGCGTCTTCTTCAACCGATAGACGAGGTTATAGACGTTGTGCAGCGCCCGCTGCGGCTCGTCGATGTCCGGGTACAGCGTCTCGGCGATCAGCCACTTGTTGACGACTTTATCGCGATGGTAAATCAAGTAGGCGAACAGCTCCTCGGTCTTCTGTGTCGGCCATTTGACGAGGTCGCCGTCTTGCGTCTTGACCGAGAAGTGGTCGAGACATTGAATCATACACGTCCGGTGATGCTCGATTGATAGTGTCTCCGCGTATCGCTTCGAGACGCGCGGAATCAAATCGTGAATCATCTGTTCGGTGATCGGCTTGAGCAGATAGTGCGTCGCCTGCAGGTTGAACGCATCGACCGCGTATTGGCTGTGCGCCGTCGTGAAGACGACTTGAGTCGTCTCGGGCAAACGTTTGGCGAAATCGAGACCGTTCATCTGCGGCATCTCGATATCGAGGAAGACAAGATCGACTTCCTGGTCGGCCAAAAATTCAAGCGCTTGGAACGGATCATGGAACGACCCCATCCATTTCAAATTCGGTTCGGCTTGGATGAGGCACTCCATCATCCTTAAAATATGGTGTTCATCTTCAATCAAAATCGTGCGCATGTTGCTCGTTCATCCTCTCTCGTTTTGGGAGTCGGATATGTACATGCGTGCCGACTCCTGGTTCAGAATTTAATTTAAACGTGGCATCTGGTATGAAGTCGATCCGATTCTTGACATTCGGGATACCGATTCCACTCGATTTTCTCAAGTGAGGTATCGGTTCGAACCCGATGCCGTTGTCGGCAATCCGGATATCGATTGCATCATCTGAGGACTGGACCGACAACATGAGCCGTTTGATGCCTGATTGTTTCATCAACCCATGCTGGACCGCGTTCTCGACGAGCGGTTGCAATAGGAGCGGTGGAATCGAGGCGTTGAGGACGGATTCGTCGATATCTTTCGTGATGGTGAACGCATCATTGAAACGAGTCTGCTCAATCATCAAATATGAGTCGATGACGTCGAGTTCTTGCTTGAGCGAGATATCGTTCTCGGTCCGCCCGTTTTCGAAGATAAAGCGGACGTATGTGCTCAAATGGCTGAGCAAACGTGCCGCCTCGGTCGGTGCCGTGTAACAGAGCGCAATCACGTTCCCGAACGTGTTGTATAGGAAGTGCGGCTTGATTTGGGCGTTGAAGAACGAAATCTCACTTTGGTTGGCGAACGTCTGCACTTCACGCTTTTTCCGTTTATCCGTCGACAAGTGAATCGGGAGCAACGTGAACATGAGCAGGAAGTAAATGAGCGACATGACGCTCGTATACAGTTCTTGGTTCGGGTGGTCAAACAGAACGTTGATCAACTGGCCGACATAGCCGATGATGAGTGAGATCGTGAACACGAGAAATTCGAACGGATAGCCGTCGTCTTTTCGTTCGAACAGCCAATTGATGTTCAGCCCGGTCCAGAAGAACGTGATGAACAAGACATACACCCAAGGGAATTGGTCGAACGTCGCGTGCGCACCTTCTGGCAGTACCAAGGCGATCAGACTGAACGCATAGAACGGGTAGGACGCGTACTTCAAAAAGTGTCGAAACGGGACGCGTTCGAGACGTAACGCAAAGTTGATTAACATCGCGACACTCAGTAATGCCGTAATCAAATTTAATTTATGGGCCAAAACGTAAGACATCATAGGGACGATTTCGAATACGATCATTTGATCACTCGTCATAAGCGAGACGCTGACGAGGAAAAAGAAAGCAGCTCCATATAAATAGAGGGATTCCTTACGATGGAACAGCCAAACGATTGCGTAGAATGAAAAAATGAGGAGCGAGATGAGGATAATCACGAACTCATAACTGAAGTATTGATTATGATAGGTCATCATATTGCTCGTTGGACCGATGAGCAGGCTATCGGAAATCCCAGTCGAGAGCTCATTCGTCTCAGCCGTTTGAATCGTCAGACGGAACGTCGGGGTATGCGTATCCAGAAGAACGAGGTAGGCATGACGAATGTCTTCATTCGTCGATGCGTAGACGGGTGAAACAGTTTCTCCATCAATGAGAAGGTTGACATGTGGGTGGTTACGCGGCACACGCAAAGCGTATTGTCCGGGAGGCAGTGAAATGTCAGCTTCATAAGTAGCCATCTTGTGTGGTGTCACATGCGGGAGTTGTCGATAAGACTCGCGGTCGACTCGCTCGAGCAGGCTCGATTGAAAGCGCCACGTCCCATCGAGACGCATGAGTTGTTCGGTCACACGAGAATCGGTCAAATCGGCCGTTCCTTGTGTGACGGTGACTGAATCGTCAATCGTCTGTCCGCGCGTCAAGGCGAAGCCGCCAACGAGCGCGAAGAAGACCATCAACATGACCAGCCCAATCGATTTAGGGGTCATCTGCATATTCCCTTCGTGGTTTGTGAGTTTTTTGTGAGAAACGAACGATATACTGACACTAATCGTTCACATATTAACGTGACGAATGTTTTCTTATCGTACACGAAACTGACTTTTTTGAATAGCCGAACATACTGACCTATCCAATCCGATCAATCCCCGATATGAAAGAAGGACACATATGAAACGCTGGATCGAACAACGAATTAGCCGCCAAGTCCTCACTGTGTTTTACGTATTAATCGCCTTAATCACATTGACGTCACTCGGCACATACTTTTATACCCAACAGGCGATCCGCGAAACGACAGTCGAGCTCGAACGGATCAGTGAACAACGATCGCGGGCGACCGATTTGTTTGAGACATGGCAGTCGATGCAATACGAGATGCGTGGTCACGTCTTACTTGGAGATGACGCATTACTAGCGGAAGTCAAGCGAGCCCAAACGCGGATTGACGACCAGACGAGCTGGTTCGAACAGAACGCTGAGACGAATGAAGAGGCGACGTTCGCCGAAGATGCACGCCTATTGTTCACAATCTATACATCTCGCGTCATGCCCGGACTTGAGCGTTACGTTGTCGCTAAAGCGAACGGAGAGGTCGATGAGCCGTTCTTACAGATGGCGACTGTCGGCCAACTCATGCCGAGCAACGCATCATCGAATCAGACACGATTCAAATTGAATTCAAATAGTGCGGCCGATATGAGCGCGAGCATCGTCGATATGGAATCGGTGTTCACGGACTATCGGTCCGAGCTCGATTATCAAGAGACGGGCCTGCGTGAGCAACTATCCGAACAGCTCGCGAAAGCCCAATGGATGTGGCTGCTCATTCTACTCGGAGCTTTGTTTGTTCTGTTCATCAGCTTGCAACCGTATATCGTACGCTTAACGAGACAGCTCGAGGCGCTCATCACGAACAGTGAACGGCTCGCGGTCGACCCGCACGCCACGCTCATTCCAATCAAACCGCTCCAAAACGAGGTCGGTCAACTATCGAAATCGTTCACAGAGATGTCGAGCTCATTGATTCACCAGCACGACGAACTCGAGAAAGAGCGCGAGAAGACGGCCCGGATTCTCCATACGATGCGCGACGCGATCGTCTTCGTCGAGGTGGACACGAATCAACGTTTCGCCAACGAGGCGCTGTTCGAACTGTATGAGCAGCCGTTCCCGTTCGGCGACCGTCAGAGCCTGTATCCGATCGACGCGTTTTACGAACCGTTCATGGATCAAATCGATGATCAGGACGGTCTCAACCGGTTCACGCACCGGGCGAAGAACTGCGGAATCTTCGATGAAACGTTTACGTATTCGATGCAAGGGGGAAGACGTATCATACGGATGTACGCCGAACCGATTGAACTGCAGGACGAACGTTTCGGCGTGATGTTTGTGTCACGGGACATTACGAAAGAGATTGAGATCGACCGCTTGAAGACGGAACTCGTCGCCACGGTCTCTCACGAGCTTCGGACCCCGCTCACGTCCATTCTTGGCTTTACCGAACTGCTTGAGCATCGACATGTCGACGAAGAGAAGCAGAAACGCTACTTGAATATGATCCATAGTGAGACGACCCGACTCGAACGGCTCGTCAGCAATTTGCTTGACGTGCAGAAAATGGAAGCCGGTAAGGGCCAGCAAGACTTTAAAATCGAGAATTTGTTTGAAATGCTGTCCGATATCCTCGAAATCCACGCCGGTTCGACCGAATTGCATGCGTTTCATTTCGACTGCGATGAAACGATTCGCGTGTCTGGAGACCCGGCGCAACTGCGTCAAGTGTTCTCAAATATCGTGAATAACGCCATTAAATATTCACCGGACGGCGGGAACATCGCCGTTAACGTCTCGTGCGAGGACGATGTCATCCGGATCGCCATCGAAGACGAGGGCATGGGTGTGGCACCGGCAGATGCCGAACGACTGTTTGAGAAGTTCTACCGTGTGCAGAACGAGCAGAGTCGCAATATTGGAGGCACCGGCCTCGGACTCGCGATCTGTAAAGAGATCATCGAATCGCACGGCGGAACAATCAGTGTCCGTTCGGAACTTGGGAACGGGACGACGATGATGGTCGAACTCCCGATCGTCGCTTGATGCAAAACCACTTCATCATCGTGAAGTGGTTTTTTTACTTTTTTTCAAAAAACGGTGAATGAAACATTCATTTGGTACGATATACAGAGTGAAGACTTTGAACGATGAAAGGAAGACGACCATGCTACGCGGATTATATACGGCGGCGGGCGCGATGAACGCGCTCCAGCGCCAACAAGAGATTTTGAGCAATAACCTCGGTAACGTCCGGACACCAGGATTCAAGGCGTCGAACGGCGTCGTCCGCTCGTTCCCGGAAATGTTGCTCGCCCAAGTGAGCCATCCCGGCAATGCGCGTTCACGCGTCGGAGGCGAGGTCGGCACGTTATCGACAGGTGTCTACCTTCAAGAGACGATGCCTCGGTTCTCGAGCGGGAGCATCTCGGAGACGGGCAGCCCGACCGACGTATATATGAAGGTGCCGGCTGACGCGACGGGTGCCGCCATGTTCGCCGTCGAACAAAACGGCGAGACGCTCTATACGACGAACGGACGCTTCGCGGTCGATGAGGAGCGTTTCTTACGCTCGGCGGATGGCGGTTATATCCTCTCAGACGCAGGCGAGCGCATCCAGCTGCCATCAAGCGAGTTCACATTGTCAAGTGACGGACAAATCACGTCACTTGGTGAGAACGTGGCGACACTCGGTGCCGTCCAAGTTAATGACTTGGCGACGCTCGAACAGGTCGGGAACGATTACCGGGTCAACGGAGACGCCCCACCTGCTGCGAACGTCCAGTTCCAACAAGGATTCATCGAAGAGGCGAACGTTGACCTCGATCGGACGATGGCCGACTTGATGACGACGTACCGTCAGTTCGAGGCGAACCAAAAAGTTGTCCAAGCGTATGATAAGAGTGCCGAGCGGGCCATTGAAATCGCTCGGATTCGTTAAGGAGGAAGCTTATGCAATCGATTTATAACTCGGTCTCGTCGCTCACGCAGTTGCAGCGCCAGCTCGATGTGACCGGTCACAACATCGCCAACGTCGACACGGCCGGCTATAAGCGGGAACAAACCCACTTCGCCTCGCTCTTGTCGCAGGCGTATGACAATCAACCGCGCGCCGAGCTCGAGGTCGGGCGCGATACGCCGAACGGGATTCGCATCGGTGTCGGCGGCCACGTCGCCGATATTAGCCAACAGTTCAATATCGGCCAGATTCGCAAGACGGACCGTGGGCTTGATGTGTTCTTGAAAGCGAGCCGTCAGTTCTTCGCCATCGAGACGGAGAATGGTGTCGGATTGACCCGGAGTGGGAACATGCAGCTGTCAGTCGGTGAGACGACTACGCTCGTTGACGTGAACGGAAACGCCCTTCTTGGTGCGGACGGGAACCTGATCGTCATGCCGAACGAAGCGACGGCGCACCGTGTCCGTCAAGATGGGATGGTCGTCGCCAGCGTGAACGGCGTCGAGCAAGAGTTTGGTCGTCTCGACATCGTTGAGGTACGTAACACATCAGCGCTACGACCTCTCGGTGACAACGTCTATGCGGCCGACTTGGGGGCTGACGTCGATCGTCCGCTCGGCAATCTGTTGATTGAAGGCACGCTCGAATCATCGAACGTCGATTTGACGAAAGAGATGACCGACATGACGATCACGCAGCGCGCGTATCAGATGAATTCACGGGCGTTATCGATGAGTGACCAGATGATGGGGCTCGTCACGTCACTCCGGTAATCACAGACCGTTCTTCCTCGGAAGGGCGGTTTTTGCGTTACACTGAATAGGAGGAGGGATGGACATGCGAATTGTCGTGGCGATGGATTCGTTCAAAGGGTCGATGACGAGTGTGGAGGCGAACCGAGCGGTTGAACGGGCGCTCGCTGGACACGATGTCATCGAGGTGCCGATCTCAGACGGCGGGGAAGGCTTTTTAGATGCGTGGCTCCTGACACATCCGTATGCCGAGACCATCACGCAAGACGTCATGTCGCTTGATGGGACGATGCGACAAGCACGATACGGTTGGTTAGAACTGACGCGAGAAGCAGTCATCGAAGTCGCCGAGGCGTCCGGGCTCACACTCGTCGATACGCTCGACCCGTGGCGCTATAGTTCGTACGGAACGGGTTTGCAAATCCGACATGCGCTCGAGCGCGGGGCGACACGCATTACCGTCGGTCTCGGCGGGAGCGCGACCGTCGATGGAGGGAAAGGCTTGCTCGAGGCGCTCGGCGTCCGCTTTCTTGATGAGACAGGGCATGTCATTGATTCGTTCCCGCATCAACTCGAGCGCGTCGCGCAAGTCGATTGGACCGGACTCCTACCGGAAGCGCGTCATGTCGAGTGGCGGATGGCCTCGGATGTGACGAATCCGTTACTCGGTCTATCTGGGGCGGCCGCCGTATTCGGTCCGCAGAAAGGATTGGCGCTAACGGACGTCGACCGTTATGACAAACAGCTCGCCGCGTATGCCCGTTGCTTCGAGCGTGATGTGACGGGACAACCGGGGGCGGGCGCGGCCGGCGGGATCGGCTTCGCGCTCTATCAGCTCGGATCCGTATATGGGAGCGGGATTGACGAGGTAGTACGGTGGTCGAAACTAGAGGAAACGTTGCAAATGGCCGACTGGTTGATCACCGGGGAAGGCCGGTTCGATGAGCAATCGCTCCACGGAAAAGCACCTTACGGATTGGCCCGAATCGCATATGCACACGGGGTCCCGACGCTCGTCTTCGCGGGACAATCGGAACTGATTGCCGTTCCGGACGTCGGCATCGAAGCCGTGTTCCCAATCGTTTGCCGGGTGATGACGCTCGAAGAGGCGATGCAGCAAGCGGCGCCGCTCTTGACGGACGCCGTCAGCCGAGCGTTCCGGTTAATCGACAAAGACGCCTGAACCAACTTCGGTTCAGGCGTCTTTTGGTCACGAACGTTCTTTTAATAGGTCACGAATCTCCGAAAGGAGCTGTTCTTCACGCGACAGTTCCGGCTCCGGCGTCTCTTCGACCGCTTTTTCTCGCTTCAGACGGTTCAATACTTTGACCATCATGAACAACGCGAAGGCGATGAGGAAGAACTTGACGATTTCTTGCAGGAAGTTGCCGTACGTCACGTTCACGCCGAGCACCGATACCGCGAGCGTCGAGAAGTCGATGCCGCCGATGAGGATGCCGAGGAACGGCATGAAGATGTCATTGACAAGCGACGTGACGATGGCCGTGAAAGCAGCCCCGAGGATGAAGGCGACGGCCAGGTCAATCACATTGCCTTTAATCGCAAACTCTTTGAATTCTTTCCACATAGAAATAATACCTCCTAAACGATGAATACTCTTATGGTAGCACAGCATAGATGGAAGCGGACAGTATTTTTCACAGAAGCGTCGCCCTTGCCCTAGGCCGGGCGCTTGTTCGACGTACGGTAGATACGTTACACTTATATAGAACTCATGCAACAGTTTTGTTACCTGGTACTAATATGTTATAATTAATTCAGCTGAAAGGATGTATGGACGTGGCGAAGGAAGAACAAAACGGCTCGGAACAGACCGAGTCTAAAGAGCGGACGGAGCGGAAACGATTATCGAACCATCGACGTTTCCCAATCTTGTTACGCGTCATCGTTGTCCTGTTGTTGGCTTTCGTGATGCTTGCAATTGGAGCCGTCATCGGGTACAGCGTGATTGGCGGAGGCGAGTGGAAGGACGTGTTCAACATCGACACGTGGCGCCATATCACCGATTTTTGGCTAACATCATAAGGGTGGTGGAACCATGTACACGATTGAACAGATTAAAGAAGTGATTCCGCATCGGTACCCGTTTTTGCTCATCGACCGGATTCTTGAGGTCAAAGAAGGCAAACGGGCCGTTGGATTAAAGAATGTGACGGCGAACGAAGAGTTCTTCAATGGACATTTTCCAGACTATAACGTCATGCCTGGCGTGTTGATCGTCGAGGCGCTTGCGCAAGTCGGCGCGTTCGCGATGCTCAAGCAGGAGTCGAACCGCGGCAAGCTCGCGTTCTTCGCAGGTATCGATGGATGTCGCTTCAAACGTCAAGTCGTCCCGGGCGATCAATTGCGCCTCGAGGTCGAGATTTTGAAAGTGCGCGGACCAATCGGTAAAGGGCGCGCCGTGGCGACGGTCGATGGAGAAGTTGCTTGTGAAGCGGAACTCACTTTCGCCTTGAAGTGAGGAGAGAACGAGATGCGCGTATTGGTGATTGCCTTGATTCTCGGATTGGCGACCATCGTCGGTTGCCAACAAGTGCAAGATGAGCCGACCGAAGAGAACGTCGTGTTCGAGCAGGACGTCGAAGATGCGATGATTGAAAAACGGGCCGGTCAATCGGAATCGATTGCGGTCTCGCTAGAGCGGACGAACAGCTCGACGATGCTGTTCACGATTCGGATGCTCGAAGACCGTCGCCTCGATCCGACGACGCTCATCAGTTATGAAGTCGATGGCACCCGTGTCCCAATCCCGTTCGGTGAACTTGTCGCGGAACGCGAAGGGGACGTCCGGACGTACGTCTATCAAGCGGATTTGAACCCTGACCTATTCGTTACCGAGACCCTCCCGCTCTTCCATATCGGAGAAGAAGGCGAGGCCGAGGTGTCGATGCCGCTCGAGGTTGTAGATTCGACAAATGAATGAACGAACGGATGATTTTTTGTCGAAAATCATCCGTTTTTTTGTGGACTCTTCGCGACAGTTGTCCGATATAAGGAGTAAGGACGAATGGAGGGAATCACATGAAACGAAATAAACCACAGTCACTGCAGAAACGAATCTTGGCGATGATGTTGGCGTTCATCACGCTACTCATCGTCACGTTCGGCGTGTTGCAATATGTTAGCACAAAGCACACGGTACAGAGTTCGATGCAAGCCGTTCTATTGGAGGACGGGGCCCGCATCAGCGAGGCGATTGACACGGAGGCGTATGCGGCCTTTTTACAGAACCCGACGAAAGATGAACGGTTCGAGCAGTTTCGGGAACAGCTCGACACGTATCGGACGCAAATCGGGGCCATGTATGTGTACACTCTCGCAGCCGACGGCGAAGAGCTTCAAATCATCGTCGATGGGATGAGCGCGGCCGACGCGGTCGATATCGGAACGCCGACGACAGCGACGTCGTTTGCAGATGCGAGAGCGGCGTTTGAAGGTGGGACCGTCACAACACCGATTGTCGAGGATCCAGAGTACGGGGACTATATGACCGTGCTCGTCCCAATCAAACAAGGCGGGGACGTGATCGGTGTCCTTGGAATCGACAAAGGGGCGAGTGACGTCGCTGCGGTGACGGAAGACGTGTTGCAAGAGAGCTTGCCGCCGATTCTCATCGGACTCGTCATCTTGCTCGGGGTGGCTTCAGTCATCATTTGGCGCTATCTCGGTTGGAAACTCCGACCGCTCCGTGAGCTTGAAAGGGTCGCGACTCATATCGCGAGCGGCGACCTAGCGACAGCGGCCAAAGAGATGGACAACATCCAACTGAAAGCGAACGATGAGATTAAGCGGCTCACTGCCTCGATGGACCAGATGACGAAGATGCTCCGCGATTTGATTTCCGGATTGCAGACATCTGCCCAGACGGTGCGGGACGAGAGCGGCAACGTGGCGAGCATCTCGGAAGAAGTGAACGACGCCTCGAGACAAATCGCGTTCACGATGGAAGAAATTGCGGGTGGCGTCGAGAATCAGAGCGTGCTCACGATGAAGCTGTACGGGCATATGAACGAGTTTTCGGGACTCGTCGACCAGACGGCGCACGACGGCAACGGTGTGAGCGAACAAGCGGAAGTCGTCAGCCGCGTTACGGCCGAAGGACTCGGACTGATGGAAGATGCCGTCGGCAAGATGACGAACATCCATCTGCAAGTGCGCGAGTCGCAAGGACAAGTGAAAGATTTCGAGCAACAGGCGGACGAAGTGACGGCGCTCGTCACGATGATCCGTCAAATCTCAGAGCAGACGAACTTACTCGCTTTGAACGCGGCCATCGAGGCGGCCCGTGCCGGGGAGCATGGAAAAGGCTTCGCCGTCGTCGCTTCTGAGATTCGCAAGTTATCCGACAGCGTTGCGCGGTCGGTCAGTGAGATCTCGGAAATCGTTGGCAGCGTCAAACGAAACTCAATCGCGCTCGGTGAGACGTTCACGGACAGCATGCACGCCGCCGAGGATGGCAAGCGGACGCTCGAGGAGACGAAGCGCGCCTTCAATGAGATTGAGCAGAGCGTGCGGGAGATGCAGCGCCTGACGAACTCGATGCAAGGACAGCTCGGACGCGTCAAGACGAACCAAGACGACATCAAACGTGGTCTCTCGGACATCGCGTCGATTTCGGAAGAGAGTACGGCCGGCAACGAGGAAGTGGCCGCCTCGACCGAACAAATGTCGGCGACGAGCGAGACGATGAACCGGCTCGTCAAAGATTTGTCGCACACGGCCGAGGACATGCAGCGCATGAGCCGACAGTTCAAGTTGTAAACAGTCTCAAGTCAGACATACCTCCGTTGCGTCCGTTATACTAGGCGCAAGGGAGGTTTTTTCATGCAACGTGTCTCAAGTGAACTCACACAATTTCGCGGCAGTCACTACGACTTTGGCCGTTTTCAAGGTACTTATATTAAGCGCAGCAAACTGCTCGAGAACCGGACCGACCAGTGGAAGCTCCGTGTCCCGCGCTTTGAGATTGACGAGCGCGAGGCGAAGCAGGCGTTCGACCGGTTCGCCCCGAAGATTTGGGAGGAACTGCTCGGCTTGCAGGACGAGCTCGAGTTGACGCTCGCCGACACGCTCCTTCACTTCGGTCATTTCCGGGTCAATAACCCGGTCAGCGGCTGTTCGATTTTGACGGGGGACAACTTCCTCGTCCGCAACTATGACTATCACCCGATGACGTACGACGGACGCTATAACGTGTTCCAGCCAGATGAGGGCTACGCCGTCATCGGTCCCGTCTCGCGTGTCACCGGCCGGATGGACGGGATGAACGAGAAAGGGCTCGCCATGGGCTATAACTTCATAAACCGCCGACGGCCCGGGGACGGTTTTGTCTGTCAAATGATCGGGCGGATGATTCTCGAGACGTGTGCCACGGTCGAGGAGGCGGTCGATTTACTGCAAGAGATTCCGCACCGCGGCTCGTTCACGTATGTCGTCCACGACAAGTCGTCGAAGACACGCGTCATCGAAGCGACACCGCGCGATATTCGTGTCCGCGAGTCGAATATCTGTACGAACCATTTCGAGCTGTTGCAACACGAGAATCGTTACCACCTCGACGACTCGACGCGGCGGATGATGGAAATCAAGATGTATCAACATATCGTCCAGGACGCCGAGAGCGCGTTCCGACTCATGAACGACTCGGACAAGGGTGTCTTCTCGGAGCTGTATAAGAGCTGGGCCGGCACGATTCACACGGCCGCCTATTTCCCGGAGACGCTCGAGACGTGGTTCGCCCTCGGTGGCGACCGCGACCCTGTCATTTTCGATTTTCAGGAGTGGCTCGACGGCAAGGATTTCGATTTACATGCCCTCGACGGGGAAATCGCGACCGATATCGAGTTCGCGAACACGGTCCAACTTTGGCGGTAACACAAACAAGCGGCGGCTCATGAAGAGTCGCTGCTTGTTTCGTTGAAGCTTATCACGTGACTTGTAGTCGAGGTATCGTATGGGATGAAGCCAAGCGATTCATAGAACTGTGCCCCTTGCGTCGTATATGTCCGGAGAACGACGGTGAGGAAGGTCTGTTTTGCTTCGAGCAACAATGCGTTCGCGAGATGTCTCCCGATACCTTGTCTGCGATAAGCCGGCAAGATGTAAAACCGTCTCAACCGCCCGACCGGATGTCCCGGAGAATATGGATCTTGATTCACTCCTCCGATGCCGACTAGATGGCCAGAGGCGTCAAACACTCCGAGTAGACACTCGCCGGGTTGATCGAACCGATTGCGTCCGTCGTGAAAGTCATCCACCAACCGGTCGAGCATGCGAAAGCCTTCTTGACGACTGGCGACAAGCAAGTCGGTCAAATCGACATGGTTGAGGTCAAAAATGTGTCGAATCGAATAGGGGGTCATGGTCTCATCTCCATTCGCGTGTCGGGCGGTACAGTTTTCTGTAAAACCGGGAATACTCATAGCAGGAGGGATTCAGATGAAACGAATCGGATTATTAGCCATCATGCTCAGTTTGATGCTCGTCCTCGGCGGCTGTGTGCCAGGCGACGGGACGTACACGACTGACCCGGCCGGATTCTTTTGGGGCGTCTGGCACGGCTGGATTGCCCCGGTGTCACTCATTTTAGGATTGTTCAATGACACGTATCGCGTCTATGAGGTGAACAACACTGGCTGGTTCTATGATTTAGGGTTCTATATCGCCATCATCAGCGGATTTGGCGGGGTAGCAGTCACGCGCAAGAGTAGGGGCTGACGTTAGACTGACTTTCGTCCTGTCACGGCGACCGTATGATAATCTCGCGAGTCAGGTCCTCGGCGTTCTTGGACGTCAATGAACCCGAGCACAGAAGCAGCAGGAATCAACTGTTCACGCACGATTGCCGTGATACCGTCCCAGTTCACGCCACCTTTCCCATTACAGTACGTGATGACGAATGACCCGCCTGGTTTGAGGATACGGTCGATGGCGGCAAGCACCGCGGGTACGTCTTCCCAAAAGTAAATCGTATGGATGCTGAAGACACGGTCAAACTGTTCGTCTTGGAACGGAATCGTCCCGATGTTTCCTTCGACGACAGCAGCCCGTTGTCCGCGGACGGCCGCGCGATTACGTCGGAGCGCCGAGCGGACGATGGTCGGAGAACGGTCGAGCCCGGTCACACGTACCGTGCCGTCCGTCTGAAGCAGCCGAGCCAGTGCGTCCCCAGCGCCGCATCCGAGGTCGAGGATGCAGTCGTTTGGTTGAATCTGAAGTTGCTCAATCGTCCAATCGACCTCGACGCGGTGTTGGCGGACCATCTTCTCACCGATGTATGTCCCGACGATGCCGCGCGGGTTCTCGTATTGACTGTCAATCCATGTTTGCAGGCGTTTCCCGCGCATCGAACCATTCCTTTCTAAATGAAGCCGTTGTAGATTGAGTGTAGCATACCCATAAAGTAGAGGAGTTGAATTGATGCGATCGTTTTGGATTTTCGGCAATCAACTGTCACACGAGCTCGAGCTGTTCAGTCATATCGAGGACGATGACGTCATCGTCATGATCGAGGCGACGTCTCGGGCGATGTGGCGGAAGTATCATAAACAGAAGCTCGTCCTCATCTTCTCGGCGATGCGTCATTTCGCCGACGAGCTGCGCGACAAAGGTTACATGGTCGATTATCACGAGGCCGACTCGTTCCAAGATGCGTGGGACGACCACTTCACACGATATGAGCCGGAAGAAATCCATTACACGGCCGTCACCGACGCCGCGATGGAGAAGAAGTTGCATCAGTTTGGGGAGAAACACAAACTCGTTGAACATTCGGACGTGCCGCTCTTCTATTTAACGAAACAGGAGGCCGTCGAGACGATTGGTGCCGTGCCGTGGCGGATGGATCGGTTCTATCGCCAGATGCGGAAACGGTTCGAGGTATTGCTTGAGGACGGGAAACCAAAGGGCGGTAAATGGTCGTTCGATGCGGACAACCGTCAGCCGCCGAAAGGTGGGCTGACGTTCCCGGCACCGATTCACTTCCGACCTGACGCCATCACAAAAGACGTCATTGAAAAAGTAGAGCGAGATTTCACCGACCATCCGGGCGACATCACCCCGTTCGTCTGGCCGGTGACGCGCAGTGAGGCACGCCGGGCACTGAAAAGGTTCATCAAGGAGCGGCTCGAGACGTTTGGTCCGTATCAAGACGCGATGCTGACAGACAATCAGGACATGTCGCATAGCCTGTTATCGTCTTCAATCAACATCGGACTGTTGACTCCGGATGTGGTCGTCCAGGCAGCGTTGGAGTCGGACGCGCCACTCGCCTCGGTCGAAGGATTCGTCCGCCAAATCCTCGGCTGGCGGGAATATATGCGTGCTGTCTACGTGGCCTCGATGCCGGGATACGAGTCGGTCAACACGTTCAAGCATGAGCGCGACTTGCCGCACTATTTTTGGGACGCCGAGACGGACATGAACTGCATCCATCAGAGCGTGAAACCGGTCATCGAGAAGGCGCACAATCATCACATCCAGCGCCTCATGGTGCTCGGGAACTTTGCGACACTGTTCGAGGTATCGCCGCAACAGACGAGCGACTGGTTCAACGAGATGTATATCGACGCCTACGATTGGGTCGTCTTGCCGAACGTGCTCGGGATGGCGCTCCATGCCGACGGCGGGAAGCTGGCGACGAAGCCGTACATCGCCTCGGGCAAGTACATCGACAAGATGAGCGACTACTGCAAAGGCTGCAAGTATAACCCGAAACACACGACCGAAGACGACGCCTGTCCGTTCAACGCCCTCTATTGGAACTTCATCGACAAGCGCGAGGAGCGGTTCGAAAAGAACCAGCGCATGAAGATGATGATCCGCAACTGGCAAGGCCGGGATGATGCCGTCAAAGCCGACATCTTGGCGAAAGCGAGACAGACGCTCGACGACACCGACTTATTATGAGTCGTTTTTTTACGTCGGCTTCACAAACTTTTGCACGAGCTTCACGGAAGCTTTACATTCATCCGGTACGATATGACTTGTGAGACCCCCTCATGCCAAGTGAATAGCAACCGGTAGAACATTCGAGAGACCAACAGAAGCCCGTACGTCGATGACGTCCTGTTTCTGTTGGTCCTTTTTTAGGGAAGGATGATTCAAGTGAATGAAACACTTCGCACGATCGGACAAGAGAAGATGATCGCCTCCATCAAATCACCGAAACAACTCGAGAAGTTCCTGCAGTCGGACGTGACGACGACGTTCCTCATGATGGGGACGCTCAGCACGCTCGACCGCTACGTCGCCCATTTGAAGCGTGAGAATCGGACCGTGTTCCTGCACGCCGAACGCATTAACGGCATCAGCCTCGACCGGGACGGCATCGACTATTTGGCGAAACGGGTCGGCGCCGATGGGATTGTGACGACGAAGGCGTCTGTCATCCAACACGCCAAACGGGCCGGCCTGATGACGGTGCAGCGCCTGTTCCTCGTCGACTCGGACGCCATCACCTCAGGCATCAAGATGGCGAAAGACCAACAGCCGGACGCGCTCGAACTGATGCCGGGTCTCATCCCGAGTGTCATCGAGCACGTCGCGGAACACGTCTCGCTGCCGATTGTGACGGGCGGGATGATCCGGAAACCGATTCACGTGCATGAAGCACTCGCTCACGGGGCGTTCGCCGTCTCGACCGGGGACGAGCGGCTTTGGGCGTCGCAAGGAATGAAGGAGGATATCATATGAAATCGATTCAACTGCAGAATATCAAAAAGTCATACGACGAGACGGAAGTCATCCGTGGCATCGACGTGACGATCGAGGCCGGTGAATTCTTCGCCCTCGTCGGACCGTCGGGATGCGGCAAGAGTACGATGCTCCGGATGATCGCCGGGCTCGAGTCGATCACGAGCGGGACGCTCCGCATCGACGGCGTCGCAGCGAACGAACTGAAACCGAGCGAGCGGCAACTATCGATGGTATTCCAAAACTATGCGCTCTATCCGCACATGACCGTCGAGAAAAACATCACGTTCGGGTTACATACGAAAGGACTGACGAAGCTCGAGCAGCGCGAACGTTGCTTGGAAGCGGCCGAGACGCTCGGACTGACGGACTATTTGAAGCGGAAGCCGCGCGAACTGTCGGGCGGGCAACGGCAACGGGTCGCCTTGGCCCGGGCCATCGTCACCGAGTCGCCGATTTGCCTCATGGACGAGCCGCTCTCGAACTTGGACGCGAAACTTCGGGCCAAGATGCGCTCGGAGATCCGGCAGCTGCAACGCAAGCTCAAGCTGACGATGATTTACGTCACGCACGACCAAGTCGAGGCGATGACGATGGCCGACCGGATGATGCTGTTGAACGATGGCCAGGTCCAACAAGTCGGTCAACCGCTCGATTTGTACAATAAGCCGGCGAACACGTTCGTCGCCTCGTTCATCGGGTCACCGCCGATGAATTTGACGCCGGTGCAACGGAGTGACAAGGGCTGGGTCGCCTCGGACGGGCGTCTATTCCACCCGAACACGCTGACGCGAGAAGATACGGCGACGCTCGGCATCCGGCCGGAACAAATCACGCCGGCGAAAGACGAGATCACGTTCTACGCCGAACTGAAAAATATCGAAGTGCTCGGCACGGAGACGATTCTCGCCTTTGACATGGGCGGCGTCGAGTGGCTCGCCAAA
Organism: Exiguobacterium sp. s64; assembly: GCF_018618035.1. Classification (NCBI taxonomy): domain Bacteria; kingdom Bacillati; phylum Bacillota; class Bacilli; order Caryophanales; genus Exiguobacterium; species Exiguobacterium sp. s64. The sequence goes on from NZ_JACSLH010000003.1 coordinate 166,909, forward strand.
TGGCCCGGACAATGGCCGCTCGCGATTGGGGAGAAGATTGCCTGTTACGTCGACCCGAAACAGATGTCACTGTTTGATGCGACGGGGAATCGCATCGAACCGCGGCAACCGAAACTGTTCGAGGCGTTGGAGGTGTTCCAATGACGGTCGCCCTTCCGAGACAACGCGTCTGGACCCGATTATCAGACGCGACGAGCGGACTCCTCTACTTGTCCCCGTCGATCGCGTTATTTGGGATTTTTCTCGTCTATCCGTTGTTCCGGACGATTTACTTGAGTTTCTTTCAAACGGACACGCAAGGGACGCCACTCAGTTACGTCGGCGGCGAACATTACGCCAAACTGTTCACGAGCGCCTCGTTTTGGCAGAGCATCCAGGCGACGGTCGGCTTCGTCCTGTTGACCGTCCCACTCACGATCATCATCGCGCTCGGTCTGGCGCTCCTCGCCAACGAGAAGCTGCGCGGGATTGGCATCTTCCGGACAGCGTTCTCGGCGACGATGGGGATGAGCGTCGCAGCCTCATCCGTCATTTGGATGTTCATGTACAACCCGTCGATCGGTATCTTCAATCGCTTCTTGGAAGCGGTTGGGGCAAGCGGGGTGCAGTGGCTACTTGACCCGCAGTACGCGCTTCTATCCGTGTCGCTCGCGACCGTCTGGATGAATATCGGCTTCACGTTCTTGATTCTCCTCGGCGGGCTGCAAAACATCGACCGGACATTGTATGAGAGTGCGGACATCGCCGGAACCGGATATTGGACCCAGCTCCGGGCCATCACGATCCCGATGTTATCCCCGACGCTCTTCTTCGTCGGCATCATCTCGCTCATCAATGCGTTCCAGACGTTCGGACAAATCGATTTGCTGACGAAAGGCGGCCCGACGAACTCGACGAACGTCATCGTCTACGCCATCTATAAGGACGCGTTCATCAACTATAACGTCGGCGGGGCGAGTGCGCAGGCCGTGCTCTTGTTCTTGACGGTCCTCCTGTTGACGTGGCTCCAGTTCAAGCTCGTCGAAAGGAAGGTGCATTACCAATGACGCTCCGGAAAGTAGTCACGTATACGCTCCTCGTCTTGAGCGCCGTCGTCATGCTGTTCCCGATTGCCTACGCGTTCTCGATCAGCCTGATGGACGGGAGCGAAGTGTTGAAAGGGAACCTCATCCCGCGCGACGTCACGTTCGACAACTATGTCGCCGCGTTCGAGCGGATCCCGCTCATGACGTACTTATGGAACAGTCTCGTCGTCGCACTCCTCGTTATGGTCGGCCAAGTCGTCTTGTCGAGTCTTGCCGCCTTCGCGTTCGTCTTCATCGACTTCAAAGGGAAAGGGATCATCTTCATGCTCTTCCTCGCGACGATGATGGTGCCATGGGAAGCGACGATGGTACCGAACTTCTTGACGATCCAGTCGCTCGGCTGGCTCAACTCGGTGTGGGGGCTGTCGGTGCCATTCTTCGCGCTCGCGTTCGGGACGTTCCTGCTCCGGCAACAGTTCAAGACGATCCCGTACGAGATGTACGAGGCGTCACAAATCGCCGGCATCAGCCGTTTCCGTTTCTTTTGGAACGTCGTCTTGCCGGTCTCGAAGACACCGCTCGTCACGTTGTCGGTATATAGCTTCTTGACGACATGGAACATGTACTTATGGCCGCTCCTCGTGACAAACACGGAGCAGGCACGCACGGTGCAAATCGGGATTAAGCAGATGCAGTCGAACGAGGTTGCCTCGGATTGGGGTGTCGTCATGGCGGCGGTTATCTTGATCATCATCCCGACGCTGATGCTGTTATTCGCAGGACAAAAGCAGTTACAAGAAGGTCTGACACAAGGCGCGATCAAATAATAGGGGGAATATATGATGAAAAAGAAAGCGTTATTCGCAGGGTTGGCTAGTTCGGTATTGTTGCTCGGGGCATGTGGCAGTCAAGAAGCGGAAGAGGCCGCGGCGACTACGACGACGGACGGAAAGACGGAAGTCGTGTTTTGGCACGCGATGAGCGGGGACTTAGAGACCGCGCTCAACAACCAAGTCGATGCCTTCAACGAGTCGCAAGAAGAATATGAAGTGAAACCGGTGTTCCAAGGCACGTATGAAGAGGCGCTCACGAAGTTCAACGCCGTCGCAGGGTCACCGGACGCACCGGCCATCATGCAGACGTTCGAGGTCGGCACGAAGTATATGATCGACTCGAACAAAATCACGCCGGTCCAGGAGTTCATCGACAAAGAGGACTTCGATACGAGCGTCTGGGAAGAGAACATCTTGAGCTATTACCAAGTCGACGGCAAGCAGTACTCGATGCCGTTCAACTCGTCGACACCGGTGCTCATCTACAACAAGGATGCGTTCGAAAAAGCGGGACTCGATCCGGAGAAAGCGCCGCGGACGTATGACGAGCTGAAGAAGGCGGCGAAGACACTGACGACCGACGGCCAGACCGGCTTCACGATGCTGAACTACGGTTGGTTCTTTGAACAGCTCGTCGCCGCGCAAGGCGGGCTCTACGTCGATAACGACAACGGGCGCAGCGGTGCGCCGACGAAAGCGGTATTCGATGGGGAAGAAGGACAGAACGCCTTCAACTTGATTAAAGAGATGTATGACGACAAGACGTTCATGAACGTCGGCCAAAACTGGGACGACATGCGTGCCGCTTTCCAATCCGGAAAAGTTGCCATGTATCTCGACTCGTCGGCCGGCATTCGCACCGTCGCGGACAACGCTGACTTCGAGGTCGGGGCGTCGTACTTGCCGGTGCCAAACGAAGCGGAGCGGGAAGGCGTCATCATCGGTGGGGCGTCGCTCTGGATGGGTGACGGGATCGCCGACGAGACGAAGCAGGGCGCATGGGAGTTCATGAAGTATGCGGCGTCGAAAGAAGCACAGGCCAAATGGCACGTCGAGACGGGCTACTTCGCCATCAATCCGGAGGCGTATGACGAGCCGATCGTCAAAGAGATGTGGGCTGAATATCCACAACTGAAAGTGACGGTCGATCAATTGAGTGAGACGAAAGCCTCGCCAGCGACACAAGGCGCGCTCATCTCGACGTTCCCACAGTCCCGTCAAAGCGTCGTCAACGCCATGGAGAGCCTATACCAAGGCGTATCGGTCGAAGAGGCATTGAAGCGCGCAGCCGATGAGACGACCTCCACCTTGGGACAATGATATGTTGATTTACGCACATCGCGGCTATAGCGCCAAGTATCCGGAGAACACACTAAGCGCGTTCAAGGCGGCGTTGCCTCACGTCGACGGCATCGAACTCGACGTCCAATTGACGCGCGACGGACGCCTCGTCGTCATCCATGACGAGACGGTCGACCGGACGACGAACGGGAGCGGTTTCGTCAAAGATATGACGCTCCGGCAGCTCCGCTTGCTCCGGACGGAGAGCGGGGAACGAATCCCGACGCTCGAGGAAGTGCTCGTCTTGCTCGAACCGACCGACGTCACGCTCAACATCGAGCTGAAGACGGACCGGTTCGACTATGACGGGATCGAGTATCTGACGTGGCTCGCCGTCACCGAGTTCAAGCTCGAACAACGTGTCGTCTTCTCTTCATTCAATCCAGACACGCTCATCCGATTGCGGGATATCGCCCGTGAGGCGAGGATTGCCGTCCTGACAACTGATGGGCATCCGAATTTGATCGAGTTCGTCGAGCGGATCGGGGCCGAGGCCGTCCACGCCCAGCCGGAGTTTATGGGGACAAGAGACTGGATGACGCTCCGCGAACAAAATCGGTTGCTTCGCCTGTATACCATCAATGACCCGAGCGAGCTGCCAGACATGACTGGTGTCGACGCCATCATGACGGACGAGGTCGAGCGGTTTCAATCGAGGTCGCATCATTGAAGTGAGGCTGGGATATAACTCAATCGATATGTAAGAAAGAGGCCAGCTGGTGAGACGTGTTCGCATCAGCTGGCCTTTTCTCATGACAATTCTCTAAATTTAGTATTCTTTGTTCAGCGTGGTAAATTCATCTTCTTTCAAAGGTGAATCGCCTTTTGAATTATGTCCATAATAGGTGACGACGTACTCTTTCTCTTGATTGGTTTTGACGAAAAATTCATACTCGACTCTCTTTTCGTCCTCGAAATTCAAGCGATATAAGTACCCAAATTGATTCATGCTGAACTCGACATCGTAGGCGCTCTTATCGATTGAAAAATGCTCAGTTAACGTTTCATTCAAAAAATTTTCTCGCTGATCTACCTCATGAAGAAGGAAAAAGACACCTCCTAACATGAGTAAAGCAAAAGCGAATTGAAACTTGGGTAAAGGTTTCCTAGATGTCATCTACATCGGCCTTCCTTAATGAGAGTGATTAACTGCTACCGTACGAGACACAGATATACATGACAAGGACCGCTCAATGAAGCGGGCTTTGTCATGTCTTCTTCGGCGAATCACTAAAAGCGAAATATATCCCGACGCCAATCGCGAGCCCAATCAAGTAGTTGTCGAGGGCGATGGCTAACGAGATACCGATTGCGAGGGCGAGCGGGAAGGCATAGCTGCCGGTCGTCTGTTTATTGGACATGGAGAACTCCTCCTTTGTCCAATTTGTACGGATGTCGCCTCAAAAAGTTTCAAGCTTTCTTCTTCGTCCCTTGGAACGCGAAGAACATCGCGATGCCGATCCCGAGTCCGAGCCACCAGTTATCGAACAACAAGCCGAAGATGAGGACAAAGGCGACGGCGACCGGGAGTGCTAAAAATCCACGTTGACGTTTCATGAAAATCATCCTTTCTGCTTCTCTCTGTTCGACTGTTCCCGGTTTGGAATCGATTCATTCTAAAAGTAAACGTTTTCATAAAAACGGCTCAACGCCAACGTTTGTCTAAACGATGAACAGTTATATTTTCATGTGAAATTGTGAGCAAATTCATCTATTCAACAGCCGAGGACCCTGCTATATTAATCATGTGATATATTTCACATGAAGAAATCATAAATCACTTATATATAGGAGGACCACCCGATGGTTACATTTTTCTTAGCGTTAGGACTGTTATTGCTCGGTTATCTCGTCTACGGCCGGTACGTCGAGAAGACGTTCGGGATCAAAGAAGAGCGGACGACGCCCGCCTATGCGTCACAGGACGGCGTCGACTACGTGCCGATGGGGACGAAGCGAAACTCGATGATTCAACTGTTGAACATCGCCGGTGTCGGTCCGATCTTCGGTCCGATCATGGGCGCCTTGTATGGCCCGGTCGCATTCCTGTGGATCGTGCTCGGTTCGATCTTCGCCGGCGCGGTACATGACTATTTGACCGGGATGATCTCGCTTCGTAACAACGGGGCGCACTTGCCGCAGCTCGCCGAGAAGTTCCTCGGTCGGTCGCTCCGCCACGTCGTCAACGGCTTCGCGTTGCTCTTGCTGCTCTTAGTCGGGACCGTGTTCGTCACGTCACCGGCCAATATGATTAACAACTTGTTCGACGGCACCGGCTCGACGCTCGCCATCGTCACGTTCGGCATCTTTGCCTACTACATCTTGGCGACACTGCTCCCGGTCGACAAAATCATCGGCCGCATCTATCCGTTCTTCGGGGCGCTTCTCTTGTTGAGCGCCGTCGGCATCGCCGTCAGTCTATTCACGCAAGGCTATCAAATCCCGGAGATGACGTTGACGAACATGCATCCGGACGGCTTGCCGCTCTGGCCGCTCATCTTCTTCACGATCTCGTGCGGGGCACTGTCAGGCTTCCATGCCACGCAGTCACCGATCATCTCGCGGACGACGATGAAAGAGAGCAACGGTCGCAGTATTTTTTACGGCATGATGATCGTCGAAGCGGTCATCGCCATGATCTGGGCGGCTGCCGCCATGGCCATCTTCGAACCGGGTGAACTGCTCGCCATGATCAATGCCGGCACGCCGGCGCTCGTCGTCCAAGAAGTGGCGACGCTCATGCTCGGCAGCATTGGCGGCACGCTCGCCATCCTCGGCGTCATCGTCTTGCCGATCACGTCGGGCGACACGGCGTTCCGGAGTGCCCGCATGATCATCGCCGACTACTTGAACATCGTCCAGAAGAAGTTCACGTCACGGCTGTGGATCGCGCTTCCGCTCTTCGTCCTGTCGTTCATCTTGACGAAAGTCGACTTCCGTCTGTTGTGGCAATACTTCAACTGGGCCAACCAGACGACGGCCGTCATTGCCTTGTTCGTCGGTGCGACGTACTTGTATATCAAAGGACGGAACTACTGGATCGCCTTGTTGCCCGGGACGTTCATGTTGTATGTCGTCTGGTTCTACATTTTGACGGCTCCGATCGGCTTCAAGATGGACGGGGTGCTCCCGTATATTTTGGCCACAATCGGCACGGTCACACTGTTCGGCTTGTTCTTCCGCCACGCGAAAGCGATGCGCGAACAAGGGCTCGAGTGCGACATGTCAAGCGATCAAGCAGCATGACAAAAGGGTTTGGCCGAGGCCAAACCCTTTTTAGTCGGTTGTCTCTTGTTCCGTGAGTAGCGTCGTACTCGTTGTGCTGTGGGAATACAGATAGATGGAGAACGTTGTCCCTTCTCCGTACACCGAGTCGGCGTGAATGCCCCAACCGTGTGCCTCGGCGATCCGTTTGCAGATGCGGAGGCCGAGCCCAGTCCCTTTGATCGGACGGTGGGCGTCCGAGTCGACTCGGTAGTATTCGTCGAACACGTACGGGATGGCGTCGCTCGGGATGCCGATCCCCGTGTCCCGTACCGACAGGACGTACGTGTCGCCCTCGGTCGTCATCTCGACATAGACCGTACCGCCGTCCGGAGAGTACTTGATGGCGTTGCCAATCAAGTTGTGAAGCAACTGCAACAGTTTTTCCTCGTCGGCCTCGATCGTCACGTCGTCGGCTGACAAGATGACGTCGTGCTGGGGAGAAGTCGCCTTGTAGTGGGCGACGACGTCCTCGAGCACTGGTCGCAAGGCGAACGTCGACATCGACAATAGCTCTTCGGAATAGTTCACCCGCTGATAGTCGAGGAAGTTGTCGACGAGTCGCTCGAGCCGTTCGGCTTCTCGTTTGACGAGCGTCAACATCCCATGCGTCTTGTCGTTGTCGCTATGCTGGTACATGAGCAGTTCGGCGTAGCCGTTGATGGCTGTGAGCGGGGAGCGGAACTCGTGGGACAGCTCGGCGAGGAAGGCATCCTTCTGTTCCTCGAATCGGATCGAGTCGGTGATGTCGCGCCACATGATGAAGACGCCACGCGGGGTGTGCGTGAAGTTCGAAATGACTTGCATCGTCCGCTCGCCGATGCGGAGCGACTTCGCATCCATGCTCGGGCAACAGCCGAACCGGTTCGTCAACAGCTCATCCCAAAACAGCGTCACGTCGGTCATATCGGCCCCGTTCCGCTCGAGCGTCTCATAAAAGAAACGGGTCATATCGTCCGTGCTTGGAAAGCGACGGGTCTCCATCGACGGACAGATGGCACGGAGTTGTTCATTCGAATACAGATGGTTCCGTGTGAAGTCGATATAGCAGACGGCATCCTGCACCTCTTCGACGAGCGAGGCGATCGGGAAGGCGTGAGGGGAGCGGGCGCGCTTCGTCACGACGGATCGACTGCTCGCGGACCGTCCATGATTTCGCCGTGCCGGATAAAATGACTTTCGATTCATGAGAGAACCTCCTTTCCATCAAAGGTTATATTATGAAAGTAAGTAAGTGCGTAGCATTCCCATTCATTATACGATATTCCGGCTTAATTCCCTATACCACCCATAGGCCTAGCTAAAAACCGGTCATGATCGGGACACTTGGACGATTCAGTCTCGATTCTAGGAAAAAACGCCTCCCTCGAGGATGCGAGGAAGGCGTCAGGCTTAGAAGAACGTGTATGGGTTGACGCTATTGGCAGCCGTCGAGCTGCTATAGACGTATTTGTTTTTATGGACCTCGAAGTGGAGATGGTTCCCGAACGAGTTGCCGGTGTTGCCGACCGTACCGATTTTCCCACCCTTGGCGACCTTCTGTCCTTTGACGACGTTCAAGCGGTCCAAGTGGGCGTAGACGGTCGTATAGGCTTGACCGTTGATCGTGTGTGAAACCATGACGTGGTTGCCGTAGGCGCCGTAGTTCCGGGCGACGATGACTTGGCCGTATGCTGCCGATTGGACCGTCGTGCCTTTGGCGGCCGCCAAATCGATGCCGTTATGGAACGTGTAGCCATATTTTCCGCTCGCCGGGCCGTACCCTTGCGTCAACGTACCTTTTGTCGGCATGAGGAGCTTGCCCGCTGTCGCCGTTTGGAGTGATGTGCTGCTATATTTTTTTACATATGTACTCGAGACGTATTTTGTACTGCCGTTATAATTGATTTTCGTCCATGAACCGGTCGCGCCGAGATAGGTGAACGTTTGGCCGAGTTTGGCACTGCCGACTTTTTGGTAAGACGTCGATGGGCCGCTCCGCACGTTCAGGACATTCGTCGTGACTTTGACTTTATACGATGTAGCTGCCTCTACCGGTGTCGAAGCAGGAAGTGTCAAGCCGGAAACAAGAAGGGCGCCTAATGTAATCGTCATCAGTTGTTTTTTCATAGTATGGTAAATCCTTTCAATTATGTAACAATGCGACAGAACAATGATAATTACCTTACAAAAAAATTTTACCATCAAAAAATAGATTCTAATATGTCATTTATATTTCAAAAAAGTATAATCGTTATGAAAACGACAGTGTAGTGGGAAAAGTCGAGTTGTACCAACGTAATTGAGACATACAACGTTTTGTTGGTAAAAGAATATATGCCTAATATTCAAAAAAAATCCGATTTCTCATAGTTTAGCTTTTGAAAAACAGGGTAATTTTAATTAGTTTGGCCTAAATAAAAAGACCGATGAGAATCAATTATTTTTGTCAGTTGTTTCCTTAAATGCTTGCTCCTATACATAAGAAAAACCGAGGCAGGAGCCTCGGCTTAGTTTGCCTGTCCTTACGGAGAAGGCGTGACCACGTTCAGATGAATATTTCGATTATGGTGCCGACAGTTCTTCCTCGGTGACCCATTTATGATTGGTCACTTCTTCACCTGATTCTAACGTGAAGTCGACCATATAGACGGTCGTCCTTTCAGCCGAATCGACGGTTGCCGTCGTGCCGCCCATTCCTTCCATATGTTCAGCCTCGACATCGATCTCATCGCCGACCTCATATGGTTCGGTCGTGGCGTTTTTGACTTCTTCATGGATAATCCATTTATGGTCTTCGACACGTTCACCCCCATGCATCGGATCATACGAGATGCTGTATACGACCGTGTCGTAAGCACCGACAATCGTCGCTTCGGCTCCTTCCATACCTGGCATATGGGCTTCTGTGATGATGGCCTTGTCACCGACCGCGAACGTCGGGTTCTCCGCTGACTTCAAGCCTTCGGGGACGTCACCAGACCCGGACATATCCATTCCTGAATGGTCGTTCCCGTCCATCGTCTCTTCCATCTGGTCATTCATGTTCGTGTCATTATTCGTCGTTTCATCTTCGCCGCAAGCAACGAGCAAACCGCTCAGTGAGAGTGCCATCGTCATCATTCCAAGTTTTTTGTTTATCTTCATTCCTATTCCCTCCAATTAACGTGTGATTAGTTTACTTTCAACTGTCCCATCATCCCGTTTTCTTCATGTTCCAGGATGTGGCAGTGATACATGAACGTCCCTGTCTCCCGAAACGTCATTTCAATTTTTACTTTTTCGCCCGGTGCGACAGCGACCGTATCTTTCCAACCGCGTTCGTTGTCAGGCGGGGGTTGGCCGTCCCGTTCAAGTATCCGGAATTGGACGCCGTGGACGTGGAACGGGTGGGTCATCCCGCCCATCATGTCTTCTCGATTATAAATTTCCCATATCTCGGTCGAACCTTGTTGGACATTGATGTCGATTCGATCGGGATCGAATTGTTTGCCGTCAATCGACACCATGTTGCCCATCCCGAACAACGTGAGGCGTCGGTCGGCAACGCTTGATTCGTTAGACGCAGACGTTCCGTCAAAGGCATCGCTCCATTCGCCGTCTTGATCGACCTCGTCACGCACCGTGAACGTCGTGAACGGAATCCCATCCGCTTGAAGAGCGAGATCGTCTCCGAGCGACAAGTCTGAGAAGTCGATTAATATCTCGGCACGTTCGCTAGGTGTGAGCGTCAACGTTTTGAGTGGTACGGGTTTGTCGAGCAACCCGCCGTCGGTCGCGATTTGAGTGAATGACGATCCGTTCGATAATGAGAAGTCGATGTTCCGAGCGTTAGAGCCGTTAACGAGACGGACGCGTAACGTGTTCGTGGTCACGTCGAACGTCGTATTGATGGCACCGTTCGCAATCAACGTATCGCCGACCGTCCCATCGACGTTCATCTGGCGATCGTAATCGAGTTGTCCGTCGTCTGTGAAGAGACGGTCTTGGACGATGAGCGGAATGTCATCGACACCGTACTCGTTTGGCAACCCGTTCTCCGCTTGGTCCGTTACGTACAAGAGTCCGGCCAGACCAAGGTATACTTGTTCGGCCGTTGCGCCCATCGGATGCGGATGGAACCAAAGCGTGCCCGGTTCTTGGTCAATCTCGAGACGAACTTGTTTTTGCTCACCGGGGCCAATCAGTTGGTGCGGTCCGCCGTCTTCTTCTCCAGGGATGACGAGACCGTGCCAATGGAAAGAGGTCGGTTCGGCGAGCTGATTGATCGTGTCGATATACACGGTCTTCCCAGCCGGCAACTCAATCATTGGGCCGAGTAAAGTCCCGTTATAGCCAAGCGTCTCGGTGTTGACGCCTTCGTCGAAGAAGCGATGCTCGCCACGTTCAGTGCGGACCGTATAATAAAGCGCCTCGTCTGTGACGCGGTCAGGTTGTAGCCGTTTCGGAATCGGAAGCGGTTGAGCTGGTTCGTCGGAGGTGATGAGGTCGATCGTGTTCCCACGTCCCATCCCACCATTGCCGTGCATCATGCCGCCATTGTCCCGATCTCCCATGAATGATCCGTTTCCCATCATCCAGCCTCCAGGAGCGAACGTGAACAACAGGAGGAGCAGTCCAATCACGATACTTACGATAACCATCCCGATGATCCATTTCATGACGCGGCTCATAAGGCATCATCCTTTCTAGGTAAAGCGAGAGCTTATTTAGTTATACCAACAACTTATGAAATTTTTGTTAAACGGAAAATTTAGTTTTTATATACTATATAGGGGTATATGGTATACATAGGAGGTGGTCAACGTGGAACATTCACACCACGCGTCATCTCATCATGAACACGGAGAAGCGCATGACTCGCACACCGGCGGACATGAAGGGATGATTGAAGAGTATAAACGTCGATTTTTCGTCTCGTTAGGACTGACGATTCCAATCCTCATCTTGTCGGACATGATTCAAGAGTGGGCCGGTTTCGAACTTACGTTTCCTTATGAAAAGCAGACGCTATTCGTGTTGGCGACGATCGTGTACGTCTATGGAGGGTGGCCGTTTTTGAAAGGGAGCATCGACGAATTGCGTCAACGAAACCCGGGGATGATGATGCTGATTGGACTGGCCATCAGCGTCGCGTACTTCTATAGTGTCGCCATCGTGTTCGGGTATGGGCATGGACATGACTTCTTTTGGGAGTTGGCGACGTTGATCGTGGTCATGTTGCTCGGGCATTGGATTGAGATGCGCTCCATCATGGGTGCCTCGAACGCGTTGCAACAGCTCGTTCGTCTATTACCGAGTGTGGCGCACCGCATCAACGGGAGTGATATCGAAGACGTTCCCGTCTCGGCGCTAGCAGCCGGAGATTTGATTCTCGTCAAACCGGGCGAGCAGATCCCTGTCGACGGGGAATTGCTGAAAGGGCGGACGACGGTCGATGAGTCGATGCTGACGGGTGAATCGATGCCTGTCGAGAAAGAAACGGGAGATGTCGTCATCGCCGGGTCAATCAACCAGGAGGGCAGTATGACGATCGCAACGACGAGCACGGGGGAGAGCACATACTTGTCGAAAGTCATCGACTTGGTCAAAGAAGCGCAGGAATCCAAATCGAAAACGCAAAATTTGGCCAATCGGGCCGCCAAGCTGTTGTTCTATATCGCCGTCGGGGCGGGTGTGCTGACGTTCGTCATTTGGCTCGCTCTCGGTTACCCGGTCAGTATGGCCATCGAGCGAATGGTCACCGTCATGGTCATCTCATGTCCGCATGCGCTCGGCCTTGCCTCTCCGCTCGTCGTGGCGGTCTCGACGGCTCTTTCGGCGAAACGCGGGCTGTTGATTCGGAACCGGACCCAGTTCGAAGAGGCGCGTCATCTCGATGCGGTCATTTTCGATAAGACGGGCACATTGACACAAGGTGACTTCGGGGTGACAGACATTGAGGCCATATCTTCGTATACGAACGACGACGTGTTGCGTCTAGCCGCCGCGGTCGAGACGGCATCGCAACATCCGCTCGCACGTGGCATTCTTCGTGAAGCGGAAGCACGCAAATTGACGTTGCCAGAAGTCGTCGATTTCGCCTCGATCACGGGTGTCGGACTGGAAGGTCGCGTGGACGGAGCACACGTCCAAGTGGTCAGTCCCCGCTATATTCGGGAGCACGAGCTCTCAATCGACGAAGCGGCGTTCAATCGGTTATCCGCAGCCGGCAAAACCGTCGTCTTCACGATTCGCGACGGGGACTTGGTCGGTATGATTGCTTTGGCGGACATGGTCCGCGATGAAGCGAAAGAGACGGTCCGTGCCTTGAAAGATCGGGGCGTCCGCTCGATTATGCTGACTGGGGACAACCGGAAAGTGGCCGATTGGGTCGCGTCGCAACTTCATATCAAGGAAGTTTACGCCGAAGTGCTACCAGACGATAAATCCCGGCAAGTGCAAACCGTCCAAGCCGACGGCAGCAAAGTGGCGATGGTTGGGGACGGCATCAATGATGCGCCGGCTTTGGCCCAAGCGGACGTCGGCATCGCCATCGGAAGCGGGACCGACGTCGCCGTCGAAACGGCCGATATCGTCCTCGTCCGGAGCAACCCGAAAGACGTGCTGTCGATTCTCGACTTGTCTCGCAACACGTACAACAAGATGATTCAGAATCTATGGTGGGCCGCCGGTTACAACATCGTTGCCATCCCGCTCGCGGCAGGTGTGTTGGCACCGATGGGCATCATCTTGTCTCCGGCCGTCGGTGCCGTGCTCATGAGCCTCAGTACGGTCATCGTCGCGCTCAATGCCCGGACGCTCAAACTTTAACAATTCTTTCATCTTTAGTCTCTATAATGAGTAGGATGCTAAAAATGGAGGGAACTAGAATGAAACGAAAGCTATTCGTACCGATGTTCGTGACGACCGTATTACTTGCCTCGTGCGGTGCGGATCCGACAGAGAATCAGACCACTGCACCGGTTGTTGAGAAAGAGAAATCGACAACCAAACAGACGACGGACCGCTGGGAAGCGACAGCAGCAGACACCGAAGTCTCGCATATCCATGGTGCCGGTTTTTGGCAAGACGGACGCCCGGTCATCGCGACGCATACGGGACTGATGGAATTCAGGGAAGACGGCTGGTACGAGTTGTCGTCGAACCGGCATGACTATATGGGCTTCGAGCTCGTCGTCGACGGCTTTTACGCGAGCGGTCACCCGGCGCTGGATTCGCCGTATAAGAATCCGCTCGGCGTCGTCCGTGGAACCGAGAAAGGCGAGACGCTCGAGATTCGTTCGCTAGAGGGCGAGGCCGATTTTCACTATATGAGCGTAGGCTATGAAACAGAAAGTATTTACGTCTATTTAGAACAAGCGACAAAAGAGCTCGCGCCAGGATTTTATCGTTCGCTCGACGGTGGTGTCTCGTTTGAGCCGATGAAGATGGACGGGATCGAAGGTCGTGGCATCGCCGGTATCACGGCCGATGCGAGCGAACCGAAACGCGTCTTCGTCTATGGCCCAGATGGCATCCTCGTTTCAGATGACGGGGGAGATACGTTCGAGCCGTTCGATGATCAAGGAAACATCGTCACGATGGCCGCGGCAAAAGGACAACTGGCGTATATCGCTAAAACAGGTACCTCGTTCGATCTTGTGGTCTCGGATTTGACCGACGAGACGGAGACGTCCATCGACTTGCCGTCGATGAACGGTGACAACGTCCCGATTGAACTCGTGATGGAAGCGGAACGATTGTTGCTGGCGACATCGGATAACAGTGTGTACGTCTTTGAAGACGAGGAATGGACGCAACTGTTGCAAGCAGGGAAAGTGAAATGAAAAAAATCCGGCGCCTGAGCTCAGGTGCCGGATTTTTTTAGTGGGGCGGAAGAGTGATGGTGAACATCGTCCCAGATGAATCAGAGGCGACGGTCAACGTACCGTCATGCAACCGGATGATTTGATGGGCGATGGCAAGCCCGAGTCCACTGCCACCCGTACGACGGGAACGTGATTTTTCGACCCGGTACAGGCGATCGAAGATGTGAGGCAGATCTTCTTGAGGGATACCTTTCCCATCGTCTTGAATCGTGAAGTGAAGTGCTTCATCCGTAAGTTGCATATCGAATCGGACGTGGCGTGCCTCGCTATGTTGAATCGCGTTGTGGGCGATGGAGCGGAACACTTGTAAGATGCGATGTCGATCTAACTGTAAGACGACGTCCTTGGAGGAGCAATCGGTGCTACTAGCAAACGCGATCGGTGTCACTCGGAACATCGTGGTGAGCACGCGTTGCAAATCGTCGCAGAGCGCATCGACGGCCACGGGTTCGCGATGCAACGTGAACGTGTTCTCGTCCAACTGGGCGAGCTGGAACGCGTTCTCGACGAGCTCGGTCAACGCTTGGCTCTCTTCGAGAATCGTCTGAATCGACTGTTCTTTTAACGACTCTGGCGTCTGCGGTTTGGATGCGATTTCGGCATATCCTTGCAGATACGTGAGCGGCGTTTTAATCTCGTGGGCGAGGTCCGACAAGAACTGATTTCGTTCTTTCCGGAGACGATCCAGTTCAAGCGACATCGCTTCAATTGAACGGGCCAACTCGCCGATCTCATCTTCTCGAGACGTCGGCAGGGTCAACGTTTCGGGATTCGTCAAGACATCCTCGGTCGCTCGGCGCAACAGCTGAATCGGGTTTGAAATCAACCGGCTCAGCAAGACGAACGTCATGATGGTGATGACGAGGGCGATGCCGGTGATATAAAGAAACCGGAGTTGGAGCCGATGGCTGATGCCATGAATGATCTCGGTCGGTAGAAACATATACACATACCCGTAACGGGTGTCATTTTCCATCGCATCAATCGGGGTCCGTACTGCGAGATACGGTTCGTTCTCCCAATCGTCTTCGAGGATGGTCGTCACATCGGCATCCCCTCGCTCTGCTTCCGTTTGGACGAGCACCGAGAGCGGGTCGGGGAAGCGGTTGGATGTTTGTAGAATCGAGTGGTCGGGAGCGGTGATGGCGACTTTCGTATCGGTCTCGCTCTCCATCGTCGCGACGTGACCAATCGTCTCTTCATCAAAACTCATCGCCAGTACGCTCGCATGGCTTTCCGCTCTCGATTCGAGCCGGTCGATTTCTTCGACAACACGTTCACCGAGGAGCGTATGGTAGAGCAATAAGAACAAGACACCTTCAATCAGCAATGTCGTCAACAAAAAAATCAGGCTGATTCGGAACGGGAGGCTGTTGCGTCGGAACGTCATGAGTCCGACCGCTCCTCGCTCCAGCGATACCCGCGTCCCCACACCGTCTTCAAATAGTCGTCAATTGGGAAGCCGGCCTCGCCGAGTTTGTCACGAATCATACGGATATGGGCGTCGACCGTGCGCGGGTCCGATTCGGACGAATAAGGCCATACCAGGTCATATAAATCCATCCGGTTGTACAACCGGTTCGGATGTTGCAGAAACAATTTTAAGATGGCCGTCGCTTTTGGCGTCATGACGACTTCTTGTTCTTGATACAGGATGCGTCCGCTCGCTTCTTCATAGCGCAATTGTCCATAATTCACATTCGTGACGCGGCTCCGTCGTAACACTGCGCGAATCCGGGCCAACAACACGTTGCCTTCGAACGGTTTCGTGACATAGTCGTCAGCCCCGGCGTCCAATCCGCGGATCGTCGTCTCGCTATCCGAGCGGGCCGTCAATAAGACGACAGGTAGTTCGGCGTCGAGTGCTTTGATTTGGCGACACAACGTGATCCCGTCGACACCGGGCATCATGATATCCAACATGACCAAGTCCGGACGTTCAGATAGCAGCTCCATGGCTTCTCGTCCGTCCGCGGCCTCGATGCAAGTGTAGCCGTCCCCTTCGAGGAATAAGCGGAGGAGCCGTCTCATTTTTACTTCGTCATCGACAATCAAGATGTTCATCTGTTGTCCTCCTTTTGTTTTCGTCCATCGTTCCTACCACTTTCGAGAGTCGTGCTACGTTCTCCTTGTAAAGAACTGTCGGACAAGCTCCGATTCATCGAACGGCACGAGGAGGTCTTCGATGCGCTCGACGTGGTCATGTCCTTTCCCGAACAGGACCCCACAGTCATAGTCTACCATCCGCTCACAGAAGAAACGGATGGCTTCTTCGCGCTTGTCGAAATGGGCGAGTTCGGCAGACTGTCCATCCGCTAAATCGTCGAGGATTTGCTGGGGATCTTCATGGCGCGGGTCATGGACGGTCAAGATGAAGTCGGCGCCTGAAACAGCGACCACGTCGGTCATCATCCGACGTTTCATCCGGTCTCGCTCACCGGCGGCGCTGAGTAACACGAGCACACGAGAATGACGGGCCGTTAGCGATGTCACGACTTTTTCAATGGCATCCGGAGTATGTCCGTAGTCGATATAGACGGGTGTCGTGATGCCCGACACTTTCTCGAGTCGCCCGCTCGGCAAGGTTAAGTTCGAGAGGTGAGGGACAATCTCTTTTAAAGAGACACCCGTTTGAAGGACGATACTGATCGCACATAACGTGTTGTCGAGGTTATAGTCTTCTAGGAACGGGGGCGCAGACAACGCCGTCTCTCCGTCCATACGAACGATAAAACGGTCAGCTTCCGTCTGACCGGTTAAATCGGCTACTGACGAATGACGGCTGAACCTGAACCGCCTCGCGTGAGGTGGTGCGACGGACCGCATGAGCTCATGATACGGGTCGTCACCATTGACGATGCCGCAACCCACATCCGATAATTGCGCGAACAATTGGGCTTTCGTGTACGCATACGTCTCCATCGTGCCGTGGTAATCCAAATGGTCGTGCGACAGATTGAGAAACGAGGTCGTCTCGAATGACAAGTTCGCGATACGTCTCTCCGCGATGGATTGGGAAGATACCTCGATCAGACAATCCGTCACGCCGGCCTCGATCATGGTGTGGAGGTGGCGGTGGATGGTTAGCGAATCGGGTGTCGTGTTCGGTGTCTCGAACGTCTGACCGGAATAGGTGATACCGAGTGTGCCAATCAAGCCGGCGGATATGCCGAGTTGGTCGAACAGTTGATGTGCCAGGACGGTCGTCGTCGTTTTTCCGTTCGTCCCGGTGACGCCATGAAGACGGAGTCGCGTCGATGGATGGTCATAGAACGCACTGGCGAGTTCAGCTAATGCATGTTTCGTATCTTTACAGTAGATGACAGGCACCCGGGCCTCGATCGGACGTTCGGCGATGATGGCGACGGCCCCGTTGTGGATTGCCTCGTTCACGTAGTCATGACCGTCACGTCGATACCCTGATATACAGACGAATAAAAAATTTTGTTTAATTTCTTTGGAGGAGAAGGAAATGCCTTCAATCATCGTTTCGGCAGGATTGTCTAAATACGTCCATGTCACAAGCTGTTTCAGCTCTGTCAACAGGTCTTGCAGGTTTTTTAACACGTCTTGATGTCTCCTTTGTCGGCAAAGTCCATTTTGACAGTATAGCCCCTGTTTGTGAAAAAGAAGTGAAATGGTAGGAACGCTCGCTCGACTAGATGAATCATGGGGTTTTAACGAAAAAAGAATAGGCAAAGGAATACGTAGAAGCAAATAAATAGAAAGGCAGGAGAGAACAATGAAACCTTATGCGAAATTCGGAGTGATGATTCTTGTGTCGACGTTCCTCATGTACTGGCTCATGTATTTGAACGTGTTCCAACTCGACCACATCTTCTTCAGTCAGACGCGTCTGTACATGGCGCTCATCATGGGCTCGGTCATGGCGTTCGTCATGTTGCTGTTCATGTGGGGCATGTACAAGAACAAGAAGCTGAACGCCATCATCTTGGGCGTGAGCGCGCTCGTCTTCGGCTTGTCGTTATGGCTCGTCCGGAGCCAGACGACGGTCGATGACGTCAGTTGGATGCGAGCGATGATCCCGCACCACTCCATCGCCATTTTGACGAGCGAACGGGCGGAAATCGAAGACCCGCGCGTGAAACAGTTGTCAGAAGAGATCAT
Organism: Exiguobacterium sp. s64; assembly: GCF_018618035.1. Lineage (NCBI taxonomy): Bacteria > Bacillati > Bacillota > Bacilli > Caryophanales > Exiguobacterium > Exiguobacterium sp. s64. The sequence goes on from NZ_JACSLH010000003.1 coordinate 185,350, forward strand.
CAAAGCGCAAGAACGAGAAATCGCCGAGATGAAGCGATTGATCGAAGAGCTAGAACAAGAAGAAGAGGAAGCGAAAGCGGCAGAAGAAGCCGAACAACAAACAACAGCGGCCGAATGATCGGCCGCTGTTGTCATGTGTCGGTAGCGAGTTGTTCCTCAATCAAGTCGACGGCAATCGTCAACGCCTGAATGCGACGTTTGGCGAGTATCAGTTGGGACTTGTAACGGGCGGGTTCGTTTTTCGCTTCGAGCGTCGTCACCGTCTCGTTCAGTTTATGGAGAATCGAATCGATTTGACGTTTCGCTTCCGTCAGTTCTGTCGTTGAATAATCCATGTGACCTCCTAAATGATTTTTCCCCAGTATACATAAGAAAACCGAGGCGTGTGCCCCGGTTTAGCGTGTCTGCGGTATACATTTTCTAGTACGGCGGTTTGTCGAGCGCGGTGCGATGAGGAAGAAGATTCCTAACATCACGCCGACTCCAAGTCCCCAAAGACTGTTGAACAAAAGCATCAACACGATCCCGAAGACGAGTCCAATACTCACATCACCCATACGGTCAAGCATTTGTAACCACCTTTTCTGTGTTTGCTAGACTAAAGGTTTACCCACAATTGAGAAGTGAACCACCTGGGAGGCTAGCACGTCTCCCTTTTGTTATACGTGATTTTTCTGACCAGGTTTCGTTTTATAGAAACTATAGACGACACTGATCAAGATGACGAGGACGATTGCGCCAAGTGACATCCAAATCGGCATTTTGTAGACGTCGCCCAATACCATCTTCGCTCCGATGAAGACGAGCATGAAGCTGAGCCCGTGCTTCAAGTAGTAGAAGCGGTCAATCAAGTTGGCGAGGACGAAGTAGAGGCTACGGAGTCCAAGAATCGCCATGATGTTCGCGTAGAAGATGATATACGGGTCACGCGAGTAGGCGAAGCTGGCCGCGACCGAGTCGACGGCGAAGACGATATCCGACAGCTCGATGAAGATGAGCGCGATGAACAGCGGTGTGAAGAACAGTTTGCCGTTGATGCGTTTCGTGAACTTACCAGACGAGATGTCTTGCGTGATGGGCAAGCGGCGTTCGAGCCAACGAATCGTCTTGTTCTCCTCGAGCGACTCGTCCTTACCGATGTTCTTGAACATCATCCATCCTGTATAGATGAGGAAGGCACCGAACACGTAATAGACCCAACCGAAGTTCTCTAAGAGCGAGACGCCAGCCACGATAAAGACGGCCCGGAAGAAGATTGCCCCGAGAATGCCCCAGAACAACACCTTGTGCTGATACTTGAGCGGAATCGCGAAGTAGGCGAATACGAGCGAGAAGACGAACACGTTATCGATGGCGAGTGCCTTCTCGATGAAGTAGACGCTCGCATATTCCGTCGCGACCGTGCTGCCTTGCGAGTAGAACAACCAACCGCCGAACGCGATGGCGATTCCGATCCAGACGAACGTCCATGTCCATGCCTCGCGGAGCGAGACTTCGTGTGCCTTGCGGTGGAACACCCCGAGGTCAAGTGCGAGCATGAAGATGACGAGTGCCAAAAAGGCGATGAGTAATGTCAACAATAATTCCTCCTTTTTAAGTTCGTGTGAACTCTATATGTTTAATTTAAGGTCATAAGAACTTAAAGTCAAGAGGGTAAACTGCGATTCCACAAAAAAACACTCCGAATCGATTTCGGAGTGTGCAAACTTAACGCTGTTCAGAGTGACGTGACCAGATGACCCGGACGATGAAAGCGCCTAGTCCGAGAAGGATGACGGCGAGGACGCCATACATGACATGCGAATACGTCTCGATATGGCCGAGCCACACTTGCCAATTCTCCCCGACGTACACGCCGACAAAGATGAGCACCGTGTTCCAAATGAGCGTCCCGAGTGTCGTCAGCATCAAAAATTTGACGAACGGCATGTTCGACATGCCGGCCGGAATCGAGATGAGGCTGCGGACGACGGGGACGAATCGACCGAAAAAGACGAGTTTCGGTCCAAAGCGGTCGAACCAGCGATCGGCCATGCGGACGTCATCCACTTTCAAATAGAGACGTTTGCCGTAACGTGCGACCCATGACTCGAGACGCTCCTTGTCGAAAAATAATCCGACGCTATACAAAACGATAGCTCCGATGACCGCACCGACCGTCGCGGCGAGAATCATCCAGACGGGTGTAAGCGTGGTCGTCGTCGTGAAGAAGCCGCCGAATATTAAAATGAGCTCGGACGGGATAGGTGGGAAGACGTTCTCGATAAAGATGAGGAAGAGGACGCCCCAATAACCGAACTGCTCAATCATTTGTTGAATCCATTGTTCCATGAATCGGTTCTCCTTGCGTATATGACATCTCTGTCTACTTTACCCGACGGCAAGGAGCACGCCCATACGACTTGAGGTTGAATTTTGACTCAAATCGCACCGACGACCGCGTGTGGGATGTACGGTTCTTCGAGCGAAGCGATCTCGTCCGCTGTCAGCGTGACGGTCAACGCAAGGGCGGCCTCGTCCAAATGACGTGCTTTCGTGGCGCCAATGATTGGAGACGTGACCGTGTCTTTTTGAAGGAGCCAGGCGAGGGCGACTTGGGTACGAGTGATCCCCCGCGTCTCAGCGATGGCGGCGACCCGCTCGATGATGAGCCGATCGGCGTCCATCGTCGCGTCATACTTCGAACGTTGAATCACGTCCGTCTCGGAGCGGTGGGTCACGGTCGATAGGTCGCGGGTCAAGCGCCCCGAGGCGAGCGGACTGTACGGTGTGACCCCAATTTTCTCTTCCCGACAAAGCGGCAACATTTCACGCTCTTCTTCCCGATAAATCAAGTTCAAATGGTTCTGCATCGACACGAACCGGGTCCAGTTGTTCCGTTCCGCCACGTGGAGCGCTTTTTGGAACTGCCAGGCGTACATCGCCGATGCACCGATGTAGCGGGCCTTCCCGGATTTGACGACGTCATGGAGCGCCTCCATCGTCTCTTCGATCGGTGTGTCATAGTCCCAGCGGTGGATGATATACAGATCGACGTAATCGGTGCCGAGCCGCTTCAAGCTATGGTCGATTTCCGACAGAATCGCCTTCCTCGATAAGCCGCCACCGTTCGGACCGTCGTGCATTCGACCGTGAACTTTTGTTGCGAGTACGATCTCGTCCCGGTTCGCATAATCCCGAAGCGCACGTCCGACGTATTCCTCGCTCGTGCCTTTCGAGTAGATGTTCGCCGTGTCAAAAAAGTTGATACCGAGGTCGAGTGCTTGTTTGATGATCGGACGGGTCGCCGCCTCATCGAGTACCCAGTCGTGAATCCATCGGTTCGCGTCGCCAAAGCCCATACAGCCGAGACAGAGCCTTGAGACGTCGAGTCCCGTATTGCCAAGTTTTACGTATTCCACGAAAATGCCTCCTTCAAAGTTGATACGTGGAGAGGAACCGTTCGAACTCATCCACGGTGCTGTCGTCGTTGACGGTCAATCGTAATTCGGTATGGGTGCCGATTGGAAGCGCTAGCGCCTCGACAAGTGCCTCGGGCGTCGGTTCGAGTTGGAATGAATCGAGCCGAACCGCCACGTTATGGGCAAGCGCGTAATGCGCACAGCGGGTGAGAAATGTCGCGAAGCCGCGTTCGACCGTCACGTGATACGTCTTTTCCATGTCGATTCCCCTCCTTTGCCACCAGTATGACGCGAGATGTGGGGCGAGTGTTAGCGCGTTCATGTCGTGTTTTTGCCTAATCCTCTCAACAGGTTGGACAGGCCTCGTCCAAGAAAACGATCTACCGTATACTGAAGGGGAGAAAACTGAGGGAGGATGGACGACATCGAGACACGACTGCAACTGATTGACGTCATCACACGACACATACCGGGGGACGGGGTGCATCCGACGATCGTCCCGGCGATGACGTTCATCCATGAATCGATGGTGACCGAGCCGATCACTCGCGTCAATGAACCGTCATTTTGCCTAATCCTGCAGGGTGGGAAAGAGATGTTGTTCGGTGACGAACGGCTCGTCTACGAAGGCGGGCATTACCTCGTCGCTTCGGTCGACTTGCCTGTGACGGGACAAGTGACGAAAGCGAGCGCTGACGTCCCATACGTGGCGCTGAAACTTGAGTTGACGATTGACGACTTGATCGATGCCGTCGGGCACGTCGAGCTGACCGAACCGCGTGACGTGAGGCGGGGCATGTATATCGCCGATGCCGACGAGGCGTTGTTCGATGTCGCGCTCCGCCTCGTCGACACACCGGATCATGTGGCACTCGCACCGCTCTATAAGCGCGAACTCCTGTATTGGGTGGCGCAAGGGTCGAACGGGGAGATGCTGCGGCAGTTGGCGTTCGAGGGGAGTCAGGCGTTCCGGATCAAGCGCGTCATCGACCACATCATCGCGAACTTCAACGAGACGATTCGGAGTGAAGAGTTGGCCCGCGTCGCCAATATGAGCGTCTCAACGCTCCACCGTCATTTCAAGGAAGTCACGGCGATGAGCCCGCTCCAGTTCCAAAAGCAGTTACGGCTCCAAGAGGCGAGACGGTTGTTACTCATGCAGGCGACGGACGTGGGCGAGGCGGCGTTCCAGGTCGGCTACGAGAGTCAATCGCAGTTCAGCCGCGAGTATGCCCGGTTGTTCGGGCTGTCGCCACGGGCCGACGTGCGGCAACAACGACAGCTTTGACAAAGGAAATGTGCGAGCGGTATGCTTGAGGGGAAAACGACATACATCAGGATTGTTACTGGATGACCAGGCAAAACCTAAACTGGGCGCACATGTTGCGTCTAGTTTAGGTTTTTCTTGTGTTCAGGACAAAAAGGAGGACATTATGCAACACATCATCTTTCTAGACGTCGACGGCACGCTCGTCGATGACCACGGCAACATCCCGGAATCGGCCAAAGAGGCCGTCCGGAAGGCGCGACAGAACGGCCATCTCGTCTTCTTGTCGACCGGGCGCTCGAAGGCCGAGCTGTTCTCGGATATTCTCGACGTCGGCTTTGACGGCATCATCGGGGCAGCCGGGGGCTACATCGAGCTCGAGGAGGAAGTGCTGTACCATCAACAAGTCTCCGTCGATGATTTGAGTCATCTCATCTCGTTCTTCACCGAACACGGCATCGACTTCTATCTCGAGTCGAACGACGGCCTGTTCGCCGGCGGCAACGCCAAGGCACGGGTGGCGACGATGATCGACGAGTTGATGGCGAACAATCCGGAAGCGAGCGCGACGATTGAACGCGGCTTGAAGCCGTTTCATGACGCAATGATGGAAGGGGTCGACCTCGTCCGTCCCGACGTGAACAAAATCTCGTTCCTCGGCTCGTCTGTCCCGCTCGACGTCATCCAACAAGAGTTCGCATCCCGCTTCACCGTCATCCCGAGCACGGTCGCCGTATTCGGGGCCAACAGTGGGGAGCTGTCCATCCCGGGCGTCAATAAAGCGACGGCGATTGCGACGTTGCTCGAACATCTAGGGTTGGAGCGAGCGCAGACGTTCGCCTACGGGGACGGGTTGAACGACATCGAGATGCTCGAATACGTCGAGGTCGGTGTCGCCATGGGCAACGCCAAACCCGAGGTCAAGCGTGTCGCGGACGACGTGACGGATGCGTGTGATCAAGACGGGCTCGCGAATAGCTTCAAAAAATATCGACTCATCTGAAAAAAAGCCAAGCAACCTCTCTTCAGGTTGCTTGGCTTTTCGTTGCGACATCGTTCACGACATCGGAGAGGGTCACATGCTTCAATACCGATTCCATCGCCGATTGGGCGTGGATAAAGATCGGCTCGATCGTCGCTTGGATATGTTGGCCGACGGGGCACGCCGGGTTCGGGTTGTCATGGATACTGAACAGCTCGTTCTCCTCGACGACACTGACGGCGCGATAGACATCATAGAGCGAAATCTCGGTCAAGTCTTTCGTCAGTTTGGCTCCGGCGACGCCAGGCTTCACTTCAATCAAGTCGGCCTTCTTCAACATGGCCATGATTTTTCGGATTAGGGCCGGGTTCGTGTTGACACTGCCGGCCAAAAAGTCAGACGAGGTGACGCCGTCCTGATTGACCTCGATCAACGTCAAGATATGAATGCCGACCGCGAAACGGCTACTGATGGACATAGGCTACCACCTTTCTGCACAAGTCATGTAAGTGAATTGGTTACATCTTCAGTATAACAGGGAACAAACAATTGACAAACGAAGATGCTGTAACTATGATGGTTACATGTAACTGATTTAATTACAGGTTAAAAGGAGGAAATGATTCATGAAATACTTAGTCACAGGTGCGACCGGAAAACTCGGTTCGAAAATTGTTGATGTGTTGCTCAAGTCGGTACCCGCAAGTGAACTCGCGGTCAGCGTCCGCAATCCGGAGAAAGCGGAAGCACTGAAAGCGAAAGGGGTCGATGTGCGACATGGGGACTTCGACAAGCCCGAGACGCTCGATGAAGCGTTCAAAGGTGTCGAACGATTGCTCATCATCTCGGCGGACGGCGACAACGACACGCGCATCCGTCAACATGCGAACGCCGTCGAGGCGGCCGAACGCGCAGGCGTATCGTTCATCGCCTATACGAGTCTCGCCGACGCGACAGAGAGCCAAAACCTCATGGCACCGCCACATGTCGAGACGGAAGGCGCAATCGAACGGACGGGCATCCCGCATGCGTTTTTGCGCAACAACTGGTACTTAGAAAACGAACTCGGCAGCATCCAAGGCGTGCTTGCCGGTGCACCTTGGGTGACGGCTGCCCGTGATGGGAAGGTTGGTTGGGCGTTGCAAGACGATTACGCTGAAGCGGCAGCGAACGTGCTCCTCGCGGATGACTTCGAACAGAACATCTTCGAGTTGTCCGGCCCGCTCCATACGCAAGCCGAACTCGTCGAGGCGCTCAGTGAAGTGCTCGGGCGCGAAGTGATGCTTCAAGAAGTGAGTACCGACGCGTACGCTGACGTCATGCGCGGCGCAGGGGTGCCGGAAGGGGCAATCCCGATCGTTGTCGGCATTCAAGACAGCATCCGCAACGGATCACTCGAAGTTGAGTCGAACGATTTCGAGCTATTGCTCGGTCGTCCGGTGACGCCGCTCAAAGAGGCGCTTCAAAAGCTCGTATCGACGTTATAAACGATCGTGACGTCACGTTTTCGAACATCGAGAACGTGACGTTTTTTGATGAATATTAGTGATTTGTCTTCACATATTTGTGCACACGTCATCCCCATCCGGTATACTAACAATAAATGGATAATCATAGACGTACATAGGAAGAATCGATTACATGAAAAACGTGATGTTCTTAATCGGCGTTGTCTTAGGATTAGGATTATTGTTCGGGCTGAGATATGAATTCAATGTCATCGGGGATATGGGCTTTAGAATCGTGGCCATCCTCATGCTCGTATCGGTACTCATCATTCGGTCGACTGCAAAAATTTCATTCTTCAGCCATTCATAAAACAGACCGCGAGTTTCCACATTCGCGGTCTGTTTTTTTAGTTCGCTCGGGCTTCGAGCTGACCGGTCACGTCTTCTAACGTGCTCGCGGTCGAGGCGAGGCGGTCCGACATGTGGCTCAACTCTTTTTGGATGGCGACTTGTTCCTCGGTCGCGGCGGCGACGTGCTGAATCTGTTGCTGCAGTTCGCTCGCCGCTCGTTTCGTCGTCGCGAGGCGCGTTTCGAGCGTCTCCATCTGCGACGTCACGCGTTGACGTGTCTCTTGAATCGAACTGATTTGACCATCGATCTCGGAAACATCCTCGGTCAAGCGGTGGAAGACCGCTGTCACGTCGGCCGAGACGGTTTGGCAGTTCTCGGTCGCACGTTTGAACAACTGTGCCGAATCGCGGACGACGATCGTGTCATCCATCAGCCCGCCGAGGACGCGTGTCATCTCGGCTGCATAGTCACGTGACTGGACGGCGAGTTTGCCGACCTCAGAAGCGACGACGGCGAAACCGCGCCCGGCATCACCGGCCCGTGCGGCTTCAATCGAGGCGTTCAAGGCAAGCATGTTCGTTTGGTCGCTGATTGTCTCGACGTGTTGCAGGATGGCTTGAATCTCGGTTGATCGATTCGACATCGTCGCAACGACACGTTCGAGCCGCTCCGACTCACTGATGATCTCACCGACTTTCGTCTCCATCCGTTGCATGTCACTGTTCCCAGCGATGGCATCGGACGCGATGCGTGACGAGGCGGCAGCCGTCTGGGCCATCCGTTCTTGGATGAGAGCGGTGAGGGAGCGAATCGATTGAATCTCATCGGCCCCATGGTTCATCGACGTTTCTTGCTCGGTCGCGTGGGCGACAATCGGATCGACGGTGACGGCGATTTGTTCACCGGACTCGAGCGACTGGTTGGCCGCCGTCTCGAGCTCGGTCGCATGGTTTTTGAGTGTCATCACGAGTTGACTCGCATCGTTGACGGCTTGCTTCAGCAAACGGCGAGTCTCGTCTTCCTGTGCTTTGACACGCGACGACTCAAGGTTACGGAAATGAATCTGCGCGATGAGCACGGCACTCAGTAAGATGAGATAGACCGCATGGACGAGCAACAAGCTGAACGGATAGTCGGCCGTCCCACAGATGATTTCGGGGACGAAGAAATAGCCGGCCAGATGCTGCACGGCGAAGATAACGGTACTGTAGACGATTAAGTCGATACGACGCATAAACGACAGAATCGCCAAGACGACGAAAATCGAGAAGTGATACTCGACGAGCCCTTGCCCGCCGGCGACGGTCGAGATGCTCGAAAACGTGAGCGTGAGCATCATCAAGTGCGGGAACAGTTGTGGTTTCACACGTTGGCTGACGACCATGGCGATCAATAGCACGATTGGAACGGCGAACACGACCCATGTCGTGATGGGATATGCGTAACCGACGGCGCCGTTTCGGAGCACGGTATACGTATAGGCGAAATCCGTGAAGCGATGGAGCAGATGGACGGTGACAGACGTCAAGACGATGACGAACGTGGTGATCAGCATCAAGTGATTGCGTTTCGTAGAACTCATATAGATTCCTCCTGGTGATGGGTCAATATAGCTACTAGAGTATCGTCCGATTGACCCGAATGTTTATCGTTTTTACACGCCGAAGCAAAAAAAAAGAGAAGCGATTGCGCTTCTCTAGTCTGACGTGAGCCCGAGCCACCGTTTGACGGGTTCTCGGAAATAGTAAGTGACACCGATCAACGTGACGAAGACGAGGGCGGCGATGACGACCAAGGTGATGCTTCCCGAGGCGAGACTCGCACCGAGAAAACTGTAGGCGAGTGTCCCTGGAATCATGCCGAGCACGGTCGCAAGGAGAAACGACTTGAATTTGACTTTGGCAATGCCGCCGGCGTAACTGAGTAAATCGAAGCTGACGAGCGGGATGAGCCGCAAGACGAACACGTATAGGAAGCCACGTTGCTCCATCTGCGTGAACAGCTTCTCCGACCACGGATAGCTCTCGACCTTGAGTACGGAACGGCCGAACAGTCGGGCCATGACGTACCCGGTCACGGCCGCCGCCGTCGCCCCGAACAAGATATAGAGGACGCCGGGCCACACCCCGAAGGCGAGACCGGCCCCAAGTGACAGTACGGATGTCGGCAAGAAGATGATGGGGCCGACCGCATAGATGAGGAAAAAGACGACCGGACCCCACCAGCCGAATGACAGGACGATGTCGCGGACGCCGGATGGACGGAGTTCATAGTGGAAATGAGTAATATAGAAGATGCTCCCGAAAACAATGAGCATGAGACTAAGTTTAAGCCAGCGGGGCACGGCGGACACCTCCTTTCTATTGATTCTTTTGTTTATCGTATCGCATTCCGTCTTCGAATGAAGGTGAGCCAGCCTACAAATGCGTCGGCAATGTGCGATTATGGTCAACAGTATGGCTAAAAATGGAAATTTAGGTCAACGCATGTGTAAAGTTACTTCATTTCAAGCCTCTTTCCTACGATAAATCAGGTAGGGAGGGATCACGATGAAAAATTTGAAGATGTCCAAAAAGTTAATGGTACTGATTAGCGTATTTATCGGGACGCTCGTTCTCGTCGCCACACTCAGCCATGTCTTCATGGGACGCATGGCCGATGCGGGTGAATCGATTTATGAGGACCGGTTGTTGCCGATTCGCGCGCTCGGTCAAATCCGGACGGACAACCGTGCGCTTGACGGTTATTTGCTCGAAATGATGCTGACGGATGAAACGAATCGAATCGAAGAATTACAAGGCAGTGTCACTGAGCGTCGCGACAGCATCGGGAAGAACCTGGCTTTGTTCAACGAGACGTTCGCTTCAACCGACGCCGAGATGCAAGGACTCGTCGATGACTTGAACAGCCAAATCGAAGACTATTTGAAAGGGACAGAACTCGTGCTTCAGCCGGCCGCGCGCGCCGAGAACGCTGCGGCATACCGTGTCTATTTAAGTGACTTGCGACCGATTCGACAAAAGCTCGTCGAGACAGCCACGACGCTCATGGATGGGATCAACCAAGAGGCCGAGACGGCAAGCAAAACGATGCAGAACGATCGAACCGAATCCGTTACGTGGTTCTGGGTGCTCGTCGCCATTGGGGCATTCGTCTCGATTGGGCTCGGCGTCTACATCACGCGCCTCATCGTCCGTCCAATTCGAGAATTGAATGGACTCATGAGCCGTGCCGGGGCCGGTGATTTGAGAGTCGACAGTACGTACACCTCGCGCGACGAGATTGGTTCTCTCGCTAACTCGTTCAACGAGATGAAAGACAGCTTGCGTGACTTGATTGGAAACGTCACGACGACAGCGGGACGCGTCGCGACGTCATCAGATGATTTGAAATCGAACGTCGAAGAGACGACAAAAGCGACTGAGATGGTCGCAGTGACGATGGAGGAGATCGCCTCCGGTTCGGTCCGTCAATTGACGCGTGTGAAGGAATCGAGCAACACGCTCACTGAACTGACGAACGGGATTCATCACGTCTCAGACAGTGCCCAGCATATGACTGAACTGTCGGACGGGGCACTTCAAAAAGTCGGCACCGGCAACGAGTTGATTATGACGCTCGAGTCCCAGCTTGAGGCGATGAACGAAAAAGTGAAGGCGTTGCAGACGGTCATCGGTCAACTCGATGTTCGTTCGCAAGAAATCGGCAGTATCACCGGTACGATTTCTGGCATCGCCGAACAGACGAACTTGCTCGCCTTGAACGCGGCCATCGAAGCAGCCCGGGCCGGCGACCACGGACGCGGTTTCGCCGTCGTGGCCTCAGAAGTCCGGAAACTCGCCGAAGAGTCGGCCAGCGCGACGAAACGGATCTCCGGATTGATTGGGGATACGCAGACGGAGACGAAACAAGCCGTCCAGACGATGCATGTCGTCGAGAGCGAGATGGGCCACAGCGTCACGAACGTCCAACAGGCTGGGCTAGCGTTCGAGGACATCAAGCGGGCGATTGAAGAGGTCGGTCAAAAAGTCGAGGAAGTGTCAGGCGCTGTCCAAGAGATGGCAGCCGGGGCGACCGAGATTTTACAATCGGTGAACGAGATTCAAGGAATTACGGAGACGACGGCGACCGACACAGAGAACACGTCGGCGGCGACGGAAGAACAGATGGCGTCGATGGAAGAGATCACGGCATCGGCCCAAGAGCTGTCGAACATGGCAGACGAGATGCGCCAAATGACAAAACGATTCCACGTATGACGGACAGGCAGGTCGCCCATCGACCTGCCTGCTTTTTTAGATTGAACTCTGTTTTATAGAATCGTAGCAACTTAGGGACCCTAGGCGTTAGTCACATTAATCTATCAGGCGAGGGTCATTGAGTGGATGAATTTACCATAGGTAGTTCGTCATAATCGACTGAATACTTTTTATGTAAAATGAATCAAATTGTAATAATCTGTTATCGAATTGTTGAATTTAATGTGAACTATGCTAGATTTTATGTGTATCAACTCTTTGAATTTCAAAAATTTAACAAGAAAGAAGGAATGTGTGATGAACAAGAAGACAAAACGATTTGCGAGTTCAGCTTTAGTGGTCGGCGCGCTTTTAGTAGGCGCAGGGTCTGCCTCGGCAGCGACGTTCGGTACGGCATCTAGTGGGGCGTCTACAGAAGAATCATTCCAGATCAAGTACAATGGTGCTGCTTGGAACTACAGTAATTCAAAATACAAATCTACTTCGTTCAAATATACGCGCGACGGTAGAACGTTGTTAAGCAAAGTAGCCTACAGCACAAAAGTGACAGGCTCTGTTTGGGACGATTTGAGATGGGGAGACAAGTACACAACGAAGTTCAGCTGGGCTCGAGGCGCACTGAAATAAGTCTTCTGGTGAAGGTAGAGGGTGTGAATCAGACCCTATAGGTATGTTCCTACAGGGTCTGAATTCATGTCTACATGATGTGATGGATTTCTATGTTTAATGGAGTGGCAGCTTACTTTTTTAACTCATAAATTATAACTTACTGTTTTTTTTAGTTAGGTAGTTGGCATTTATTCATACGTGTTACCATAAATTTATAAATGCCATCTGTAAGGAGTAGGTCATGAAATATTCTTTATTTAGATTTAATGATGTGTTTGAAGCTTCTGCCATCTATCTCTTTTGTTTTGTCTCAAATTTGATATTGATGTATGTGCAGACTGTAGATTTAGAAGGTTCGTTTATCTTAATGTCATTCATTGAGAGCATTGTTGACTATCAATTGATCATCAGCATTCTTCTCACGTTTATTATGATGATCTTCCATTATCAATTTTTAAATCGGAGAAAAACAGAGATTTCTTGCCGCATCCTTGTCGGAGACACGAAACAAAAAGTGATTCGTCGCTACATGTTAAATAGTCTAGCGATCCTGGGGTTCAGTTTTTTATTATCCCTTTCATTGAACTTTTACTTAGATTTGAATGTAACCAGCAACCTTTATCTCGTCTTGCTGTTTATCGTATATATATTAATTAGTGCAGGTCAGGTGAAAAGAGAATGAGAATTTTACACTTTTTTATAACAAGAATATTTTTGAAGCGATGGATCCTTGTTCTGGGAATGATCTTATTACTTTTCCTAGCGAATTACCTCTCTTTTAGTGCCACGCGTTCCATTATTTCGACTGCTCAAGGCTATCAAGAAATTGAAACGTTCAATCGAGAAGGGAATTATATCGCCAATTTAAATCCAGAGAGTGAAGCCGATTTTGATCGAATCGACATCAAGGAAACGCGAAAGCTTTATGAGTATTTAAATAACAATCATACATATGCCTTACAAGCTGACGGCTTTACGACCTCTTTAGAGAATGAACATGATATGGAAGTGTCGTTTAATTACATCAATGAAGAGGCGTACCAACTCAATCAATTCAAGTTGGCGCAAGGCGATCAGTTGAACTTTGATTATCAATTTAAACAAGATGACATCCCGGTTCTGATAGGTGGAGGTCTGGCTTCAACGTATCCGGTAGGATCGAAAATCGAAATCACGGATCCGGTCACCCAACAAGCGGTCGATTTGAAAGTGCAAGGGGTCTTGGAGAAAAATACGCACCGCTCGAACTTTTATGCACCGAATTCAAAGAACTACTACAACTTTTCAGTCATCGTCCCCGTCAACGAGCCATTTATTCAAAACGCGGGTCTTGACCTCCACTTGAACGGTTTGATGGACATCGTACTGCTTGATTCGACGAAAGAAGAAGCAACGAAGTTGAATGAACAGATTCAGAACAATCTAGGGTTGGACTTTAACTTTTTTAGCCAACAAGAAAATTTTAAGTACTTTGAAGATTATTATGTAAGCTCTTTGAAGATGATTAGTGCGATTACGCTCGTGTTACTCGTTGTCATTGTGTGTCTGGCGACTTGGAATACATTAATCAGTGTTCGACTCATGATTAAAGATTTTACGGTCAATTTATTAGTGGGATTAAGTTATTCCAAACTGAGAACCATTTTTTACAGCTACTTTGCGATTTTGTTCTCGATCAACCTCGTCATCTTATTCGCAATCACTGCGTTCAATCGATACGGTTTTTGGATGAGAAAAGATTCGATTTTTGCCACGTATGGGGTGTTTGGCTTAATCAGTATGGATTGGATCGCCTTCTTAGGCGTTCTATTGATTGACGTGATTATCGGGGTGATGATTGTGGAACTGGCGCTCAAAAAAATCAAGGGTATTCCAATCTCGGTGGGGGTTTTGCAATGAGTAGCATCATCAAGTTAGAAATTCAGAAAAAAGCGTTCGATAAGAAAGGATTTTCCATCCTGCATGATTTTGAATTAGAGGTTCAACCGGGGGAAAAGCTCTCGATTATAGGGGAGTCTGGCGTCGGGAAGACCTCGTTGCTCAATATAATCGGGTTGCTGGATACACGCTACCAAGGGAGCTATGAGCTATTTGATTCATCTGTTCAAGGGCTGTCACGGGATACATTAGCGAAATGGCGCAATCAAAAGATTGGATTCGTGCTTCAGGAATCGGCACTCATTGATTCGCTGACCATCGAGGACAATATTAAGTTACCGCTTATGTATGCCAATCTTGAAAAAGACCCACGCGCCCAGGAACACTTCAAGCGGATTGTGAGTAAGATTGGAATCGAGTCCATTTTGAAGAAGAAACCGTTGGAATGTTCGGGCGGACAACGGTCGCGAGCTGTTTTTGCGAGGGCTGTCATTATGAATCCCCAAATCATTTTATCCGATGAACCGACTGCGTCACTAGACCCGGAAAACAAAGAGCGCATCATCGATTTATTGTTTGAGATGAATCGCGAGTTCAATACGACAGTGATTACCGTGACACATGATTTGGACGTGGCCAATCGTCACGAGCGAATCATTAAGCTGAAAAGGAGCGAATAAAATGGGATTCATCGCAATGGTCTTGTCCTTCCTATTCGGTATCTTCTTTACCGTGATTGGTGTGGTTCGTAGAAAACAAAACATGTTTTACAAATTGTTGATTGTCTTAGGGGTAGCTCTCCTAGTTGTAGCAGTATATCTGGCAAGGCCGCAATGAGGACGGACTCAATCCGTTTCCGACTATGGGAAAGCGGGGAAAATAAGGAATGCCAAACAGGCAGGTCGACAATCGACCTGCCTGTTTTAACGTGACTCGTACGCAGCAATCCATTGCTCCGGTGTCATCTTCGAGGCGAGTTCACCCATCAACTCATATGGGATATGCTTCACGTTTTTGAAGCGGATACAGCTCTTGCCCATGTCGAGCTTCGTCGGCACTTGGGCGGCGTATGACTCCTCGAACCAGCGGAGCAGTTCCGGGTCGCTATAGACGCCCATATGATACACGGCGACATGGTTCTTCTGGGCGATGACGCTCAAGAACGGGAGCGGGGTGCCCGGCGTGACGTGATACCCGGACGGATACGCCGATAGCGGGACGACATAATGGATGCCGTTCCCGTCGGTCGTCTTCTCGAACCCGGCCGGTAAGTTCGCATCGATGACGTCAATTAAACGGATGAAAGCGTCGAGCCGCTTGTCGTCGACGAGTGTCGTATAGTCCATTACTGTTCGCCTCCTCGTAAAATCTTCGCCATCGCCTTGCCTTTGGCCAGTTCATCGACGAGTTTGTCCAAATAGCGAATCTCGCGCATGAGCGGCTCCTCGACATTCTCGACGCGGACGCCGCAGACGACGCCTTTGATGAGGGCGCGGTCTTCGTTCATCTTGGGCGCAGCGGTGAAGAATGTGTCAAAGTCGACCTCGGCAGCGAGTTGGCGCTCGAGTCCAGACTCGTCATAACCGGTCAACCAGCGAATAATCGTATCGACTTCGTCTTTCGTCCGGCCTTTCCGTTCGGCTTTCGCGACGTAAAGCGGATAGACGCTCGCAAAGCTCGTCGTGTAAATACGGTGTGCCATGAGATCCCCTCGTTTCGTGGAATGATACCTCCATTTTCTCACATAATCAAAGTTCATATCCAAAATACTTTTTGTTGCAAATGCAACTAAATGGATTATACTAAACGTAACATATTGTAAATACAACAATCAGGAGGATTGTATGAGAGACCAGTTGCGTGAAATCGGGATGATTGCCCGCGCCCTCGATTCGATCAGCAATATCGAGTTCAAAGAGCTCGAGCTGACGAAAGGGCAATATCTGTATTTGGTCCGGATTTGTGAGGAGCCGGGCATCATTCAAGAGAAGCTCGCCGAACTCATCAAAGTCGACCGGACGACGGCGGCGCGGGCGATTCAAAAGTTGGAGACGAACGGGTTGATCATCAAGCAGGACGACCCGCACAACAAGAAAATCAAACGGCTCGTCCCGACCGAACAGGGGCAGGCGCTTTACCCGGTCATCATCCGCGAGCACGAACATTCGACGGACGTCGCGCTCGCCGGGCTGAGTGACCAGGAAGCCGAGCAGCTGCTTCGGCTGTTGAAGCGGGTCCGCCACAATATCGAAGGGGACTGGGATGCCGTGAAAAAAGGGAAGAAACGAGACTACTAGGGGGAACAATCATGATCACCATCAAAGCTTGTACAATCGAAGACGTTGACGCACTTCGCACCATCAGCATCGAGACGTTCACGGAGACGTTCGAAGCCGAGAATGACCCGGCGCATCTGGCCGCGTATCTCGAGCGGGCGTACAACATGGCGCAACTTAAAAAAGAGCTTTCGAATCCGGACTCGAGGTTCTTCTTCGCCATACTCGACGGGGAAGTGGCCGGCTACTTAAAAGTGAACGCCAACAACGCCCAGACCGAGGCCATGGGCGAAGAGGCGTTCGAACTCGAACGGATTTATGTGCGACGGAAGTTCCAAGGAAGTGGCGTCGGGAAGGCGTTGTATGACCAGGCCATCACGTGTGCGGGTGAGCTGAACAAACGTGAGATTTGGCTTGGTGTGTGGGAACATAACCATAAGGCACTCGCCTTCTATCGAAAGCACGGCTTCGTCCAGACCGGGGCGCACACGTTTTATATGGGCGACGACGCCCAAGTCGATTTGATTATGGCCAAGCCGCTTCGTCCGTGACCCATTCCAGTATCCCGGACAAGTCCTCATAGACGGCGTCAGGGACCAGGTCAAGCATATCGACCGGTTTGCCGTCGCGGTTGATCCAAGCCGTATGGAACCCGAAGTTCTTCGCACCGGCGATGTCCCATCCGTTCGAGGACAGGAACAGCACCTCGTCCCGCTTCAACCCGCTGTTCTTGAACCAATGCATGTAGGCGGCCGGTGACGGCTTGGCTTGTTTGATACCGTCGATGCTGACGAGCTCGTCGAACAGGTCGGTGAACCCGGCGTTGTGGATGAGCGCCTCGAGCATCGCGTCCGTCCCGTTCGAGAGAACGATAGTCTGTTTATGATGCAGCTGGTGCAAGACATCCGCGACCTCTTCATATGGTGACAGGTCGGCGTACGTGGCAATCAACGCATCCTCCGTCTCGGTCGTCCACGTCACTTCGGCCGCCGACAATGCATACCGGAGCGCGTCGCGCGTGACGACAGAGAAGTCCTCATAACGCCCCATGATGTGGCGGGTAAAGAAGTAGTCGAGCTGTTTCGTCCGCCACGCCTGGCTGATTTGGTCACCTTTTCCGGGGAACTGTTCGTCACACGCCGTCTTGACGGAATGGACGTCGAACAAGGTCCCATATACATCGAACACGAATGCTTTAATCGTCGGTTTCATAGAGATCCCTCCTTAGTTGAATCGCGTCATCTACTCTTTACCCTAGTTGGCATGAATTATACGGGAGGGCCAGTCAGTTGATGAACGAACTAGACAGGAGGAATACGATGTACGTCCCAAAACTTTACGCCGTGAACGATCCGAGAGAAGTGCACGATTTCTTGAAGGCGCATCCGTTCGGCACCGTCGTCACGTATGATGGCCAAAAACCGATCGCGACGCACGTGCCACTCAGTTTCCATGAGGAAGAGGGCCACGTCTGGTTCACGACACACATCGCCAAAAACAATCCACAGTGGCAAACGATTGAAGACCAGACCGTCCTCTTGATCGTCCAAGGCCCGGACGCCTATGTGTCGGCGTCGTGGTACGGGCATGAGGACGTCTCGACATGGAACTATCAGGCGGTGCATGCCTACGGACAGGCGACGATTATGAACGAGACACAACTTGAGGAAGATCTGGCCGGACTGCTTCAAGACCATGAAGGGGACCGTGAGCACGCCGTCGTCTGGGAGGAATTGTCCGAGCCGGTGCAGCGACAGAAATATGGCGTCGTCGGGTTCCGCATCGACATCGAAGAGATGCAGGCCGCGTTCAAGCTGAGTCAGAATCGAAACGAGACGGACTATACACGCATCGTCTCCGAGCTCGAGCAAGCAGGGTGTCCAATGGCGGATGTGATGCGGCGCAACCGTTGAAGCCTGTGTCTCTCATCGAATGAGAGACGCGGGCTGTTTCTATTTTTCCTCGAATATCTTGAAGTTCAGATTGACAGCGCTCCCGGATTCATCCTATACTCATAAATGATAATGATTATCAATGTCGGCGTAAAACGTTGTCATACAGAAAAAAGGGGACTAGGACATGAACAGCTACAAGAAAATGCTACATATGTTCATCATCATGTCTGCTTTCGTGCTCGTGCTCGCAGGATGCGGCTCGAACAACGAAGATGCAGCCACGACAGATGAATCTGCCGAAACGGCAGAAGGCTATCCAATCACAATCAAACACGCGTTAGGCGAGACGGTCATCGACAAGAAGCCAAAACGTGTCGCAACGGTCGGTTGGTCGAACCAAGACGTGGCGCTCGCGCTTGACGTCGTACCAGTCGGTTTCTCGGCTGCGAACTACGGTGTCCAAGACGGCAGCGGCATGTTGCCGTGGACGGCTGACAAGTTGAAAGACCTCGGTGAAGAAAACCCGAACATCTACCAAGATACGGACGGTCTCGACTTCGAAGCGATCGCCGACTCACAGCCGGACGTCATTCTCGCTGCCTACTCAGGCATCACGCAAGAAGATTACGACACGTTGACAGAGATTGCACCGGTCGTCGCATACCAAGAGACGCCTTGGGTGTCATCATGGCAGGACACGGTTCGTTTCGACTCAATGGCCATAGGCATGGAAGAAGAAGGCAAACAGTTGATTGAAGATACAGAGAAGCTCATTGCCGACAAGGCAGCTGAAGTACCGGAGATGAAAGGGAAGAAAGCGGCATTCGTCGCGCTCAGCCCGGACGACCTGTCGAAGTTCTACATCTACACGACGGGTGACCCACGCGGTGCCTTCATCGAAGAGCTCGGCATGGAGTACCCTGAGAACATCACGAGCCAAATCAAAGATGAGAACAGCTTCTACCTCGAGCTCAGCTCAGAGAACGCTGACATCTTGAACGACGTCGACATCTTCGTCGCCTACGGGAACGAAGAGACGTTGAAAGCACTTCAAGCTGACCCGCTCTACAGCAAAGTGCCGGCCATCAAACGCGGTTCGGTCGTCATGATCGAAGACAACACGCCGCTCGCGGCTGCTGGGACACCATCACCACTCTCGATCGAATACACGATTGACGACTACGTGAAACTCGTGTCAGAAGCACTCGCGAAAGTCGAGTAATCAAATGAATATGCCGAAGAAGTTACACACGCCGAAACGGTTCGGGCTCCTCCTCGCAGGGGCGCTCGTCCTGCTCGTCGTCTGTATGCTCGCTTCGCTTGCTTTCGGCTCACGGACAGTCGGATGGGATGAACTGCTTGACGGTTTATTCCGTCCGGCTGTTCAGTCGTATGAAGCGGACATCGTCCGGCAGCGGGTCGTTCGGACGGTGTTCAGCTTCATGTGCGGGGCGGCACTCGGTGTCTCAGGCGCATTGATGCAGTCGGTGACGCGCAACCCGATCGCCGACCCGAGCATTCTCGGAGTCAACACAGGAGCGGCGCTGTTCGTCGTCGTCGGGATTGCCTTCTTCAACATCTCGACCGCGAGCGACTATATCTGGTTCGCGCTCGCCGGGGCGCTCTTGACGGCGGCGTTCGTGTTCGGCATTGGGTCGCTCGGTCGGGGCGGTTCGACGCCACTCAAACTCGTCTTGGCCGGCGCGGCGACGAGTGCGGCGTTGTCGTCACTCGTCATGGCCATCATGATTCCGCGCTCGAACGTCATGGACCAGTTCCGGTTCTGGCAAGTCGGTAGCGTAGGGGCCGGGACGATGGATTCGATTATGACGTTCCTGCCGTTCTTTATCGGCGGTATCGTCATCGCCATCTTGGCGGCACCGTCCCTCAACATCTTGGCGCTCGGGGAAGAGCTCGCCACGGGTCTCGGTGTCCGCATCGGCACGTTGAAAGGGATCGCCTCGTTCGCAGGTGTCATCTTGTGCGGGGCGGCGACGGCACTGGCTGGACCGATCGGTTTTATCGGTTTACTCGCGCCGCACCTCGTCCGCTTGGTCATCGGAGCAGATGAACGGTATATCATCCCGATGTCGGCACTCACCGGCGCGATTTTATTGACGTTTGCTGACGTGGCAGGACGGTTGCTCGGTAGTCCCGGGGAACTCGAAGTCGGAATCGTCACGGCGTTCGTCGGAGCCCCGATTTTGATCGTCTTGACGATGAAAGTGAAGGTGCGTGGCGTATGACGAACCAATCGATTCAACCCATCATCCATAACAGTCGCAAGCGTCGGCAACGGACCGTCTTCGTGACGCTCGTCTTGTTCGCGCTGGCCCTAACGTTGAGCGCGACGATGCTCATGCTCGGCAACACGATTTATCCGGTCGCGGACGTCGTCCGTGTCTTGTTCGGGGAACAAGTACCGGGCGCCTCGTTCGCCGTCGGCACGATCCGTCTGCCGCGCATGCTCGCCGGCGTCTTCGCCGGACTCGCGTTCGGGATCGCCGGGACGGTGTTCCAGACGATGCTTCGTAACCCGCTCGCCAACCCGAACGTCATCGGCATCACGACCGGTTCGAGTGCGGCAGCCGTGTTCGGCATCGTCGTCTTACAGGCGAGCGATACGTTCGTCTCCATCATCTCGATCATCGGCGGGCTGTTGACCGTCCTCACCATCTACTTCTTGTCGAAAGGCGCCGCCTTCTCGATCGGCCGGCTCGTCTTAGTCGGCATCGGGATTCAAGCGATGCTGACGGCGGTCATCAACTATCTGCTGCTCATCAGCCGCCAAAACGATGTCGGGACGGCGATGCGCTGGTTGAGCGGTAGCTTGAACGGGGTGAAGATGGAGACGCTCCCGCCGCTCATGATTGCGGTCGCGCTCTGCCTCCCGGTCATCCTTCGGCTCAGCCGACAGCTCCAGATTTTAGAGCTCGGGGAGATGACGGCGACGTCGCTTGGCGTTAAGACAAACCAGACGCGCGTGCTGCTCATTGTCGCCTCGGTGCTCATGCTGGCGCTCGCGACGGCGACGACCGGACCGATTGCCTTCGTCGCGTTCCTCGCGGGGCCGATTGCGAAGCGGCTCGTCGGGGATGGACGTTCGACCATCATCCCGGCGGCACTCGTCGGGGTCATCTTGGTGCTCGCGGCCGATCTCATCGGTCAGTTCGCCTTCACGGCCCGCTACCCGGTCGGTGTCATCACCGGCATGGTCGGGGCGCCGTATTTGATTTATCTCTTGATCCGGATGAACCGGAGAGGGGAGCTATAACGAGAAATGAGCCATATCCGGCGTCGGATGTGGCTCATTTTTTTGATTAGTAGGCGGTCCAACCGCCGTCGATGGCGACGACTTGACCGTTGATGAAACTCGATTCGTCCGAGCCGAGGAAGAGGGCGAGCTGAGCAATCTCTTCTGGTTGTCCGATGCGTGGGTTGATGGCCATCCCAAGTTGCTGGCGACCGAACCCGGCCTGGCTCATGTTCGTCATCGTCGAGCCGATGTTCGTCGCGACCGCGCCCGGCGCGATCCCGTTACAACGGATGTTTTGGTCGGCATACATGAACGCCGTGTTCTTCGTCAATCCGACGACAGCGTGTTTCGACGCCGTATAGGCCGCACCGGCTCGAGCCCCATACAAGCCCCCGGCCGAGATGTTGTTGACGATGACGCCGTGCCCTTGCTTCGTGAACAAGTCGACGGCGATGCGCATCGATTTCATGACCGACACCGTGTTGACGGCAAAGATTTTCTCCCAACGGTCGTTCGAGATCTCACCGACTGGCTCCATCCCGTCCATGATGCCGGCGTTGTTGACGAGGATGTCGACTTGACCGAACGTCTTCATCGTCTCGTCGAACAACTGCTGCAACGCTTCTTCGGACGTGACGTCCGTCTGGATCGCGAACGCCTCGCCCGAAATCCCCTCGACGACGGCCTGCGCTCCGTCGAGATTCATATCCGAGACGACGACGCGGGCTCCTTCCTTCGCATATAGTTCCGCGATTGCTTTCCCCATTCCTGATGCTGCTCCTGTGACAATCGCCACTTTCCCCGATAACCGCATGACTGACTCCTCCTTTTATTGTACATGTGTTCAATAACTATTATAATGAACGTTAGAAAACGCTTACAATCATCAAAAAATGAAGAATTGTTGAGTAATCAACACTTTAGGCCATAACTGTTGAGAGGAATGTGCGAATCATGAAGCCCGACTTGCGTGTTATCAAAACAAAACGAGCGCTCCATGAGGCGCTCGTCGAATTATTGAAGAATCGGCGACTCGAACAAGTGACGATTTCGGAACTTTGTCGTGTGGCAAATGTCAATCGGGGCACGTTTTATTTGCACTATGCCCGGGTCGAGGACGTATTCGAGGAGTACTTCCAAGAGATCACCGCCGACCTCGCCAAGTCGTATGAGGAGCCGTATCGTCATGTGAAGCTGCTCAATCCGCGTGAGCTCGAACCGTCGACGATTCGCATCTTTCACCACGTCCAGACGTACGTTGACTTCTATCGCATCGTCTTCTCGAAAAACGTGCCGCTCGCGTACTATTACATGTTGTTCGACGAGGTGCGCAAGTTGCTCCTCCGCGACACGGCGGCACACAAGCAAGATGAGATTGACCATGAGTTGTTCTGTTCGTATCAAGCGAACGCTATCGTCGGGATGATCATCCATTGGGCCGAACGTGATTTTACAGTTGAACCGAATGAGATGAACGAACAGCTGGCAAGAATTTTGCGACTAAAGTGAAAGCGTCATCAAAAAGTCGTTGACGTGGTGATAGGTGGCGGTGTATGCTAAGAATCCTGCCCAAAAAAGAGAGGCCGGGAACTGGCATCAGTTCATTTCGAGTCAGAGAGGACAATGATCCCATGAACCAACAACAATTAGTCGAGCGTGCCCGCCAATTGAAAGAGAACGCCTACTCGCCGTATTCAAACTTCCGCGTCGGAGCGGCGCTTCTTATGAAGGACGGAACGGTCATCGACGGCGTCAACGTCGAGAACGTCTCGTTCGGTGCGACGAACTGTGCCGAGCGCACGGCCATCTTCACAGCGGTCGCGCAAGGTTATAAAAAAGGCGACTTCGAAGCCGTCGCGGTGTCAGGTGACACGGTCGACTTCTTGCCGCCATGCAGCATCTGCCGCCAAGTGCTCGTCGAGTTCGGCGACCCGGACTTCAAAGTGTTGCTCACGAACGGCAACGCCGACGTGAAAGAAGTGACGTTGGAAGAGCTCGTCCCGTTTGCATTTACGGAACTCGAAATGTAAGCAAAAACGCTGAGTTGCGCGACTCAGCGTTTTCTTATTCATTCGGTTCCCACGGATTGAAAAAGTTGTACGGGGGATGTACCCCTTCTAACGTCCGGAACTCATAATTGCGTTCTTTCGCATAGCGGATAATCGTATCGAGCGCTTTCGGTGTCATCGAGTGATCGTGCGCCAGGATGATGGAAGCAATATTCATCTCGTAATTCGCCTCGAGCCGATTGAACACACGCTGCTCGATCGGGTCGTTGTCTTTCTTATAAATATGATCGAGACTGCCGACGTTCCAATCCCAAATCTCAAAACCAGCCTCATCCATAGCTTGCCAGTGCGCAGGCGTCATGCCTGCGTCACTACCGTAAATCGTGCGAGCCATATTCGTATGAATGCCGGTCACTTCATAAATGAGACGTTGCACGTCCTTCATTTGACGCACGGCCGTCATCGGCGACGCGTAAAACTCCTCGCGCACGTGTGTCATCCCATGCAAGGCGATCAGATGGCCTTCAGCGACGATGCGTCGGATGAGGTGCTCATTTCCCTTGATATTTTTCCCAAGGATGAAGAAGGTCGCCTTCACCCGATGCTTCTTCAAGACGTCAAGCAACGCGCCCGTCTTCCGATTCGGCCCGTCATCGAGCGTCAAATAGATGAGACTGCGGTCGTTATAGGCTTTCGGTTTCGGGATCGCCGCCTGAGACAGGGAGCTGATCAACAAAAAAATCGACATGAGCAAAATGACGCGTTTCTTCATCTTAACAAAACTCCCTCGAGGCAAAAAACGGGTGACATGGCATCGGTATGAAGCATAGAATACCACAAACAGGAGTCAAAGATGAAGCTAAAAATGCCCCTGACGTGGAAGGTCAGGGGCATCGTTTCGTTAGCGTGAAATCGTCTCGCCGTCTTCAAGAACGATGAGGCGATCGGCGAAGCTGTGTGATGCCGCATAGGCGCGTAAGTCGGGACGCGACAGCTTCCAATGATTGACCGCTTCCATGTGGACCGCGATAATCGTCGCCGACGGGGCAGCCTCGTGAACATGGCGGACGTCCTCTTCGTTCATGACGAGCGACCCGCCTTCGACGAATTGGTTGTCCCCGGCGTTGACGACGATGACTGCTGGTTGATGCGCTTGAATCGTCTTGGCGACTTCGTCATACCAAACCGTGTCCCCGGCGACATAGAGCGTCTGTTCCGTAGGGTGGGTGAAGACGACACCGCACACGAGACCGGCCATTTCTAAAATCGGACCGCGCCCGTGCTCCCCGGCTGTCTTCGTGAGTCTGATTCCTTCGAATGCTGTCGTGTCGCTCAACACGGTCACGTTCGTGAAGCCGTCGCCTTCGATGACAGTCAAATCGTCCTCGTTTTGCACGAACAGCGGGATCGCTTTCGGAAGAACTTGTTTCGCGACCTCGTCGTAGTGGTCGAGATGCAGGTGGGTCAAGATGACGGCGTCGATGCCTGTCAGAATGTCATCGATCGCGATTGGCAGGTCGGCCAATGGATTAGCGTCTTGCCGTTCCGAGTTCGGGAACGGGGGATAGGCGCCTTTTTCCCCGAGGAACGGATCGATGAGGAACGTTTTCCCGGCGTATTCAACGCGGAGTGTGGCATTACGGATCAGTTGCACGTGCATAGAAAAATCTCTCCTTTTAACTATAATGTATGTACAGTCTAACAAGCAGCCGTCTTTTCATACATAACACGAATCAAGTGTTTGGACGGATTGGCTTGAATCGTGAAAGGAGCCACCTATGCTCGATCCAACAGACCGCCTCATCATCGAGGCGCTACAGGCGAACAGCCGGATAACGATGAAAGAACTCGGGGCACACGTGCACTTGACCGGGCAGGCGACGGCGACGCGCGTCAAGAAGCTCGAAGACCTCGGTATCATCGAAGGGTATACGATTCGCGTGAACGAGGACAAGCTCGGGTTACCGGTCCACGCGATGATCACCATCTTTACGTCGAGCACGTTTCACGACCCGTATCTCATGTTCCTCGAGGAGCACCGGCCGTACGTCCGCAATAACTACAAGGTGAGCGGGGACGGCTGTTACGTCTTGGAGTGCCGATTCCCGTCGAACCAAGAACTGAACGCCTTTTTGGACGGGCTCAGCAAGTTCGTCAATTATAAGTTGTCGATTGTCATTAACTGACGAAGGACCTGTGAATCGTTTGATTCACAGGTCCTTTTTAATGTCTTCGTCCGGCGCGGATGATGAAGCGGTATTCTTCACTCTTGAAATACGTTTCTGTGAACTCAAACCGACTGCCATCCATAAGAAACGAATAGAGTTCGACTTTGAGTACGGGCGTTCGTTCACTCACTCCGAGCATCTCGGCAATCTCTTTTGTCGGGAGCACCGGGATGAACTCTTGGACGCTGTCCGCAATCTTGAACTGTTTGATTTCTTCGATATAAGCGTACTTCGATTGCGACATCACTTCGTACGTCAAGTCGGGGAACAGCTTTAGCGGCAAGTATGTGTCCTCGACGATGAGCGGTTCGCCGTCTGCGAATCGTTGGCGCCTCACGTAGAAGACGAGCTCGCCATCTTCGAGTTCGAGTGCCTCTCGCACTTTCTCACTCGGTGGCTGCAACGTGAAGGTGAGTACTTTGTTCGTCACTTCTTTCCCTTCTCGTTTCATGTCTTCCGTGAAGCTTTTTAATTCGTACATGTTGTGTTCAATTTTTTCGGACTGGACGTATGTGCCGCTGCCCTGTCGTTTCCATAAGAGACCTTCCTCTTGGAGTAATTTGACCGCCTGCCGGACAGTCACTCGACTGACGCTAAACTCTTCGACGAGTTGAGCCTCGGTCGGGATCGCCTCACCGGGCGCCCACGTGCCGGACTCGATAAACGTGCGCATTTTGTGGGCGACTTGTTGGTAGAGCGGTGATTTTGCTTTCATGACTGACCCT
Organism: Exiguobacterium sp. s64; assembly: GCF_018618035.1. Taxonomy (NCBI): domain Bacteria; kingdom Bacillati; phylum Bacillota; class Bacilli; order Caryophanales; genus Exiguobacterium; species Exiguobacterium sp. s64. The sequence goes on from NZ_JACSLH010000003.1 coordinate 211,935, forward strand.
CCGATTTCGACCTAAATTCATACTTCTAGTATACACAAAGTAAAATGTTTTCAAAAATATTGTTGACGTTTAAAATAATATGTATTAAATTTGTATTGTAATCAATTAAATATGTATTCGAAAGGGGAACGCACACATGAAACAAGGACAACGCCTCGTCGTCGTCGGTGGCGGCAGCACGTACACAATCGGTATGATTATGAGCTTGATCGAAGAGAAGGGTCACTTCCCACTACGTTCCATCACGTTTTACGATACGGATGGTGAGCGCCAGGAGCGTGTCGCCAAAGCGACTGAAATCATCTTGCGTGAGCATTACCCAGAGCTCGAGCTGTTCGAGTATACGACGGACAAAGAATACGCCTTCCGCGACAAGGACTTCTTCTTCGTTCAAATTCGAACGGGCGGCCTGGAAATGCGCGAGAAAGATGAACAGATTCCGCTCCGTCACGGCGTGGTTGGACAAGAGACGTGTGGACCGGGCGGGATGTCGTACGGGATGCGGTCGATCGGGGACATGATTGATCTCGTCGCAGACATCCGCCAAGGCTCACCGGACGGTTGGATCTTAAATTATACGAACCCGGCCGCAATCGTCGCCGAGGCGTTGAAGCGTGCCTACCCGAATGACAAAAAGATTTTGAATATCTGTGATATGCCGGCCGCAATCATGGTGAGCTACGCGAAGATTCTCGGCAAAGAGGTTTGGGATCTCGTGCCGGAATACTTCGGCCTCAACCACTTCGGTTGGTTCACAGGCATCTATGACAAAGAAGGCAATGAGTTGACGGAAGACATCAAGCGCGCCATCTTAGAGGACGGGTTCATCCCAGAAGACTCAGAGATCGCAAACGATCCATCTTGGATCAAGACGTTCAAGCAAGTCGAGAAGATGCTCACCGACTTCCCGGAATATTTGCCAAACACGTATCTTCAGTATTATTTGTATCCGTCCGACATGGCGGAGAAGGAAGACGTAGAGAACACGCGGGCCCGTCAAGTCATCAACGGCCGCCAGCAACGGGTCTTCTCGATGTGTGATCAAATCATCGCTGACGACTCACTTGAGAACGTGCATCTTGAAGTCGACATCCACGGTTGCTACATGATTCGCGTCGCAGCGTCACTCGCCTACAACAATGGCGACATCTTCATCGTCATGGTGAAGAACGACGGCATCATCGCTAACTTGCCGGATGATGCGATGGTCGAAGTGCCGGCGATGCTCACGAACCGTGGACCGAAGCCGTTCGCTGTCGGACACATTCCTCGCTTCTACAAAGGGATGATTGAAGGACAGCTCGCCTACGAACAGCTCGTCGTCGACGCCTATTTCGAGAACAACTATGAAAAGGCACTCCAGGCACTCACGCTCAACCGGACCGTCGTCGATGCGCCGGTCGCCCGTCAAATCCTTGACGATTTGATTAACGAGAACGAAAACTATTGGCCGGCCCTCAAACAACGGGAGACGGTCGCACGCTAAAGACGAAGGGGAGTTATTCCCCTTTGTTCGTTTTGTGAATTGATAACGCTTACACATGAGGAGTGACTCAAATGAGTCAATAGTTCGGGGTATTTCAAAAATTCGGGAAGGCGCTCATGGTACCAGTCGCGCTCTTGCCGGCGGCCGGTGTTTTACTTGGTCTCGGCGCGGCGCTAACAGGTCCGCTTGCAGAAAGTTGGACGTTTTTACAGAACGGGACGGTCGAAGCGATCAGTGCCGGGATGCTTCAAATCGGGTTGAGTATCTTTGCCAACTTGCCAATCATCTTTGCGATTGGCGTCGCGGTTGGTCTGTCCGGCGGGTCGGGAATTGCGGCACTTGCCATTCAAGAGGCGCTCGGTGGCCGTGACAATATCATCGACATCGATGCCTGTTTCACACGTCTCCGTGTTGAATTGAAAGACGTGTCCCAAATCGATGAGGACGAGTTGAAGGCACTCAGGGCAGCCGGGGTCGTGAAAGTGAAAAACAACATTCAGTCCATCTTTGGGGGACGCCCGGATTTGTACAAGAATGAGTTGCTCAAACTGCATAAAGAGATGGACCAAGCGAATTGAAAAAAGAGCTCAACCGATTTACGGTTGGGCTCTTTGTCCGAGATGAGAAGGTTAGTTCGTAACCGACGAGGCACGATAAAATTGAGCGCCTTTGATGAGTGTCGAAGCGACGAGACCGATAGCGAGCGGCAGCGTGATGACGCCAATCCCTTGCTCGGTGACGATCAAGTTGCCTTCCTCATAATAGCCTTTCAAGTAGAACAGGCCAGAACCAATCGTCTCGTTTAGCTTGAGCGTCGAGACGTTGAGGTACACCATGATAGCGAACAATGAGATGACACTGATTGAGACAAATAATTTTGAAAACGATAACTTGGTCATGCGAACGCTCCTTTTTATGTAGCAATATGGACTCGTATTTCCATATAAAGACAATTCTCACATGAGGCCAAAGCATCGATTTAATCACCGATACAGGTCCCACAACCGCTCCGCTTGCTCCCGCATCATTTCCCGCAGTTCAATCGGCTCGACGACCTTGACTTCCGCCCCGGCCGCGAGTAATTGCCGCGACAAGAACGAGAGCTCGGCTTTCGGCACGTCCCACTCATTCTTTTCGCTGATATCGGGTAATACGTCTTCAAGCAGACGGCGGCCGAGCGGGGTGAGCTTGAGCCGAACGGTCACACCGCTTCGTTCGTCACTCGCCTCGAGGAGCGTCGCCAAGTCGTCCGCTTCGAACGTCTCATCGAGCAGGCGCATCGCTTCAATCCGGTCGATGCGATATTGGCGCAGGCCGTACTCCGAGAGACCGAATACGTACCATTTCATATCGAGAAGCGCCATCCCGACCGGCGCGACAGTGAACGTGCGGCTGCCTTTCGTCGTGGCGTATGTCATCTCGATGTTCCGTCGTTGATCGACGGCACGATAGATGTCTTTCGTGAACGGCGCCGATGGGACGGTCTTGTTCCCGAGCCAGAGGATGTTCTTTTCGAGCCGACCGATTTTCGTCTCGAGGTCGTGCGGCAATTCGTTCACGTACCAGTCGGACAACGTGTCCCGCATGTCCCCGAACGGCACGTCCGGGATCTGTTCCATCCATTTGAGGGTGAGGTAGAGCGCGACCGCTTCTTGTTCCCGGAGATGGAGCGGTGGCAAGAGCCGGTTCGGCAACATCTCATAACCGCCGCCCGTGCCGGGGACGCTCCAAATCGGATAGCCGAGTTCTTCGAGCGTCAACATGTCGCGCTGAATCGTCCGGACCGAGGCACCTGTCTCAGTGGATAGCTCGTCCGCCGTGAACCGGCGCCCGCGATTCAACAATCGAATCAAGTGAAGATGTCGTTTTTTCATCTTATCCATTCCCGTCATGTTTTGTCGTGTTTGTCGAGTAAGCTGAATGTATCACGAATCACGGAGGAATTCATTATGGCAAACGTCGTCTTATATATCGCGACGAGTTTAGATGGAAAGATTGCCCGCCCGAACGACCAACTCGATTGGTTGTTCGCGGTCGAGGGGGAGGGGGACAACGGCTACGCCGACTTCTTTCAGAGGGTCGGTGCCGTCATCATGGGGCGGAAGACGTACGAGGAAGTGCTCGTGCTTGAGCCGGACGGTTATCCGTATGACAAGATTCCGAACTACATTTTGACACGCAGCCCGGACCGAGAAGCCGAGCACGTCACATTCACGGATGAGCCGATCGAGCAGCTCGTCAAACGGTTGAAGCAAGACATCGACGGAGACATTTGGATCGTCGGAGGAGGCGAGGTCATCAAGGCGGCGATGGAGCACGACTTGATCGACAGCTATGAGATTGCTATCGCCCCGGTCGTATTAGGCGAAGGGATTCCGCTCTTCCCGGAAGGCACGAAAGAGACGAAGTTGAGACTGACGAGCCAACGCGCGTCCGGACAGTTCGTCATGGTGACGTACGAGCGATAAACGAAGGGCCGAGTTCACGATGAACTCGGCCTCTTCTTATACATGCTTCCGCTGAAACGCGGCAATCGCTTCGTACTCTTCTGCGAGATGGCGGGAGAGCCGGATATAAATCGGCAGCAGCTCCCGGTAAATCGTGGTCGCTTCATGATTGGGTGCATGTTCATGCGTCACTTGCGGCACGGCCGTGAAGTCGTCGATATCGCCGAACGCATACTCTCCGAGCATGACCGCCCCAAGACATGAGCTTTCATGGCTCTCCGGCACGACGACCGGCGTATCGAAGATGTCGGCCATCATCTGGCGCCACAGGCTCGACTGGGCGAACCCGCCCGTCGCGTGAATCCGATTCGGTGCGCCCGTCAATTCGTCGAGCGCCAGCATGACCGTATACAAGTTGAAGATGACACCTTCTAACACTGAGCGGATGAAGTGCTCGCGCTTGTGGTGGATGCTGAGGCCGAAGAACGAACCACGTGCGTTCGAGTCCCAGAGCGGGGCCCGTTCACCCATCAAGTACGGATGGAACAACAAACCGTCCGAGCCCGGTTTGACCGTCTCGGCGATGCGTGTCAACACGTCATAGGCGTCCATACCGAGCCGTTTCGCTGTCTCGACCTCGCTCGCCGCGAACTCGTCGCGGAGCCAGCGTAGGATGATGCCGCCGTTATTGACCGGTCCGCCGATGACCCAATGCTTGTCGGTCAAGGCATAGCAGAAGATGCGTCCTTTCGGGTCCTCGACCGGTTCCCGGACGACCGTGCGGATGGCACCGCTCGTGCCGATCGTGACGGCGACGACACCTGGTTCGAACGCCCCGACCCCGAGATTGGATAACACACCGTCACTCGCCCCGATGACGAGCGGGAAATCCCAGCCGAGTGTCTCAACAACATCCGATTTAAGCGTCAAAATCTCCGTCGTCGGTACGAGCTCGGACAGTTGCTCGGGCGTTACTCCGGCGACGTCGAGCGCCTCCGCATCCCAGTCAGAGTTCTTCAAGTTGAACAGCCCGGTCGCCGATGCGATCGAGTGGTCGATGACGAAGCGACCGGTCAGGCGATAGAAGATGTACTCTTTAATCGAGACGAACTTGGCCGCCTGGTTGAACACGTCCGGGTGCTCGGCTTTCAACCAACGCAGTTTCGACAGCGGCGCCATCGGATGGACCGGTGTGCCGGTACGAATATGGAGCGCGCTCGCATCGAAGTCGCGTTTGATTTCTTGCGTATACGGGTTGGCCCGGCTGTCGGCCCAGGTGATGCTGTGGGTGAGCGGGCGACCTGACGTATCGAGCGCGATCAGGCTGTGCATCGCCGAACTGAATGAGGCGAAGCGGACCGGACCATCGGCTTTGGCGCGGACGGCGGAGATCGCCTCTAGCACGGCCCCGTAGATGACGACCGGGTCTTGCTCGGCCGTCTCCGTGTCGGGGGTGAGGAGAGGGTACAACACGTTATGTACCGCGAGTTGTTGCTGGTTATGGAACAGGACGGCTTTCGTGCTCGTCGTCCCGATATCGACGCCAATCGTGTACACACACATCACTTCCTAACTTAAATAATGAACAAGCTGATCAAGAAGACGACCGCGAAGCCGGTCAATCCGATAATCGTTTCCATGACGGTCCACGACTTAAGCGTGTCTTTCACGTCAAGCCCGAAGTAGCGGTTGACGAGCCAGAACCCTGAGTCGTTGACGTGAGACAACACCGTCGCACCAGAGGCGATCGCGATGACGATGAGGCCGAGCGCGGCACCGGTGATATTCTGGATTTCGAGAAGCGGCGTGATGAGTCCTGCCGCCGTGACCATCGAGACGGTCGCCGAACCTTGGGCGACACGGACGACGGTCGCGATCAAGAAGGCGAGCACGATCGCCGGCAGCGGTGACCCGGCCATCATTTCCCCGAGCACATCACCGACACCTGAGTCGATCAACACTTGTTTGAACACGCCACCGGCACCGGTGACGAGAATGATGATCCCGGCCGGTTCGAGCGCTTTCGTCGCAATCTCTTGCACTTCGTCACGCGTATAGCCGCGGCGTGTGCCGAGGAAGATGAACGTGAGCAACGTCGCGAGCGTCAAGGCGACGAACGGGTGACCCATGAACGTGAAGAACGTGCGGATACTGTTGCCTTCTTCTAATAAGACGGCAGACAACGTGTTCGCGAGGATCAACACGAGCGGGATCGAGATGAGCGAGACGATCATCTTGAAGCTAGGCAGCTCTTTCGACGTGTCGATCTCTTCGAATTCCATATAGTCCGGAATGTTGACTTGAATCTTGTTCGCGATATATTTTCCGAAAACCGGACCCGCTAAAATCGCGGCCGGAATCCCGGCGATGACCCCAAACAAGATGACCCAGCCGAGCTCGGCGCCGATCAAGTTGGCGACGGCGATCGGACCTGGCGTCGGTGGGATGAAGCTGTGCGTGACAGCGAGACCTGCAAGCAGCGGGATCCCGTAGTAGAGGAGCGAGCGGCCCGTCTTTTTGGCGAGACCGTAGACGATTGGCACGAGAATGATGAAACCGACGTCGAAGAAGACCGGCACGGCGACGATGAAGCCGGTGATGGCGAGCGCCCATTGCGCCTTGTCCTCGCCGAACTTGTTGACGAGCGTCTGGGCGAGGCGTTCCGCTCCACCCGATACTTCTAACATCTTCCCGAACATGGCCCCGAGACCGACGACGACGGCGACGAAGCCGAGCGTGCCGCCCATCCCGTTCTGAATCGAGGCGATGACGTCCCCGAGCGGCATGCCGGCCGCGATCCCGACGAGTAGACTGACGAGGAGAAGCGAGACGAACGCGTGAAGCTTCGTCCGCATGACCAAGAATAAGAGCAAGAAAATCCCTGCGACCGCAATTAAAATGAGTGTCGAACCCGACATATGTATTTCCCCCTTTACCGTATGTGTAACCGTTTACAAATATTACCAAAGAAAAAGGCCACCCCTGACCTTTTCCTTGCGGTTATTTCTTGACGACCGCGTGGCCCCCGAACTCGTTACGGAGCGCCGCGACGACTTTCCCCGAGAACGTGTCTTCCTCGAGTGAGCGATAGCGCATCATAAGTGACATGGCGATGACCGGGGCCGCCGCCTGCAACTCGAGCGCCGTCTCGACCGTCCATTTTCCTTCCCCTGAGGAATGCATGACGCCGCGGATGTCATCGAGTTTCGCGTCTTTCGAGAACGCGTTTTCCGTCAACTCCATGAGCCATGAGCGGACGACTGATCCGTGGTTCCAGACGCGGGCGACTTGCTCGTAATCGTAATCGAACGGGCTCTTCTCCAAGATGTCGAACCCTTCGGCAATCGCCTGCATCATGCCATACTCGATACCGTTGTGGATCATCTTCAAGAAGTGGCCACTGCCGGCCGGTCCCGTATACAGGTAGCCATTCTCGACCGAGAGGTCTTTGAAGATCGGCTCGATCGTCGGCCAGGCGTCGGCGTCACCACCGACCATCGTGCAGGCCCCGTTGCGGGCACCTTCCGTGCCGCCGCTCGTCCCGCAGTCGAAGAAGGCGATGCCTTTGGCACTGAACTGTTCGGCGCGTGCGACCGACAGCTTGTAGTTCGAGTTGCCGCCATCGATGACGATGTCACCCGGTTCGAGTTTTTCAAGCAGTTCTGCCAGTACGGCCTCAGTGATGTCACCGGCCGGCACCATCGCCCAGACGACGCGTGGTGTCTCGAGCGAGTTGACGACGTCCTCAAGCGTCGGCACGATCTCAAACTTCGATGTCGCCTCGACGTTCCCGGCGTCCGTCCCGACGACGTTGTGACCGTGGTCGCTCAAGTTGAGCGCCAAGTTGTATCCCATCTTGCCTAATCCAATCAAACCGATTTGCATATCGTCACCTCTAAATCGAATTTTTTTCCATCTCTCCACTATAATATCAAATTAAATTCGATTTACAAGTCGAATGACGGAATTTTTTTCGAATAACAAAGAAAGGCGTCCCGACCTAACGAGTAGACGGGACGAGGGTCAGACACTTTTCTTATATGGATACAGGAACGAGTCAAGATCTTCGGCGGGCATCGGCTTGTTGTAATAGTAGCCTTGCGCTTGGTTGCAATCCTCGGCCTTGAGGAAGGCGACTTGTGCTTTCGTCTCGACCCCTTCGGCGATGACGTTCAGACCGAGCTCGTGCGCCATCCGGATGATCGTCTTGACGAGGGCGGCGTCCTTCGAATCCGTCTCGATGTTTTTCGTGAAGTGTTGGTCGATTTTCAGCGTGTCGATCGGGAACAGCTTCAAGTAGCTGAGAGACGAGTAGCCGGTGCCAAAGTCGTCAATCGACAAGTGGACGCCAAGGGCGACGAGTTCCTCCATCGTCTCGATGGCACTTTGCGCGCTCTGGATGACGGTCTCGGTCAACTCGAGCTCGAGGTATTCCGGTGCGAGCCCGCTCGCCTCGAGCGCCTGGCTGACAATGTCCGGCAAATCCTTTTGCGCGAACTGGAGCGCCGAGATGTTGACGGCGACGCGGAACGGTTCGACGCCCGCATCCTGCCACGCCTTGTTCTGCCGGCAAGCCTCGTTCAAGACGTACTCGCCGAGACGATGAATGCTGCCGGTCTCCTCGGCAATCGGGATGAACTCGGCCGGGGAGATCATGCCGAGCTCGGGATGTGTCCAACGCACGAGCGCCTCGACACCGATGAGCACCTCGGTCTCGAGATGTACTTGCGGCTGATAATGAATCGAGAACTCGCCGCGACCGATGCCTTTCCGGAGCGCCATCGCGAGATGTGACTTGCGCGCGACAGACTCGTTCATGTCTTTCGTGAAGAACTGGAAGCCGTTCTTGCCGTCCTCTTTCGCCCGATACATGGCGATGTCGGCGTTCTTCAACAAGTCATCGGCCGTCCGCCCGTCGGACGGATAGAGGCTGATGCCAATCGATAGGCTCGTGAACACGTCCTCACTTTCGAGCAAGAACGGTTGGTTCAACGCGTTCGTAATCTGTTGGGCGCGGTGGGCGGCTAAGTTGCTGCCGGTGTTCGGCGACAGGATGACGAACTCGTCCCCGCCGAGACGGGCGAGCGTGTCGCTCTTATTGATCGTCGTCAACAGCCGGTCCGTCACTTGGCGCAAGAAGACGTCGCCTGATGAGTGGCCGAATCGATCGTTGATGACCTTGAAGTTGTCGAGGTCAATGTAAAACAACGAGAATGTCGACTCGCTGCCTTGGGAAAGCAAGGCGTCGAGCCGGTCGTTGAACAGGCGTCGGTTCGGTAGGCCGGTCAGCGTGTCCAAATAGACGAGGTCGTTAATTTGTTCTTCGATTTGCTTCCGTTCACTAATATCTCGGATGATGCTGCTAAAGAAGAGACCCGCCTCTGTCTCCCACGTCCCGAGCGACATCTCGAACGGGAACTCGGTCCCGTCTTTTCGCAAGCCGACGAGCTCGACCGTACGGCCGATGACGTTTGCTTCGCGCGTCTCGCGATAGCGTTTCATGCCTTGTTCGTGTGCGACTTTAAAGCGCTCGGGCATGATGAGCGTGATCGATTCCCCGAGCACCTCGCATGCAGCATATCCGAATAGGCGCTCAGCCCCGTGGTTCCATTGCACGATGCGCCGTTCGGCATCTGCGACGATGATGGCATCGTTCGCCGACTCGATGACGGACTGGAACTTCGTTTCGAGTTCGATGGACTGACGCTCAAGCTGCTTCTCATTGCGAAGCGAAATCAGCATCAGCACGAACAGCGTCGTGACACTGCCGCCGATCCAGAAGGCGAGGAGCGTGCTGTCCATCGAGAAGCCAGTCAGTACTTGTGGCTTCGCGAGCGGGGTGAATTCGGCCGCGCCCATGCCGATGTAGTGCATCCCCGAGACGGCGAGCCCGATCAAGAGCGAGCAGACGAGTCTCCGCCAATGGAACCGTGACACGTCCGGGAGTGAGAACAAGAGATACAGTCCGACGAGCGAGGCAATGAACGCGACGACGGCCGATAATAGCCACATGACCGGGTCGTACGTCAATACAGCGTTCATCTGCATCGCTTCCATGCCGACGTAATGCATCGACACGATGCCGATGCTGATGAAGACGGCGCTGATGACGAGATCGCGCGGTCGCGCCGTCTGTCGGCTGACGATATAGAAGGCGAACCCGGCCGAGATGATGGCTGGAATGATTGAGGCGATGACGATACCGATATGGTAGGATACGTCGGCCTCTAAATGGAATGCCAACATCCCGATGAAATGCATCGCCCAAATGCCGAGCCCGAGACTGAGGGCTCCGGCGCTCACCCAACGGATGCGCGAGACTCGTTCGGCATATTTGAGCCGACTGCTAATATCGAGCGAGACGAAGGCCGAGAAGACGGCGACGGCGATGGATAACAAGACGAGGGGAAGACTGTATGTACTATGGAGATGGTGTTCGATGGGGACCAAACCTTTCTTTAATAATATCGGGACAAATGGACGAAAACGGACAGTTTCTCAAAAATGAGCTTTCCTAGCATAGCATATTTGTCTTGACGTGAAGGGAATATTTTCCCCGGTGGGTCAATGGTTTGGCACATTGTCCGAAGGAACGATCAGTCTTTGATTGCGGAATTTTTTTCGAAACGGTATCGTAAAAAGAAAAAGGGTGAGACACATGGAATCGATGAACGGCCTGGCCCGCATCCGTGGGGCCTATACGACACTGAGCAAGAAAGAGCAACGCATCGCCGACTATATCTTGAAACAGCCCGAACGCATCATCCACCATACGATCAACCAAGTTGCCGACGACCTAGACGTCGCCGAGTCGACCGTGTTCCGTTTCTGTCAGCGCGTCGGCTTTAAAGGCTATCAGGCGCTGAAAATCGCGCTCGCCACCGACGTCGTCGCGCCGCTCCAAGATATCCATGAAGACATCTCGAACAAAGACACGCCACATGAGATCGCCGAGAAAATTTTCACCTCGAACGTAAAGACGCTCGAGGCGACACGGCAAATCTTGGACGCAGCCTCGCTCGACAAATCGGTCGCCCTGCTGCTGTCGGCAAAGCGCATCGAGTTCTTCGGGAGCGGGGGCTCGGCCGTCATCGCGCTCGACGCCTATCATAAGTTCGTCCGGAGCGGTCTGTTCGTCACGGCGAACCTCGAGTCGCACATGCAGCTCATGTCGGCGTCCCAGCTGACGAAAGATGATGTCGCCGTCCTCATCTCACACTCGGGTGCCTCGAAAGACACGCTCGATGTGGCGAAAGTGTTGAACGAGCGCGGCGTGCCGACGATTGCGATCACGAACTACGCGAAGTCACCGCTGTCGAAGCTGTGTGACGTCGCCCTCTATACCGTGTCGCAAGAGACGGAGTTCCGCTCCGAGGCGCTCGCCTCCCGAATCGCCGAGCTCAGTCTGATTGACGCCTTGTTCACCGTCGTCATGATGCGACGCGGGGAAGAGGGGAGGGAATCGCTCCAGAAGATGCGCGAAGCCATCTCGCTCCGGCGCATGTGAAAAGGCTGACCCTCGGGCCAGCCTTTTTCTTATTTCCGTTTGATTTGATCGGCGACTTTCTTGACGACTTTCTCGACACTGCCCGGGGCGTCCAAATCGTGATGGAGCGTCTTGTCCGGGATGTCCATGACCGGCTTCTGGCCTTGCGGGGCCGGATCGCTCAAATAGACGAAGTCGCCGGCACCGTCCGGCGCGCTGCCGGTCGCCCATTTGCCTTGGCTCGACTCGTCGCCTTCCGACAAGTCCCAGAACTCGAGGCCGTGTTTCTCGGCTTCTTTCTCGTCTTTCGCCGGGAAACTTGCTGGCACGATGACGCCGTTCTTCTCTTCGAGCTCATCGATGGCCGCCATCCATTGATATTGGTGGTAGCGGTCACGGGCGAGCATCTTGCGGAACACTTTCCGGACGCCTTCGTCTTTCGTCATATGGTACAGACGGGCGACTTGGAGCCGGCCTTGCGTCTCGGCGTGTAAGTTCGAGCGCATGTCGGCGAGCAAGTTCCCACTCGCGACGATATACGACCCGTTCCACGGCACCCCATTCGAGTTCGTCGGCAGTCCGCCGAGCCCGCTGACAATCAAATGCTGGGGGTTCATCCCGCCAAGGATGGCTGCCGTCGCCGGGTCTTTCGCCGCCTCGGCCTGGTCGTCCGGTGACGCCCCGTCGAGCAGTTGCGAGATGAGGGCACAGAGCATCTCGACATGGCCAATTTCCTCGGTCCCGATGTCCATGAGCATGTCCTTATACTTTTCTTCTCCGCGGCAGTTGAAGCCTTGGAACAAGTACTGCATCATGACGGTCATTTCCCCGAACTGACCGCCGAGCACCTCTTGGATTTGCAGGGCGAGCTGTGGGTCGGGACGATCGACTTTCACTTCGAACTGCAATTCCTTCTGATGACGAAACATGGAACTCCTCCTTTTTTGAACAACTTGTGAATGAACGACAAAGATATAGTTCCACTATCAAAATAAATAAAAAACCTAAAATTTTGAAAAGATTTGGCAGATACAGGTGTGGGTATGAGCATTGTCAGAGGGTTATAAAGTGCAAAAGGGTGGAATTAGTATAAACAGATTGATTTTTGCTTACACAGAGAGGAACGACAGACATGAATAACCTTAACTTCTTGACGACCGAGCACTACGATGTGTTCAAACAGTTGGCCCAGCGCCTCGTTAATCCCGGAGACGTCAAGAAAGAGTATTTCTCCGCCCTTTATGTGATCGCCGGGAATGAGCGGGTGCGGAATCTATTGTTGCCGTATATGGATCTTGAGCAAGGCAAAATCAGTACGGCCAATATTATCGACGACAACACGTTCGAGAAGCAGGATTTCATTCTCGTCAAACTCGTCATCCATCTGTACAACAACAAGGAGTGGGTGCTCCCGACCGAGCTGATCACATTGCCGGAAGTGGACTACCAGCTTGCGATGCAAGCCATCACCCTTTGCCGTGACCAACAGTTCGATGAGATTGTCATCACGAGCGACCAAGAGACCTGAGCCAGGTCTCTTTTTTTGTTTCTCGTTCTCGAATGAAGGGTAATTCATCCATGCATTCGAAACCGTTGAATTTTCTTGGAGGAGGGACACGTATGTTACAAGATTTTCCGAAATCGTATTGGCGCGACGTCGAGGTGAAGACGCTGAAACCGCTCAATGAAGACGTACGGACCGAGGTCGTCGTGGTCGGGGCTGGCATCGTCGGCGTACTTGCCGCACTGCAGTTGGTTGAGCAAGGCAAGCAGGTTGTTCTAGTCGAAGCGGCCCGTTTCGCGACGGGCACGACTGGTTACACGACGGCGAAAGTGTCGGCCCAGCACGGCGTCGTCTACACCGAACTGGTCAAATCGCTCGGTGAAGACAAGGCGCGACTGTATTACGAGGCGAACATGGACGCGCTCCGTTTCCTCGAGGAGCAAGTCGACACACTGAACATCGACTGTGATCTCGAGCGCCAGCACGCCTATATGTATTCACTCTCCTCGTCGAGCTCGGCGAAACTGCTCGAGAAAGAAGAAGAGGCGTATGAACAACTCGGGATTGACGGCGGTGACGCCACGGACGAAGTGAACGGTCTGTTGCCATACGACGTCAAGAAGGCGACCGTCATGCGCGACCAGCTCCAACTCCATCCGGTCAAATACTTACAAGGGCTGATGGACCGGTTCCTCGAGCTCGGTGGGACATTCTATGAGATGACCCGGGTGACCGGCATCGAATATGGGACGCCGAACCGACTTGATACAATCACGGGCCACACGATCGAGGCACATGACGTCGTCGTCGCGACCCACTTCCCGTTCAACGACTTCAAAGGCCTCTATTTCGCGAAGATGGAAGTCGAGCGTTCATACGTCGTCTCGGCCGAGGTCGACATGTTCCCGGAAGGCATGTTCATCAGCGTCGACAAGCCGAGCCGTTCGCTTCGGCACGTCAAACTCGACAATGGCAAGAAGATGGCCATGTTCGGGGGCGAGAACCATTTGACGGGCCATAAGGAAGAGACGTTGGCCTGTTACGAGAAGCTCGGCGATTTCGGGACACGGCATTTCGGTACCGAGACGTTCAGCCACCATTGGTCGGCCCAAGATTTGATCACGCTCGACAAAGTGCCGTACATCGGGCGGATGACGAACGATACGCCGCATGTGTTTGTCGCGACCGGCTTCTCGAAATGGGGGATGAGCCAAGGCATCGTGGCGGCCCGTCTCATCGTCGATTTGATTTTGAACCAGCCGAACCGCTACGAGGACCTATATGACCCGACTCGGTCGAAATGGAAGCTCGCGGACGCGGCCCGGTTCATTAAGACGAATGCCGACGTGGCCAAGGAACTCGTCAAAGGCAAACTGAAGCCGACGGACAAACGAGTGGATGAGCTCGGGCTCGATGAAGGTGCCATCGTCAAACATAATGGCGAACACGTCGCTGCCTACCGGAATCCCGACGGCCACGTCTCGATGGTCGGGTCGGCCTGTACGCATATGGGCTGTACCGTCAACTGGAACCAGGCCGAGCGGTCGTGGGACTGTCCTTGCCACGGCTCGCGTTTCAAACCGAACGGGGAAGTCATTGAAGGACCGGCCGTCAAATACCTTCCGGACAAGGCATGAAATCAATTTGTAAATATTTCTAGAAAATCATGAGATCAAGTCATTACCGAAGCCGACTTGAGGTCCAGCATTTAACAGTCCACCTTTCCATTGTGATGGTTTGACTCTCATCATGTTCGTCCGATAATGACCGTGAAACTTTTCGTTTGAATAGTTATGGGAACGGAAAGAGGGTCCATGTACAAACGCCATCACGGGGAAAGGGGGAACATCGATGCAAGTGAATCATGGAAAAGCGCTGAGTCTGAAACTAGGGACGTTACTCGTCGTGTTCATCATGATTTTGACGCTCGGGTTCGATGTCCCATGGTACCACGCCGCTTGGATCTCGATAGCGGTCGGACTGATCGCCTATGGGGTGGGCGACATGTTCGTATTACGGAAATTCGGTAACTTGATTGCGACAGCGGCCGATTTCGGCCTCGTCTTCTTCTTGACGTGGTTCTTCCTGTGGATTCTCGACTTCGATATCGGGACCGAGACGAGTTTCGTATTGCTTGCGCTGTACACGGCGTTAGTGACCGCGGTCGTCGAGTTCGTGTTCCACGGTTGGTTGCTCAAGCATAAGCGCGAAGAAGCGCACATTCATTCGACACGCTAAAAGGAGGAACGGACATGGCTAAAAACAAACTCGCCATCCATGAAGTGTTAGAGATTCATGAGATGTTGACGCTGAAGCAAGCGGGGCTCGTCAAAGGATACGTGAGCGAACCGCTCATCAAGGACGAGAAGTTGCAGAAGATCGCCCGCAAACATTTGAAGAACACCGAGCAAGCGATCAGTGAACTGAAACAACTGTTGCCGAAGAAGGCATAAGGAGGAGAGACGGATGGGAATCACGGAAAACTTGAAACGGGCTAGCAAACAACGGGACGAATTGATTGCGACCGATCTGCTCATCACGGCGAAGTCGGCCGTCCGCGCCTATGCGGTGGCCGTGACCGAGACGGCGTCACCCGAGGTCCGGAAAGTGCTCATCAAACAATTGAACCAAGCGATCGAAGACCATGCCGAGATCGCCGACTATATGATCAAGAATGACATGTACATGGCGTATGATATCGAGAAGCAGTTGAAGCACGACAAAGCGAAAGTCGACAAGGCGAACGAATTGATCAAGAAGTAAGGGCCGACGGAAACGTCGGCTTTTTTCGTTTCATCAGGAAGGACCCGTGGTATCGGATAAGGACTATACGTGAGGGAGGAACCATTCATGTCCGTGAATACGACGATGCTCGCCATCGTGCTCGTCCTGATGGTGTCGACGATTGCCGCCCCGTTCCTGTTCATCTTGTACCTCTGACGGAAGGACCGCCACCAGCGCGAGCATTCCGTCCTTCGGAACTTCCCGATCCTCGACAAGGTGCGCTACATCTTGGAGAAGGTCGGACCTGAGATGCCCCAATACTTGTTCTTGAACGACAACGAGTCGAAACCGTTCTCCCGGAACGACTACAAGGCGGCTGTGATTTCCGGAAAATATAAGTCGCGCATCATCGGATTCGGTTCGGAGCGGGACTTCGAAGGCGGCGCTCCCGTATGTGCATCAACTACTCTTGCAATATGGGATTCGTGACCGTATCACCTTGTTCGCCTCCGGCAAGCTCGTCACGGCAGACAAAATTGCCGTCGCGCTCGCACTCGGGGCCGACTGCATCAATATCGCCCGTGGGCTCATGTTCAACGTCGGCTGTATCCAGGCGCAAGTGTGCCATACGAACCGATGCCCGGTCGGCGTGGCGACGACCGAACCGAAACTGCAGCACGCCCTCGTCGTCGACGAGAAGAGCTTACGCGTGACGAACTACATCATCTCGCTCCGGGAAGGACTCTACAACATGACGGCCGCGGCCGGCCTCGACACACCGACGAAGCTGTCGCTCGAGCATGTCGCTTACAAGTATCCCGACGGTCGGGTGAAGCGGGGCGAGGAATTATTCGATGGACAGGCGAAAGACGGATGACCGCGGTCATCCGTCTTGTTGTGTGAGCTGGTGGAACAGTTTGGCATACAGTCCCATCCCGATGAGCGCCGACAGCAAGATGAGTGTGAAGACGGAGAGCGGGGACACGAAACCTGAGACGAGTACCGTCACCGGCGCAAGGAACTTGCCGATCGTGTTTTGGAGCGTATCGGCCGCGAGATATTGGCCGCGTGATTCGGTCGGGGCGTAGCGGCTGACGAAGCTTTGGCTGACCGGAGAGCGGATCAACTCGCCGAACGTGAACACGGTCGTGACGACGAGCAAATACCAGATGTTCGACGAGAAGGCGACGAGGAACGTCCCGAAGCCGGCGAGGAACGTCGACAAAAGGAAGACACGTCGTTCGTCCCACGCTCGGAACACGCGCGTGACAGGAATGATGAAGACGACGAACAAGAGCCCGTTATAGGCGACGAGCCAGCCGAACAGGACGGTGTTCGAGACGTCGAACGTGGCCGGGGCCTGTTCAATCAAATAGACCGGTACATACACGTCGAGTTGCATGATGGGGATCAAGGCGAATATGCCGGCAATCAAATAGAGGCGGAACAACGGATCGCGCAAAATCGTCGCATACGAACGCCCTTGGGTGCGGAATGTTTTGGCGACCGTCTTCTCAGGTGAGCCCGGCCGTGTCTCACGGGTGAGCGCCGCGAGCAGCACTCCGTATCCGAACAGGACGAAGGCACAGCCTAATAGGAGCGCTTGGCGATGCTCGAAGAAGAGGACCGCCCCGAGGATCGGACCGAGCACGGCGCCGATATTGTTCGACGCCATGAACGTCGCGAACACGTCGCGTAAATGTTCGGTTGGCACGAGGTCGGCGACCATGGCCGAGCTGGCCGGTTTATAGATCGCGCCCATGAAACCGATGCCGATATAGGTGACATAGTCGACGTAGGCGTTCGTCGAGAAGGCGAACGCGAGGAATAAGACCCCTTGCGCGAACGTCCCGACGAGCATGACGGGACGGCGTCCGATCTCGTCAGCCAGCGAACCGCCGATTAAGCTACCGATTAGAAGAAACAGCGGTGGTACGGCCATGAGTAGACCGGCCAGCTCGACGCCGAGCGTTTGGGCAAAATAGACGGTGATGAACGGGAAGTACATCCAAAACAACAGATTGAACAGGCCTTCGCCGAACAAGCGGACCTTCAGGTTGAGGTCCCAGCGGTATGATTCCATCGTTTTGCTCCTTTCAAGAGTCTATCTTTACTGTAGGGAGTTGGACCGAGAAAGAATAGACTTATGTTGCGGGATTTGCTAAGATAAAAATAGAAAAAGCGAATATATAGGCGCTTGTTTGCGCTGTACCATAAAACGAACATATGTTTGTTTAACCTTGTTAAAACGACCCATCATCACATAGATGAAGGGTCGTTTTTGACATAACATGACGAATATCCCTTCGTTAAACCGGGAACACTTAACTGTTGATCATCTAAGGAGGGATTCGATGAAAGCCTTATTCTTGAACTGTTCGTTGAAAGGCGGGGACACGACCTCGCATACGGAAGGATTGATGAAGGATATCATCCCGCACTTCGATAAGCTCGGGGTCGACTCGGAGATCGTCCGTGTCGTCGACTACAACGTCGCGTTCGGCGTGACCGAGGATGAAGGGGACGGGGATGCATGGCCCCAGATCTTCGAGAAAGTGAAGGCGGCCGACATCCTCATCATCGGGACACCGCTTTGGCTCGGCGAGAAGAGTAGCATCGCCACGCAAGTCATCGAGCGGTTGTATGGGGGCAGCGCCTTAACGAACGACAAAGGTCAGGCCATCTACTACAACAAGGTCGGCGGTGTCGTCGTGACGGGGAATGAGGACGGGGCGAAACATGCCTGTGCTTCGATCCTGTATGGCCTGTCACATATCGGCTTCACCGTCCCACCGAACGTCGACGCATATTGGGTCGGTGAGGCCGGACCGGGTGACTCGTACATCGATGCCGGGCGCGACAACGCCTTCACGAAAAAGAATGGACGCGTCATGGCGTACAACTTGTACCATTTCGCGAACCTATTGAAGCAGACGCCGATCCCGGCGGAAGGCAATACAATGGAATGAGAAAGGCGGCCTCGGCTGCCTTTTTTGATGCTTATTCACCGAAGAATGGACGAGTGTCGCTTGGATGTTCAGGTTCTCCGTAGAGTTTGATTCGTTTCTCCATCCACGTTTTCTGCCGCATCATGTAATCGATAATGTGTTCGATAAAGTTCTCGTTGATTAAGCAAGGCTCGAACCGGAGGACATGTTCATAAGAATGCGGTCCGACGCACAGGAAGCCGGGCGGGAACCAGGCTGTTCTCAAACGACTTATTTCATCTAATACTCGAATGACAAAAAAAGCCTCGTCTACTTCCTGTTGATACATCATTTGGAACGAGATCTCCCCACCGTCGGGGAACGTGCGTGTTAATTTGAGTATGGTCATCGGTCCATACAGCATCGTCTCTCCTTCGAATTGGAAACGATGATCTTGTTCACTGATGCGAAGCGCTTGGTCGGCGATTCGATTGAAGGTGTAATCGACATCTCGCCAATCGTTCGTCTGTTGGCGAAAAAGGATTTCCCTTGTGGTTTTGTGTAGATTTTTCGAGACGTTTAACGGATATTCATGAAGTTTCAACATGTTTTTCCACTCCTTGTTCAACACAAGATACGGTGCTCCTTTCATCATAAGCTAGTTTTAAAGGTTAGAATTTTACAGATTATAGTATATTTAAGACGTTAATCGCTGTACTTTCCATTCGTAGTAACATTTTCCTTGAAAATTATAAAAGAGACATTTGCCACAGTAGAAAATATTGCGCAAAAAACAGAAATATTTCAGTCGAATCGTGGACTGAGATCTTTTTTTACAATCAGCGATGCAAACATAAAAAAAGACGCTCGAAGGCGCCTTTAAGAGATTTGCTCACGATCAGAGCGAGTACTAATTTGATCTCACTATTTTTTCTCAACCGCATGCCCGCCGAACTCGTTCCGCAGCGCGGCGACGACTTTCCCGGAGAACGTGTCCTCTTCGAGCGAACGTTGCCGCATCATGAGCGACATCGCGATGACCGGAGCCGGCACGCCGTACTCGAGCGCCGTCTCGACCGTCCATTTTCCTTCTCCTGAGGCATGCATGACCCCTTTAATCTCGTCGAGTTTCGCATCCTTATGGAACGCGCTCTCGGTCAGCTCCATCAGCCATGAGCGGACGACCGAGCCGTGGTTCCAGACGCGGGCGACTTGCTCGTGGTCGTATTCGAACGGGCTCTTCTCAAGAATCTCGAACCCTTCGGCGATCGCCTGCATCATCCCGTACTCGATACCGTTATGGATCATCTTCAAGAAGTGACCACTGCCACTCGGTCCGGCGTACAAGTAGCCGTTATCCGTCGACACGTCGTCGAGCAACTCCTCGATTTTGCCGAACGCCTCCAAATCCCCACCGATCATCGTACAGGCGCCGTGTCGTGCCCCTTCCATGCCGCCACTCGTCCCGACGTCAAAGAAGTAGATGAGCTTGTCTTTGAACTGCTCGGCCCGTCGCATCGACTCTTTATAGTTCGAGTTCCCGCCGTCGATGACGATATCCCCCGGAGACAACAACGCATGCAGGTCGTTCAAGACGTGCTCGGTCACGTCGCCCGCCGGTACCATCACCCAGATGACACGCGGCGCCTTCAGCCCTTCGACGACTTCTTCGAGCGAATGTTTTGTCTCGAACTGGCTCGTCGACACGTTGCCCGGGTCGTAGCCGAGCACGTGGTGTCCACTGTCCGTCAAGTTGAGCGCCAAGTTCAACCCCATCTTCCCAAGTCCGATCATCCCTAATTCCATATCGGTTCACCCCGTTCGTTGTAGTGGTTTCCTTATAAGGGTTACCCGAAATAGATGGACTTCAAAAGAGGGGCTTCACTTCATCGATGCGGTAGGCGAGGATTGACCCGACCTTCACTTGCTTCCCGTCACTCAAGTTGACGAAGTCATTCAAAGGACTCGCGACCTTTAACGTCTTCTCGAACGTGGATGATGCCTCATGAATCGAACCTCCATATACGATAAATGAACAAAGCTCATCTTTCTCTAAAAAACACGTGACGACATAACGCATCTGCCGATTCCTCCGACCATTAAATGGATTTATTTTTACAATTTTAATACGAACAATACAATTATTACAAAAAATCATCCATTTGTCCTATGATGCTTTTTAAATATAAGGAAACAGACCTAAAAAAACACACATTCGACTAAATATTGACATGAAATTGCAGAAGTCCTACTCCGAAAACAGGACCTTATACATATGAGTGAAAAGTGAGGACGGTTTCAGCTATACCAAGGCGTGGTACTCTTACAAAGGAATGTTGGCAGAAGGCTAAACTATTCATAAGGGAAATCCGATATTTAAAAACGAATGAATATTTCGACATCATTCAGCAATTATTTACCTTTTTTAGAAAAAAACATAGAGTCGAAATAAGTTGCGTGATAAACTAAAACCTGGTCTATTTCATTCAAGGGTTCGAGGAAAGGTGTTATGTCATGGAAGAGCAAAAGAAAAAGAGAGTTAAGAAACGTCGTAGAAAGAATTCGCCCGCCAAACGTATCGCGATGATTGCGGGAATCGTAGTAGGGTTGTTCCTGCTCATCGGAGTCGGGGTGGCTACATACCTATATAATCAAGTCGATTCGACCGTCGAACGGTTGAATGAGTCGACGGGCCTTAGCCCAGAACGTATGACGACAGAAGCCATCAAGGACAAGAAGCCGATCTCGGTCCTTCTCCTCGGTGTCGATCGTCGTGCCGACGAGCAAGGTCGCAGTGACTCGATCATTGTCATGACGCTCAACCCGAACACGGATCAAAGCGCGATGCTAAGCATCCCGCGTGACACGAAGACGGAAATCGTCGGCAAAGAGACGTCTGATAAAATCAACCATGCTTACGCGTTCGGTGGGGCCGAGATGGCGCTCGACACGGTCGAGAACTTGCTCGACATCCCGATTGATTACGTGGCTGAAGTCGACATGAAAGGCTTCCAAGACACGGTCGACCTGCTCGGCGGCGTCAACGTGACGAACAACTTGGCGTTCACGTCAGGTGAGCATACGTTCGAGCCGGGCGCACTGACGCTCAACGGTTCAGAGGCGCTCGCGTATACGCGCATGCGTTATGACGACCCGAGCGGGGACTTCGGTCGCCAGGAGCGCCAACGCGACGTCATCACGGCGCTCGTCAATAAAGGCAAAGACGACTTCTCGATCTCGAAATTCAACAACATGCTCGACGTGCTCGGCAACAACGCCAAGACGAACATGACGTTCAAAGACATCCGGACGCTCTCGAGCGACTACATGGCTGCTTTCAAAAACCAGGACGTCCTTCGCCTCGAAGGAACGGGCGGGAAAGAAAGCGACGGCATCTATTACTGGAACCCGGACGCCGCTTCACTCGAAGACGTGAAGTCGTATCTCGGACAATTGATGGAACAGTGACGCTTCGCCTCATCCAATCGGATGAGGCGTTTTAATATGTGCGATAATAAGAAGAAAAGGAGTGACCCGCGTGCTCGACCGCCTGATCCGTCTCGTCATCGACGTCCGCCATCGGTTCAAGGACCACCATATCAACGACTATAGCGCGACGCTCGCGTTCTTTTGGTTTCTTGCCATCTTCCCGACGTTCGTCCTCTTGTTCGCCGTCATGGCGTGGTTCGGAATCGACGATGCCTTGTTGATCGAACAGATCGAGATTCTCATTCCGGGTTCGAGCGTGCGCGACATGCTGTCAATCGTCTATGACGTCAGCGGCAACATCAACGCCGGTCTTGTCTCCATCGGGGCCATCATTGCCGTCTGGTCGGCGTCGAACGGGACGGCCCGTCTCGTCAAACTGACCGTGTTCGCCTACGGGGAGACGGAGGCCCGGAGCTACGTCGTCCGTCGTTTGATTGGTTTGCTCACGCTCATCGCCTTCAGCGTCGGTGCCGTCATCTTGATCGTGTTTCATATCTTCGGCCGTGAGTTTGTCGAGCTCATGTATACGTGGTTTCCGCGGCTCGAGGACTTCGACCGGTTGGCGACACTCACCCGGTATACGGTGTCGACCGTTATCCTCATCTTCGCGTTCTCGCTGTTCTATAAGATTGCCCCGCAGCAACGCGTCCGCTTCATCGAGACGCTCCCAGGTGCCGTCTTTGCCGTCATCTCCTGGCAGATGCTGTCGACGGGCTATAGCGTCTACGTCGACCAGTTCTCGATATTTGGTGATACGTATGGGACGATCGGCATCGTCATCCTGCTACAAATCTGGCTCTACTTGACGGCGGCGACGATGCTGCTTGGGGCCGAAATCAACGCGGCCTGGCCCGACCACATGCGGCGTGCTCGCTATCAGACACATTTCCCGTGAAAATTGAAAAGATATGGTTAGCATTTTTTGACAACGTGCTATAATACAACACGTGAAGCGGGAATTATATCCATATCTAACGATTTTGAAAGCAGGTGCACGCATGGCGAGACATAAGAAAAAATCACGCTGGAAAAAAGTGTTGGCGATTACGCTCGGCGTCCTGACGGTCTTCCTCGTCGCCGGGGGGTTGTTCATCTGGTCGATGTACCGGGACGTCAATGAGACGGTGACGAAAGTGAACGACAATTTGGAAATCAGCGAAGAACGGAAACAAGTCGAGACGATTGAGCAAAAAGAATCGGTATCGGTGTTACTGCTCGGGATTGACCGCCGCGACGGGGAGCAGGGACGGAGTGACTCGATCATCGTCATGACGCTCAACCCGACGACGGACGAAGGGGCAATGCTCAGCATCCCACGCGATACGAAGACGGAAATCGTCGGGAAGGGCATGAACGATAAGATTAACCACGCCTACGCGTTTGGTGGAGCCGAGATGGCGATGGATTCGGTGGAAGCGCTCTTGGATATCCCGATCGACTACGTCGTCGAGGCGGACATGGAGGCGTTCACCGAGGTCGTCGACGCGCTCGGTGGCATCACAGTGACGAACAACTTTGCGTTCTCGTCGGATGGCTACTCGTATCCGGTCGGACAGGTCGATTTAAACGGCGCCTCGGCGTTGTCATACGCCCGTATGCGTTATGACGATCCGAACGGGGACTTCGGTCGGCAGGAGCGGCAACGCGCCGTCGTCGCGGCCATCGTCGAGAAGGGGCGTTCCGACTTCTCGGTCGACAAAGTGACGAAGCTGCTCGACGTCGCCGGCAACCGGGCCAAGACAAACATCGAGTTCAATGAGCTCGTGGCATTATCGACGGACTATATGAAGGCGTTCCGTAACGCCAGCACGCTCCGCATCGAAGGAGCGGGCGGTCTGGAGTCCGACGGCATCTATTACTGGCATCCGAATGAAGCCTCGCTCGCTGATGTCCAAACTGAGCTGCAGCGCTTGATGAACTAAGCCATTCCTTGTGGGATGGCTTTTTTTGCGTTTGAAAATCGTTTATCGGTGGGAGTGATAAAGAGACACTGAGGAGGGATCACATGCTTTGGGAAACTGTTGAACCGATCATCAATCAATTAGAGGACGCCCATACATCGGAAGACTGGCAAGAGTTGTTCGCCAAGTGGGACGGCCATCATTGGCATGACGGGGAGAGTGTGAGTGAAAAGACAAGCGTCCTCATGATCGACGCAAATGAAGTCACGACGAACGGGAGCCCGGACTTGGACGCGCTCCATGACCTGTTGAAGGAACACGTCCAGGCGTCAATCAGCGACTTATATCTCGTCTCACTGTTCCCGTATCAAGCGAAACCGACCGATACGGCCATCAATCCGCGCATCCGGTTATACGAGGACCTCGGACGTTTCAAGCATGAGTTCGAGCTCATGTACGACATCGAGCCCGACGTCTATAACGAGTTACAGTTCAATTTGCTCGAGGAGACGGACGCTTTCATCGAGCGGCTCGCCCAAGGCGCGACGAAGCTGCGTGTCCATGTGCAGTCGTTCCGAGGTATGCCGGAGGAGAGCATCCAGCGCGTCATCGAACTATGGCACGCGGTGCTCCATCACTATAAGCCGCACGGCCAATTGATTCTCGCCTATGAAGGAGACGTCCAGGAGCTCGGCTCGTACATTAGCGTCGCCGATGCCATCTGTCACTTCGACCTCGCGTCGCATACGATGCTCGCCTTCGCGCAAGGCGACGCCAACAAGTTGTCCGCTTGGGCGAACCGGATTGAGACGCCAGGAGAAGGGAAGACGTACTTCAACTTCTTGTCGATCCATGAACGTGACCCGTTCGAGAAAAACTTGATTGAGCCGAGCGTCGACATGATTCTCGCAGCGCACAGCATCTTGTTCTCGCTCCAAGGCATACCGACCGTCGATTATCGGACGTTGCTCGGTGTCCAGACACCGGTCGACCATGACGCGCTCATCCAAGAGCTGAAAACCGATCCATATCGCCTGCAAGTGTTCTCCGGCATCATCAGCCAATTGAACGTCAAACGGACACATCCGGCGTTCTCGCCTTATGCCGAGCAGCGGATCGATACGTCCGATAAGCGCATCTTCACGGTCGAGCGGAAAGGTGAAGGAGAGACGCTCATGTTGTATACGAACGTCAGCAGTGAGCCGGTGACGGTGCAAACGAGCGGGACGAACCTGTTCACAGGTGAGCCGGTCGAGACGATTGACCTCGATGCGTATGGGTTTGTTTGGGTGAAATCTGAATAGGACTTTTGATTCAAATTTAAATTGTGTGATTTAGGTGTATTGACTCATGATTCATTTGGTAGGAGAATGGATATAGAAGGAATTTCCATGACAAAATCCTACATACACCAAGGAGCTAACCCCATTGAATCAGTCACTATTTATGCATGTCTTGAGCCTGACATTCCATTCATTTTCGTATTGGATGTTCGCGACACTATTCATCGCATTAGCGGGCTTCGTATTTTTCTACATGTGGGACCGTGAGTTTGCAATCGAGTACCGGACGGTTTGGCGCAAGTTCTATTATTTGATGTTCGCGGCGTTCGTCTTGTTTGGCTTAATCGTCGGAGAGTTCACGTTCGACACGGCGTGGGGGCTCGCGGGCATTGCCATCGTGATCGCCGTCCTCGACTTCGGGGTGCTCGTCACACCGGGTAAAGAACCAGAAATTATTGAAGTGGACATGACAAAACGGCTGACAGAAGAACCTTAAGGTTCTCGTGTCAGCCGTTTTTCTGTTTCCCGATAACCGTTCGGGTTGTTTGATTGCCACTTCCAAGCGTCGCGGCACATGGCGCGGACGTCATGTTTCGCTTCCCAGCCGAGTACACGTTTCGACTTCGATGGATCAGCGAAGCACATAGCGATATCGCCTGGGCGGCGCGGTGTCACTTGGTATGGAACAGCTTTTCCACTCTCTGCCTCGAACGCATGGACGAGGTCGAGGACGCTATAGCCGGTCCCAGTCCCTAAATTGAACGCTTCGGCGCCCGTGTGGTCCATGACGTAGTCGAGCGCTTTCAAGTGACCTTCGGCCAAATCGACGACGTGGATATAGTCGCGGACGCCGGTCCCGTCCGGTGTGTCGTAATCGTCACCGAACACGCTCAGTTCGCTCAAACGGCCGACAGCGACTTGGGTAATATACGGCATCAAGTTGTTCGGAACGTCGAACGGATCTTCACCGATTCGGCCCGATTCATGAGCGCCAATCGGGTTGAAGTAACGCAATAGGGCAATACTCCAAGATGAATCAGATACAGCAAGATCGCGCATAATGTCTTCAATCATCAGTTTTGTTCGACCATACGGGTTCGTCGCACTGAGCGGGAACGTCTCGTCAATCGGCGTACGTTCGGGAATTCCGTAAACGGTCGCCGATGAGCTGAAGACGATTCGCTTCACGCCGAACTCATCCATCACTTCTAACAGGATGGTCGTACCGACGACGTTATCTTCATAGTAGCGGAGCGGCTCGAACATCGATTCACCGACAGCCTTTAATCCGGCGAAATGGATGACGGCGTCAATCTGATGCGAGGTGAACATCTTCTCTAATAATTCGCGATCGCGAATATCGCCAAGGTAGAACGTGACCGACTTTCCGGCCAAAGACTCAACGCGTTTAAGCGCTTCATGACAGCTGTTGCAAAAATTATCGATGACGATGACGTTGTAATCAGCTTCAAGCAACTGTAAGACGGTATGGGTACCGATGTAACCGGCACCCCCTGTAACAAGAATCGTGTTCATGGGGATTGCTCCTTCCGTGAAACTCTCTTATTTTTCAGTCAGTCGTACCCGTGTCTGTCCGTTCGTACCTTCGAATAAGCGGAGTGAGTATGTCTCACTCTCATAAACCACTGCATCGTCCGTCGCAAGGACGGGTTCACCGAGCGAGCTAAACGCCTCGCGTGTCGTTTGCGTGTTCGTCCAGTCGATGGCGTGCACCTTGTCCTGTTGAATGACGAAGAAGCCGCCGTTATAGAACGCATAGGCGTTCAACGCATCCGTCTCACGGCCGTAAGGCGCACCGATTGTTTCTGTCAGCGTTGCCTCATTCATGGCGAAGAAATCAGGAATCGCTTCGCCGAGCCAATCATTGTTCAAGTTCGTGTTCACCCAGTCGAGCAAAGCATTATCCGTCAAGTCACGCGTTGGCCATTCGGTCGTGACCGCGTCGAGCGGGGCCCAGGCTGTCGTGCCATCCAAATTCACTTCGACATGGTTATCTTGTTCCTTCACAATCTCGTAGCGGTCGCCGATATCTCCTATATAGGTGACGGTCGTGCCGTTCGGTTCCGAGACGAGGTTGACGTTCTTCGAGGCGAGCCAGACATAGTTCGTTTCCGGTTCTTGAACGACCGGTTCAGGATCCGGCTTCGGTGTTTCCTCGACAACTTTGGCTTCTTGTTTTGGTTCCAACAAGTCCAATACATATGGATACCCGAAATAGCCGCCTCCTATGAGTAAAATCAGGAAGAAAAGCACAGCGATCCACTTACCGGATTTTCGACGTGGTCGAGCGGGTTCGATTGTTCGTTGGTACTTGGCTCGTTCGGCTCGTGACGGGACTGGCGCTTCTGGCATATAACGTTGCTTTGGAGTGGATGGTTTTTCTTTCACTTTTGGAGCTTCGACTACGGTTGCTTCAGGAACAGTTACGACCGTTTTTTCAATAGCTAACGTCTCGTTGACCGTTGTCTTGTCAACAGGAGTCGATTGCGTACTCGTCGCTTCTTGGTTCAATACATTCTCATGCAACCCAAGTAAAGACACATAGTATGGAAGAAACATGGCATCTTTCTTGCCGTCTTTGATCCAACCAGCGAAGTCAGCCGCCGATTTTTCTTCTGTCGGTAATGATTCTTGCGTTGCTCCGGTCAATTCTTCAAAGGACTTACTCAACGATTTTCCGTCCCCTAAATTTTGTTTAATGACATCTTGTAGTTTTGTACGTGTTGCCGCATTCGTGTCTGCGTACAACTGGAGTAGGCGCTCACTAACGTGCACTATTGTCTCCTCCTTTTGTTAAGTTCTTCCTAACAAAGTTTATCAGATTTACATACCAAAAAACCCAAATTTTAAAAAATGGGTCATCAACTGTGAGGATTTTTGCTATAATGTTTTGGTATTGGCATTGTTAAATATTATCTGCGGAATTTTTCCAGTAGTGAATTTAAAGAACAGAGGAGAGAAAACACGAACATGAAAGAAGAAACAATTTCTATTGGAGAACTATTCTCCATTGTAAAACGGAGCAAATGGCTCATCGCAAGTTTAGCCATCATCGCGGCACTTATTGCCTTCTTAGTTAGTTCATTCGTAATAAGTCCGACATATGAAGCGTCGACCCAGGTATTGGTAGCTCCAAAACAGGGCGAGAATATGCCTTTGGACAATAGTCAAATTCAGTCGTCAGTGACACTTGTGAATACATACCGTGTCATTATCCAAAGTCCAGCTATTCTTGAACAGGTTCAAGAAAATGTGATTGGAGCACCCGATAACATTAGTAATTTGATTACAGTTAATAGTGAACAAAATTCACAGGTCATTAATATTAAAGTCCAACACACGAACCCGGTATTAGCGACAGATATCGCTAATGAGATTAGTGATGTCTTTTCGAAAAAAGTTCCGGAATTGATGAGTGTCGATAATGTTAAAGTTCTTTCAAATGCATCTGTTCCTATGTTTCCAGTTAGTCCAAATATTTTATTAAATACAGCAATTTCAACGGTACTTGGTCTGATACTTGGGGTTGCCATCGCATTTCTTAAAATAGTGTTGGATCGTCGCATTAAAACGGAGCAAGATGTTGAAAATATTTTGGAGTTACCGGTTCTCGGGTCAATCCCTGTAATCGACAAAGTCGAAATGCGTCAACAACGTCAAGCTAATATGAAAGGTGAACAAGCCCATGTTTAATCTCGGGAAAAAAAAGAGTAAACACATCAAATATGATAAGACGGGTCGGGAATTGATTACGGTTCATAAACCGAAGTCACCGATTTCAGAGCAATATCGCACAATCCGAACGAACCTAGAATTTACGGCTGTCGATGACGACCTACAAACGATGGTCATCACGTCAGCATCATCAGGTGAAGGGAAGTCAACGACTGCTTCAAACCTTTCTGTGGTTTATGCGCAACAAGGAAAACGTGTCTTGCTTGTCGATTGCGATATGCGCCGTCCCACGGCTCACTTTACATTCCGCCTCTCAAACGGAATTGGGCTCTCGACAGTCTTGGCTAAGAAGACGACCGTCGAAAAGGCGACGCATTCGACTCAAATCGAAAACCTAGACTTAATCGCGGCTGGCCCAATTCCACCGAATCCTTCGGAATTGTTGTCTTCGAAAATGATGGATCGTGTCTTAGAAGAACTTCGAGCAAACTATGACATTATCATTTTAGATGCGCCTCCGATGATGCAAGTGGCGGATACGCGCCTCTTGGCTCGCAAGGTTGACGGTGTCGTTCTTGTCGTCGGTTGCGATAAATCGGATCGTCAGATGGTCGTCAAAGCAAAAGAACAATTGACGCTCGCAGAAGCGCATATCCTCGGTGTCGTCTTGAACAAACGTGAGCCACAGGGCAGCGACGATTACTACTACTATTACGCATACGAATAAAAGGAGAGCGTGCCATGATTGATATCCATTGTCACTTATTGCCGGCCGTCGATGACGGTCCGGAAACAGTTGAACAAGCTGTCGAGATGGCGAAACGCGCCGTAAGTGAAGGGGTGACCGCAATCGTGGTCACCCCCCACGCGTTTCACCCAAAGTTTGACACAAGCCAGCTGGATGTATCGAATGCCGTCACGAGATTACAAAACGTTTTGCGGCAAGAAGGAATCGACCTCGATTTATACACTGGACAAGAAATCCGGATTTTTGGAGACCTTGTTGAATCATTAGAGCAAGGTAAAGCGTCATCACTTGCTGGATCACGTTATGTCCTCGTGGAGTTCCCGAGTGACTCAGTCCCCGCCTATGCTGAACAATTATTCTTTGGACTTCAAACGGAAGGTTACACGCCAGTTATCGCCCATCCCGAACGTAATAAAGAGTTCGCAACCAACCCAAAACGACTGATGGACTTCGTCTCGTCTGGAGCTCTCTCGCAGATTACGACGAGTAGTTTGACCGGAGAGTTCGGTCAGAACGTGAAAGAGCTCGCATTCGCTTTCCTTCGTAACGGTCTCAGTCATTTAATCGCATCAGATGCTCATAGTACGGGTCGCCGAACATTTTATTGGATTGAAGTCGAAAAGGCTGTTCGTGAAGAGCTTGGGCAAGACAAGTGGGAGACTTACGTAGTTAATGCGGAAGCAATTCTGAAGGATGAATTCGTATTTATAGATCCGCCGACGTTACCGACAAAAAACTGGCGAGGAAAATGGAAAAAATAATTCACTTATTATTAAAGACTAATTATTGACAATTCATCTAAAAATATGATTCTTTTGTCGACAACTGTCGAACGATTTTAGGTTTAATTTACTTCTCGTATGTTTTTATATTAGGTCGAAAGTGATACCCTTAATTTATAATTTTGAAAGGATGTAAGTTACATCCTTTTTTCTATGAATCAGACAGATAATATATATTTATCCATAGAGGAGTGTAGAAGATGACAACAAAACGAGTAAAGAAAGCCGTGATTCCGGCAGCTGGTTTAGGCACGCGTTTTTTACCAGCCACAAAGGCGATGCCGAAAGAAATGTTACCGATTGTCGATAAACCAACAATTCAATATATCATCGAAGAGGCCGTTGAATCGGGGATTGAAGACATTTTAATTGTAACAGGTAAGGGTAAGCGAGCTATTGAAGATCATTTCGATTCGGTTCCAGAACTAGAGCAAACATTGATTGAAAAAGGTAAATCTGAATTTTTGAAACTTGTTGAAGAAACGACCAATATCAATATTCATTTTATCCGTCAGTCTAAACCAATGGGTCTTGGCCATGCTGTGCTTCAAGCTAAAGCTTTCGTTGGAGACGAACCATTCATCGTTATGCTTGGTGATGATATTGTGCAGGCAGAAACTCCATGTACGAAGCAGTTAATTGAACAGTACAACAAGACTGAGAGCTCCATCATCGGCGTACAACCGGTGTCTCATGATGTGACACACCGTTATGGAATCGTTGATCCTCAAGCATCGCTTGAAGGTGGATTACATAAAGTAGAGTCTTTTGTTGAGAAACCAGCTCCAGGAACAGAGCCCTCAAACTTGGCGATTCTAGGGCGTTACTTATTTACCCCACAAATTTTTAAATTTTTAGAGACGCAAGTTCCTGGTGCGGGTGGCGAGATACAATTGACAGATGCAATTACACGCTTAAACGAGGTACAGCGTGTCTTTGCGTATGAGTTTTCTGGTAAACGCTATGATGTTGGCGAGAAACTAGGGTTTATTCAAACTACGTTAGAATTCGCACTTGCTCGAGAAGATTTGCATGACGACGTGTTAAAGATGATTACACAACTAGTAGAAGAAAATGCTTCTATGAATGTAATCAACTAAATAAAGGGAGGGAAAATAATTGTCGATTCCTGAACTAGGTCGAAAATCATTTCGAACAAGTGTATTAGTAGCTCTTGATATTATTGCGATTTTATCTTCAATGTTCGTAACGTATTTCTTTTTATATCCAATTGAATTTATTGAAAATGTGGATCGTAATCATTTTGTAGAGTCGGCTCTACTATATAGTGCACTATTTATTGTGATGGCTGGTATCAGTCGCCTTTATCGAGTCGCATGGCGTTTTGCAAGTATGTCAGAAGCTATTCGGCTTGCGGTGACGCTTATGATGAGTACATTGACTTTATATGTTATTCAATTTGTTGTTTACGGAGAAGCAATGGAAAGAATGTTATTCCTCAGTTTCTGTTTATCTCTTCTATTATTAGGAGGCATTCGTTTGGGGTCACGAATTTATGTGACTTGGAAGCAGGATCGCCGACTAGTTCTAGGTGGTAGAAAAATGAAACGTCGTAAATCCGAAAAGCGTACGTTAATTGTCGGTGCTGGTCAAGCAGGTCGTATGTTAGTCCGTCAAATCAATCAATCAGATAATCATCGTATGAATCCAGTTGGGTTTATTGATGATAACAGTCACCTTCAAAAATTGACTGTTAACGGTGTAAGAGTGTTAGGAACGCTGGAACAATTAGAAAGTGTAGTCGAGAATCACGCGATTGATAAAATCGTATTTGCTATCCCTTCGATGAATTACCAAGACCGACTCGCTATTATTAAACGGGCAAAAGCACTTTGTACAAATGTGCATACGTTACCGATGATTGAAGAAGTCGCAGCTGGTAAAGTCGCCGTCAATCAAATGCGTCAAGTATCAATTGATGACTTATTAGGACGTGAACCAGTTGAACTAGATATTTCAGGAATTCAATCAGAAGTTGAAGGTAAGACGGTACTTGTCACAGGGGCAGGGGGATCCATTGGGTCAGAGATTTGTCGACAAATTTTGAAATTTAGTCCGGGACGGATTTTACTACTAGGACATGGAGAAAATAGTATTTATTTAATCGAACGTGAGCTTCGAGAACTAAATTTAGATATTGATTTGATCCCTATAATTGCGGATGTACAAGACGTAAGTCGATTGCGTGAAGTATTTATAAAGTACACACCGCATTTAGTCTTTCATGCAGCTGCTCATAAACATGTTCCTTTAATGGAAGCAAATCCATATGAAGCAGTAAAAAATAACATATACGGCACTAGGAATGTTGCCGAGATGTCCGATGAATACGGCGCTGCTCGTTTTGTCATGATTTCAACGGATAAAGCAGTTAACCCAACCAACGTTATGGGATCAACAAAAAGAATCGCTGAAATGGTGGTTCAAAATTTGGCAAAATCGAGTCGCACTAAATTTGCCGTCGTTCGTTTTGGAAATGTATTGGGAAGTCGTGGATCGGTCATTCCATTATTTAAGACGCAAATTGAAAATGGTGGCCCGGTTACAGTGACACACCCTGATATGACACGATATTTTATGACAATTCCTGAAGCAAGTCGCCTAGTCATTCAAGCCGGTATTCTCGCTGATGGTGGCGAGGTATTTGTTCTCGATATGGGAGAACCCGTGAAAATTATTGACCTTGCTCGTAATATGATTAAACTTAGTGGTTTCACAGAAGAGCAAATTCCAATCACATTCAGTGGCATTCGTCCTGGAGAGAAAATGTTTGAAGAACTGTTGAAAGAAGGGGAAGTTCATCCTGAATCAGTTTATCCAAAAATATTTACTGGAATTGTCACTGAAGAAAAAAAATTAGACTATAAACTATCACAGATGGAAATATTGAAAACGGACGAAGCATTGAGTTTATACCTTATTAACTGGGCAAACCAAAAATTGACGCTAACAAATAATGTGAAGCAAACTATTTGATAATGAGGAGTCTTACCATATGAATTCTAGAACACAAGATAGTACAGCTAATCGCATTTTCCTAGCATCTCCTCACATGAGTGATGAAGGATACGAACAAGAATACGTAAAAGAAGCATTTGACACTAATTGGATTGCACCCTTAGGCTCGAACGTTGATAATTTCGAACGAGAGTTAGCCGAGAAAGTGAATGTAAATGCGGCGGTAGCACTTAGTTCAGGGACATCAGCCATTCATTTAGCTTTGAAAGCAGCGGGGGTTGGGACTGGCGATATTGTCTTTTGCTCAACATTAACATTTTCAGCAACAGCAAATCCAATTATCTATCAAAATGCAATTCCAGTATTTATAGATAGTGATTATAAAACATGGAATATGGATCCTCTTGCTTTAGAAAAGGCATTTGAAAAGTATCCTAATGTTAAAGCAGTTTTAATTGTTCATCTGTATGGACTGGCAGCTGATATGGACAGAATAATGGAAATTTGTTTGAAACATAACGTTATAGTTATTGAGGATGCAGCAGAAAGCCTAGGTAGCTTTTACAAAGGTCGTCCAACGGGTACTATTGGTCATTTTGGAATCTATTCTTTCAATGGAAATAAAATTATTACTACATCAGGGGGAGGAATGCTTGTTTCTAACGACAAAGAGGCTATCGACAAAGCACGCTTTTGGGCTACTCAGTCAAGAGACGTAGCGCGTCATTATCAGCACAGCGAGTTAGGTTATAATTATCGCATGAGTAATGTGTTGGCTGGAATTGGAAGAGGGCAGTTAATGGTACTTGAAAAACGAGTGCAAAGAAAAAAAGAGATTTTTATGTTTTATAAAAATGCACTTTCTGAGATTGAAGAAATTAAATTTATGCCTGTGAATGAGTGGGATCAACCAAATTATTGGTTGTCATGCATAACACTTGAAGGTAGGTTTTCTCCGAACGATATTATGGATGCACTAGAAAAAGAGAATATTGAGTCTCGACCGATTTGGAAACCTATGCATATGCAACCTTATTTTAAGCAATACGATTATTTTGGGAGTAATGTTTCTGCGCTATTATTTGAAAAAGGTATGTGCTTACCCTCTGATACAAAAATGACAAATGATGATTTAGAACGTGTTGTAAAAATTATAAAAGGATTATGGCTTAAATGATGAAGAAAAAAAATATATATGAAAAGAAAATTAAACGATTTTTGGATTTAGTAATTTCAATAGTAGGATTGATAATCCTGTGTCCTATTTTTTTAATAGTCTCCTTTTTAATTCGTATTAAATTAGGAAGTCCAGTTTTGTTTTCGCAGACTCGACCAGGATTAGACGGTAAATTATTTAAAATGTATAAGTTTAGAACAATGACTGACGAAAAGGATCAGAACGGGATTTTACTTCCAGATGAGGTTAGATTGACAGAATTCGGTCGATTTTTACGTTCTACTTCATTAGATGAGCTACCTGAACTTATTAATATCATAAAGGGAGATATGTCACTCATTGGACCACGTCCATTGTTAGTTGAGTATTTAGAATTGTATTCCGAAGAACAAAAAAAACGTCATAACGTCCGGCCTGGTCTGTCAGGACTAGCGCAAGTGAACGGACGAAATCTATTAACATGGGAACAAAAGTTCGAACTAGATGTAAAGTATGTAGAAAATGTTAACATCATTTGCGATATGAAATTAATCTTGTTGACTATTAAAAAGGTGATTTTGAAAGAAGGAATTAGTGCTACGGATCATGTTACAGTGGATCCATTTAAAGGGAGAGAATAACTAGTGAAGAGGTTATTGATTATTGGCGCTAGTGGACATGGTAAAGTAGTAGCAGATATAGCCATAAAGATGGGCGAATGGGGATATATAGCATTTATAGATGATAATAATAATATGAATACATCTTTAGGTTTAGAAGTGATTGACAATATTAATAATATTGATACGTATATAAAAGATTATGATGTTTTCGTTGGTATTGGGGATAATATCGTGAGGGAAAAGATCCAAACAAAGGTAAAGCACCTAGGTGCTAACATTCCTATACTTATTCATCCTAATGCAACAATAGGTGCAGATGTTAAAATCGATATTGGAACCGTTATTATGTCAGGTGTATCTATCAATTGTTGCTCGAATATCGGCCAAGGTTGTATTATTAACACCGGCTCTACTATTGATCATGATAGTCATATTGAAGAGTTCGTACATGTGTCACCTGGTGTAAATTTAGCTGGAAATGTTAAAGTTGGGAAACGCTCATGGCTAGGCATTGGAAGTATCGTTAGCAATAATATAGATATAACTAATGACTGCAAAGTAGGTGCTGGATCAGTTGTAGTGAAAAATATAACTGAACCTGATGTTTACGTAGGAGTACCTGTTAGGAGAATAACAAAATGAAAATACTAGTATTAGCTAATTTTGGAATGGGTCTTTATAATTTCAGAAAAGAATTATTGTCTGAATTAATTCAGGAAGGCCATGAAGTGTATATTTCATTGCCAAATGATGAATATATTCCAAAATTAGAGGCCTTAGGTTGCAAATTTATTGATACACCTTTAGATAGAAGAGGAACTAACTTAATTTCAGATCTGAAATTATTATTAAGATATAAATCAATAATAAAGAAAATAAAACCTAATATAGTTTTAACTTATACAATTAAACCAAATATTTATGGTGGGTTGATCTGTAAATTAAGCAAGGTACCTTATATTCCTAATATTACTGGATTAGGATCGGCAGTAGAAAATAAAGGGGCGCTGCAAAAAGTTACTTTATCTTTGTATAAAAGTGCTTTAAGTAAAGCGCAATGTGTGTTTTTCCAGAATAACGATAACAAGAACTTTTTCTTGGATAATAAAATTGTAAAAGTAAAGCACAAAACGCTCCCTGGATCTGGAGTAAATCTCGATCACTATGAAATGTTAGAATATCCCTCTGAAGCAAGCATTAATTTTCTATTTATTTCTCGTGTTATGAAAGAAAAAGGAATAGAACAATATCTTGATGCAGCAGCTTACATAAAAAAGAAGTATCCTAATACTAAATTTCATATCGTAGGTTTTTGTGAAGAGGAGTATGGTGGCAAGCTTGAGGAAATGCATAGAAAAGGCATAATTAGATATCACGGCAAGCAACATGATGTCAGAAAGTTTCATGAGATATCTCATTGCACTGTACATCCTACCTATTATCCAGAAGGTATGTCTAATGTTTTACTCGAAAGTGCTGCATGTGGGAGACCAATTATTACGACAAATAGAAGTGGTTGCAAAGAGATAGTAAATAATAATTCGAATGGGTACTTAATCGAAGAGAAAAACAGTCAAGATCTAATATATAAGATAGAAAATTTTCTTAACCTAACACATGAGGATAAAAAGAAAATGGGCTTTAATAGTAGGAACATTGTTGAAAAAGAGTTTAATAGAAAAATAATTGTAAATGCTTACCTTACAGAAATAGAGAATATTAAGGAGAATATCTATGGATTATCGAAAATTAATTAAAAATAAAGAATCTCGCTTTAAAATATTAAGCTTTTTCAAATTCATTCCTGATGAATTAATGTTGAAGTTTCAATATAAAGTTAAAATGGGACGTGAATTAGATTTAGTAGAGCCAATGCGATGGACTGAAAAAATACAATGGTACAAAATAAACTATAAGACTCCATTAATGAGACAATGTGCCGATAAATATGAGGTTCGGGAATATATTAAATCAAAAAATTTAGAGGAGATATTAGTAACTCTTTACGGTGTTTATAATGATGTTGATGACATTGATTTTGATTCTTTACCAAACAAGTTTGTTATGAAAACTTCTAATGGAAGTGGAACTAATATTCTCTGTAAAGACAAATCACATTTAAATATTGAGGAAACAAAGCAATCTTTAAATGAATGGATGAGAAGAGATAATTATGCAATTGGACGTGAATGGTCGTATAAAGATATCAATCCGAAGATTGTTGTCGAAGAGTATTTAGAAGATAAAACAAACATTTTCGATGGGATTAATGACTACAAATTTATTTGTTTCAATGGAAAAGCGCATTACATCGTACTTGATGTAGATAGACACGTTGGACATAAAAGAAACATATATGATGTTGATTGGAATTTTATTGATGTAAGTACTGACTATCCTAACTTCGGAGATCGAATTTCACGACCTGATGGATTAGATGAAATGTTAGAAGTTGCTAATACTCTTGCGGCAGACTTTCCGTTTGTTCGTGTCGATTTATATTTTGTAAACAATAAAACTTACTTCGGAGAATTAACTTTTTATCCTTGGACGGGATATGTACAATTCACTCCTGACAAATTTGATTTTAAGTTAGGTGAAAATTTCATACTTCCAAAAATTAAGAAGTGAAAGAGGTATAAGTTAATGAAAGTCTTATTTTGTCATGATGGGCCTATAAAAAAAGATGAAAAAGGAAATTTCTACGGTATTGCTCACAATAATGAGATGTTCAAAAGATATTATACTTTAGGAAATGAACTCTCAGTTGCAATGAGGGTTAAGCATGTCTCCCAATCTGAAATGTCCGAAAGACAGTCCCAAATAACTGTTTCCCCATTTGAAGTGATTGAATGCTTCAATACATCCAGCTTGAAAGGTAGGCTAATTCATCGCAAACAAAATAGAAAAATCCTTGAGAATGCCGTTTTAAATTCCGATTATATTGTCGCAAGAATTCCAAGTGTAATTGGATTCATAGCCATAGATGTTGCAAAGAAACATAACAAACCTTATTTAATTGAGGTCGTAGCATGTCCTTGGGATGCATTTTGGAATCATAGTTTAATTGGTAAAATTGTTGCTCCGTATATGTATACTGCTACCAAAAAACGTGTTAAACAAGCTAAGCATGTTGTGTACGTAACAAATGCTTTTTTACAAAAAAGATATCCTACAAAAGGCGAACAAATTAACTGTTCAAATGTAATCTTAAAAAATACAGATAGTGTTGTTTTGGAAAAAAGACTTGAAAAAATTCACGGTATGCAAAATGAGAAAAAAATAATTATAGGTACTACCGCTGCTGTAAATGTGAGATATAAAGGTCAACAATATATAATTGAGGCGTTAGGCGAATTGAAAAAACAAGGGATTAATCATTTTGAATACCATTTAGTAGGTGATGGAGACAAATCGTTCCTTCAGTCTGTGGCCATAAAAAATGACGTTGAGGATAAAGTGTTATTCCTAGGTGCTTTAAAACATTCAGAAATATTTGATTGGCTAGATACTATTGATTTATATGCTCAGCCAAGTAGACAAGAAGGATTGCCTAGAGCTTTAATTGAAGCTATGAGTAGAGGATTACCTTCATTTGGGGCTGATACTGCAGGGATACCCGAACTATTAGAAAATAAATATGTTTTTAGTAATTCAAAAAATAATATTAAAGAGATAATCGAAATTTTGAGAAGCTATGATGAATTCAGTTTTTTAAATCAATCAAAAAGAAATTATATGGAATCCAAAAAATATAACGCAGAAGTAATTGAAGCAAGAAGATCATCCTTTTTTGAAAGGTTTAAAAATGCATAATAAAATCGTTATTACAAAAATATGGAGAATCACATATTGAACGCATACACTATTTATATATCAACCGTTTTATTAGTGACTGTATCTGCAATCTTAGCTCAAAGATACTCTACGATAAATAACAAAGGAAGAAAAGTTCCCAATAAGTTTTTTTGGACGTTTTCTATGGCCATACTTATATTTGTACTAGGGTTCCGGAAATATACAGTTGGTGTGGATGGAGAAAATTATATTTCTGGATATAACATAGCAAATATCATGAGTTTAAAAGAATACTATTCAATAAATACTACCGAGCCGGGATTTTATTTCTTGTACCGATTTGTATATCTTGTCTTTGATGATTATCAATGGCTGTTTATTATATCTGCAGTTATTACTGTATC
Organism: Exiguobacterium sp. s64; assembly: GCF_018618035.1. Lineage (NCBI taxonomy): Bacteria > Bacillati > Bacillota > Bacilli > Caryophanales > Exiguobacterium > Exiguobacterium sp. s64. Next base: position 251,368 of record NZ_JACSLH010000003.1, read on the forward strand.
TTTTTTTTATAAAGCATTTAGTTACGAAAACAATAATGTTTCATTAGGATTAATGGTTTTTATTTTTACGACCACTCAATATTTCTATTACTTTGGGATTATGAGGATGGGTATTGCCGTTTCAATTGTTGCAGTAGCTTACCGATATATTATTCAAGGGAACAGAAAAAAATATATTCTGATGATTTTATTAGCTACTATGTTCCACTATTCAGCTTTATTTGCACTTATTGCCTTATTTATAAAAAAAAGAGAGGGTACTAATGACTTCAAAAAAAATACTGTGATTAAATTATTTTTTTTGATACCTCTTGGGTTTTATGCAGTAAGGCTTTTTGTTTATCCTTTAATATCAGGAAGCAGATATCAAGAATATATTGATTCTACAGTTGTTTTTGAAATAGCTTCATTGCTCTCTACAGCCCCTTTATTGTTGATATTTTCGATTTACTATAAAAAATTAACTATAAAAAACCGTAGTTATCAATTTTATTATTTCTTATTTCTTATTAAATTTATAACTGAAGTGTTTGCTCCTATTATAGGTATTGGACGTATGGTCTGGTACGCAAACATAAGTTTGTGTTTTTTATTTCCAGCAGTTATTAAGTTAGAGAAAAATAAATTTATTAAGTTTAATCTTTTCATCATAGTTGTTTTTTACTGTTTATTCTACAGTTATAACGCTTACTTTGGTGATTCATGGAGAGGACAACATATGATTCCTTACGAATTTTTTTGGACAGAATAATTAATTGCAAAAATCAAGAATTTGAGGTGTTATATGGAGAAGATATTAGTATGCGGTGTACCAAATTCAGATAACCTTGGTGATCGAATCATTGCTGAGACATTGAAACATTTAATTATAAACTCTAGCGAAGACGTTGAAATAACTAATTTTGATTTTACAAATGGTTTTGTTAATAATACTCATGAAAAAAAGAACGAGGAGATAGCTCTCATCTCCAAATCAAAGGTAAAAAAACTAATTCCTAATCCTCTTAGGAGAATTAAGGTATGGGCGTATTATCGTAATAATAAAAAACTTGAAAATGACTTAAAAATTGCAGTATCTAAAAGCGATAAAATTATTATAGGGGGTGGACATTTACTTATTGATAATTATTTAAATTTCCCTATAGGTATAAATAATGTCGTACAAATGGCTAAAAAATACAATAAGCCCGTAATATTTGCTTTTGTTGGTGCTAAAGGTCCTTGGAGTAAAACGGCAAGAAATTATTTTGCGAATGCTCTTAATTACTCAAAATCCATTGCTGTTAGGGATCAGGTTTCAAAAGATTTTCTTACGTCAGTCGATGTAACATGTGAAAAAAAAATAAGTGTTCTTTCGGATCCGGCACTTTTTACAAAGGAATTACTTAACACGGATTCAAGCAATAATAAAAGTTCATACCAAATAGGCTTAGGTATTATGGATCCTAAGGAGATTGAAAGGCATAGCGATTTAAGATGGTCAAGAGAAGTATGTGCTGATTGGTGGATAAGTGTCATTAATCTTTTCACTGCTAAAGGAATTAAAGTAAATATCTTCACAAATGGTGCGAAAACAGATAACGCGTTTGTAGAATATTTTATCAAGGGAAAATTTAGTAGGGAAAATGATAAAGTGAATTTTTATAGTTACCCTAAAGAGTATAATGAACTATTAAACATTATTTCTTTACAAGATATGATTATAGCGCAAAGGTTACATGCATGCTTACCTTCTATTTCATTAGAAAAGCCAACATACGGATTAATGTGGGATGTCAAACTAATTAGTATTTTTAATGATTTAGGCATGAACGAATACGTAATTGATTTTAATGAGGAACCAATTACTACAGTAAATAAAGTATTAAATAACATATCATTAAAGGATAGAAACTTTAATATGGAATTAGTAAACCAGAAAAAGTTGGAGATGGTGAGCTTTGTTAATGAATAAAAACAAGAAAAAAATAAAAGTTTTACATGTAGTAGGTGCAATGAATGCAGCTGGTTTAGAAACTTTAATAATGAATATTTACAGAAATGTTGATCTTGAAAAATTTCATTTTGATTTTGCTGTTCACACTACTAAAGAGTGTTTTTACGATAAGGAGATACTACTGAAAGGGGGGAGAATCATATCCCATCCATTACCTAGAAAAAACATAAAAAAATATAAAATGGCTTTAGCAAATACTCTAAAAAATTTCGGACCATATGATGTAGTACACAGTCATACATTATTCTTTAGTGGAATTGTTCTAGAAGTATCTAGGAAATATGGTGTTCCGACGCGAATTGCACATAGTCACAATACTAAGGATGGGAAAAGTGATTCAATAATAAACTCTCTTTATAGAAGCATGATGAGGTTTAAAATCAGTACAAACTCAACTAATATGATTGGATGCTCTCAAGAAGCCTGTGAATTTCTATTTGGAAAAAAGAATGTTAAAAATGAGAAAACAATATATCTTCCTAACTCTATAGATTTAAATACGTATAAGCAATCTACAAAAAATGAAAATTATCTGAGGGAAAAATTATTGATAGATAAAGATTCATTTTTAATTGGTCACGTAGGGAGATTCACCGCACAAAAAAACCATGAGTTTCTTATCAAAATATTCAATGAATACTGTAAAAAAAATAATAGACTTCCTCATTTAGTTTTAGTGGGGGAAGGCAATGAAGAGAACAAAATAAGAGATTTAGTCAAACAATTAAATATTGCCGATAATGTTCATTTTCTAGGGGTAAGATCAGATATAAATAAAATACTAAATTCTATAGATTTATTTCTCTTTCCTTCACTTTACGAAGGACTCGGAATCGTTCTGATTGAGGCACAGGCTGCGGGCGTAGCGTGTTTAGTATCAAACGAAGTGCCAAAGGAAGCAGATTTAGACATTGATTTAATTCACAGATTAGACCTTTCAGAAAGTGAAAAAATATGGGCTGAAAAAATAGAAGAAATTCAAAAGCGAAACAAAGCTATTGAGTGGGATGTAATAGAAGAAGCTTTGATTGAAAAAAAATATGAAATAAATAGCACCGTAAAAGTAGTGACTGATCTTTATGAACATAACAAGTGAAGTTTCTTTTACTAAATACTATAGAAAGAATTTCCTGGCACATGCAATGTAAAATATAAGTTGATATTATTAGTAAAATTGGAGTTTAAAAAATGTACTTTAATAAGAAATTTTTGAAAAAAATATCATTAAATAAATTGAATGTTGCTAAGTTGTCTACAGGTACTATTATTGGTCAATTGATTACGCTCCTTTCATTACCTTTTCTTACAAGAATATATGGTGTAGAAACATTTGGTATTTGGGCTTTAGTGATGGCGATTTCTATGATTATGACTTCTTTTACGGATTTAGGAATGTCATATTCTATGATGGAAGATAAAGAAAGTACAATTTCTGATAACTATAAAGTGATTTCGACAATATCTGTTTTCTTAACCTTTTTTTTGTCTGGTTTACTAGCACTTTTATTAGTAATTTTTCCGAATCTAATTTTGGAATTAAGTCCAATTTTATTTTTTTTAATATTATCTGCATATTCATTTTTTTCACAACAAATTCAAATTTGTTACACCTGGTTAAACCGAACTGGTGAATACGGTGTTTTAATGAAAAATCCAATTGTAAACGCTATAGTTACAAATTCTTTTGCATTAATATTGGGTTCCCTAGGATATATTCAATATGGATATTTCATAGGTTATTTGATGGGTCAACTAGTGACTCTGATAAATATGAAGAAACAATTACCTAAAGGTCTGTTAATTTTTGATTATAGGAAAATCTTATTAGTGATAAATAAGAATAAAAAATATACATCATTTCAAATGCCTACAAATTTTTTAAATAATGTAAAATCACAGACCATGGTTTTAATGATTAACGTTTTTTTTGGGACTCAAATGTTAGGATACTATTCTCTTACTATGAGAATTCTTCAAATGCCTCTTACGCTGTTGGCAAAATCTATAGGAAGAGTCTTCTTTAAAACCGTCTCAGATATGAAACGAAGAAACGAAGAATTAGGAAAATATGTTTTTGTGAACTTAGTAAGAGGAATGAAACTTTCAATACTTCCTATTGCACTATTAATGGGTTTGGGTGATGAATTAACTGTACTTATCTTTGGAGAAAAGTGGAGAGTAACAGGAGAACTTGTACAAATTTTATCATTACAATACTTTTTCATGTTCTTACAAAGTACAATGCAGGGATTATCAATTGTTTTGAATAAACAAAAAAATGCAATGATTGTTAGTTTTGTGCATATTTTGAGTTTAGTTATCTCGGTTTTAATTGGGAGTTTCTTCTTCGACAGTATTTATATAGCTTTAACTATTTCCACCATTTTATTTATTTTAATACAACAAGTTTATTTTTACACTCTATTCAAAGAAATGGACTGTTTAAATAAAAATTATCAGGTGAGTATGTTTAAAAGTACTGTAATGATAGGGATTTTGGCAGTGGTTTTTAAAGAGGTAATTATTATTATCAATATATAATAAGTTAATGAATATGAAATTTAATTTAAGGAGACAGTAAAATGTACAAAATAGCAGTTGCGGGTACCGGGTATGTCGGTCTAGTAGCAGGCGTATGTTTTTCAGAAATGAATCATCACGTAACTTGTGTTGATATTGATGATGAAAAAGTGGCAATGATGAAATCGGGAGTTTCTCCAATCTATGAAGATGGACTAGAAGAATTGATGCAAAAAAATTACTCTAACGGTTTGATAGATTACACAACAGATTACGCAGCAGCTTACAAAGATGCTGATGCAATATTTATAGGTGTAGGAACACCAGAACAACCAGACGGATCAGCTAATCTTTCACATATTGCAACTGTTGCAAGACAAATTGCAGAGTCAGTTGAAAAAGACTGCCTTGTAGTTGTTAAGTCAACGGTTCCAGTCGGTACGAATGACAAAGTGGAACAATTCATTCAAGACTTTCTTATACATGATGTGAAGGTTGAAGTTGCTTCGAACCCTGAGTTTTTAGCTCAAGGATCTGCAGTTCGAGATACACTTTATGCTGATCGAATCGTTATCGGCACTGAAAGCGAGTGGGCTGAAAACTTACTCAAGAAAATCTATGAGCCATTTAATTTACCTATCGTTTCGGTCAATCGTCGTTCTGCTGAAATGATTAAGTATGCATCAAACGATTTTTTAGCTTTAAAAATTTCGTATATGAATGATATTGCGAACTTGTGCGAATTAGTTGGAGCTGACGTTCAAGACGTAGCTAAAGGAATGAGCTTCGATGATCGCATTGGCAGTAAGTTTTTGAATGCGGGTATCGGATACGGAGGGTCTTGTTTCCCGAAAGACACGAAGGCCCTTGAGTATATCGCTAAACAGAATAACTACGAACTCAAAACCGTTAAAGCTGCGATTGATGTAAACACGGAACAGAAAACATTGCTATACAAAAAAGCTAGTAAGCGCCTAATCACTTTCAATGGCCTTAAAGTTGCAGTTCTAGGCTTAACATTCAAGCCAGGTACCGATGACTTGCGCGAAGCAGCCTCTTTAGAAAATGTACCGTTACTACTAGAGCAAGGAGCTCAGATTTTTGCCTTCGATCCTGTTGGTGCAGATAACTTTGCTCAGGTTCATCCTGAAGGTAAGCATGGTAGAGGCAGCATCACGTATGTAGCTAACGTTGAAGACGCTCTAGAAAATGCTAACGTGTGCTTCATCTTCACTGAGTGGGGAGAAGTTAAAGCAATTGAACCTGCTGCTTATAAAACCTTGATGAGAACGCCGTTAGTGTACGACGGACGAAACATTTATGCTACTGAAGACATGGAGTCGGCAGATGTCGAGTATCATTCAGTCGGAAGACGTCCAGTCCTACGAGAAACAACTAAGGAGTTGAAGAATGTTGAACTACACAACTCTTGATACAACTAAAACGTATTTAGTGACTGGGGTAGCTGGATTCGTTGGGTATTTTTTATCAAAACACTTACTTGATAATGGCTGTACTGTCATTGGATTAGATAACCTCAATGACTATTACGACGTCAATCTGAAGCATGAGCGTTTGAACCGATTGAAACCTTACTCGAAGTTCACATTCATTAAAGGTGATATCTCGGATAAAGATTTCATGCTTGAATTGTTCGAGGAATATCGCCCAGCGTTTGTGGCGAACTTAGCGGCTCAAGCTGGGGTACGTTATTCGATTGAAAACCCGGATGCGTACATGCAGAGTAATGTCATTGGATTCTATAACGTATTAGAAGCATGTCGTCAATATCCGGTGGAGCATTTAGTCTATGCTTCTTCGAGTTCTGTTTATGGTTCGAATAAGAAGGTGCCGTTCGAAGAGACTGATTTTGTGGATCATCCAGTATCTCTATACGCTGCCACTAAAAAATCTAACGAGCTAATGGCTCATACGTATAGCCACCTCTACAAAATTCCGGCAACAGGGTTACGTTTTTTCACCGTCTACGGTCCATTAGGACGTCCAGATATGGCTTATTTTGGTTTTGCGGATCGATACTTTAACAATGAGGCGATAAAAATCTTTAATAACGGTGATTTCGAGAATGACTTGTATCGCGATTTTACTTATATCGATGACATCGTAGAAGGAATCAAGCGTTTGCTTCAAACCCCTCCATCTGGGAGCGTTCAGCACGAAGTATTCAACATCGGGAACAATAATCCTGAAAAGTTGATGACGTTTATTACTTCGCTTGAAATTGCATTAGGGAATGCTCTTGGCCGCCCCGTCGAATTCAATAAAGAGTATGAGCCAATCAAGCCAGGGGATGTCCCAGCTACTTACGCGTCAACAGATGCACTTCAAAATGCTGTAGGATTTAAACCTAAGACGACGATTCAAGAAGGGTTACAACAGTTTGCTAATTGGTATGTCAATTACTACGGTAAGAAGTAATTCCAATCATTTTTTGGTAGAAATAGCATGAGGTCGTGGACCTCATGCTATCTTTAAAAACTTAATGGTATAGTCTACTAGCTTAATAAGTTGGTTAATTTCAATTATTCTTTGAGAGGTTCATAATTGGATCTTTCAACTAATAAGGAAGAGATATCATTTAACTTGTTCGTCATCGCTGCATTTCTAGAAAAACGAGACATGAATAATCGCTTACTCACGCCTCGACCAGTCCTTTACTTATTCATTCAAACTGTCAATCAACTTACGGCTTTGTTCTCTAGACACATGAAGGTAGCGCTCAGTCGTATTGATTGATTTATGTCCCAGGAGTTCGGATACACCTAGAATATTTTGACTCTTATTGTACAGTGTCGTCGCAAAACTGTGACGTAACATATGACTCGTCAGCTTCACGCCGAACTGTTCTTGCGCGATTTGCTTCAAATCATTGTTCACAAAACCGGGTTGGACGACACGTCCGGTCGGCATCAAGAAAATATGGTTCGATTTCCCGACGTTCGGTCGGTGCGTGACGATATACTTCTTCAATTCGTTGGTGAGTCGTGGTGTCATCGGGACATGGCGGGTTTTATCACCTTTTCCTTTTTGAACCGTCAACAAGCGCTCCTCAAAATTGATATGATTGATCTCTAAATTCAGAATCTCACTGATTCGTAATCCGGCATCCCCTCCGACGAGATAAATCGTATAGAGCGTGTAATTGCGGGCATGGTACAGCACCGTGTTCAATTGGTCGCGGGTGATGATCGTTGGTGGTTCGCTGACACCCTCTCGTGTGACGATGCGGCCGAACGGATTATGTTGCATCCACTGCTGCTCGATGGCAAACGCGAACAGTCCGCGGATGCGCATGATATAGGATTTCACCGTATTGTCGGCCATTCCGCTGATGTGTTTCTTATACGGGATCGCATGGTTCGTCTCAGTGATGTCTTGGATGTGAACCACACAGTGCTCGGTTGCATAGCGCGCGAAGCGCAGTAATGAATTGCGCGTGCTTTTCAGCGTCGTCTCGGGGGCTTCTTTTCGTTCTCTCATGTCTGTCAAGTACAGGTCAATCGCGTCAGTCAGTAATACGTGTTTCATGTCATTCACTCCTTCAAGTTGATTGCCTCTTTCAGTTCGCGTTGGACGTCGGCCTTATATGCCCGTAAACGACTCGGCGAATAAGACAGCGTCTGTTCGGTCCCATCGATCAAGTGGCAGAGGAGTTCGAAATGGCGGGGCGACAGCAACAACCGCTGTTCATCCAGCCAGTCAAAGAGATTACGCTCGGACGTCATGCATTGTTCTGGGATTCGTTCAGCGGCGACCTCATGCTTTAAATGTCTGGCATTCTTTTGCTGGTGATTCAAGATGGCGCCCCGTATCCGCTGGAAGCAATACGTCTTGGACAGCGTGCAGCCGCGATTCAACGCTTCCCATAAGGCGATCCTTGCGATTTGGGCGCAGTCTTCCTGCTCGTTCGGATGAATCGATAGGTGGCGGATGACATAGTGAATCATCGGTTCCCATTCGTGGATTTGATCATCTATTTGATTCATGTGGCAATTCATTTCCGAGCGCTCTGTTGATTTTCCTAGGTTAATTCGAGTATAGTCATCGATATTCGACGATTGGTTGTTGCTGTACGTTCGCCTTCCGACTCCATTCGTTATTGTAAGCCGATATTTCAATTAAGCCCTAGGCTTACGTGCGATAAGGGCGCTAGTCCATCTCGAATATCGATGAATATCCGGCGAACGTGAAAATGTGTGGGCGAGAATAAGGGGATTCACGAGTTTCATCGTCTTCATGAACTCATTTTTGAGTCACGTCGATAAAGTGGAGTACGGGACGACGACTACGGGAATGAACAGGTAAACGAATCGAAGTAGGTGAGCCAGTTGAGAAAAGCAACGATTGAAAACAAGAACGGCATGCGTTTGTCTGCTATTTCATACGGATGTGCCATGACCGATTTGACGGCACCGGACCGTGACGGGAATATGGACTCCGTCATTTTGAAATATGGCAGTCCCGAGCAATACCTGGAGAACCCGGTTTATCTCGGTTCTGTCGTCGGACGGATCGCCGGACGGATTCGCAACGCGGAGATTGATGGTGTGGCCTTGACCCCAAGCGAGGCCCCGCATCATATCCACGGCGGAGACGAAGGCATCACGGCCCGGCATTGGGACATGGACGTCGAGGGACAGGCGATGACGTTTACTTATGTAAGCCCGGATGGGGAAGAAGGGTATCCCGGCAACGTCACGTTCAAAGTCGTCTATGAGTTGACGGACGACAACGAGCTCGTCGTTACGATGACGGCCCAAACGGACGAACGGACGTGGGTCAACTTGAACCATCATAACTATTTCAATCTCGGCGGACGACCGACGATTCATGATCATGTGCTGACACTGCCGTCCGATTACGTGGCGAAGCTCGATTCCGAGTCGCTGCCTACGGGAGAGTTGCTCGAAGTGGAGGCGACACCGTTCGATTTCCGTGATGGGAAGCGAGTCGGTGAGGCGATTTCGTCGGAGGACGAAGCGATTGTAAAAGCTGGAGGACTTGATCACCCGTTTATCTTGAAGGACGGGGTGCCCCGGCTACACGACCCGGTGAGCGGGCGCGTCATGGACGTCGAGACGAATCAGCCGGTCATGGTCGTCTATACGGCGAACTTCCTCAGTGAAGAGACGCCGGTCACGCTCGAGGGACGGCAGAAGCATAGTGCGATTTGTTTAGAAGCCCAAGCGTTCCCGGACGCACCAAACCATCCAGACATCGCCACATCGATTGAACTGAAACCAGAGGAGTTGTATCACTCGAGGACGGTTTATCGGTTTGGGGTGGAGTGATTAAAAAGAACCTTAGTATGGCTGTTTTAAAAGCCGATACTAAGGTTTTTTTGTATGGAATTTTTATTGTCTTACTTAAGGATTCTTAGTTTGTATGTGAGTTAAAAATCATAGTCAATATTACCTATTTTATTTTTAGGTGAATCAAATAAATTGGGAGTAAACTAATTTAGGAAACTTAACGAATTAATTGGAAAAGAAGGGGAACGTCATGAAGAAATTTTATACATATGTATTAGTTAGCTTAATCATTTTTGCGTCGCTTTCTGTTAGTCCAACAATGGTTCGGGCAGATGATGGTGTTGGTCCTGAAATTTTAAAGATTGAATTGGACAATGAACGAGTTACACGTGGACAAAAAGTGAGTTTAAAAATGTTTGCAAGTGATCGAGATGGGATGGCGTCGACGGGATCACTTGAAATCCTTACACCAGGAGGAGATAGAAAAACAATACAGCTATCTTTAAATGATGATTACTATATTTACACATTCAATTTGTCTGAAACTTGGGAATACGCGGAGTTCGGTACATACAAAATCATAAGCACTACACTATATGACCGATACGGAAACGGTTCGAAAATTAATTTAGAGAATCATAATTCCAATTTTGAACTATATGTTGATAACGAAGGGCCGGTTGTTATCGAGGTTGATATTTCAAGGTCATCTATCTATGCCGGAGGCTTCGAAGATTTGTATTTCACGGTTAAGTTTGAAGATGAGGGTAAACCTAGTAGATACGGTACTCTTTATATGAAACATGTAAAAAGTGGACAAGAGAAAACAGTTTATCTTTCAAATTATGAAAATGAAAACGTATATATAGGATCGGGTGACGGTTGGGACTGGTACGATGCTTCGTTTGGAGAATGGGTGATCAATCGAATCGAACTGAGCGATGTTGCTGGTAACCTAAATACTTCGTATGGACCATACACGGGAAACAACTCATTAAAGGTCTTAAATTTAACAGACGACAAAGAAAATCCCCAATATATATCTTCTTATTTTGAAAAAGACACCCAGATATATACGGTGAATGCAAAGGATAACTCATATTTGTCTGAAGTAAAAGCAATCATAAAGCATAGAAGAACAGGGAGAGAAATTGAACTTTCATCGGACCCACAGACATTTAATCATCCGTATAGCTCGGCAATTGAAATGAGTATACCTTTACTTTTTTCTCTAGAGTATGACTCTAAAATAAGAAGTGGTTTTTGGGACGTGATTAAAGTTGAAATTACTGACCGTAATCAAAATATAACAGTTATTTCTGATATAAAAGATTCCATTTACATCGAACCATACATTGGGGACCTAGGAGTGCGTGTAATTCAAAGCAATGAAACTTTATCTAGCCAGCGCATTAACCAAGACGTATTTGTTATGCCTGGAGCAATCCTTTCTACATTTCCAAGTGTAACTATGACAAAAAATTTGTATGTCTTGGGAGCCTTACGGACATACGGCGGACTTTTCGTAGATGGAACTGTCTACGGAAATCGCATGACATTAGGCCATACTACGCCTATTTACGATGGTGATATTCAAATTTCAGGAAACAACTATTTATTCAACACTCATGTATCCAATCTGAGTCATTTTACGTTGCCTATTAATACGGGTGGTGCTTTAGTTGAGAATGAAGATAAAACATTCGATATTATTGGTTTGACATTACCTTTGTCGAATAAAATCAGTATTAATGGAGTAGAGGCTGAACTAGATACAACTGGTCGTTTCAAGATACTAAATGTTCCGATGAACGAAAAGACAACCGCAGACGTTAGTGTTACAGCTAAAAATGGTTTAACATACTCGACTAGTTTAAAAGTATATGATAAACAAAAACCTGTTGTTACAGCTTCAAAAGATTCAGGAATCTATTTGGCAGGAACAAGTTTAAATATTGTTTCAACAAGAGAAGGCGCAGTTTATTATAATTTGTCTCCTGGAGCAGGGCCGAGCGATTTATACACAACTTTTCCTACTAATTTTGTGTTAAATAATGATGTAAACATAAAATACTATAGTGTTGACCCGGCAGGTATTGAATCAGATGTGGAAGAAAAGAAATATCGTGTGTTCTCTGTTTATAGCTCTAAGGCCTCTGAATCCTTTATCCGAGGTAGCGGGAGTCCAGGACTTAAAATTCAAGTTGAAATCGACGAAAAAAACTATACAACGACTATCAATTCTGAAGGTCGTTTCTTGATTGAAGGACTCGACTTAACAAAGTCAAAACAGTTTCAAGTTTTTGCAACTGATGAAGAATTCACTAGCGAATCCTATACAATCGATGTGAATGATGACTTACCTATTGTTGTAGAAGGTGCCGAACATAACCAATTCTACAAACATGATATTACAATCACTTATAACAAGGGAAAATTATATAGAGGCAGAGATATCTTTGTTCCTTCTGGCACAACGTTTAGTGAAGAAGGGCTTTATGAGTTATATGGGATTCAACCTGATAACACCTGGGTGTTTTTAAACTTTACCATCGATAAAACAGCACCACGGGTTGATAATGTATATGATAAAAAATCCTACTCTTCAGCGGTATATCCCGCGTTTTATGAGGGTACCGCTACTTTAAATGGTGAATTATACAATTCGAACACAAAAGTTGAGCAAGAAGGTAAATATGTGTTGAAGGTTATCGATCGTGCTGGAAACGTGAATGTAGTTAATTTCAGTATTGATTATACTGCTCCCACTATTTCTAATATTGAGAATGGGAGAATTTACACTCAATCAGTGACTCCTTATTTTAATGAAGGTACAGCTGAATTAAATGGTAACTCTTTTACTAGTGGAACTATTATTAAAACTGATGGAATGTACGAATTAGTTGTCCGGGATTTGGCTAAGAATGTCACGACATATAAATTTGAAATAGATTCAACAGCGCCAACAGTTACAGGTGTGGTATCAGGGGAAAGTTATCAAGCAACTGTCATTTACTTTTCAGATGGAGTTGCAAAACTGAACGGTACACAGATTCAAACGAACCATGAAGTGACGAAAGATGGGAAGTATGACTTAGTGGTGACTGACCGTGCGGGTAACGTGACGAAGTTATCATTTGAAGTGGACTCAATTGCCCCAATCGTGAGTGGGGTTGAGAGTGGGAAACGTTATAATCGAACAGTGACTCCGACATTCACAGAAGGCGTCGGCAAATTGAACGGTAAGTTGTTCACGAGCGGAACCGCAGTTCAAGCGGAAGGCTCGTATGAACTGTCTGTAGAAGATAAAGCTGGAAATACGACAGTCACGCCGTTCATTATCGATTTGACGGCTCCAGTCGTCACGGGAGTGCAGACGAACACACAATATACAAAACCTGTAGTCATTTCGTTTAATGAAGGCTCGGCGACATTGAATGGAAAAACGATTGCGAAAAATTACACGGTTGATAAAGACGGGGCTTATGAGTTAAAAGTCAAAGACTCGGCTGGTAACGAAACGATTGTTATGTTTGGATTAGACCAACTCCCCCCAGTTGTGACGGGTGTTGAAGCAAAAGCGTATCGTCAATCTGTGACGCCTGTATTTGTAGAAGAGACTGGCACGTTGAACGGGAAACCGTATGTTTCAGGGACGCCGATTTCGACGGACGGGGAGTACGAATTAATCGTATCTGACCGCGCTGGAAACAAAACGACGATTCGATTTAAAGTCGATCAGAAACCTGTTACCGTCACGGGAGTGGAATCAGGTAAAACGTATCAACGTGTGACGCCACTGTTTAGTGAAGGAACTGCAGTGTTAAATGGCGTGCCATTCAGATCTGGGACTGTGATTAATCAATCAGGAGCGTACGTCCTCCTCGTGACGGATGAGGCCGGGAATGAAACGACTATTCGTTTCACAATCGATAGCACTTCTCCTGCCTTAACTGGGTTTACGACCGGCAAGTCGTATTATCGTAGCATCGCTCTACGATTCGATGAAGGGACGGCGACATTAAATGACGTGCCCTACAAGTCGGGCAAACTGATCAATCAACCTGGTAAGTATACGCTTCGTTTGACTGATGAATTCGGGAACGAGACGGTGCGCGTATTCACCATCGACCGCACCGCTCCTGTCATCTCAGGTGTCAAGAGTCGCCAAGTAACAAATCAATCCGTAACGATTCAATACAACGAAGGAACTGCGACGTTGAATGGCAAACGTATTCGTAACAGTTGGCCAGTGAAGAATTCAGGGGCTTATACACTTCGTGTCACAGACCAAGCGGGAAATATAACTGCTTTGACGTTCACCATCGATAAAATAGCACCGTCGAAACCAAGCATCTCGACGTTGACGAACAAATCGACGAAAGTAACCGGTAAAGCTGAGAAGGGGTCGACGGTGTCCATCACGTACAACGGACGGACGTATACAACGAGAGCATCGACTGCCGGCACATACAGTTACAGCTTGAAAACGACGAAAGCAGGAGCGACGGTGACGGTCCGAGCGAAAGATGCGGCAGGAAACCTATCGACGGCTGCTTCGTTCAAAGTATTGAATACGTTCGCGACGTTCACTGTTAACACGTTGAAATCGAGCGCTACCTCGGTAACGGGTAAAGGCAATAAAGCTGCGACGGTTCAAGCGTTTGTCGGAACGAAAGCTATCAGTAAGACCGCAAAAGTGGATTCGAAAGGCTACTACAAGCTGACGATTCCACGTCAAAAAGCTGGGGTTACGGTGACTGTGAAGATGAAGCAAACCGGATATCTGGAATTAAAGAAAGTAACTAAAGTAGTGAAGTGATGCAGTTACAATAAAACACCTGAAGGCTTGGCTATTCGTTTAGCCAAAGCTTCAGGTGTTTTTTTACGGCGTGACTGTTGTATAGAGCGAACTCAATACATTCAACACTTTGGTCTCAAGTTCTTTATAACCAGAAGATGTCACGAGTGATGCCATCGCACGCTCTACGCAGGCTGTATCCGTCCAATCCGAGACTGGAGTGGTTGCGACATAGATTTTTGTGTATTTTTTACCTTCGAGCATACCCGATGGGCGGAATGAGATTCCTTGGTCTCGTAACACCTCCAACAATTTCAACCGGTCAGTATAATTGATCGGACCGACCTCGACGTGGATTTTTAAATCCTGGTTCCATTCTCGTGAGAACCAGATAATCATTCCATAACCGATCCAGTAGCTACTACCAAGTTTCTCCATGTTCTCTAAGTATGGTTCCCATTGTGGAGAAATAAAATTCGGGACTTTGGCATGCGGTCGATATAGGTGATTCGGTAGCTTTTGCTTCTCTGCAAATGACAAGAATGATTGATAAAGAATATTGCTACCCATTTTAAAGATGTAATCAATTGTTTTGCTTTTCTTTGCATAGAATTTCGTCAAATGTTCTCGCTCGGTCGAGGATAACTCTTGTAGCACAGCTACAGCCTCACGAAGCTCGATTTGTTTTTGGCGATTGGTATTTTGATAGGCATTGGCATAAATCAAATGAATGGCTGAGGCATAGTTTTGGTACAGCCTCATCGCCATCTGCATCGTGTTTTCATCCTCAACTAATTGTTCTTCTAGTAATGCTACATAGTAATTCAAGAAGTCATAAATGCTGTCGGCAATCGTTTCTTTATTCAAATCGAGTTCTTGTAGGATGATTTGTAGAACATCTTCATAGGCCAACATCCAATAAGCGTCGTGAGATGGTGGTTCGCCTGATAGCGTCAAGAAGACAGGCAGTACTTTCCACTCTGAATAACGAGTTGTCACACTTGTCAAATAGCGATCTAATTGCCCTTCGGATTCAGCTGAATGAAATTTGTTTTCAATGAGCAAGATTGTCTTTAACGAAGGAATTTCGATTAATAAATCAATCGAACCATGCCCATTTGTCGACCACTCTCGATGAACGACGACGTCAGAGAGCGACGTATGAAGGAATGACAAGTAATCAAAGCCGTTGATTTTATCTTCATTATCCGCTTTCGTCACGAGGTTCATCAGTACTTTACGTAAGAAAAAACTTCCCAGTCGATGATTCTCATTCGGGTCGAACAGCCAAGCGAGGACGTTCGAGTGGCGGATCTCATATTGGTCAACACGTAGTACTTTGAGAGGGTTAAATTGATGGAACTGTTGATGAAGGCGGTTGAAATCCGTCGAATTTTCGAGTTGTAAGATGGTGTCGAGTGAGTAGGGCATAGGGACCTCCTAAGGATAGTTGATAAGATTAGTAAACTATAAAAAATCATGATGAGGATGGAGAATATTTAACCTGGTTATAAAAAATGATTGGATGAAGAGTAAAGGGCGGATTCCGTCTATTTGTTTGGAAACGGAACAATCTCTGGGGGATGGAGTTCTCGATACGTTTTCCCACCCATATCGCGAAAACGTTGGGCCCAGCCTTTTTCATTTTTGCCAAGACAGACATCCACAAGTGTCACCGCTTCGTTCGGAGTCACATAATTTATTTCGATGCCTTGTTCGAGCATGAGTGGCAAAAGGTTCAAATAACCTGATTCGATCATGACCATTGCTAAACCGGCGCAAAATGATGTTCGTTCATCTCTTTGGACTGGGAGGCATTCTAAAAACTTCCGTTTAAAAATTGAAGGGCGACCACGATGAAGCGAGAGTGCCAAAAAATTAAATGGCTCATGTAGTCTGAAAGGCGCTACCGGATAACGCAGCATGCGTTGGAGTGTCATTTCGTTCTCATCAAAAATGCAAAGATATATTGCTTTGTGAGAGACACGCCCCCCTTGTTCGATGACGAAATCGACGGTTTCAGGACGCAATCGATTTGGCAAGAAGTCTAGCAAATCATCTGGCAGCGTGTAATGAGGATTTAATCGACGCAGATGTTCAATCATAAGTCGAGCGGGTTCAAGTTGATTAGAACTCACTGCGAAATGGAGCGACGTTTCTCCCCAGCGACCGATACGTTCAACTTCTGCGCCGTGATTGAGCAAGGATTGGATGACGTCAAGAGGAGTATTATTCCGAAACACCAATTCGGTTAAAATCGTTTGTCCAGTTTTGGTAGTACTGTTCGCATTCAGCCCCTTTGCGAAGAACGTTTCGACCAAATCGAGATGCCCGGATTCGGCACATATTTGAAAATCACAGATATCTTCATATGATAAAAATAATGGGGCGAGTTTTGGATTATGTTGTAAAGCAAGACGAAGTAATTGCTTAGTGTGGAAATCGTCTAACTCAATCGACTCGAATAGTCTGATGGTCAGCGCTTCATTTTTAGATGAAATCGCTTTTTTTAACAATTTATACATGTACCAGCCTCCGTTTCATGATGTTCGTACGGTTTCCCATTTTAGACAAGATGCTCCTTCGAAAGTATCGAGACCACTCATGCTACCGCTATACGGGCCGTTACATCTTCCGGTCGCTTCCTTGGTTTCGAAAAAACTGGCGGTAAAGTCTACGTTGCGTTGGCCGCCCCAATAGCGACAACTTGCGCACACTGGTTGGTCTTTGCTCCATGTCGTCAATACGTATCCCACCTTATTAAAATAGTGTAGATTCCATTATATAGTTATTATATAATTGTTTTGTAATTAATTGTTCTTATTTTTCTTTTAATATCCATTTCAGTTCGAAAGCTATTTTGAATTAGGACTACTTTTGAATTCTTTAATAAGATCAAATAAATACTTTACAAATTTCAAATGAAGTACTATTGTATTACCAAGAGCAAGTTATGCTCATCATTTGGAGGGATGTATATGTATTATTCAGATCAAGATTTTGCAGAGAAGGTAGGAGACAAGCCAGGTAATGTTCGATTCTTTAAGAAATGCTTACGGGATTTAGGGCTCATTGGAAGTCGTCAACAACTATCCGATGAATACTTGGAAATTTTTAAAGCTGTGAGTGATTATCGAGATGAGAATCGGTCGACATGGGAAGTGGCGATGGAAAGTGTCCTGCCAAGATACGTCGATCAAGAAGACACAAAAAGCGATCGGGAGATTTTAGAAGAGATTCTAGCAGTGCTAAAGCGCATCGAACAAAAAATGTGATGTGATTTGTTGACAACTAAGTACACTGAGTCCTAAGTTTTTATCAATTGCTATCCCATCCCAATGAAAAGAGGCCAAACAATGACAACAAATTTTGAAAACGACCAGTTTCATCTATCAGAAGAAGAAATGAAACGATTAGAGAAATGGTTTGGTTACGGCGCCTTTCGAGAAGCTGATATCGTATTTTTTGGAAACGAAGAAGGTCTTGGTGGCTACCCGATTGAAGCGGTGCGCGCTCGAACACGAGTGTATGGTAAAAATTCAGATACTTGGTTAGGTGAAGGTTGGGAAAATGGTTATTGGGATGAAAGTGGTCATACAGGATACAAGTTACTTGGAGAAGTCACGAATGAAATTCGTGCTGAAAAAGGATTGGCGCCACACAATAAAAAAGAAGGTAATCCGCGTTCAACTATGTTAGATTTTCAAGCTCGCTTACTTCTGGCATTAGAGCAACCGGAATACGATTGGTTCGCTTTAAAGGACGGGAAAAAGGACGAAGAGACAACGAACAAGTGGAAAGAAAAATATGAACGTATTCAAACCTTATATGATAAAGACCATAAAATAAAAGCTGCGCTAATGGACTGGAGACCGCTCCCTCGTCAGGATGAAAATACTTGGCCTTATCAATTGGATCAAAATGAGTATTTAAAAGCATTTAAACCTGGAAAACGATATTTGAAAAAAATCCAGTCTGCCATTGAGACAGATAATCTAGATGGTTTGAATGAGTACGGTAAAATGGTCGTCGCAAGGACGAAACTCTTGAAGCGAGTCATTGAGCAATTTGATTTCCCGGTGATTGTCGCGTCTGGAGATCCCGATGCGAAAGAAAACTTATTCAAATTGATATTTGCTGACGAGGGAATCACGTTTGAAGAAAAAACTCTATCGAATGGGAAGCGTTACAAAAAGGCGGTAGTTTACGTGGGGAATCGAGAACTTACCATTCTGTTAAGCTTATTCTTCGATTACCGTAGCAATTGTCTTGGACGTGATGGATTGAGAGATTTGTATGAAGAAGAACTTTCTCCTTTGTTCAAGGATATTTAAATACGTGTTGCTCAGACCAACTTTAGAAGTTGGTCTTTTGTTTTTGATGAATTATAAAATTAAGTGCAACACCTGAACGTGAACGCAAAAAAGTCCATAGCGACGGCCTCGTGTAGAATGAAGTTACCACACAAACATTCAGACAGAGGAATCGCTATGAGCTACACCCATCTTACCACAGCCGAACGCGTGAAAATAGAGACCTATCTGGAGCTCGGGATGTCCATCCGGTCCATCGCGAGACGGCTCGGGCGACAGCCCTCGACCGTCTCGCGGGAGATCAGGAGGAACCCCGGGTACAAGTCGGAACGTGCACAGGAACGCTACGTGAGGGCGAAAGCGAACTGCGGCGCCAAGACGAAGCTCGACGAAACGATGCGTCGGACGATCATCAGGAAGCTGCGAGCGACCTGGTCCCCGGAACAGATCGTGGGGCGGCTCTTCGACGGAAGGATCGCCTTCTCGACCATCTATCGCTGGATCTACTCGGGGCTGATCGACGTGCCGACGACCGCGCTCCGCCAGAAAGGCAAGCGCCGGAAACCGGTGGAGACACGCGGGAGGTTCAACGTCGGGCTGTCCATCTCGAAACGGCCTTCGGAGGTCAGGGGGCGCCAAACGTTCGGGCACTGGGAGCTCGACACCGTCGTCTCCGGACGAGGGAAGTCGAAGGCCTGCGTCGCGACGTTCGTCGAGCGCAAGAGCCGGTTCTACCTCGCCCTGCCGATCGCGGACCGTAGCGCGGCCTCGATGGAGGGGGCGATCCACACGGTCCACGCCGCCTTCCCGGAGGGCACGTTCAGGACGGCGACGACGGACCGGGGCAAGGAGTTCAGCTGCCACGAGAACGCCAACGGCCTCCTGCGCGAGTTCTTCCCGAAAGGATCGGACTTCGCGACGGTCGGCCAAGGAGAGATCGTGGACGCGCTCGCCAAGATCAACGGGCGGCCGAGGAAATGTCTCGGCTGGAAGACCGCACACGAGGCCTTCGCGGAGGAAGTGTTGCGCTTAATTTGACAAACCGTCACTTCTATAGATGGGAATCATTTTGAATTGAAACCAAACGTGAACAGAATTCGTACACAGATTAACCATTACAAAAGGAGACCAAATCATGAGACGTGAACAACATATCCGCCGCCTCGTCGACTACGCAAAACAAAGTCAGCGCTGGGCCATCATTTTAGCAGTCGCATCGTTCATCATCACCGGGACACTGATCCGGACGGTCGACCAATCTGAATATCTCTTGCTTGGTTTCGGTTTTCTTGGCGTCATTCCGCTCCTCGTTCGCGAGTGGCGGTTCGGCACGATTCGAGCCTCATTCAACGATAATGCGACGTATCAACGTCTCGTCCGGTTGCCGTTCTGGATGACGTTGTTCGGTTTAGTGATTCTTTATTCGATTTTGGGATGGTACGAGCTTGGGTCACCGGGACCGTCCGTTTTCCTCACACTCGCCATTCTCGTCGGCGGGATGTATCTGCTCCAACGCTATTTCGAGCGAATCATCTTGAAGCTCGAACCGGATTATATCACCGACCGCGAGCTGCATCGCGAGCTGAAATGAAAAAACGAGGTCACCCGGCGCGGGGTGGCCTCGTTTTTGTGTTCACAAGTATCGTTCGTTCATGACCCGCCCCCGGATCGGTTTGGCCGGTGAGCCATAAGCGACGACGTGATTCGGGATGTCTTTC
Source organism: Exiguobacterium sp. s64 (assembly GCF_018618035.1). Taxonomy (NCBI): domain Bacteria; kingdom Bacillati; phylum Bacillota; class Bacilli; order Caryophanales; genus Exiguobacterium; species Exiguobacterium sp. s64. Next base: position 271,989 of record NZ_JACSLH010000003.1, read on the forward strand.
ACGACCGTGGCCCCGGCACCGATGACCGTGTCGTGACCGATGTGGACATTGTGGATGACCGTCGCGCTCATGCCGATGAACGTGCGGGCGCCGACATGGACGTTGCCGCCGAGATGGGCACCCGGGGCGATTGAGGCGAATGATTCGAGCACACAGTCGTGATCGACCGACGCCATCGTGTTGATGATGCTGTGCGGACCGATGACGACGTTCGGATTGATGACGCTGCCGGCCATGACGGCCGTCCCTTCACCGAGCGTCACGTTCTTGCCGATGACGGCGCTCGGGTGAATGGCGTTGACGAATTCAAAGTTTGGTGTCCGTTCGCGGATGGCACGCGCGAGTGACTCGCGTTGGACGTTGTCACCGATTCCGATAATGCCTTTCTGGGCGACGACGTTGGAATGGACGAGACCGAGCACGGGGTACCCGGCGATGAACTTCCCGATTAATGCTGGGTTGTCGTCATAAATTCCTGCGATCCGGTAGAGCCCCATCAATTCAAGAATATCGATGATGACTTGTGCGTGACCGCCTGCACCAAATATCACAATCCATTCCATGATTGGTCACCCCTTTTTTGCCGAAAACTGTCGAAAATATGGTTCTGTACGTTAGTTATTTCCGATTCCCCGCATTTGAAACAAAACAAAAAGGAAGTTGCGAACATGATTTGATGTCAAAGCATATTCGAAGGGACGAGGTGTGACTTCCTATAAAGAGATTTGTTCAAAAATCTGTAAACTTCCCATTTACAATCCAAAAGGATTATCCGCATTTCCGTTTTGTTGTTTTTCGGACGGGCTATTTTCCTAAGGTAATCTATCGATGGGAGGAGTGCTCGCCATGCCTTTGAAACTGATGTATATCACGAACCAGCCGGATATCGCGCTGCTCGCGGAACAAAATGGGGTCGACTGGGTGTTCGTCGATTTTCCAAGGCTCGCGCTATGAGATCAATGAAGTCATCAATCGAGGGGCCGATGTTGTCATGTTGCCATACTATAAGACGGTCGACGAAGTCGCGACGTTCATCGAGCTCGTCGACAAACGGGCCGATGTCTGTCTGTTGTGTGAGACGAAAGAGGCCATCGCCTGTATGCCGGACGTGCTCAACTTACCGGGTATCGACTACATCCATATCGGCCTGAACGACCTGCATCTGAGTTACGGGCAGAGTTTCCTGTTCGAGCCGCTCGCCGACGGGACGGTCGAGACGGTCACGCGTCAAATGCAGGCGGTTGGCATCCCGTATGGCTTCGGCGGCATCGCCCGCATCGGGGAAGGGAAACTTCCGGCCGAGAAGGTGCTCGGGGAGCACGTCCGGCTCGGCTCGGCGCTCGCCATCTTGTCGCGCAGCTTTTGCAACATCGGGTCGACGGGAAAATTTGACGCCAAACAGGCACAAATGTTCCAAGAAGGGGTATGGAAAATTAGAGCGTACGAGCAACAGCTCGAACACGCGACACCGGAGTGGTTGGAATTGAACCGGTTGAGCCTCGTCTCGACCGTCGATGCCATCGCGACGGAAATCCAGAACCGGAAGGGGATCTTATCTTGAATTTGCTGTCGACAGGAGTGCGGTTGACTCCTGAACAACTCGCAAAACTTGAACAACTTGGCTATACAGTGACGATGCTCCGTGAAGAGGCGGATGTCACAGACATCGACGTCTCAGAAGTCGAGGGCTTGATTTGTAACAACGTGTTCCAATATTGTCACGTCGACGATTTTAAACAGCTACGGTTCGTCCAAGCCGTCAGTGCTGGACTCGACCGTCTCCCGCTCGACGAGCTCGAGAATCGAGGCATCCGTGTCTACAATGCCGGTGACACATATGCCGTTCCGATGGCCGAATGGGTCGTCTGGCAGCTGCTTGACTTTATGAAACAGGGGGCGGCGTTCCGAGAGAAACAGGCGAACCGGCATTGGGAGAAGGAACGTCGTTTACGTGAACTGACTGGGAAGACCGTCGCTTTGCTCGGCCTCGGTCACGTCGGGGAGGCAATCGCGACTCGTCTCCGTGCGTTCGATATGACGATTATCGGTGTCGGTCATCGTGAGAAACAGGTGCCGTTCGTCGACCGTTACGTGTTGATGGATGAGTTGCACGACGTGTTGGCAGAGAGCGACGTCGTCGTCATCGCCTTGCCGCTCACCGACGACACGTATCATGTGATCGATGCTGAGGCGATTGCGGCGATGAAGGAAGATGCCGTCCTATTGAATGTGGCGCGCGGGTCGATCATCGATGAAGAGGCGCTCATCGCGGCACTCGAGGACGGCAAGTTCTTCGGGGTCGCCTTGGACGTCTTTGAGACTGAGCCGCTCCCGTCGGATCACGCGCTCTATAACTTCGAGTGGGTGACGCTCACCCCGCACAATTCGTACGTGTCGGACCGAGTGAAGGAGCGTTTGTTCGAGAACATCTTCCGCAACTTGCGGCAAGAACAACTTCAGTGACATGCGAAGCTGACCGAAGGGTCGGCTTTTTTCGTTTTTTATAATTCACGAAAAGATTATCCACGGCTCATTCCGTTTGTGAGTTACCAGAAAGAGCTTACGGGAACAACGAGGATAGAATCATCCCCATTTCTCACTCACATCATGAAACGACAACCTAGAAGGAGTGACCCACATGCCAAGCCTCACCCCGCTCGTCAGTCTCGTCGTCCCGGTCTACAACGCGAGCGCCTACGTCCGTCAGTGTCTCGACAGCTTGACGCAACAGACGTATCCGCACGTCGAGATCATCTGTATCAACGACGGCAGTACCGACGACAGCCACGATATCTTGATGGAATATATTCATGACCCGCGTGTCCAAGTGCTGGACCAAACGAACCGGGGCTGCGCTTTTAGCCGCACCCGGGGGCTTGGCATGGCCACGGGGGAGTACATCATGTTCATCGACAGCGATGATTGGCTCGACCTCGATGCGGTTCGTGTCCTCGTCGAGCATGCCGAACGGGAACGGGCCGATGCGGTCATGGGCACATATGTCCGGGAGTACAAGGGCCGATCGCTACCGAAGAAAATCTTTGATGCGGACTTTTTGTCGTTCGATGCGGACGAGACGAAGCGCCACGTCCATCGTCGCTTGTTCGGATTGGTCGGGGAAGAGCTCGCCCACCCGGAAAACGTCGACGCCCTCAATTCGAACTGTTTCACGCTCTATCACCGTGATCTCGTCAAACACCTAACGTTCGGGTCCGGTCCGTACGGTACGTTCAACGACCTCTACTTCCAAATCGAGGCGCTCGAGAACTGTCAGCGTTTCGTCTATGTCGACTACCCGGTCTACCATTACCGGAAGACGGACGCGGGTTCGATGTCGAGTGCGTATAAACGGGATCTCGTCACATCGCGGCTACAATTCTTCCACATCTTGATGCGTTACATCGAGACGCACCACCTCGGCGAGGAGTATATGCAGGCACTCTACAACCGCATCGCCCTCAGCATGATCGGCATCGGCTTGAATGAACTCGCGGCACCGAAGTCGCTGTTCGCCCAGGCTGAGTCGCTCAAACAAGTGCTCCGCCAGGACGAATATAAACAGGCCTATTCGCAGATGGAGCTCGAGCATTTCGATGTGAAGTGGCGGACGTTCTTCCAGCTCTGTAAACATGAACGGACTGTCCCGCTCGTCTTGATGTTACATGGGGTCGACTATCTTCGGAAACGCGTGTGAGGAGGAGAAAACGATGAAACGAGTGCTCATGGTCGCCTCGGTCGTCTCGATGATCGAGAGCTTCAACCGCGACAATATCCGCATGCTCCAAGAGATGGGGTATCAAGTCGACGTCGCCACGAACTTCGAGTGGGGCAGCATGTATTCCGCTGACAAGATCGCCCGCATCAAGCAGGACCTAGAGGCGAACGGTGTCACACTGTTCCAAATCGATTTCGAGCGCGACATCAAGAAGATGAACGGCCACGTCCGCGCCTATCAACAGTTGAAAGCCGTCATGACGGCGAACCGCTATCACTTCATCCACTGCCACTCGCCGATCGGCGGGGTCGTCGGCCGGCTCGTCGCGCGCCAGACGCACACCCCATGCATGTATACGGCGCACGGCTTCCATTTTTTCAAAGGCAGCCCGTCGCTCAACTGGATGCTGTATTATCCGGTCGAACGGACGCTCGCCCGCATGACCGACACGATCGTCACCATCAACGAAGAGGACTTCTCGCGGGCACAGACGTTCAAGACATCGCACACGTTCCGCATCCCTGGGATCGGCGTCGACACGAAACGAATCGAGGCGGTCACGATTGATCGACCACTGAAACGTCGTGGCCTCGGCATCGACAGCGATACCGACTTCGTCTTGTTGTCGGTCGGCGAGTTGAACGAGAACAAGAACCACGAGACGATCATCCGCGCCATTGCCTCGCTCAAAGAACCGACGCTCCGTTATTTGATCGCCGGGACGGGTGACAACAAGGACCACCTCGAGCAGCTCATCCGGGAGCTCGGGCTCGAGCGGCAAGTGACCTTGCTCGGCTTCCGGGACGACGTCATCGAAGTGATGAAGGCGTCGGACTGCTTCGTCTTTCCGTCGAAACGGGAAGGGCTCGGCATGGCCGCGCTCGAGGCGATGGCGGCCGGGCTCCCGCTCATCACGTCGAACGTCCATGGCATCAACGACTATTCGATTGACGGGGTGACCGGTTATAAATGTTCGCCGGAAGACGTGGCCGGATTCGCTCGGGCCATCCGGACGATGCAACTCGATTTCGATTTGTCCCACCAAATGGGGCTCCATAACAGCGAGTCGGTCAAGGCGTTCGATGTCGACCGCTCGAAGACGGAGATGCGACGCATCTATGAGAGTTTTGATCGACCGATCGCCTGAAGAGAGGAGGGAGACGCATGAAACTCGATACCGAGGTCGGCGTCGTCAAATATCTGGTGCTGTTCTATTATCTGCTCGCGACGACCGTCTTTTACGCGCTCGCGATTTACGCGACCGGGAACGGTGTGTCGTACCATTTGTTCGGGGAAGGGGATGACGGCGTCTTCTACTGGGAACAGGCGATGAACGTGTTTTACGATTTGTCGTGGATCCGGACGTCGATTTATCCATGGGTCATCGGCAAGCTGATGCAGTTGATTGGCACCGAGAGCGTGTTCGCCATCCGGCTGTTCAACTTCGTCGGCATGGCGCTCCTTATCCACTTCGCCTTGAAACTCGTCTCCATCCAGCTCGCGACAACAGAGCTCGGGGAGAAAGAGGAACAGATTCGGCACTACGCCTATCTATACGCGCTGTTCAGTTTCATCGCCTATATCAGCCTGTTCATCAACATCACGACATCGATTTACCGGGACGTCTGGATTTACATGCTCTATATCGCCGCGACGTATCTCGCGATCCGATGGCTGTTCGAGAAAAACTGGACCTACTTCCTACTCTTGATTCCGACCGTCTGGTTGCTCGGCGAGTTCCGGACATATGCGCTTCTGTCGTTCGTCATGGCGACCGTCCTTTGGCTGTCACTTCAAGCGGTGCGCAAAATCGCCGGACCGTTTGTCATCCTGACGCTCGCCCTCGTCATCTTCGGCATCATCTATACGTTCTTCATGGACGTGCAAGTGCCGATCGTCGACAAGACGCTCCGCTCGGCGCTCCAGTATCGCTCCGACGGCATCGGCTTCCTCGCCGGTGGCAGTCAGATGGGTATCCGGCTCGACGCATCGAACTACTTCGGTTTCTTAGTCAATTATGTGCATAGTTATCTCGGCAACCTCGTCGGCCCGCTGCCGTGGGACGTCCGTGGCCTCACCATCTTGATCGTCTTCTTCATCGAGGCGTTGCCGATGACGCTCATCTTGTTGTTCCTTTGGTCACGACGCGCCTATGTCACGAAAGTGCAACAGTTCATCTTGATGCAGGCGTTCGTCTGGAACGGCTTGATCGCCATCACGAACGATAATATCGGAACCGCGCTGCGGCTCCGCGCCATCGCCTATCTGTTGATTTTGCTCGTCTTTGTCGTCTCCTATAGCCGGCACCGGGCCGAACAAGCGAAACAGCCCGTTCCGCCTGTCGTTACGACGTAGACAAATCTTTCAAAAAAATGATAGGCATCTCCTTCCTGTTTGTATTTGACGGGAAGCGGGACGGGGAAATGGTCATTATCCAACAACGCATACAACTTTGAGTCGCACCAATGAAGGAGGTTAGGTTGCCGTGAAAGACATCAACGCATCGATTCGCGATATTTGGTTCATCCTGAAAACGAAAAAATGGGTCATCCTGTTCACCATGGTCCTAGTCGGGGGCATCGCCTATTCGCTCAGCCGTTACGTCATCCCACCGACGTACGAGGCGTCGACCCAGATCCTCGTCGTGCCGAAACAAACGGGGACGGAGACGCTCGACAGTACGCAGATTCAATCGTCCCAAGGGCTCGTCAATACGTATCGAATCATCATGAAGAGTCCGATTATCTTGAACGAGGTGCGCGAGAATATCGCCAGCGCCCCGGAGAAGCTCGAGGACCAAATCGTCATCGAGAGCGAGGAAAACTCGCAAGTCATCACCATCCGAGCGACGGCTGACTCGGCAGCGCTCGCGTCCACGATTGCCAACGAGCTCGGACGCGTCTTCTCGAACGAAGTACCGAAATTAATGAATATCGATAATACGCAAATCTTGTCGCCGGCGTTCATCCCGGCCGAACCGGTCGAACCGAATATCCCACGAAACACGGCACTCGGTGTCTTGGTCGGTTTCATCTTGAGCAGCGGCATCGTCCTCATGCGTTACTTGTTCAACAAACAGATTCGTTCCGAGGCCGAGGCGGAAGCCATCCTCGGTATCCCGGTCATCGCGTCGATCCCGTTGTTTGATCGCCAAATCGTGAAACCTGAGAAACGGAAGCCGAAGGAACCAAAAGTCGCAAAGGAGGGTGAACCGTATGTTCCGAAAACGCAACGAAAACTATCATAATCGGATGACGAAAAACTTGATCACGATTTACGAACCGAAGTCACCGATCTCGGAGCAATACCGGACGCTCCGGACGAATCTCGAGTTCACATCGCTCGGCTCGAAATTGCAGACGCTTCTCATCACCTCGACGTCGATGGGCGAAGGCAAGTCGACGACCGCGAGCAATCTGGCCGTCGTCTACTCGCAACTCGGCAAACGCGTCCTGCTCGTCGACTGTGACATGCGACGCCCGACGATCCATCAAATCTTCCATATCGACTCACGGATCGGGCTCTCGAACGTGCTCGCCAAGCGCTCGACGGCCGAGGCGGCCATTCAGCCGACCCAGCTCGACAACTTATACGTCATGGTCGCGGGTGTCGTCCCGCCGAACCCGTCCGAGTTGCTCGCAGCCCCGGCGTTCCGGGAGATGCTTGATCACTTGAAAGACGACTTTGATATCATCTTGCTCGACGCACCGCCGATCATGCAGGTGGCAGACAGCCGGATTATTGCCCAGGAAGTCGACGGGGCAATCCTCGTCCTCAGCTGTGAATCGGCCGACCGGGACGAGGTCGTCAAAGCACGTGACCAACTGCTCATGACCGGGGCGAAGATTCTCGGAATCGTCTTGAATCGCCGCGAGTCGCGTCAAGGCAAGGACGCCTATTACTATACGTATCAATGAGGAGGCTCTCCCATGGCGACCAAATATGCCATCGAACCGGAACAGACGAGTTCGAATCAAATCAAATACGGCGCCTTGGTCTCGTACGGATCAATCGGGTTCAACATCATCTCGGGGCTCCTCTACACGCCGTGGATGATCAGCAAAATCGGACAAGGGGACTATGGGTTATACGTCCTGTCGTTCTCGATTATCGCCATCTTCGCGTTCAACCTCGGACTTGAGATCGTCGTCGCCCGTTTCCTCAGCAACTATCGGACGCACGGTGACCGTGCTGGAGAGATTCGCTTTCTCGGCATTGCCTATAAACTGTTCTTCTTCTTGACGCTCTTATTGACGGTCGTCCTCGTTGTCCTCTACTTCCTGCTCGACGTCATTTACGGCAATTTGAGCGCGAGTGACATGGAGAAGTTGAAAGTCATGTATCCGATTGTCGGTTTCTACATCTTGATCACGCTGCTCGCCAAACCGATTGACGCCGTCTTTATCGTCAACGAGCGTTTCATCCAGCTGAACACGCTGCTCTTCCTCGAGAAAATCCTAATCGTCAGCTTCACGATTGGAGCGCTCGTTATGGGTTATGGGGTTTATGCCCTCGTCATCGTCAACGCGGCGATGATTTTGCTGATCAACTTGTGTAAGTTGCTGTACGTCTGGAAAGGAACGGACACGGAAATCGACTTCACTGCGTCGGGAAAAGGGATGTACCGTGAGATTTTCGTGTTCGCCTCGTGGCAGACGACCGTGTCGGCGACGCAAAATTTCTTGATGCACATCATGCCGACCGTGCTCGTCATCTTCGCGAGTGGTGTCGCCGTCGCTATCTTCTCGATCGGGATGGTCATTGAAGGATACGTCCTGTTGATCGCCACGGCCGTCAACTCGCTGTTCTTGCCAAAAGTGACCCGGCTCAACCACTCGGGCGGTTTGAAAGATATCGAGAACTTGATGATTCGGGTCGGTCGCATCCAGCTGTACGTCATCGGGCTTATCACGATGGTATTCATCGCGATGGGCGCGGAGTTCATCCACTTCTGGGTCGGGGACGATTTCAAAGAATCATATGTCGTCGCGGCACTGTTGATCGCGATGGGTATCATTACGCTACCGCAAGAGATTGCCAACATCCACCTCGTCGCGACGAACCAGGTCCGCTACCGGGCGTATGGGATGGTATTGTCGGCGGTGATCGCCTTGATCTTCTCAGCATTCCTGAGCGGTCCGTTCGGGGCGACGGGGGCGGCGCTGTCGGTCATGATCGGATACTTGAGCGGCAATACGCTGTTCATGAACATCATCTACGCGAAAGTGTTGAAGCTCGACGTGTTCCGATTTTTCCGAGAGTGTCATGTGAAGCTCGCCCCGGGATTACTGTTCGTCCTCGGACTCGGCTTCATCGTCCAATATTGGTTTCCAGCTGACACGTTGCTCGGCTTCGTCTTCAAAGGAATGGGGCTCGTCCTCGCCTACGCGATTTTCATGTGGGTGTTCACGGTCGATGCGTTCGAGAAAGACTTGGTCCGGTCGATGATTCCAAGCAAGCGATTCGGGAAGGGGGAAGTGTGATGGGGATGTATGAGACATACGTTAAACGGCCACAAGACGTGGTGCTCGCGTCGGCCGCGCTCGTCGTATTGAGTCCCGTCCTCGTGACGGTCGCGGGTCTGATCAAGTGGAAGCTCGGGGGACCGGTGCTGTTCAAACAGAAACGTCCCGGGAAAGACAGCGTCATCTTCGAGATGGTGAAGTTTCGGACGATGACCGATGAGCGGGATGAGCACGGCGAACTGTTGCCGGACGAGATCCGGTTGACCCCGTTCGGTCAGACGCTCCGGTCGCTCAGTCTCGATGAGTTGCCGAGTCTGCTCAACATCGTCAAGGGTGACATCGCCATCGTCGGACCGCGCCCGTTGCTCGTCGAGTATTTACCGCGTTATAACGAAGAGCAACGTCGACGACATGATGTCCGACCGGGACTGACGGGACTCGCCCAAGTGAACGGACGGAACCGACTATCGTGGCCGGATCGCTTCGCGCTCGATGTGAAGTACGTCGACAACGTCACGTTCTTCAACGACTGGAAGATCATCCTGCAGACGGTCGGGAAAGTCGTGAAGAAGGACGGCATCTCGTCGGATACGGCGGCGACGATGGAGGCGTTTATGGGGGATGAGGTCATTGAGGCGGAGTATCGGATTGGGAGTAAATGATTGGTGATGACCAGGTTTTCGGTTGGACAAATCGTCTGACGGACACCTGGTATTTTTTATGTCGTGGTATCGAAAAACATACACCTTTTTATAAAAACAGGAGACAAAATTTAGAAATTAGATGGTATATTGTTCTTTGGAAAATCTTAATGGGTGTTACATATAAAGTACAAAGGAAGATGTGAATGAAAAAGTGGGTCAGTTTAGTTGTCGTGATGTTATTGGTATTTAGTTCGTTTGATTGGAGGGTGTTGGCTGAGGGTGATGTTGAGGCACCAAAGTTAATCAGTTATTCGATTGAGGACGGCGACTACACGGCCGGTGATTCGGTTCCGGTCGAGATGGTGGTCGAGGACGACACAATCACCGGGGTCTATGTGGATGTCTATATGAGAAAGCCCATCTCTGGAGGACTGCAATGGATCAGAATGTGGGCGCTAGAAGGTGGTGTCTATCGTGGAGAACTTCTAATCAAGGAAGGCATGGAGTCGGGGCGGTATGAGTTCGACTATGTCTATTTGGCAGACACTTGGAACAACAGCAGGGTTGTACGCGGTACGGATATCGAATTGAATGGATTCAATGTGAATGGTACGGAAGCTGACACGGTGGCTCCAAAGTTAATCAGTTATTCGATCGAGGACGGCGACTACACGGCCGGTGATTCGGTTCCGGTCGAGATGGTGGTCGAGGACGACACAATCACCGGGGTCTATGTGGATGTCTA